>NZ_FOWG01000021.1:0-114499 GCF_900115375.1 Variovorax sp. PDC80 | reverse complement strand
AGCCGTCAGCGTCGTCTTGCCATGGTCAACGTGACCGATCGTGCCCACGTTCACGTGCGGCTTCGTGCGGGTGAATTTACCTTTTGCCATTTTTCAATCCTTGAAAGAGCAGTCCCGTGTATTGGTTTTATGTCTGCATTCGATTGCTGGATCGCCTCGCACGGGAACAAGACGGCACCGGATCGCAGACAAGAAGGGCCGCGCACTGCGCGGCCCTGCATTCCTGAAACGCTTACTTCGCGCGGGCAGCCACGATGGCTTCGGCGACGTTACGCGGAGCTTCGGCGTAGTGCTTGAACTCCATCGTGTACGTGGCACGGCCTTGCGACATCGAGCGCAGCGTGGTCGAGTAGCCGAACATTTCCGACAGCGGCACTTCGGCCTTGATGGCCTTGCCGCCACCGACCATGTCGTCCATGCCCTGCACCATGCCACGGCGGGACGACAGGTCGCCCATCACGTTGCCGGCGTAGTCTTCGGGCGTTTCGACTTCCACGGCCATCATCGGCTCGAGAATCACGGGGTTGGCCTTGCGGGCACCTTCCTTGAAACCGAAGATCGCGGCCATCTTGAACGCCATTTCGTTCGAGTCCACGTCGTGGTACGAGCCGAAGTGCAGCGTGACCTTGACGTCGACGACGGGGTAGCCCGCCAGCACGCCTTGCGTCAGCGCTTCCACGACGCCCTTTTCCACCGCGGGGATGTATTCGCGAGGAACCACACCGCCCTTGATGGCGTCGACGAACTCGAAGCCCTTGCCGGCTTCCTGGGGTTCGATCTTCAGCACGACGTGGCCGTACTGGCCCTTGCCGCCCGACTGGCGAACGAACTTGCCTTCGGCTTCTTCGACGGTCTTGCGGATCGTTTCGCGGTAAGCCACCTGCGGCTTGCCCACGTTGGCTTCCACGCCGAATTCGCGCTTCATGCGGTCCACGATGATTTCGAGGTGGAGCTCGCCCATGCCGGCGATGATGGTCTGGCCCGACTCTTCGTCCGTGCGAACGCGGAACGAGGGGTCTTCCTGAGCCAGGCGCTGCAGCGCGATGCCCATCTTTTCCTGGTCGGCCTTGGTCTTCGGCTCGACGGCCTGCGAGATCACCGATTCCGGGAACACCATGCGCTCGAGCGTCACGACTGCTTCGGGATCGCACAGCGTTTCGCCGGTGGTCACTTCCTTCAGGCCCACGCAGGCGGCGATGTCGCCGGCGCGGATTTCGCTGACTTCCTCGCGGTTGTTCGCGTGCATCTGCACGATACGGCCGATGCGTTCCTTCTTGCCGCGCACCGGGTTGTAGACGCTGTCGCCCTTGCTGAGCACGCCCGAATAGACGCGCACGAAGGTCAGCTGGCCCACGAACGGGTCGGTCATCAGCTTGAATGCCAGGGCCGAGAACTTCTCGTTGTCGTCCGCCTTGCGAACCACGGGCGCTTCGTCTTCGTCGAGGCCGTTGACCGGCGGAATGTCGGTCGGAGCCGGCATGTATTCGACGACGGCGTCGAGCATGGCCTGCACGCCCTTGTTCTTGAAGGCCGAGCCGCACAGCATCGGCTGGATTTCGCCGGCGATGGTGCGCTGGCGGATGGCCTTCTTGATTTCCTCTTCCGACAGCTCGCCGCCTTCGAGGTACTTGTTCATCAGCTCTTCGCTGGCTTCGGCAGCCGCTTCGACGAGCTTTTCGCGGTATTCGTTGCAGACGTCGACCAGGTTGGCCGGGATGTCGCCGTACTGGAAGGTGACGCCCTTGTCTTCGTCCCAGATGATCGCCTTCATCTTCACGAGGTCGACGATGCCCTGGAAGTGCTCTTCGGCACCGATCGGGATCTGGATCACGACGGGGTTGGCCTTCAGGCGGTCGACCATCATCTGGCGCACGCGCAGGAAGTCGGCGCCGGTGCGGTCCATCTTGTTGACGAACGCGAGACGCGGAACCTTGTACTTGTTGGCCTGGCGCCAGACGGTTTCCGACTGCGGCTGCACGCCGCCGACGGCGTCGTACACCATCACGGCGCCGTCCAGCACGCGCATCGAGCGCTCGACTTCAATGGTGAAGTCCACGTGGCCGGGGGTGTCGATGATGTTGATGCGGTGTTCTTCGAACTTGCCAGCCATGCCCTTCCAGAAGCAGGTGGTGGCAGCCGAGGTGATCGTGATGCCGCGCTCTTGCTCTTGCTCCATCCAGTCCATCGTGGCGGCACCGTCGTGCACTTCACCGATCTTGTGGTTCACACCGGTGTAGAACAGGATACGTTCCGTCGTCGTGGTCTTGCCAGCGTCGATGTGCGCGGAGATGCCGATGTTGCGGTAGCGCTCGATGGGGGTCTTGCGGGACATGATTTACTTTCGGGTTGAAATGCGTTGAGCGCTGGGCCCCGAGCACGGGCACAACGCCCGACACTCGACACCCAACGCCCAAGCGAAGTTTGATTCTTAGAAGCGGAAGTGGCTGAACGCCCGGTTGGCTTCTGCCATGCGGTGCACTTCGTCGCGCTTCTTCATCGCGCCGCCACGGCCTTCCGTGGCTTCCATCAGTTCGTTGGCCAGACGCAGGGCCATCGACTTCTCGCCGCGCTTGCGGGCGGCTTCCTTGATCCAGCGCATCGACAGGGCGAGGCGGCGGACGGGGCGGACTTCGACCGGCACTTGATAGTTCGCACCGCCAACGCGGCGCGACTTCACTTCGACCATCGGCTTCACGTTGTTGATGGCAACGGTGAACGCTTCGAGGGGGTCCTTGTCCGGGTTCTTCTTCTCGATGAAGTCGAGCGCGCCATAAATGATGCGCTCGGCAACAGCCTTCTTGCCGCCTTCCATGATCACGTTCATGAACTTCGACAGCTCGACATTGCCGTACTTGGGATCCGGCAGGATTTCACGTTTGGGGACTTCGCGACGACGTGGCATTTTCTTAACCTCTTTGCTTCAGTTGGCACCGTTTCCGGCACCGCGAGAGTCGACTCGGACCCTCACTTACTCGACCCAACTTCGGGTCACTACGCTCGACATGCCCGCCAAGGCACTCGAACACCGATGAAACAACTACCGAAAGAAGAACCCGATCAGGCCTTCTTGGGGCGCTTCGCGCCGTACTTGGAACGCGACTGCTTGCGGTCTTTCACGCCTTGCAGGTCGAGCGAACCGCGCACGATGTGGTAACGCACACCGGGCAAGTCCTTGACACGACCGCCGCGAACCAGCACGACGCTGTGTTCCTGCAGGTTGTGGCCTTCGCCGCCGATGTAGGAAATGACTTCGAAGCCGTTGGTCAGGCGGACCTTGGCAACCTTACGAAGTGCCGAGTTCGGCTTCTTGGGGGTCGTGGTGTAGACCCGGGTGCAGACACCGCGACGTTGCGGCGAGTTCTGCATGGCAGGGCTCTTGGACTTGATCTTTTCGACCGTCCGGCCCTGACGCACCAGTTGATTGATGGTTGGCATGAATGAATTAGTCCCAAAACGAGAAATACCCCGGTGGTGCCTTGCGGCGCCCTGGTCTGGTCGTGAC
This sequence comes from Variovorax sp. PDC80, assembly GCF_900115375.1. Classification (NCBI taxonomy): domain Bacteria; kingdom Pseudomonadati; phylum Pseudomonadota; class Betaproteobacteria; order Burkholderiales; family Comamonadaceae; genus Variovorax; species Variovorax sp. PDC80. The sequence continues at coordinate 110,997 of NZ_FOWG01000021.1, read as the reverse complement.
CCAGGAATCCAGGAACCGGGAGATGACGCAAACGTGAATCCCTTCGGAATTTTCCGAAAAGCCCACGAGTATAGCAGCGGGCTTGTGAAACGGCAAAGTCAGGCGGCTTGGGAGGCCTTCCGGCCTCTGCCGCCGGCCTGAAAACGCCGGATTGCGCAGTCCTTCAGGCGTCGCGGCCGATCCCTGTCACTTGATCCAGAGCCGCACCGCATCCCAGGCGCGGCCCAACATGCCGGCCTGTTCGACCGGCTCCAGCGCCACCAGCGGCACCTCGGCCACCGGCTGGTCGTCGAGCGTGACCTTGAGCGTGCCCACGGGCTGGTACTTGGTGAACGGCGCCACCAGCGGGTCGGGGCGCGCGATCTGGGTCTTGAGCTTGCTGGCCATGCCTGCGGGCACGGCGACCACGATCGGCTCGGGACGGCCGAGCTTGAGCACGTTCTGCTTGCCCTTCCAGACCGCCGGCGTGGCCGCGGGCTGGCCGCCGTCGAACAGGCGCACGGCGTCGTAGGCGGTGTAGCCCCAGTTCAGCAGCTTCTGCGATTCGTTGGCGCGCACGGTTTCGCCCGAGGTGCCGAGCACGATCGACAGCAGGCGGCGGCCGCCGGTCAGGTTCGGGAAGTCGCGCTTGGCGGTGGCGATCATGCAGTAGCCGGCGGCTTCGGTATGGCCGGTCTTCAGGCCATCGACGGTCGGGTCGCGGAACAGCAGCAGGTTGCGGTTGGTGTCGTTGGTCGAGGGCGTGCCCGGGTAGCGGTACTTCTTGATCGCGTAGTACTTGGCTTCCTCTGGGAAGTCGCGCACCAGCCGGGTCGCCAGGATGCTGAGGTCGCGCGCGGTGGTGGTGTGGCCGGGCGCGGTCAGGCCCTCGGGGTTCTTGTAGGTGGTGTTCTTCATGCCCAGCACCTTGGCCTGGGCGTTCATCAGCTCGACGAAATGCTCGACCGTGCCGCCCACGCCCTCGGCCAGCGCCACGGTGGCGTCGTTGCCCGACTGGACGATCAGGCCCTTGATCAGGTCTTCGACCGGCACCTGCATCTTGGGGTCGATGAACATGCGCGAGCCCGGCATCTTCCAGGCGCGCGGGCTGACCGGCAGCGTCTGTGTCAGGGTGATCTTCTTGGCGCGCAGCGCGTCGAACACGATGTAGGCCGACATCAGCTTGGTCAGCGACGCGGGTTCGACCGGGCTGTCGATGTCCTTCTGCGCGAGGATCTGATTGGCCGTCACGTCGAGCAGCAGGTAACTGCGCGCGGCGATCTCGGGCGGCGCCGGCACCTGGGCGGCGGCGATCAGGCAGACGGAAGCGGCGGCGGCGAGCAACAGCGCGCGGGCACCGTGGAAGAAACGATTCATGGGAGCAATGGGAAAGAAACGAAGACGTGCCTGCAAGCCAGGCTTTCAGGCGGCCGGGTTGTCTGCGCGCAGATGGCGCACGACCAGGCTCTTGAGCAGCGGCAATTGTCCGTGAAAGAAATGGCCGCCCCCGGGGACGACTGTGACAGGAAGTGACTGCGGCCGCGCCCAGTCCATGACGGCCGACAGCGCCACCGTGTCGTCGGCCTCGCCGTGGACCACCAGCGTGCGCTCGTGGGCCTCGGGCGGCAGCACGGCCACCGTGTTGCGCGCGGCTGCCGTGCCGACCAGCACGATCTGCCGAACGTCGCGCGCGGCCCAGAGCTTCTCGACCGCGCCGCTCGCGACGAAGGCACCGAACGAGAAGCCGGCGATCGCCAGCGGGCCCTCGGGCGCGAGCTGGCCGACCACATGGAGCATGTCCTCGAGCTCGCCACGGCCCTCGTCGTGCACGCCCTGGCTCGCGCCGACGCCGCGGAAGTTGAAGCGCACCGCGGTCCAGCCGCAGGCGATGAAGGCACGCGCGAGGGTCTGCACCACCTTGTTGTCCATGGTGCCGCCGAACAGCGGATGGGGATGCGCGATGACGGCGATGCCGCGCGCGGCCTCGGCCGGCTGGTCGCGCTGCACCTCGATGACGCCGGCGGCGCCCTGGAGGCTGATCTTTTCGGTCTGGGAATTCATGAGGCTCGGAATGGAACGGGCCGACAGGCCGACGGTGGAGGGGTTGCCTGCGGCGAGCACGGTACGAGCGCAGGCCCCGGCTGAAAGTTCAGCGCCCGACGTCGGGCGGCAGCAGCAGGCGCTCGACGATCTCGCCCTTCTTCAGGTGCGAGTCGACGATCTCGTCGATGTCGTCGGCATCGACGAAGGTGTACCAGACCGCCTCGGGATAGACCACGGCGACCGGTCCGCCCGCGCAGCGGTCGAGGCAGCCGGCCTTGTTGACGCGCACCTTGCCGGGCCCCGAGAGCCCCTCTTCTTTGACCCTGGCCTTGCAGCGGTCGAAGCCCTGCTGGGCGTTGTGCATGGCACAGGAATCCTCGCCGTTCTTGCGTTCGTTGAGGCAGAAGAAGATGTGGCGGCCGTAGTAGCCCGAAGGCACGGCGTGGCTGGCGGGGGTGGACATCGGCGGATTCTAGGACCGCCGCCCATGCACCCGGCCCTTCAGGCGGCCGGCGGCCGGCTGCGCCGCGACAGCAGGAAGATCACGTAGGCCAGCACCCCGAACGGCCAGAGCCAGCCCAGCCACTGGGCCAGCCCGTGGAAGCGGATGAAGCGCCCCTGCTCCCAGGTCGCCAGCGTCTGCGCGAAATAGGCGCTCTCGGGCGCCTGGTTCAGCAGGCTCAGCTGCAGCACCAGCGCCACCAGCAGCAGCGCGCCGCACAGCCGGCGCGGCGCGAACAGCAGCAGCACGCCCGCGAACAGCGCCGCCGCCATGCCGACCTGCGCCGGCAGCTCGAGCCAGGCCCAGGCATGGTCGGGGCCGTAGCTCAGCGCCGCCGACAGCGCCGAGGCCGCCACGCCCGTCAGCAGGATCAACGGCAGCAGCACCGCGCGCTGCACCACGGTGCGCGCCACGAGATAGCCCAGCAGGCAGGGCACCAGCGCGCCCAGCATCACGCACAGCAGCTCGACCGCCGGCACCAGCGGCTCGAGCTCGAACTGGCGCACCGGCAGCCAGTCGATGAACGGGGTGTCGAGCAGCCATTCGGAGATCGCCGCCTCGAGCCGCTCGAACACCTGGCCCAGCCCGAAGGTCACGGCCGCGGGGAACAGCAGCGCGAACGGCCACAGCGCCAGCAGCACCAGCGCACCGCGGGCCTCGTCGACGAACCATTGCGCCCGGACCCGCCCCCAGTGGGCGACCGCGCCGAAGCGCTCGAGCGCCACCGCCAGCACCGCGCCCAGCAGCGCGCCGGCGCTGTTCAGGCCCAGGTCGACGTTCGAGGGAATGCGCGCCGGCAGGTAGCTCTGCAGCGTCTCCATCGCGAAGGACACGGCCACGCCGGCCAGCGTGGCGCGCAGCACGGCGCGGCCGATGCTCGAGGTGCTGCGGGTGCGCAGCACCGACAGCGCGCAGAGGAACCCGAAGGGCACGTAGCCCGCGACGTTGATCGCGAAGTCGAAGCCGGTCCAGTACTTGGGCCAGGGCGCCGACAGGTAGGCCCAGGGCGCGATGCCCTGGTCGCGCCAGTCGGAAAAGGGATAGAGACTGGCATAGACGATCAGCGCCGCATAGGCCAGCGCAAGGGGCAGCGCGGCGGACTTGTGCTGCGTCGCCACCGCCGTCAGAAGGGCTTGACCACGACCAGGATCACGATCGCCAGCAGCAGCAGCACCGGCAGCTCGTTGAACCAGCGGTACCAGCCGTGGTTGCGCCGGTTCTCGCCGGCGGCGAAGCGGCGCAGCAGCACCGCGCAGCCGTGGTGGTAGCCGATCGCCACCAGCACCAGCGCCAGCTTGGCGTGCATCCAGCCGTTGCCCGGGCCGCGCCCGATGCCGTAGCCCAGCCACAGCCAGAGGCCGAAGCCCAGCGCCGGCACGGCCAGGAAGGTGGTGAAGCGCAGCAGCTTGCGCGCCATCAGCAGCAGGCGCTCGCGCTCGGCGAGCGACTCGGGCGGCACCATCGCGAGGTTGACGAAGATCCGGGGGAGGTAGAACAGGCCGGCGAACCAGCTGGCGATGAAGACGATGTGGAAGGACTTGACCCAGAGCATGGCGGTCAGTTTAGTGGCCGGCCCCCGCTGGCCGCACCCGGTTTCATCGGTCCCCACGAAAGCGACGGACAAAAAAAAGCCCGACGTCTTCACGTCGGGCTGGGAAGCCCTTTTGCTGTCACACATCAAGGCACCCGCTCAGGGAGGAAAAGCGGGGGACGGCAAGCCGTCCGGGGCAGAATTTAACAAAGACGAAACAAGGTTTCAAGCGACCGGTGCGCTTTAATTAACAATCTAGGGTAAAAATTTATTACTTTGGTACTACTAATTTCCGTAGTTGTCGGACAACTGCCCCCATCCATGGCAAAAGTTCGGGAACTTTAGTTCGGGCACAATTTTCCGCATGAGCTCCACCCTTTCCTCCTTCGCCGCCTTCCCCGCCGGGCGCCCGCGCCGCCTTCGCCGCGACGCCTTCACGCGCAACCTGGTGCGGGAAAACGCCCTGACCCCGCACGACCTGATCTATCCGGTGTTCGTGCAGGAAGGCAGCGGCCGGCGCGATGCGGTGGCCTCGATGCCGGGCGTGGAGCGCCTGAGCCTCGACCTGCTGCTGCCCGTGGCCGAGCAGTGCGTGGCGGCCGGCATCCCGGTGATGGCGCTGTTCCCGGTGATCGATGCGAGCCTCAAGACCCCGGCCGGCGACGAGGCCTTCAACCCCGACGGCCTGATCCCGCGCGTGGTGGCGGCCCTCAAGTCGCGCTTTCCCGAACTGGGCGTGATGACCGACGTCGCGCTCGACCCCTACACCAGCCACGGCCAGGACGGCCTGCTCGACGACAGCGGCTACATCCTCAACGACCCCACGGTCGAGGTGCTGGTGAAGCAGGCGCTCATACAGTCGCAAGCCGGCGTCGACATCGTGGCGCCCAGCGACATGATGGACGGGCGCATCGGCGCGATCCGCCAGGCGCTCGAGGCGCGCGGCGACGTGCACACGCGGATCATGGCCTACAGCGCCAAGTACGCGAGCGCCTTCTACGGCCCGTTCCGCGACGCGGTCGGCTCGGCCGCCAACCTCGGCAAGAGCAACAAGAAGGTCTACCAGATGGACCCGGGCAACAGCGACGAGGCGCTGCGCGAGGTGGCGATCGACATCGCCGAGGGCGCCGACATGGTGATGGTGAAGCCCGGCATGCCCTACCTGGACATCGTGCGCCGCGTGAAGGACGAGTTCCGCGTGCCGACCTTCGCCTACCAGGTCAGCGGCGAGTACGCGATGCTCAAGGCCGCGGCCCAGAACGGCTGGCTCGACCACGACGCCGTGGTGCTCGAGAGCCTGCTCGCCTTCAAGCGCGCGGGCGCCGACGGCATCCTCACCTACTTCGCGCTCGACGCCGCCCGCCTGCTACAAACTAAGTAGCACAATGGGTCCGCCCGGCCTTCGGTCCGGGCCATCTTGAGCAAGCACGGGGGCGCGCGATGCGAATCTTCGAAATCAACACCTCGCAGGTCAGCGAGCATGCCGCGCTGGCGCCGCTGGCCCTGCCCGGCTCCTGCAGCGCCGCCAGCTACCTCTGGATCTCGCTCACGCGCGACGAATTCCGCGCCTCGCTGCCCGAGGTGCAGCAGATCCTGCAGACGCTGTGCCAGACCCAACTGGTCGACCTGCACGTGGCCGACCTGCTGAACGACCAGCTGCCCTCGCACAGCGACTACACCTCGCAGTACGACGTGCTGGTGTTCCGCCGGCTCGCGAGCGGCGGCAATGGCCAGCCGGCGCCCGCCACGCCACCGGCGGCCACGCCCGCGGCCCCCGCCCCGCGCCCGCGCGGCGGCCCGCCCGTGCTGCGCCGCATCGACACCCGCCCGGTCGGCTTCGCCGTGTTCGACCGCGTGCTGCTGTCGGTGCATCCCGAGGACGGCGCGGTGCGCGACGTCTTCGCCGCGCGCCTGCTGGCCGCCGCCGCGCCCGGCGACCGCGGCACGCCGGCGCTCGACGTGCGCGCGGTCACGAACCGCGTGCCCACCAGCCCGGCCGATCTGATGCTGCGCGTCATCAACCAGATCGTCGACGGCTACCTCGACCTGCGGCGCGAGCTCACGAAGCAGCTCGACCACTGGCAGGCCGAGCTCATCGACCCGCGCAGCCGCTTCACCAACTGGGGCGCGCTGATGGAATCGCGCCAGTCGCTGCACCACCTCGACGAGATCTGCGAGGACCAGCGCGCCGCCATGCAGGACTGGCTCGACAACCTCGAGACCCTGCCGCCGCCGAAGGACGCGGCCGAGGGGCGCGAGCGCGAACTGGTGATGATCCGCAGCCGCGACGTGCTCGAGCACATCGAGCGCGTGGTGCACCACGTGCGCCGGCTCGAGCAGAACGCCGAGACCGCGGTGCAGATGCATTTCAGCGTGCAGGGCCACCGGGCCAACGACATCATGCGGGTGCTGACCGTGCTCACCGCCGTGTTCCTGCCGCTGAACCTGATCGCCGGCATCTTCGGCATGAACTTCGAGTTCATCCCGCTGGTGCACAAGGCCGACGGCTTCTGGATCGCCATGGGCTCGATGCTCGCGATCGCGGTGCTGCTGGTGCTGATCTTCTGGCGCAAGCGTTATCTCGCGCGCACGCGCTGAACGAGCGCGCATGAAAAAAAGCCGCGTGGAGCAATGCTCCACGCGGCTTTTTTCGTCCGGGTGCGAACGGCCCGAAGGCCGCCCGGTGCCGTGCGACAGCTTACTTGGCGGTGGCGCCGGAGCCTTGCTGGGCCTGGACGCGTGCGTCGAGCGGGTGTTGCATGGTCGAGATGACCTTGCTGTTCACGCGCGAACCCGAGGTCACGTTCTGGTCGGGAGCGGAAGCGGTGCGGATCGCTTCGGCTTCGACCAGGGCGCGGTCCTTCGACACGGCGACCGTTTCCGGGCCGCGCGAGCCGCGGGTCACGTTCTGGTTCGGTGCGGCGGCGGCGCGCACGGCTTCGGTGTTGACTTCGTCGCGGCTCTTGCTCGAGACGGCCTGGGTCACGCCTTCATAGGTTTCGGCTTGGGCGCCAACGGCGGCAAACAGGGTCAGTGCGGCGGCGGCGATGATGTGCGAGGTCTTCATTTCGGTTGTCCTTGATACGGTACGTCGGAGGGTTTAGCCACCAGGCGCGCACGGATCGGCTCGCCTGTGCGGCGAGTTTCAAGGCGAAACCCCTCGGGAAAACACCCGGTTCAGAGACACGGTGTTTCCGGTATTGAAACAATGTCAGGTCGACCGTTCAGTCATTAACCTGCGTGCGCAGCGGGCCATTCCGGCCCCGGCGAACACCGAAGCATTCAGCCGTCCGGGGCTCAGCGCGCGGTGCGCGGCGTGCCCGGCACGGCCTTGATCTGCGGCGGGATCTCGCTGTTGACGAAGGCGCGGCGGTCGAGGTTCAGGCTCGGGTCGTGCGAGGTCGCCACCGCCTCGGCGCGCACCGCCGCGCGGTCGCGCCCGCCGGTGCGCGGCGCGGCGAGCGGCGGCTCGGCCTCCACGTCGCCATACACATTGCCGGCGCGCGCGGCCGCGGCGGCTTCGGCGGCCAGCGCGGCGCGGTCGGCGCCGGGACCCATCGGCCGCACGGGATCGAAGGCCTGGGCCAGCGCCGCGCCGGCCGGCAGCCACAGGGCCGCCAGCGCCAGCGTCCACGGCGCGAGCACCGCATGTAGTCGAAAAGTGCGTGTCATCGAATGCATCCTCTGCCTGCTTGCGAGTCGCGCTGCGTCACGAAAGTGCCGCGCGGCCTTGCTAAGAAAAACCCTTGAGAATCGCGCCATCGCCCAGCGCTACCGGCACGACCTCCATGGACAGCCTCGACCTGATCAGAACCTTTCGCGAAGTCGCGTCGCATGGCAGCTTCTCGCAGGCCGCCAAGCGGCTCGACATGTCCAAGGCCACGGTCAGCAAGTATGTCGCCGAACTCGAAACCCGCTTCGGCGTGCGCCTGCTCAACCGCTCCACGCGCTCGGTGAGCCTGACCGACGCCGGCCAGCTGCTGCTGGAGCGCAGCACGCCGGTGCTCGAGATGGTCGAGCTCACGCAGGCCGAGCTGCAGGAGCGCGCGAGCCAGCCCGGCGGCCGGCTGCGCATCTCGGCGCCGCACGGCATGGGCAACGGCGAGTTCCCGAACCTGCTGGCCGACTTCATGCGCTACTACCCCGACGTGCGCATCAGCCTGCAGCTGACCAACCGCACGGTCGATCTCGCCGAGGAAGGCATCGACGTCGACATCCGCAGCGGCCCGGTGGAGGACGCCAACCTGATCATGCGCAAGCTGCGGCTCATGAACATGGTGGTCTGCGCCTCGCCGGTCTACTGGAAGAAGCACGGCAAGCCCGAGCATCCGCGCGACCTGGCGGACCACGAGGCGCTCACCCATTCGCTGCTCGGCGCCCAGCCGGTCTGGCGCTTCGACGACGGCGGCGAGCCGCTCGATGTGCACGTCAAGAGCCGCATGGACTGCACCGAGGGCGCGCCGCTGATCCGGATCGCGATGCGCGGCTTCGGCGTGATCTACCTGCCCTCGATCCTGGTGCAGTCGCACATCGACCAAGGCGAGCTGGTGCCGGTGCTGCAGGACTATGCGCGCAAGGACATGTGGCTGTCGGCCGTCTACCTGCAGCGGCGCCACAACAGCGCCGCGCTGCGCGCGCTGCTCGACTTCCTCGAGACCCGCGTGGGCGACAAGCCCGGCCTCAAGAAATGAAAAAGCCCGGCGGCGCCGGGCTCCCATGCGAAGCGGATGCGCTCAGCCGATGTGCTGCGCGAAGAAGGCCAGCACGCGCTCGCGCGCCAGCTTGGCCGCATCGGCGTCGTACGAGCCGCGCTGGTCGCAGTTGAAGCCGTGGCCCACCGGGTACACGTGCACCTCGACCTCGGGATGGGCCTTCTTGAAGCTCTCGATGGTGTCGAGCGGAATCCAGTGGTCCTGGTTGCCGAAGTGGGCCTGCACCGGCACCTTGGGCTGGCGCGCGGTTTCCTCGGGCGAGGTCATGCCGCCACCGTAGTAGGGCGCAGCGGCCGCGAGGCCGGGCACCAGCGCGGCGGCGCGCCAGGTCAGCAGGCCGCCCCAGCAGTAGCCGACGATGCCGACCTTGCCGGCCTTGGCCGCATAGGCCACGGCGGCCTCGATGTCCTGCAGCACGCCGGGCGCGGGCAGCGCCTCGACGGCCGTCTTCAGGCCGAAGCCCGTCTTCATGTCGTCCTCGCTGTAGCCGAGCTCGACGCCGGGCTTCACGCGGTGGAAGGTCGCGGGTGCGACGGCCAGGTAACCGGCGGCCGCGTAGCCATCGGCCACCGAGCGGATGTGCGAGTTGACGCCGAAGATCTCCTGCACCACGACGACGGCGCCGCGCGGCGTGCCGGCGGGTTCGGCCACGTAGGCGGGAAAGCTGAAGCCGTCCTTGGCGGTGAGATCGATGAATTGACCCATGATGTGTTGCTCCTTTGATGGCAATGGGAAGGATGGAGGGAATGCGTGTCCGGTGCGTGTCGGCGGCGTTCAGCCCGCCGGCCCCGCGCGCAGCGCGCGTTCGACGAAATCGAGCCGATCCTGGCCCCAGAAGATCTCGCCGTCGATCACGTAGCTCGGCGCGCCGAAGACCTGGATGTCGATGGCTTCCTGCGTGTAGGCCTCGTACTGCTCCTGCACCGCCTGGCTCTGCGCCTGGTCGGCGCGCTTGGCCGGCAGGCCGCATTCGGCCACCAGCGCCTCGAGCACCTTGGGGTCGCCGATGTTGCGCTCCTGTGCCCACAGCGCGGCAAACACCGCCGCGCACATGCGCATCGCGGCCTCGGTGCCGTCGTTGAGGTCGACCGCGATGATCAGCCGCGCCGCGTCGTCGCCCGAGACCGGGAAGAACTTCGGCTTCGGATGCAGCGGAATGCCCAGGTGCTTCGAGAAACGCGCCAGCTCGACCAGCCGGTAGGCCTGCCGCTGCGGCGCGCGCTTGCCCAGCGGCAGCCCGCCCGAGACCGGAAAGATGCTGCCCATGTCCACCGGACGCACGCGCACCGTGGCGCCGGCCGCCGCCGCGATCGCGGCGAAGCGGGCATGGCCCAGGTAGGTCCAGGGGCTTTGGGGGGGGAAGTAGTAGTCGATGGTCTTGCTCATGAATTCACCTCCGCGCACGAAGCGCCGCCGGAACATCCCGGTACTGCGGGTAAGGCCCGCAACTTGCGAGCCACCCTCGGTGATGTAATCCGGACCGACGGTTTTAACTGACGCGCAGCTTTTGTGCAGGAGATCGGAATTGAACCAGCAGGTGCTCTTGGTCACGGGGGGCGGACGCGGCATCGGCGCCGCCACCGCCTTGCTGGCGGCGCGGCGCGGCTATGCCGTGGCGGTCAACTACGCGAGCAACTCGCTCGCGGCCGACGAAGTCGTGCGCGCGATCCGCACCGCGGGCGGCAAGGCGATCGCGGTGCAGGCCGACGTCGGCGACGAGGCGCAGGTGGTGGCCATGTTCGAGCAGGTCGATGCCAAGCTCGGCCGGCTCACGGCGCTGGTCAACAGCGCCGGCGTGGTCGACGTGCGCGCGCGCGTCGACGAGATGAGCGCGGCGCGGCTGGAACGCATGTTCCGCATCAACGTGGTCGGCAGCTTCGTCTGCGCGCGCGAGGCGGTGCGCCGCATGAGCACGCGCCACGGCGGCACGGGCGGCGTGATCGTCAATCTCTCGAGCGCCGCCTCGCGGCTGGGCTCGCCCGAGCAGTACGTGGACTACGCCGCGAGCAAGGGCGCGATCGACACCTTCACGCTCGGCCTGGCAAAGGAAGTGGCCGACGAGGGCATCCGCGTCAACGCGGTGCGCCCGGGCCTGATCGACACCGACATCCACGCCTCGGGCGGCATGCCCGAGCGCGCCGCGCAGCTCGCGCCCTCGGTGCCGATGAAGCGCACCGGCAGCGCCGAGGAGGTGGCGAACGCGATCGTGTGGCTGCTGTCCGACGAGGCCAGCTACACCACCATGGCCCTGCTCGACGTCTCGGGAGGACGCTGATGAGCACCTCGATGGACCTGATCAAGCCGCTGGTCACGCTGGTGGCGATCGTCAACCCGCTGGCCATCGTGCCCTTCTTCATCCACTACACGCAGGGTTATTCCGACGCGCAGCGCCGCCGCACGGTGCGCATGTCGGCCTTCAGCGCCTTCGTGGTGATCGCGGTCAGCGCGCTGATCGGGCTGCAGCTCTTGTCCTTCTTCGGCATCTCGATCGCGAGCTTCCAGGTCGGCGGCGGCCTGCTGCTGCTGATGAGCTCGCTGTCGATGCTCAACGCGCAGCCGGCCGAGAGCAAGACCAACGTCGAGGAGCTGCGCGCCACCGAGGTCAAGGCCTCGATGGGCGCCTCGATCGCGGTGGTGCCGCTGACCATCCCGCTGCTCACCGGCCCGGCCACCATCTCCACCGTGGTGATCTACGCCGACAAGGCCAAGCACCTGTGGGAGCTCGCGGTGCTCGTGGGCTACGGCGTGGTGGTGGCGCTGGCCACGGCCATCGCCTTCTCGCTCGCGCAGCCGATCGCGCGCGTGCTCGGCAAGACCGGCATCAACATCATGACCCGGCTCATGGGCCTGATCCTCGCGGCGCTGGCGGTCGAGGTGATGACCGACGGCCTGGGCAAGCTGTTCCCGATCCTCGCCAAGTAGCGCGACCGGGTGCGGGCCGGCTCAGCCCAGCATCTTCTCGATGATCTTCCAGTGCGCCGGCTCCACCGGCGTGATCGACAGCCGGTTGCCCTTGCGCAGGATCGTGAGCTCGGCCAGTTCGGGCTTCGCGCGCAGCTCGGGCAGCGCCAGCAGGCGCGTCTTGCGCAGCGCCTGCACGTCCACCAGCAGCCAGCGCGGATCGTCCTTTTTCGAGGCCGCGTCGTAGTAGGGCGACTTCGGGTCGAACTGCGTGGGGTCGGGCTTGATCGCCGAGGCCACGCGCGCGAGGCCGGCGATGCCGGGCTCGGGGCAGCTCGAGTGATAGAACAGAACGCCATCGCCGACCTTCATGCCGTCGCGCATGAAGTTGCGGGCCTGGTAGTTGCGCACGCCGGTCCACGCCACGGTGGCGTCGGGCGCGGCCAGCGCATCGTCGATCGAGACCTCGTCGGGCTCGGATTTCATCAGCCAGTACTGGGGCATGGCGTTCTCGCGAGGATGGGATGCCGCGCAATATAGCCGCCCACCCCGGCCCCCCGGCACCGGGGCCCGGCTTCAGGGCGCCACGTAGTCCGACACCACCACCCACTTGCCGTCCTTGATCTGCGACAGCCGCGACTGGTCGTTGCCCAGGCGCTTGGTGGCGGTGTAGGTGCTCTTCGGGCTGCCGAACATGTCGGGCTCGAAGGTGATGCTGTCCATGGCCTTGATGAAGCTGTCGGTCGTGAGGTTTGGGCCGGCCTTCTGCGCCGCCTTGATGAAGGAGTCGACGATCACGTAGCCGTAGACCGAGAACACGGTCGGGTCCTCGTTGAACTTGGTCTTGTACTTGTTGGCCCAGAAGCGCAGCGGCTGCGACTGCTCGTCGGTGTAGGGGTTCTGCACCGTCATGGTCGCGTAGATGCCGTCCATGGCCTTGCCGCCGAGCTTGTGGATCAGGTCGGTGTAGGCCGCGCTCGAGCCCAGGAAGGTCGGGTTGAAGCCGGTCTTGCGCGCCTCGCCCACGGTGCCGATGGTCTCGCGGATGATGGTGCCGAGCACCACCAGGTCGCAGTTGGCGGCCTTCATCTTCGCGACCTGCGAGCTGAAGTCGGTGGCGCCGCGCTTGAACGAGGTCTTCTCGGCCAGTTCCATGTTCACGGCCTTGAGGCCGGCCTCGGCGCCGCGCTGCACCTCGAGGCCGAACTCGTCGTCCTGGTAGATGGTGCAGACCTTCTTCGCGCCCTTGTCCTTCACCATCTTCGGCAGCGCCAGGCGGATCTGGTCGTAGTAGGTGGCGGCGAACGAGTACTTGAGGCGGTTGAGCGGCTCGTACATCTCGCGCGCCGCGGTGATCGGCATGTAGTTGACGACGTTCTTGTCGAACTGCACCGGCATCGCCGCCATGTTCTGCGCCGTGCCGATGTGGCCGGCCATGATGAAGATCTTCTCCTGGTTCACCAGCTTCTGCGCCGCCAGCACGGCCTTCTTCGGGTCGTAGCCCGAGTCCTCGACGTAGAGCTTGAGCTTGCGGCCGTTGACGTCGCCCTGCTCGTTGAGCTCGTCCACGCGCAGCTGCATGCCGTTGCGCGCCTGCTTGCCGAAGCCGGCGAGCGGCCCCGAGAGATCCTGGATCGTGCCGATGCGGATCTCGTCCTTGGTCACGCCCTGCTGCGCGGACGCGAGCGTCGCGGCCAGGCCCAGCACGGCCAGCATCGTCGGTGTCTTGAGCTTCATGCGCTTGTCTCCTCGGGTTGGCGAAAAAATCGGGTGGCGATCGGGACGTCTTTCGATGCGCTCAGCGGTACATGGCCTCGATGCGCGGCGCGTACTTGGTCTGCACCAGCTTGCGCTTGAGCTTCATGGTCGGCGTCAGCTCCTCGTCCTCGGCGCTCAGTTGCGTCTCGAGCAGGAAGAACTTCTTGATCTGCTCCACGCGCGCGAACTTCGCATTGACGCGGTCGATCTCGCCCTGGATCAGGTCGAGCACCTCCTGCGTGCGCGTGAGGCTTTCGTAGTTGCTGAACGGCACGTCGTTGTCCTGCGCGAATTTCTCGACGTTCTCCTGGTCGATCATCACGATCACCGTCAGGTAGGGCCTCTTGTCGCCGATCACCACCGCGTCGGTGACGTAGGGGCTGAACTTGAGTTCGTTCTCGAGTTCGCTCGGCGTGATGTTCTTGCCACCTGCCGTGATGATGATGTCCTTCATGCGGTCGGTGATGCGGAAATACCCTTCCGCGTCGACCGTGCCGACGTCGCCGGTGTGCAGCCAGCCTTCGGCGTCGAGTGTCTCGGCGGTCTTCTCGGGCAGGTTCAGGTAGCCCATGAAGACGTTCGGGCCGCGCACCAGGATCTCGCCGGTCTGCGGATCGAGGCGCACCTCGTTGTAGCCGGCCGCCGGGCCGATCGAGCCCGGCATGATGCGCGTGACCGGCACGCCGGTGGAGGCGCCGCACGACTCCGTCATGCCCCAGACCTCGAGCATCGGCACGCCCAGCGCGAGGTACCAGCGCACCAGCTCGGGCGAGATCGGCGCGGCGCCGGTCACGAGGAAGCGCGCGCGGTGGATGCCGATCAGCTTGCGCACGTTGTCGAGCGCGAGCCAGCGCGCCAGGCGGAACTTCAGGCGCAGCCCCGCGCCCACCGGCCGGCCTTCGAGCACCCGCTGCGCGATCTGCTGGCCCACGCCGATGCTCCAGCCGTAGGCCGCCTGCTGCAGCCGGCTGGCCTCCTTGAGCGCGATCATCACGCCCGAGTAGAACTTCTCCCACACGCGCGGCACGGCCGTGAACACCGTGGGCGCGATCTCGCGCACGTTCTCGGGCACGGTCTCGGGGTTCTCGACGAAGTTGAGGATCGAGCCGGTGTACATCGCGAAGTACTCGCCGCCCATGCGCTCGGCGATGTGGCACAGCGGCAGGAAGCACATGCGCTCGTCGCTCTCGTCCTGCGCCAGTAGCGTGTTGTAGCCGCGCATGGTGTAGACCAGCCCGCCGTGGCTGTGCATCGCGCCCTTGGGCTTGCCGGTGGTGCCCGAGGTGTAGACCAGGATCGCGAGGTCCTCGGCGCGGCAGGCGGCCACGCGCTGCTCGAGCGCCTGCGGATGCGCGGCCAGGTGCGCGCGCCCCAGGGCACGCAGTGCCTCCAGGCTCAGCACGTCGGGATCGTCGAGCTCGCGCAGGCCCTCCATGTCGAACACCACCACCTTGCGCAACAGCGGCAGCGCGGCGCGCACCTCGAGCGCCTTGTCGAGCTGCTCGTCGTCCTCGACGAACAGCACCGTGGTGCGCGAGTCCTCGCACAGGTAGCGCACCTGCGAGGCCGCGTCGGTCGGGTAGATGCCGTTGGAGACGCCGCCGCAGCTGAGCACCGCCACGTCGGCCAGCACCCATTCGATGACGGTGTTCGACAGCACCGAGGCGCACTCGCCGGCCGCGAAGCCCAGCGCCATCAGGCCGCCCGCGATCTCGCGCACCGCCTCGGCGGTCTGGCCCCAGGTCCAGCTGCGCCAGATGCCGAATTCCTTCTGCCGCATCCAGACCTTGTCGCGGCGCAACTCGACCGCTTTCCAGAACACGGCCGGGATGGTGTCGCCCGGCACCACCACCTCGGTGCGGGGCTGCAGGTGCGCCAGGTCCCAGAGGCCGGCCGGCGCGCGCAGTGCGAGGGTGCTGCTCATCGGTGCTACCTCCAGGTCTTCTTTTTCTTCCAGCGCCGCTCGCCGCGCACGCCCTCGTCCTTCACGCCGAGGTAGAACTCCTTGATGTCCTCCTTCTCGCGCAGCCGCTCGCAGCTGTCCTCCATCACGATGCGGCCGTTCTCGAGCACGTAGCCGTGGTCGGCCGCGTTGAGCGCCATGTTGGCGTTCTGCTCCACCAGCAGGATGGTGGTGCCGCGCTCGCGGTTGATGCGCACCACGATCTCGAAGATCTCCTTGGTGAGCTTGGGGCTCAGGCCCAGGCTGGGCTCGTCGAGCAGGATCAGCTGCGGCGCGGCCATGATGGCGCGCGAGATCGCCAGCATCTGCTGCTGGCCGCCCGAGAGCAGGCCGGCGTCCTGCGTGGCACGCTCGCGCAGGATCGGGAAGTAGCCGAACACGGTCTCGATGTCGCGCGCCACGCCGTCGCGGTCCTGGCGCGTGTAGGCCCCCATCAGCAGGTTGTCGCGCACCGACAGCAGCGGGAACACCTCGCGGCCCTCGGGCACGTGGCTCAAGCCCTGCTGCACGATGTGGGCCGGGTCCCTGGCCGTGATGTCGCGGCCCTGGAACTCGATGCTGCCCTTGCGCGGATCGATGATCCCCGAGATGGTCTTGAGGATGGTGGTCTTGCCGGCGCCGTTGGAACCCAGCACGGTCGCGATCTCGCCCTGCCGCACCTGGAGGCTCACGCCGCGGATGGCCTTGATCGGGCCGTAGGCGCTCTCGACGTTGAGCAACTGAAGAACCACGTCGCTCATGCTCGAACCCTCCGCAGGCTGCTCACGTCGTCGACCGTGCCGAGGTAGGCCTCCACCACGCGCGCATCGGCCTGCACCTCGCGCGGCGAGCCCGTGGCGAGCACCTCGCCCTGGTTCATCGCGAGCACGCGATCCGACACCTTCGACACCAGCGACATGTCGTGCTCGACCATCAGCACCGACACGCCGAGCTCGTGCTGGATGTCCTGGATCCAGAACGCCATGTCGGCCGTCTCCTCGACGTTGAGGCCCGACGAGGGTTCGTCGAGCAGCAGCAGCTTGGGTTCGGTGCACAGCGCGCGCGCCAGCTCCACCACCTTGCGCACGCCGTAGGGCAGGCCCGCCACCATCGCGTCGCGGTGGTGCTGCAGGTCGAGCAGTTCGATCACCTGCTCGACCTTCTCGCGCGCCTCGATCTCGGCGCGCCGCGTGGCCGGCGTGAAGAACAGCTCGCGCCAGAAGCCGCTGCGCCGGTGCGTGTGACGGCCGATCAGCAGGTTGTGCAGCACCGTCGCATGCTCGAACAGCTCGATGTTCTGGAAGGTGCGCGCGATGCCGAGCGCCGCGATCGCGTGCGGCGCCTGGCTGGTCAGCGCCACCGCGCCGCCGGCCTCGCCATGCCAGGTGATCTGGCCCGAGGTCGGCGTGTAGATGCGGCTGATCAGGTTGAACACCGTGGTCTTGCCCGCGCCGTTGGGACCGATCAGCGTGAACACCTCGCCGCGCCGCACGTCGAAGCTGACCTTGTTGACCGCGAGCACGCCGCCGAAGCGCACGCTCAGGTCCTGGGCCGAGAGAAGGATGTCGCCGCCGCTCATCTCAGGCGATCCGACTTGGTGAAGGACTTCTGCCGCTTGAACAGGCCCTTGCGGTAGAACGGAAACAGCTGCAGGTAGGTGCGCACCTTGAGCCAGCGCCCGTACAGGCCCAGCGGCTCGAACAGCACGAACACGATCAGCACCACCCCGTAGACGAAGCCCTGCAGGCCCGGCGCCTGGCCGATCACCGCGGGCAGCCAGTCCTTGCCCATCGAGATCAGCTGCGGCATCGCGATCAGGAAGATCGCGCCGAGGAAGGCGCCATGCACCGAACCCAGCCCGCCGATCACCACCATCAGCAGCAGGTCGATCGACTGCAGGATGTTGAACTGGTCGGGCGAGATGAAGCTCAGCTTGTGCGCGTAGAGCGCGCCGCCGAGCCCCGCGAGCGCGGCCGAGATCGCGAAGGACATCGTCTTGTAGCGCGCGAGGTGGATGCCCATGCTCTGCGCCGAGATCTCCGAATCGCGGATCGCCACGAAGGCGCGGCCGGTCGGCGAACGCAGCAGGTTCAGAATGCCCAGCGTGCTGAGCACCGCCACCACCAGGCACAGGAAGTAGAAGCCGTCGCCCGAGCCCAGCGACCAGCCGAAGAGTTGCGGCGACTTCACGTGCAGGCCCGCGTTGCCGCCGGTCACGCTCTCCCAGCGCGCGAACACCTCCTCGACGATGAAGCCGAACGAGAGCGTCGCGATGCCCAGGTAGATGCCCTTCACGCGCAACGCCGGCAACGCCACCACCACGCCCACGCCGGCCGACAGCGCCGCGGCCGCGACCAGCGCGAGCGGGAACGGCACGCCGAGGTTGGTCAGCACGCCCTGCGTGTAGGCACCGGTGCCGAGAAAGGCCGCGTGGCCGATCGAGAACTGGCCCGTGAAGCCCGCGAGCAGCATCAGGCCCAGGCCGACGATGCCGTAGATCAGCACGAAGGTCAGCTGCGCGAGCCAGTACTCGTCGATGACCCAGGGCGCGGCCAGCAGGAAGACGCACAAGAGGCCATACCAGAAGACCTGGCCGCCATGCTTGGCGAGTCGGATGTCCTGGTCGTAGGAAGTCTTGAAGATGTAGCGCATGTTCAGACTTTCTTGCGCAGCTTCTCGCCGAACAGGCCGTTGGGCTTGATCATCAGCATCAGCAGCACCACGATGTACGGCGCCGTGTCCTTGAAGCCGTCGGGCAG
Source organism: Variovorax sp. PDC80 (assembly GCF_900115375.1). NCBI lineage: Bacteria > Pseudomonadati > Pseudomonadota > Betaproteobacteria > Burkholderiales > Comamonadaceae > Variovorax > Variovorax sp. PDC80. Next base: position 92,870 of record NZ_FOWG01000021.1, on the reverse strand, counting down.
GTAGAAGCCCGCGAACGACTCGACGATGCCGATCACCAGTCCGCCGACGATCGCGCCCGGCAGGCTGCCGAAGCCGCCGACCACCGCCGCCGGAAAGGCCTTGAGCCCGATGAAGCCCATGTTGGCGTGCACGAAGGTGATCGGCGCGAGCAGCATGCCCGCGATGGCCGCGACCGCGGCCGCCAGCCCCCACACCAGCCCGTTGAGCCGCTTGACCGGAATGCCCATGTAGTAGGCCGCGAGCTGGTTCTGCGACGAGGCCTGCATCGCGATGCCGAGCTTGCTGTAGCGGAACATCGCGAACAGCAGGCCGCAGAGGATCGCGGTGGCGACGATGATCACGAGCTGCTCGAGGTTCACCACCAGCTCGCCGAGCTTCCAGATCCGGTCCTTGTAGGGCACGGCCAGCGCGTGGGTCTCGGTGCCGATGCCCGGCACCATGGTGACCAGGCCGCGCGCCACGTAGGCGATGCCGATGGTGAGCATCACGATCGAGAACTGCGGCTGGCCGAGGATCGGGCGGATCACCACCAGCTCGAGCAGCACGCCGAAGGCCGCCATGGCGGCGATGGCGAGCACGGCCGCGAGCCAGAACGGCATGCCGAACAGCGACATGCCCGCGAACGCGGCGAAGGCGCCGAGCATCATCAGGTCGCCCTGCGCGAAGCTCACCGTCTCGGTGGCCTTGTAGATCAGCACGAAGCCGAGCGCAATCAGGCCGTAGATGCAGCCTTGCGCGATGCCCGACAGCAGGAGCTGGAGGATCTGCACGACGGGAACCTCCTTGGCCTTACTGGCGCAGGTGACGGAAGGGAGACGTGAAGGGGCGGTAGGCCGCGCCGGCCGCGTCGTGCAGCGCGAGGCGCCGCGAGCCGGCCAGGATGTCGCTGGGCTTCAGCCCGTAGACCTGGCGGATCGAATGGCTGAAATGGGTGGAGTCGGGATAGCCGGCCTCGAGCGCGATGTCGGTCAGGGTGGCGGTCTGGCGCACGTAGCGCAGCAGACTGCGCGCGCGCTTCCAGGCGCGGAAGGCGCGAAACGCCATGCCGGTCTCCTGCTTGAACAGGTGCAGGAAGCGCGAGAACGAGAGGTGCACCGAGGCCGCGCATTCCTCGGCCGAGGTGGCGGCCGCAGGGTCGGCGTTGATCGTGTCGATGACCTTGCGGATGCGCGCATCGAGCGCGCGCGGCGCGAGCGGCGCGCCGAAGAACTGGCGGTCGAAGTCCAGGCCGTCGAAGCGCTGGCCGCGCGCCGAGGCGGCGAGCAGCTGGGCATGGCTCTCGCGCACGCGCTGCACGAAGGTCGGCGCCTGCACCGGGCCGCAGTGCTGCAGCCACGCGGGCATGCCCGCGGGGTCGACCGACTCGGATTCGATCAGCAGGTTGAGGATCAGCGGATGCGCGCTCTCGATCTCGTGCGGCACCTGCGGCGGCACCACCAGCAGCTCGCCGCTCTGCCAGGCACCGCCACCCACGCGCAGGCGATTGGGCGGCGCGCCCGCGGGCGAGACATAGACGCCATGGCCGCCCATGGTGCGCTCGGCGGCACGGCCCAGCAGGCCGGCGTAGAACACGCGCTGCGTGGTGAGCCACATCAGGCGTTCGCCCTGGCCGCGACCCTCGCGGGCACCGCCTTGCGTCGACGGCGCCATCCTCGTTCCCTGCATGGTGTCTGTCTCCTGCATTCGGGGGCCTGGACCAGGGCACGGGCCCTGGGTCGGCGTCGTTGTGGGGCTGATCGTAGCGGGGCACGCGCGCGGCGCGGGGCCCATTTGCGCGGGGACTTTCCCTAGGCCTGCGGCCGTGGCGCCGCGAACGCGCGACGCAACTCGGTGGCGCAAAGCGCGACCGCGGTGTTGGCCTCGTCGAGCACCTTGCCCATGGTCACGAAGCCATGGATCTGGCGCTCGAAGCAGACGTAGTTCGCGCTGTTGCCGGCCGCGGTCAGCGCCTCGGCATAGGCCAGTCCTTCGTCGCGCAGCGGGTCGTAGCCGGCCGTGAGCACCAGCGCCGGCGGCAGGCGCGAGAGGTCGTCATGCAGCAGCGGCGAAGCGCGCCAGTCGAGGTCGTGCTTCGCATCGGTGATGTAGTGGTCGTGGAAGTAGGTCATCGTGTCGCGCGTCAGCAGGTAGCCCTGGCCGTTGGCCTGGTGCGACGGATGGCCGCGGCGCATGTCGGTGGCCGGATAGATCAGCAGCTGGAACACGAGCGGCAGGTCGGCGCTGTCGCGCGCGGCGATCGCCACCACCGCCGCGAGGTTGCCGCCGGCGCTGTCGCCGCCCACCGCCATGCGGCTCGCATCCACGCCCAGCGCCGCGGCCTCGCGCCGCACCCAGCGCGTGGCGGCCAGCACGTCGTCGACCGCGGCCGGGAAGCGGTGCTCGGGCGCCATGCGGTAGTCGACCGCCACCACCGCGCAGCCGGCGCCGTTGGCCAGCTCGCGGCACAGCACGTCGTGGGTGTCGAGGTCACCGATGACCCAGCCGCCGCCGTGGTAGTACACCAGCACCGGCAGCGGGCCGGCGCCCGAGGCCAGCGGCCGGTAGACGCGCACCGGGATCGGGCCGTGCGGGCCGTCGGCCGCGAGGTCGCGCACCTCGGCCACTTCGGCCGGCAACGGCTGGGTGGCGGCGCGGCGCTCGCGGTAGAAGGCGCGCGCGTCGGCGGGCGACAGCGTGTGGGTCGGCGGGATGCCGCGCGCCTCGATGAAGTCGAGCAGCGCGCGGGCCTGGGGATGCAGCATGGTGTCTCCGGTGGATCGATCGATCGACCCAGTGTGGAGCGCGGCGCGCGCGGACGGAATCCGCATGCACCCGCATCCCTCCCGGGCCGGCGTCTTTCGTCAGCCCCGGCACCTTGCCTGCGCCTGCGCGGCGCGGCTTGCGAAAACTGGCTACCGCCGTCGGCCGAAGTGATCAGGCCTGGCGCGGCTTCACGCGCGAGGCGGCTTCCTTGGCGTTGGTGCGCGCAGTCTCCACGTCGGCGGCATGCGCCAGCGCCACGCCCATGCGGCGCTTGACGAAGCTCTCGGGCTTGCCGAACAGGCGCAGGTCCACGCCCGGCACCTGCAGCGCCTCGGCCACGCCGTCGAAGGCGATGCCCCGGGCATCGACGCCGCCGTAGATCACGGCGCTGGCGCCCGGGCTCTTGAGCGTGGTGTCCACCGGCAGGCCGAGGATTGCGCGCGCATGCAGCTCGAACTCGTTCTGCCATTGCGTGGCCATGGTGACCATGCCGGTGTCGTGCGGGCGCGGGCTGACCTCGCTGAACCAGACCTGGTCGCCCTTGACGAACAGCTCGACGCCGAACAGGCCCTGGCCGCCGAGGTCGGCCGTGACCGCCTCGGCGATCTGCTGCGCCTTCTGCAGCGCGGCCGGTGCCATCGGGTGCGGCTGCCAGCTCTCGACGTAGTCGCCGCTGACCTGCACATGGCCGATGGGCTCGCAGAACCGGGTGTGCACGGCGCCGCCGGCATCCTTGGCGCGCACGGTCAGCAGCGTGATCTCGTAGTCGAAGTCGATGAAGCCCTCGACGATCACGCGGCCATGGCTCACGCGGCCGCCGGCCATGGCGTAGTCCCAGGCCTTCTGCACATCGGCCGGGCCGTCGATCTTGCTCTGGCCCTTGCCCGAGCTGCTCATCACGGGCTTCACGATGCAGGGGTAGCCGATGCCGCCATCGATCGCGGCCTGCAGCTCGGCGAGCGAATCGCAGAACTTGTAGGGGCTGGTCGGCACGCCCAGGGTCTCGGCGGCCAGGCGGCGGATGCCTTCGCGGTCCATCGTGAGGCGGGCGGCGCGGGCCGTGGGGATCACGCGCACCGTGCCCGCGTCCTCGAGCTGCTGCAGCATCGGCGTGGCGATGGCCTCGATCTCGGGCACCACGAGCTGCGGCTTCTCGGCCTCGATCAGCGCCTGCAGCTGCGCGGGGTCGCTCATGACGATGGTGCGCGCATGGTGGGCCACCTGCTGGCCGGGCGCGTTCTCGTAGCGGTCGACGGCGATGGTCTCGACGCCCAGGCGCTGCAGGGCGATCAGCACCTCCTTGCCGAGTTCGCCGGAGCCGAGGAGCATCACGCGGGTTGCCGAGGGGGAGAGGGGGGTGCCGAGGGTGGTCATGGCGGCTTCTGTCGGTTCGGGAGGGAAGAAAAAGAGGGGAAAAGCGCGAGCGCGCACTGTAAGCCACCCGTGTCGCCCGCGGCAACGACGCTGGCACGGGGCTGATCCACAATGGACGGCACGGCGGCTGGCCCGCCTTCTCTTTTCTTCCCCTTTCGTTTTCTCAAGGAGCATTTCTCATGGCGATTCAGACCGTCGGCATCATCGGCGCCGGCACGATGGGCAACGGCATTGCGCAGGCCTGTGCGGTGGCGGGCGTCAAGGTGGTGATGATCGACGTCGCGCAGGCGGCGGTCGACAAGGGCCTGGCCACCGTCTCGGGCAGCCTCGACCGGCTGATCAAGAAGGAAAAGCTCACGGCCGAGCAGAAGGCCGCCGCGCTGGCGCTGATCCAGGGCTCGACCAATTACGACGACCTCAAGGGCGCGCAGCTCGTGATCGAGGCCGCGACCGAGAACCACGCGCTCAAGCTCAAGATCTTGAAGCAGGTCGACGAGCTCGTGGGGCCCGAGGTCATCATCGCCTCGAACACCTCGTCGATCTCGATCACGCAGCTGGCCGCCGCCACCTCGCGCGCCGACCGCTTCATCGGCATGCACTTCTTCAACCCGGTGCCGATGATGGCGCTGGTCGAGCTGATCCGCGGCTACCTCACGAGCGACGCCACCCACGACACGGTGAAGGAACTGGCCGAGCGCCTGGGCAAGTCGCCGATCACGGTGAAGAACGCGCCGGGCTTCGTGGTCAACCGCATCCTGGTGCCGATGATCAACGAGGCCTTCTTCGTGCTGTCCGAGGGCATCGCGACCGCCGAAGACATCGACGCCGGCATGAAGCTGGGCTGCAACCAGCCGATCGGCCCGCTGGCGCTGGCCGACATGATCGGCCTGGACGTCTGCCTCGCGGTGATGGAGGTCTACCTCGACCAGTTCGGCGACTCCAAGTACCGCCCCTGCCCGCTGCTGAAGGAAATGGTGGCCGCCGGCCAACTGGGCCGCAAGACCGGCCGCGGCGTCTACACCTACTGACGCGCCGAAGAACGAGGAGACAGGGAACGCCATGACCGCCACGCCCACCACCCCGCCCACCGAAGGCTGCATCGACACCCAGGTGCTCGACCACGTGCTGCTGATCGGCATCAACCGGCCCGCCAAGCGCAACGGCTGGACGCCGCCGATGTTCCGCCAGCTCGCCGAGGCCTACACGCGCCTGGACGACGACCCGAACCTGCGCGTGGGCGTGCTGCATGCCTTCGGCGACCACTTCACGGCCGGCCTCGACCTGCCCGCGGTGGCCGACTACATGAAGCGCGGCGAGAAGGCGATCCCGCAGGGCCTGGTGGAGCCGCACGACTTCGGCCTCGAGGGCTACCGCCGGCGCACCAAGCCGATGGTGGTGGCGGTCAAGGGCATCTGCTTCACGGTGGGCATCGAGCTGATGCTCGGCGCCGACATCGTGGTGGCGGCCGACAACTGCCGCTTCTCGCAGATGGAGGTGCAGCGCGGCATCATGGCCACGGGCGGCGCCACCTTGCGCATGGCCGAGCGCGCCGGCCTCGGCAACGCGATGCTGCACCTGCTGACGGCCGACGAGTTCGGCAGCGCCGAGGCCTATCGCCTGAACTTCGTGCAGAAGGTGGTGCCCGCGGGCCAGGAGCTCGACGAGGCGCTCGCGATCGCGCAGCGCATCGCCGCGCAGGCGCCGCTGGCGGTGGTGGCCACGCGCCTCAACGTGCTCAAGGCGATCGAGCAGGGCCCGCTGGCCGCGGTCGGCGAGTTCATCGAGACGCAGAAGCGGCTGTCGAACAGCGAGGACGCGGCCGAGGGCGTGCGCTCCTTCATCGAGCGCCGGCCCGCGCGCTTCAGCGGGCGCTGACGAACGCCCCGTCCCTCCCCTCTTCTTCCATCCTCACCATGACCCTGCGACTGCGCGCGGCCCTGGCCGCGCTGACCCTCTCCGCCGTGAACACCTCCCTCCACGCCCAGGCACCGGCCGCGCCCGCGGCCCTGCCCGATCCCGCGGCCACCTCCGTCGACGCGCTCGGCTGGATGCGCGGCTTTCCGCCGCCGCCCGACAAGCAGATCACCTTCGAGAACCCCGCCGGCAACGCCTTCCCGCGCAACCGCTGGACCTTCTCGCACGTGCGCGAGGTCGTGCCCACCTCCAACGTGTGGCGCGGCAGCGGCGCCGCGAGCCCGCTGCCGGCCGCCACGGGCGTGACGCCCGAGCAGATCGAGGGCATCCGCTTCAAGTCGCTGTCGGGCGAGGACAGCACGGTCGCCCAGATGATCGCCAACACCTACACCGACGGCATCCTGGTGCTGCACCGTGGCCAGGTGGTGTACGAGAAGTACTTCGGCGCGCTCACGCCCGAGCGGCCGCATCTCGCGATGTCGGTCACCAAGTCCTTCGTCGGCACGCTCGCGGCCATCCTCGCCGACGAGGGCAAGCTCGACCCCGCGGCGCCCGTCACAAAGTACGTGCCCGAGCTCAAGGACAGCGCCTACGGCGACGCCACCGTGCGCCAGGTGATGGACATGACCATCGGCGTGCGCTACTCCGAGAACTACGCCGATCCCAAGGCCGAGATCTGGGACTACTCGCGCGCCGGCGGTTTCATTCCGCGCGCGCCCGGCTACAGCGGCCCGAAGACCTTCTACGAGTTCCTCGCGCTGCAGAAGAAGGAAGGCGCGCACGACGAGGCCTTCGGCTACAAGACCATCAATGCCGAGGTGCTGGCCTGGATCCTGCGCCGCGCCAGCAACCAGTCGCTGGCCGAGCTGCTGAGCGAGAAGATCTGGCGCCGCATCGGCGCCGAGCAGGACGCCTACTTCATGGTCGACAGCATCGGCACCGAGTCGGGCGGCGGCGGCCTCAACACCACGCTGAGCGACCTCGCGCGCTTCGGCGAAACCCTGCGCAACGGCGGCCGCGCTCCCAACGGGCAGCAGGTGTTCTCGAAGGCGGTGGTGGACGACATCCGCCGCGGCGGCGACCCCGCCAAGTTCGCGAAGGCCGGCTACGGCCTGCTGCCGGGCTGGTCGTACCGCAACATGTGGTGGGTGTCGAACAACGCGCACGGCGCCTACATGGCGCGCGGCATCCATGGCCAGAGCATCTACGTGGACCCGGCGGCGCAGATGGTGATCGTGCGCTACGCGGCGCATCCGGTGGCGGCGAACGCGGGCAACGATCCGCTGACGCTGCCGGGCTTCGCCGCGGTGGCCGATGCGCTGATGAAGCGCCCCTGAATTTTCCTGCCCTCTCCCGCCGGGAGCGGGGCCCCGAAAACCCTGTCGCACGAAATACTTTGCACACAATTTAATTGAGTGCCATAATTTGCCCCATGCCCTCCCTCACGCAAGACGAACTCCTGAAGCTGGACAACCAGCTCTGCTTCGCCATGTACTCCGCCTCGCTGGCCATGACCCGCCTGTACAAGCCCCTGCTCGACAAGCTCGGTCTCACCTACCCGCAGTACCTGGTGATGCTCGCCCTGTGGGAAAAAGACGGCCCCATGGTCTCCGAACTCGGCGAGCGCGTCTCGCTCGACTCCGGCACGCTCACCCCGCTGCTCAAGCGCCTCGAGGCCAACGGCTTCGTGGCCCGCGTGCGCGACGTGGCCGACGAGCGCCGCGTGCACATCACGCTCACGGCCGCGGGCCGCCGCCTCAAGGCGCGCGCGGGCCACGTGCCTGAATGCCTGCTCGCGGCCTCCGAATGCTCGGTGCCCGAGCTCGTGGACCTCACCCACCAGATTCAAGCGCTGCGCGACCGCATCCGCAAGGCCGCCTGAGCAAGCAAGCCATTTCAATCACTACAACAGGTTTCTCCCGCCGCGTGCCATTCCGGACCACGACGGCTTTCTTCAACCACCGTTCCACTTCGACCAAGGAAACATCACCATGACCACCAAGCTCGACAAAGTGCTCTACACCGCCCAGGCCCACACCACGGGCGGCCGCGACGGCGCCGGCAAATCCAGCGACGGCGCGATCGACGTCCAGCTGAGCTCGCCCGGTTCGGGCAAGCCCGGCACCAACCCCGAACAGCTGTTCGCGGTCGGCTACGCCGCCTGCTTCATCGGCGCGATGAAGGCCGTGGGCCCGAAGATCGGCGTCAAGGTGCCGGACGACGTGGCGATCGACTCCAGCGTCTCCCTCGGCCCGACGAATGGCGGCGCCGCCTACGGCATCGCGGTCAAGCTCGCGATCACGCTGCCCGGCCTCGACGCCGAACAGAAGCAGAAGCTGGTCGACACGGCCCACCAGGTCTGCCCGTACTCGAACGCCACGCGCGGCAACATCGACGTCGAACTGACGATCGCCTGAGCCCCTCGCGCTCCACGACGAAGCCCCGCTCGCGGGGCTTTTTTGCGTGCGCGCTTGTCCCGCGTGCGACGCGCGCGGCACCGGCGCGATGGCGCCTTTCACGAAGCTTGGCTAATGTCACGTGGACGCACCCCTTGCCACCCCAGCGGCCGGAACGCCGCGCAGCCACGGAGCTTCGACACGCCATGAGCACCACCCTCAGCCTGCAGATCCGCAAGAGCCAACTGGGCGACACCCGCCTCGACGACAGCACCGACACGCCACTGGCCGACGGCCAGGTGCGCGTGCGCATCGACAGCTTCGCGCTGACCTCGAACAACATCACCTACGCCGCCTTCGGCGAGGCCATGAGCTACTGGCGCTTCTTCCCCACCGGCGACGAGGCCTGGGGCAACATCCCCGTATGGGGCTTCGCGAGCGTGGTGCAGTCGCTGCATCCGGGCGTGGCCGTGGGCGAGCGCCTCTACGGCTACTGGCCCATGGCCACGAGCGCGGTGCTGAGCCCGACGCGGCTGTCGCCCGAGCGCTTCGCCGACGGTGCCGCGCACCGCGCCGAGCTGCCGGTGGTCTACAACCAGTACTTCCGCTGCAATGCCGATCCGCTCTACACCGCCGACAGCGAGGACACGCAGGCGCTGCTGCGCCCGCTGTTCATCACCTCCTGGCTGATCGACGACTTCATGGCCGACAACGACTTCTTCGGCGCGCGCACCATGCTGCTGTCGAGCGCCTCGAGCAAGACGGCCTACGGCACCGCGTTCCAGCTGCACCAGCGCGAAGGGATCGAGGTGGTCGGCCTGACCTCGGCCGGCAACGTCGGCTACTGCGAGAGCCTGGGCTGCTACCACCGCGTGCTGCGCTACGACGCGCTCGACGAATTGCCGGCCGACACGCCTTGCGTCTACATCGACTTCGCGGGCAACGGCGCCCTGCGCGAGGCGATCCATGCGCGCTTCACCGGCCTGCGCTACAGCTGCGCGATCGGCGGCACGCACGTCGACGAACTGGCCTCCAAGGGCGCCACCCGCGAGCTCGCGGGCCCGCGCGCCACGCTGTTCTTCGCGCCCGCGCAGATCAAGAAGCGCACCGCCGAATGGAGTGCCGAGGAATTCAGCCGCCGCATGGTGGCGGCCTGGCAGGCCTTCACCGCGCGCGCGACCGATGCCGCCAGCCCCTGGCTGCGCGCCGAGCACCACCGCGGCGGCGCGGCCGCGCAGGCCGCCTATGCCCAGGTGCTGGCCGGCAAGGGCGACCCGCGCACCGGCCACATCCTGTCGCTGCACGCGCACCCCGGCGGCCTCTGAAAATCCCGCGGGGTGCGGGCGACGACAATCGCCGCATGATTCCCGATTCCCCCGCGGCGCCCGCCGGCCACCCTGCCCATCCCTACGAGAGCCTCACGCCCGACGTGGTGCTCGACGCGCTCGCGGGCCTTGGCCTGCACGGCGACGGCCGGCTCACCGGGCTCAACTCCTACGAGAACCGGGTCTACCAGGTGCACCTCGAGGACCCGCAGCCGCACCCGGCCGTGGTGGTCAAGTTCTACCGGCCCGGCCGCTGGAGCGAGGCCGAGATCCTCGAGGAACATGCCTTCTCGCTCGAACTCGCCGCGGCCGAGGTGCCGGCCGTGCCGCCGCTGGCCTTCGGCGGCGCCACCTTGCACCGCCATGCCGGCTTCGCCTTCAGCGTGAGCCCCTACCGCGGCGGCCGCGCGCCCGAGCTCGACGACTTCGAGGTGCTCGAATGGGTCGGGCGCTTTCTCGCGCGCATCCACACCGTGGGCGCCGCGCGCCCGTTCGAGGCACGGCCCGCGCTCGACCTGCAGAACTTCGGCACCGCCTCGCGCGACTGGTTGCTGGCGAACGACAAGCTGCCGCTCGACGTGCAGCGCGACTGGGAGAAGGCCTGCAACGAGGCGCTGGCGATGATCGCCGCGACCCCGCTTTCGAGCGCGGCGGCCACCGGCGACGGCCCGCGCAAGCTGCGCTTGCATGGCGACGTGCACCCCGGCAACATCCTCTGGACCCCGACCGACCGCCCCCACGGCGGCCCGCACTTCGTCGACCTCGACGACGCGCGCACCGGCTTCGCGGTGCAGGACCTGTGGATGCTGCTGTCGGGCGAGCGCGCCCAGCGCACCGCGCAGCTCTCGGGCCTGCTCGACGGCTACGAGCAGTTCCGCGAATTCGACCGCCGCGAGCTCGCGCTGATCGAACCGCTGCGCACGCTGCGCCTGATCCACTACAGCGCCTGGCTCGCGCGGCGCTGGGAAGACCCGATCTTCCCGATCAACTTCCCCTGGTTCGGCAGCAGCGACTACTGGAAGGGCCAGCTCCAGATGCTGCAGGACCAGTGCGAGGCGATGGCCGAGGACCCGATCTACGCCTGAACGGCCGGCGCCGACAGCCGGCGGATCTCCTCGCGCACGATCTCGCGGTGGTGGTGCGAGGGCGAGAGGCCGATGAACTGCGTGTACTTCTCGAGTGCGGCCGCCACGTTGCCGGCGTCCTCGAGGTCCAGCGCCTCGAGCATCAGCTGGGTGAACAGCCGGTTGGCGTCGGCCTCGCGGCGCGAGGCCACGAGCGTGCGCGGCTGCAGCTCGGGCTGCTCGGCATAGATCCGGCGCTGCACCTCGATCAGCTCGACCATCGCGCGGCCGATGCGGTGCACCTGCTCGGTGGCCGGCTCGAGGCCGCAGGCCCGCACGTCGGCCGCGGCCTGGTCGAGCAGGTGCGAGGCCACGCGCAGCAGCCGGTTCAGCGACTTGAGGCTCATGGCAGCACCGCCCCGGCCGTGCCCGCGGGCCCGGCCTTGCACGCGCGCGCCGCCATCAGGACGCCAGCTCCGCGCCGTCGAGCTGCCGCTTGAGCGCGAGCTGCGTCTCGCGCTCGGCGATCGCGAGGCGCTTGGCCGCCTGCTCGCCATGGGTCTTCACCGAGAAGGCCTTGCTGACGGTGCCGCGCCCGGCGATGAAGGTGATCGCCATCCAGTAGCCCGGATGGTCGGGCCGCGGCGACTTGAACTGCACACCGCTGGTGCCGCTCGAGTTGTTGCGGCGCACGATCTCCGCGCGCGAAAGCCGCGGCGTGCGCGCGCGCGGCGCGGCATCGGTCTCGCGGCGGATCGCCTCCTCGGCCGGGTGCACGTGCGCCAGGCCGGTCATCTGCGCGAGCTGGCGCGCGCGCTCGGCCAGCGCCGCCGCATGGGCCGCGCGGTCGGCGCCGTCGACCGAGAAATAGGTCTGCAGGATCTGGTCCTCGGCGATGTAGGTCTTGGCGAGCCAGGCACGCACGCGGCCGTCGGGCGCGACGCGGCTGTAGACGCCGGGCGCACCGGTGCTGTTGTTGGCGCGCGGCTGCTCGGCGCGCGCGCGGCGCGCGATCGGCGGGTGCTGCCGCACGATGGCGTCGCGCCAGTCCTGCGCATGCAGCAGCGCCTGTTCGGCGCCGCCGTAGCTCGCCCGGCCGAACTGCCGGTAGTGGCGGGTTCCGTTGCGCATGACGGAGACCTCGTAGCCCCAGGGCCGGGTGAAGATGCCGTACATGGCGGCGGAATTGGGGATACCTTTGGGCATGCTGGCGTCGACACGGCCGTGTCGTTGATCTGAACCCCCTGGCGACACCCCTTTTGCATGCTCTTGAAGGCCCGGGCCACGGCGAGGTTGACGGGAATACTAAAGCCTTCGCAAGGCCTTGGGCATCACCGGTTCCGGTAGCCCGGCGCGGTGCGGGGTCGATGCCCCGCATGGTCACGGCCCTGCCACGAAGACGGTGCACAACGGCGTGCGCGTTCAGCGCTTCGCGCTCTCGCGCAGGCTCTTCGCGAGCCCGTCGAGCAGCCGCTGCACCAGCATGTTCGGCGGCCCCGCGCGCCACACGCCGTAGGCCTCCGACGGCGTGACCTCGCGGTCGAGCGGGCGGAACACCGCGCCGCTGAGCGCCGAGTGCCGCATCGCCTGCGGCACCAGCGCCACGCCCATGCCCTGCGACACCAGCGAGACCACCGCGAGCCAGTGCCGCACCTCGTGCCGCACCTCGGGATGGAAACCCGCGTCGGCGCAGATCGAGAGGATGCGCTCGTGGTAGTCGGGCGAGGCCTCCCGCGAGAACAGCACGAAGGGCTCGCCGCGCAGCTCGGCCGGCGCGAGCGCGCGCCGCCGCGCCAGCGCGTGGCCCGCGGGCAGGCAGCAGACGAAGGGCTCGGTCAGCAGCAGCCGGTGCTGCAGCTCGGGCGGCATGCGCGCGGTGTGGACGAAGCCGAGGTCGAGCCGGTCGTGCATCAGCTCGGTGATCTGCACGCCCGAGTTGAGTTCGGCCAGCGTGATGCGCACCGCCGGATGCTTGGCCTGGAACGCGCGCAGCGCCTGCGGCAGGCCGCGGTAGAGCATCGCGCCGACGAAACCGATGCGCAGCCGCCCGGCCGAGCCTTGCGCGATGTCGCGCGCCTCGAGCGCGGCCTCCTCGGCCTGCTGCAGCAGCCGGCGCGCCGACACGCGCAGCGCGTCGCCCGCGGGCGTGAGCCGCACCTCCTTGCTGTTGCGCTCGAACAGGCGCGCGCCCACCGTGTCCTCGAGCTGGCGGATCGCCACCGACAGCGGCGGCTGCGAGATCGAGAGCCGGCGCGCAGCGCGCCCGAAGTGCAGCTCTTCGGCGAGCACGGAGAAATAGCGCAGGTGACGCAGTTCCATGAATAGGCAAATCGAATCGAGCAAGACCCAAACGATATTAGACACGGATCGTCACGGCTTGAACAATGGCGCGAATCCAGGAGACAAGCCATGCCCGAGACGCCCGCCGCGCCCGCCGTTCACCCCATTCCCGACCGCCACGGCCAGAACCTCTACAGCGTCGACACCGAGCTGCAATCGCTGCTCGCGCTCTACCTGCCCGAGGACCTGCTGCGCCATCTACGGCCGCAGCTCGAGCGCCTCGGCGGCCTCGCGGGCGGCACGCTCGACGAACTGGCCGCCACCGCCGACCGCAACCCGCCCACCCTGAAGCAGCGCACGCGCACCGGGCTCGACGAGCAGCAGGTGATCAAGCATCCGGCCTACGTCGAGATGGAGCGCCTCGCGCTCAGCGAATTCGGCCTGGCCGCGATCTCGCACCGCGACGAGACACTGGGCTGGAAAGGCCGCATGCCGCCGCTCGTGAAATACGCGCTGACCTACCTGTTCGTGCAGGCCGAGTTCGGCCTGTGCTGCCCGGTCTCGATGACCGATTCGCTCACGCGCACGCTCAAGAAATTCGGCGCGCCCGAGCTGGTACGGAAGTACCTGCCGCGCCTGACCTCGCTCGACTTCGACGAACTCGCGCAGGGCGCGATGTTCATGACCGAGCAGGCCGCGGGCTCCGACATCGCCGCCACCGCCACGCTGGCGCGGCGCGAGGCCGACGGCAGCTGGCGCCTCACGGGCGACAAGTGGTTCTGCTCGAACCCCGACGCCGACTTCGCGATGGTGCTCGCGCGCGCCGAGGACGGCGTGGCCGGCATGAAGGGCGTGTCGCTGTTCCTGCTGCCGCGCCGGCTCGACGACGGCCGCCTCAACCACTACCGGATCATCCGGCTCAAGGACAAGCTCGGAACGCGCTCGATGGCCAGCGGCGAGATCCGGCTCGAGGGCGCGCTCGCCTTCCTGGTCGGCGAGGAGGGCCGCGGCTTCGTGCAGATGGCCGACATGGTCAACAACTCGCGGCTGTCGAACGGCGTGCGTGCCGCCGGCCTGATGCGCCGCGCGGTGGCCGAGGCCGAGTACATCGCGGCCGAGCGCCAGGCCTTCGGCCGCACGCTCGACCAGATGCCGCTGATGCAGCGCCAGCTCGACAAGCTGCGCGTGCCCGCCGAGCAGGCACGCACCATGGTCTGCCAGACCGCGCTGGCGCTGGCGCGTTCCGATGCCGGCGAAGCCGATGCCTACGCGCTGCTGCGCATCCTCACGCCGCTCATCAAGTTCCGCGCCTGCCGCGATGCGCGCAAGGTCACGGGCGATGCGATGGAGGTGCGCGGCGGTTGCGGCTACATCGAGGAATGGAGCGATCCGCGGCTGGTGCGCGATGCCCACCTGGGCTCGATCTGGGAGGGCACCAGCAACATCGTCGCGCTCGACGTGATCCGCGCCGTCAAGCGCGAGGGCTCGCTGCCGGTGCTGCGCGCCCATTGCGAAAAGCTGATCGCCGAAGCCGAACCGGCCCCGGCCTTCGCCCAGGCGCTGCGCGATGCGCTGGCGCGCGCCGCCGCGCTGGCCGAGACGGCCGCGCGCGAAGGCGGCGACGTGCTCGCGCGCCAGGCCGCCTCGGCGCTCTACCACTGCACCAGCGCGAGCGCGATGGCCTGGGAAGCCGCGCGCACCGGCTCGGCCGCGCGGCTGCGCTGGTCGCAGCTCGCGCTGCTGCACCGCGTGCTGCCGCGCGATCCGCTCGCGCCCGATGCGCTGCCCGCGGACTGGACCGCGGCCTGAGCCCTTCCCCCCGGACACCCGAACAAAGAACGGAGACCTCCTCTTGAAACACCTCGCTTCCCTCCTCGCGCTGGCCACCGCCTGCGCCGGCCTGCTGGCCGCGGCCCCCGCCGCGCAGGCCGACACCGCCTTCCCTTCCAAGCCGATGACGCTGGTCGTGCCCTTCCCGCCCGGCGGTCCCACCGACGCGATGGCGCGCACGCTCGCGGCCGAGATGAAGGACCGCATGGGCCAGCCGATGATCGTGGAGAACCGCGCGGGCGCGGGCGGCAACATCGGCGCCGAGTACGTGGCGCGCGCCGAAGCCGACGGCCATGTGCTGCTGTTCGGCACCTCGGGCCCGCTCGCGATCAACGCCAGCCTCTACCGCAAGATCAATTACGACCCGGTGAAGAGCTTCGCGCCCGTGATCCAGGTCGGCTACCTGCCGAACATCCTGGTGGTGAATCCCGCGCTGCCGGTGAAGACGGTGCCCGAGCTCGTCGCCTATGCCAAGGCCAACCCCGGCAAGCTCAGCTATGCCTCCTCGGGCAACGGCGCCTCCTCGCACCTGGCGGGCGTGCTGTTCAATTCGATCGCCGGCACCGACTTCCAGCACATCCCCTACAAGGGCACCGGCCCCGCGCTCAACGACCTGCTGGGCGGCCAGGTCAGCATGACCTTCACCGACATCCTCACCGCGCTGCCCTACGTCAAGGCCGGCAAGCTGCGCGCGCTGGGCGTGGCCACCCTCGCGCGCTCGCAGGCGCTGCCCGAGGTGCCCACGATCTCGGAGCAGGGCTACAAGGGCTACGACGTGAGCGTGTTCTTCGGCATCGTCGCACCCGCGGGCACGCCGGCCGAGCGCGTGGCGAAGCTCAACCATGCCTTCGCCGAGGTGTTGAACTCGCCCAAGGTCAAGCAGATGTTCGCGGCCCAGGGCCTCGAGGCCAGCGCCGACACCTCGCCGCCGAAGCTCGGCCAGTTCATCGCGAGCGAGTCGGCAAAGTGGAAGGACGTGGTCAAGAAGTCGGGGGCGCAGCTCGATTGAGGCATCCGGGGCGCGATCACGCCGACGGGGTACCTTGCGCCGCGCCTGAACCGCCGGCACGACCAGAGCGCCTCTCGTGCGGAGGGCATCGGGTGCTCCCCGCAGCGAAATCAAGGAGGAGGCCGAAGGCCGGGGGACATTCGCGGAGGGGAGTACCCGATGTCCTTCGCACGCGCCCCGAACGAACAGAACACAAGCATCGGAACAGCACTGCAATGACATCCTCTCAAGGCGCACTCGCGGGCATCCGCGTGCTCGACATCTCCCGCATCCTCGGCGGCCCCTACTGCGGTCAGATCCTCGGCGACCATGGCGCCGACGTGCTCAAGATCGAGCCGCCGCAGGGCGACGACACGCGCACCTGGGGCCCGCCGTTCAAGGATGGCGTGGCTTCCTACTACCACGGCCTCAACCGCAACAAGCGCGTGCAGCACCTCGACTTCTCGACCGAGGAAGGCCGCGCCGCCCTGCTCGCGCTGGTGGCCGAGGCCGACGTGCTGATCGAGAACTTCAAGACCGGCACCATGGAACGCTGGGGCATCGGCTACGAGACCCTGTCGCAGCGCTTTCCGCGCCTGGTCTGGTGCCGCGTCTCGGGCTTCGGCGCCGACGGTCCGCTCGGTGCGCTGCCCGGCTACGACGCCGCCGTGCAGGCCATGACCGGCATCATGAGCGTCAACGGCGAGGCCGAGGGCGGGCCGCTGCGCGTGGGCCTGCCCGTGGTCGACATGGTGACCGGCCTCAACGCCGTCATCGGCGTGCTGCTCGCGCTGCAGGAACGCCAGCGCAGCGGACGCGGCCAGTTCGTCGAAGCCGCGCTCTACGACAGCGGCATCTCGCTGCTGCATCCGCACGCCGCCAACTGGTTCATGGACGGCAGCGCCCCGCGCCGCACCGGCAACGCCCATCCCAACATCTATCCCTACGACGCCCTCGCCACCGGCACCGACCCCGTGTTCGTCGCCGTCGGCAACGACCGCCAGTTCGCGAGCCTGTGCGGCTGCATCGGTCTGCCCGCGCTGGCCACCGATCCGCGCTTCGCCACCGCGGGCGCGCGCTCGGTGAACCGCGACGCGCTCAAGCAGCGGCTCGAGACCGCCATGGCCGCCTTCGACGGCCGCGTGCTGGTCGAGCAGCTCATGGCCGCGGGCGTGCCGGCCGCGCCCGTGCTGCCCGTGGCCGCCGCGCTCGAACATCCGCACACGGCGCACCGCGGCATGGTGGTCGAACTCGAGGGTGGCTATCGCGGCATCGGCGCGCCCGTGAAGCTGGGCCGCACGCCCGCGAGCTACCGGCATGCGCCGCTGACGCCAGGCGATGCCTTCCTGCCGCGCGCGGACGACGAGGCGGCCTCAACCGCGGCGCACTGAACGCCCACGGCCGATGCCATAGCAGGCGATGCCGGAGGCCTCGACCTCGGCCGGGTCGTAGAGATTGCGGCCATCGAACACGGCGCGCGCCGACAGCCGCGCGGCCATGCGCGCGAAATCGGGCCGGCGGTAGGCCGCCCATTCGGTGACGAGCACGAGCGCATCGGCCCCATCGAGCGCGGCCTCGGGCGCATCGCACCAGGCGATGCCTTCGCGTCCGCCGAGCAGCGCACGCGCATTCGGCATCGCGGCCGGGTCGTGCAGCCGCAGCCGCGCGCCGGCGGCCAGCAGCCGCTCGATCAGCACCAGGCTCGGCGCATCGCGCATGTCGTCGGTGTCGGGCTTGAAGGCCAGGCCCCACACGGCCAGCGTGCGCCCCGCGAGCGTGGGGCCGAAATGGCCGGCCACCCGTTCGAAGAGCCGCGACTTCTGCGCCTCGTTCACCGCCGCCACCGCGGGCAGCAGCCGCAGCGCGGCGCCCTCGCCTATGTGTCGCAGCGCGCGCAGGTCCTTCGCGAGGCAGGAGCCGCCATAGCCCGCGCCGGCCTGCAGGAAGGCCGGACCGATGCGCGCATCGGCGCCGATCGCGCGGCGCACGCTCTCGATGTCGGCGCCCGCCTGCTCGGCCACGCGCGCCATCTCGTTCATGAAGCTGATGCGGGTGGCGAGCATCGCGTTGGCGGCGTACTTCGCGAGCTCGGCCGAGCGGCGGTCCATCACCAGCCACTGGCGCTCGGGATCGCTCAGGAACGGGCGATAGAGCTCGGCCAGCAGCGCGATCGCGCCGGCATCGGAGGATCCGACCACGATGCGGTCGGGCGCGCGGCTGTCGCGCACCGCGGAGCCTTCACGCAGGAACTCGGGGTTCACCGCCACCGCGATCCGATGCGTGGCACCGCGCCGCGCCAGCGCGTCCCGCACCACCGCCTCGACCCGGTCGGCCGTGCCCGCCGGCAAGGTCGACTTACAGACCAGCAGGCCGTCGCGGTCGCGGTGGTGCCCCACGGCGCGCGCCACCTCGAACACCGCCTCGAGGTCGACCACGCCCTCCGCATCGGCCGGGGCATTGACCACGATGAAGAGGATGTCGCCATGCCGCGCGGCCTCGCCGGCATCGTCCGTGAAGCGCAGCCGGCCGGCCGCCATCTCCTGCGCCACCAGCGCGCCGAGCCCCGGTTCGTGCAGCGGCATGCGGCCCGCGCGCAGGCCCGCGATGCGCGGCGCGTCGGTGTCGGCGCACAGCACCGCGTGCCCGGCCTCGGCCATGCAGGCCGCGAAGCTCAGGCCCACGTAGCCCGCGCCGAAGACCGCGAGCTTCAAGACAGCGGCCCCGCGGCGGGCCGCGCCCGTGAGCGATGGCACTGGCAACCGCGAGGGTTGTGCGATAAAAGCGGCATGCATGCCTTCCCAACGACGTCCGGACAGGAAAAATCGATGATGCCCGATCAAGTGGCGGCGCGCACCGCGCTGGTCCTCGAGACCAACAACCTGCGCGGCGGTGCCGATGCGCAGGCCCAGGCCGCCGCCAGCCTGCGGCGGCTGATCGCGCTGCTCGCGCGTCAGAAGCAGCCGCTGTCCACGCTGGCCCAGGTGGTCATCACGCACGACGGCCTCGATGCCGCCACCTGCGAGGAAGTGCAACGCCTGGCCGGGCGGCCCGTCGACTTCGTGCGCATCGACGCCAGCACCGGCTACTACGACGCCAAGAACACCGGCTTCGCGGCCACCGACGCGGCGCGCTGCGACTGGGTGGTGTTCGCCGATGCCGACTGCCTGCCCGACGAGGACTGGCTGCGCGAGCTGCTCGCGCCCTTCGCGCGCGCCGACGCGCCGGCCGTGGTGGCGGGCCGCACCAGCTACGCGGCCAACGTGGTGGGCACAGCGCTCACCACCATCGACTTCATGTACTTCCCGAACGAGCACGCGGGCGCGACGAGCAACTTCTACGCGAACAACGTGGCGTTCCGGCGCGAGGTCTTCGACACCCACAGCTACCAGGCGCTCGACGGCGTGTACCGCGCCCACTGCCAGGTGCTCGGCATGCGGCTGCGCGCGGCCGGCATCCCGCTGCACTACGCGGCGCGCGCCCACACCGAGCACCGCCTGCCCGACACGCGGCGCGAAGCGCTCAAGCTGCGCTGGATGCGCGGGCAGGACACGTATTCGCTCACGCCGCACCTGCTGCGCAGCTACGTGTCGCCGCGCTGGCACTGGCTCGCGAAGAGCGGCCCGATCGGCCCGCTGTGCGTGCTCGTCACGCGGCTGGGCTTCAGCCTGCGCGCGCTCAACCGGCAGGACCTGCCGCCGCTGCGCGGCGCGCGCTGGGCGCTCGGCGTGCTGCTGATCCTGGGCTTCTCGGCCGTCGACATGCTCGGCGCCTTCGCGCGCGGCATCGGCCTGCACACCACGGGCCGCGCGCAGGCCGATGCGCAGGCGCTCTCCTACCACCGCCCCTGAGGCCCGCGACCATGGCACGCCCGCTCGTTCTCGCCGCCCTCGCGCTGCTCACTCCCGGACTCGCGGCCTCGGCCGAGTTCTCGGGCCGCGGCGTCTTCGCCTTCGCCTCGGGCAGCGGCTGCCCCATCGCCGCCGGCACCAGCGAGAACTGCAACCGGCTCGCGCTCGACGACGAAGACACCCGCGCCACGCTCGACGAGGCCACGCACACGCTGCGCTTCGCCAATGGCCGCAGCTACGACGGCAAGCGCATCGTGGGCGACGTGGTGCTGCAGGGCTCGGGCCGCACGGCCGACGGCCAGCGCGTGCCGCTGAGCTTCCATGCGCTGCTGAGCCGCTCGGGCAACGACTGGTCGTTCAGCAGCCATGCGCATGCGCCGGTGCGCGGCGAGTTCTCCGAGATCCGCATCGATCCCTGGCAGCTCGTGGTCGGCGAGGCCGGCGGCGAGCGCGTGCTGTTCAGCAACGCGCAGGTCGTGGAGGCGCTCGCCAAGCCCTCGCTGACGGCGCGCCTGGCCGACGAACTGGTGCAGGTGCGCGACAACCGCGAGAACGCCGCGCGCGACGCCGACATCACGGTCGGGCTCGGCGTGTCGAAGGCCGTCAAGTGGGTGGCGCGCACGCGCTTCGTCACGACGCGCAACCGGCCGCTGGCCGAGGCGATGCGCGAGGGCACCTGGTCGCTAGAGCTGCAGGCCCTGAGCGGCCGGATTCCGCGCCAGGTGGTGCAGCGCGACCTGTTCCTCT
This sequence comes from Variovorax sp. PDC80, assembly GCF_900115375.1. Taxonomy (NCBI): domain Bacteria; kingdom Pseudomonadati; phylum Pseudomonadota; class Betaproteobacteria; order Burkholderiales; family Comamonadaceae; genus Variovorax; species Variovorax sp. PDC80. Next base: position 72,361 of record NZ_FOWG01000021.1, on the reverse strand, counting down.
ACGGACTCGAATCGCAGGCCCTGCTGCAGCCGCTGCTGCAGCGCGGCTTCCGCAAGAACGAGAAGCTCACGATCGGCGCCACCGGCGGCAAGGGCTTCGTGCGCTACGACGGGCAGCAGCGCGAGTTCGCGGGCGCCGACGCCACGGCGCGCGGCTTCCTGCAGGGCAGCTTCCTGGGGCTGGTGCTCGGCTGGCAGCAACAGCAGTTGCAGCCCGTGGCGCTCGATGCGAAGGCCGGGTCGAATGGCCGCTGAGCTGTACGCGCGGGCCGAGGCCGACGCCGAAGCTCCGGGCTTCGAGAGCCTCGCGCCGCCGTTGCTGCACGGCTGGCCCGCGCTGCAGGCCGCGCTGGTGCACCGCGTGAAGCGCGCCGCGCTGCGCCAGCTGCATGCCAGCCGCGCGGGCGAGGCGCTGCTGCTGCGCCTCTACCTCGTGGGCGAGGAATCGTCGGAACAGGCGCTGCAGTGCGAACTGCGCGCCGCCGCGCCCGACTGGCTCGAGCGCCAGCTCGACCAGCACCTGGCCGACGAGCAATTGCATGCGCGGCTGTTCGCCGAGGCCATCGCCGAACGCGGCGGACGCGCACGGGCCGGCGCCGTCGATGGCGAGCAGCCGCGGCCCGACTGGTTCAGCCGGCGCAAGCTCGCGCGCTGGCAGGCGCTGATCCGCCGCCATGCACCGCACTTCGCGCACGGCGGCCTGGTGCCGGCCTATGCGATCGGCCTCGCGGCCGAGCAGATGGCCTCGCGCATCCTCGAACGCCACTGCGCGCTGATCGGGCCCGCGCATGCGCTGCATCCGCTGCTCGCGCGCGTGTGGGCCGACGAGCAGCGCCATGTGCGGCTGTGCAGCCACACGCTGCAGCGCTGCGTGGCGCCGCACGAGCGCGCGCGGCTCGCGCAGTTGATGGACGAGGTGCGCGCCATCGAGCGCGGCTTCGGCATCACGGGCGCGCTCGGCATGTGGTGCGCGGGCGCGGCACTGCGGCTGGTGCCGCGGGCGGGCTGAGCATGCCGCGCATCCTCTACCTCGCGACCGCCGACGCGCGCGGCCACCTGATGCGATCGCAGTTGCTCACGCACGCGCTGCGCGCGGCCGGCGCGCAGGTGCAGGTGCTGACCACCTCCGACGAGGGCGCGCTCTTCCTCGCGGGCTTCGGCATCGACGCGCCCGTGCTCTCGCGCCACTACGCGGTGCAGTTCGACGCGCGGCAGAACATGCTGCGGCGCGAGACCGACCGCAACGTGGCGCACTACGTGTTCCGGCCCGGCCGCATGCTGCGCGACATCGTGCGGCTGCACGGCCGGCTGCGCGAGGCCGACCTGGTGGTCAACGACTCCTTCCATCCCGCGCTGCTGTTCATGGGCGCGCTGCCGCCGTGGCGGCACAAGGTGGTGCACGTGTACGGCGCGAGCCTGCGGCGCGCGCTCGAAGGCAATTTCAGCGGCCGGTTGCCGGGCTGGACGGCGCGCGCCTTCGGCCGCATCGTGGCCTGGCAGATCGGGCGCAGCCGCGCGCGCATCGCGCACGATTTCGCGCAGCAGGCGCCGGCGCACGATGGCCACGGCACCTACCGGCTCGCGACGCCGGTGGCCGTGGCCTCGAACGACGACGTTGCGGCCGTAGCCCCGCGGGCCGCGGTCTACCTCAACCCGCACTTCAAGGACACGGCGCTGGCCGACGGCCTCGAGCACGGCCTGGCCGCCGCGGGCCTGGGCGCGCATTGCGTGGGCGAAGGCTATGCCGGGCGCGCCGGCTGGCAGCCGCAGGACGCGCACTGGATCGACACCGCGGCGCGCAGCGCCTTCATCGTCTCGGCCCCGGGCATGGCGGCGCTGTCGGTGGCCCAGGTCTACCGCAAGCCGATCCTGCTGCTGCAGACCGACCAGCCCGAGCAGGCGAGCAATGCCGAGCGCGCCGCGCAGCTCGGGCTGCGGCATCGCGTGGTGGTGTGGCGCGGCGACGCGGCCGCGTTCGCGAGCGACGTGGCGGCCGCGACGCGCGAGCTCGGCGCGAGCACCGAGGCCACGGCCGCGCAGGGCCGCGAGGCGGCGCTCGAACGGCTGCAGCCCTGGAGCCAGCTGCTGCTGCGCCTCGCGACGCAACCGGCCGCGGCCGGTGCCGACGCGGCCTATCCGGCCGCGCGCCTGGACTGAAGCACCACGCGCAGCATCCGGTCGAGCGCGCGCTCGGGCGCTGCCGCCGTGGCGTCGGGCTGCGGCAGCGCCGCGACATCGCCCGTGCCCGCCGGGCTCATCGACACGCGCAGCTTGCGCAGGGTGAAGCCCGAGCGCACGACCGGCTCGTCCGCGCCCTCGGCGGCCTCCGCATCGGCCGCCTCGCCCACGAAGAACTGCAGCACCAGGCACTTGCGCTGCGGCGAGGGCACGAGCTCGAACACCAGGCTGCGCCGCCACGCACCCGAGGTGCGCTGGCCCGGCAGCATGGCGCCGTCGAGCAGCGCGACCACGCGCGTGCTCTGCGCCTCGCAGCGGTAGTCGATGCGCACGCGCAGCCGCTGCGCCGGCGCGTGGCCCGGGGCCTGCAGCGGATGCGCGAACACGGCCGCGGGCGGCAGCGGGATCACCAGGCAGGCCAGCGAGCCCTCGCTCCAGGTGTCGACGTCGTCGGGCGCCGACCAGCCATGGGCCAGCCAGGCCGTGGCCGGATTGCCGGTGCGAAAGGCGTAGTCGCGGCCGAGCACAAGCTCGGGCAGCGCCTGCAGGCCCGGGTCGCGGTCGTCGAGGCCCCAGCGCGTGGAGAAGGCCCGCTCGATCGCATCCGCGGGCCAGGCGCCCGCACCGGCCGGCGCGGCCGCGGCCGCCTCGCCGGGCGCGCGGCAGGCGTCGAGCATGAAGTCCAGCGCGCCGAGCTCGGGCCCCACCGGCAGCCAGGGCGAGCAGGCCGCGGGCAGGCACTCGGGCGCGTTGCGGTCGGCGCGAATCAGCGCGCGCACGGGCTGCAGGAAGTAGCGCGCCTCGGTCAGCACGCTCGACGACAGTCCCGCGACGAAGCGCAGGTTCTCGGCCGACAGCAGCGCGTAGGTGTTCTCGCGCGTCCAGGCGACGTTGGGAATGGCGCGCGCGATCGGCGCGAGGTCGTGCAGCGCGGGCTCGTAGGGATGCGGCTTCACGACCAGCAGGTCGACCTCCTGCGCCAGCGTGCGCAGCGCGCCGATCACGGCGGACGGATGCTGGCTGCGCCCGCCGCTCACCAGCGAGAGGTCGACCAGGCTCTGGCCGAAGAACAGGCCCACGCGCAGCCGCGGATCGAACAGCGCGCCCGCGCCGCGGCGCGCGAAGCAGCCGCGGATGGCGGCCGCGTGGTTCCAGAACAGCTCCTCGTCGATGGCGCGCGCCTCGAGCGCGGCGCGGATGCGCGCGTCGTTGGTGCGCGCGCAGAAGTGCAGGTGCTCGGTGAAGCGGCGCGGATCGATCTCGATGTCGAGGTAGCTCGCGCCGCTGCGGTCGATGCAGTGCTGCAGCGCCGGCGTCAGGCCCCAGCCGATCACCAGGCAGCCCGGGCCGAAGGCCGGCAGGCCCTCAAGCCCGCGCAGCGGCGCGAGGTCGGCGACGCAGGCGCGGGCCCAGCCGGCCGGCGTGGCCGGCAGGCCCAGCAGCGCCATCGCGCGCGCCACGTCGATCGTGCCGCCATGCGAGCGCGGCGCGATCTCGCGCATCGGCAGGCCGAGCCGGCCCAGCGCCGAGCCGAAGAAGCCCTGCAGGAAGCGCCGGTTGGCGGGGAAGTAGTGCAGCCCGTTGTCGGGCGAACGGAAGAAGTCGTCGACGAAGAGGACCTGGTGGAACCGGCGTGCTGGCATGGCGATGGGCGGTCGGTGCCGGAGGCCCTGCGGGCCGCCTCGCCGGCCGGTGGCTGAGGGGGAGCCGCCAATCTAGAAGTGCACTCTTAGCGTTCGGTGAGCCCCGCGCCAAGCGCGCGCAAAGTTCATGCAAAGCAGAGGTGAAGCGCGTGCCGTGTGTGAACGGCAGGCAAAGTGCCGGCGCCGGAAGGCGGCACTCAGTCCAGCGTCAGGTTGAGCCCGCGGATCAGGCCGTCCCAGCGCTCGGACTCCTGATGCAACAGCGTGGCGAACTGCGCGGGCGTGCCGCCCACCGGTTCGACGCCATAGGCCGCGAGCTTGCGGTGCACCGCGGGGTTGTGGATGGCGCTCGCGATCGCCTGCTGCAGCCGCGCCACGATCTCGGGCGGCGTGCGTGCCGGCGCCACCACGCCCACCAGCGCGGCCGCCTCGACGCCGTCGATGCCGAGCTCGGCGAAGGTCGGCACCTCGGGCAATTGCGACAGCCGCACGCGATCGGCGATCGCGAGTGCGCGCACGCGGCCGCTGCGGATGAAGCCCAGGCACGCGGCGAGGTCGCACATCATGGCCTGCAGCTGGCCGCCGGCCACGTCGGCCACCGCGTTGGCGGCGCCGCGGTAGGGCACGTGCAGCATGCGCAGCCGGGCCTGGCGCTGCAGCAGCTCCATCGCGAGGTGGTGCGGGCTGCCGGTGCCGGCCGAGGCGTAGCTGATCTTGCCGGGATAGGCGCGCGCGTCCTCGAGGAAGGCGCGCGCGTCGCGCACGCCGCTGGCCGGCCCGACCAGCAGCACCAGCGGGAAGCGGCCCATCAGCGTGACCGGCGCGAAGTCGCGCTGCGGGTTGTAGCCGAGGTTGCGGTAGAGCACGGGGTTGAACACCAGCGTGCCGTTGTCGGCCGACAGCACGCTGTAGCCGTCGGCCGGCGCGCGCAGGACCTCGGCGGCGCCGAGCGAGGTGTTGCCGCCGGTGCGGTTCTCGACCACCACGGGCTGGCCGGTGTCGATCGCGAGCTGGTTGCCGACGATGCGCGTGAGGAAGTCGGAGCCGCCGCCCGCTGGGTAGGGCACGATCCAGCGGATCGGTCGGTTGGGAAATTCGCGCTGGGCCCGCGCGGGTGGAGCGCCGAGCAGCAGCGCGCCGGCCAGGCCGGCGGCACCCGCGAGCCAGGCGCGGCGATCGCGCGAGGCGGTGGCCGGCGCGGCCGATGGATCCGCCTGCGCCGATGCCACCGTTGCCACGCGTGCCGTCGCCATCGGCTCAGGGCGCGATCGGATTGCCCGGCGAGCCGAGCGCGTTGATGCCGACGCGTGCGGGCGCCGCGGCCTCGGGCGCGCGGTAGGTGACCTGCACGGGCGTCGGGGCGGCGACCGGCACGGCCTCGCGCGCGGAATCGTTCCTGCGCACCAGCACGCCCGGCGCGCGGGCCTTGTTGACGCGCGGCGCGGCCGACACCGGCGTGGCGGCGGGCGCCGCGACGGGCAATGCGGCAGGTGTTGGCGCGGGTTGCGCGCCGCCCGTGGGCGGCAAATCGGCCGCGACGCCGAAGCCCCCCGCGCTGCCGCCGACACCGGCGCCGACGCTGGTCACCGGACCCGGCTGCATCGCATTGGGCTTGCCCGCGTTGGGATCGTGCAGCACCACGCTCTGGCCCACGCCGGCACCGACCGGGCCGACGCCCAGGCCCATGCCGACCGAGCCCGCGACCGCGCCGCTGTTGCTGACCGCCACGCCCGCGCCGAGCGGGCCGAAGCCGGTGTTGAGGCCGACCGAGAAGTTGCCGTCCTTGGTGGCGCCGAGCCCCAGCGAGAGGCCCGGCACGATCGGAATGCCGATCTGGTAGTGGGAGCAGCCGCTCACCAGCAACGCGAGCAGCACGCCGACCGGAAGGCCGGCGGCCGCGATGCGGGTGCGCGGCCGCGTGTTCACACCAGGAGCGCGTTCACGCGCCGCACGTAGGCCGCGGGATCGGCCGGCAGGCCGCCCTCGGCGAGCAGCGCCTGGTCGAACAGGATGTTCGCGAGGTCGTCGAAGTGGGCCGAGCCCTCGAGCTTCTTGACCAGCGCGTGCTCGGCATTGACCTCGAGCACCGGCTTGAGCTCGGGCGCGGGCTGGCCGGCCTGCTTGAGCATGCGCGCGAGCTGCGTGCTCATGCCGCCGTCCTGCACCACGAGGCAGGCCGGCGAGTCGACCAGGCGCGTGGTCACGCGCACGTCCTCGGCCTTGTCCTTGAGCGCTTCCTTGAGCTTCTCGAGCAGCGGCTTGAACGATTCGGCGGCCTCCTCGGCGGCCTTCTTCTCGTCCTCGTCCTGCAGCTTGCCGAGGTCGACCGCGCCCTTGGCCACGCTCTGCAGCGGCGTGCCGTCGAACTCGTTGAGGTAGTTGAGCGCCCACTCGTCGACGCGGTCGGTCATCAGCAGCACCTCGATGCCCTTCTTCTTGAAGACCTCGAGCTGCGGGCTGTTCTTGGCGGCGGCCAGCGTGTCGGCCGTGATGTAGTAGATCGCGTCCTGGCCGTCCTTCATGCGCGCCTTGTAGTCGGCGAAGCTCACGCTCACGGCATCGGTGGTGGTCGAGGCGTAGCGCAGCAGCTTGGCGATGCGGTCGCGGTTGCCGAAGTCCTCGCCCAGGCCTTCCTTGAGCACGGCGCCGAACTCGGCATAGAACTTGGCGTACTTGCCCGCGTCGTCGGCCGCCGCGGCGGCGGTCTCGGCCGCGGTGGGGGCGTTCTTGTCGACCACGTCCGTCACGGCCTCGGTCGGCTCGGGCGTGGGCACCGATTCGCCCGAGCCCACGTCGATGCGGCCTTCGCCGCTTTCGGGGCCGGTCTTCTGCTTCTTGGCCAGGTCCTCGAGCATGCCGAGCACGCGCTTGGTGCTGCCTTCGCGGATCGCCTTCACGTCGCGGCTTTCCTGCAGCAGCTCGCGGCTCACGTTGAGCGGCAGGTCGGCCGAGTCGATCACGCCCTTGACGAAGCGCAGGTAGCTGGGCATCAGCGCCTCGGCGTCGTCCATGATGAAGACGCGCTTCACGTAGAGCTTGACGCCCGCGCTCTTCTCGCGGTTCCAGAGGTCGAACGGCGCCTTGGCGGGGATGTAGAGCAGCTGCGTGTACTCGGTGCTGCCTTCGACGCGGTTGTGGCTCCAGGCCAGCGGCGCCTCGAAGTCGTGGCTGATGCTCTTGTAGAACTCCTCGTACTGCTCGGCGCTGATGTCCTTCTTGGGACGGCTCCACAGCGCGTTGGCCTTGTTGACCGTTTCCCATTCGCCGGTCTTCACCATGTCGCCGGGCTGGTCGTTCTCGCCTTCCTTCCACTCCTCCTTCTCCATGAGGATCGGCAACGAGATGTGGTCGGAGTACTTGCCGACGATCTGCTTGATCTTCCAGGCGTTGAGGTATTCGTCGGCATCTTCGCGCAGGTGCAGCGTGATGCTGGTGCCGCGCTCGGCACGCGTGATGTCGGCCACCTCGAAGTCGCCGGCGCCGCCGCTGGCCCAGCGCACGCCCTGCTCGGCGGGCAGGCCCGCGCGGCGCGACTCGACGGTGATGCGGTCGGCCACGATGAAGCCCGAGTAGAAGCCCACGCCGAACTGGCCGATGAGCTGGGCGTCGGCCTTCTGGTCGCCGCTGAGCTTGCTCACGAAGTCCTTGGTGCCGCTCTTGGCGATGGTGCCGAGGTTGTCGATCGCCTCCTGGCGCGACAGGCCGATGCCCTTGTCGGTGATGGTGATCGTGCGCGCGGCCTTGTCGAAGCTGATGCGCACGTCGAGCTCGGACTGGCCTTCGTAGAGCTCGGGACGGTCGATGGCCTCGAAGCGCAGCTTGTCGCAGGCGTCCGATGCATTCGAGATCAGCTCGCGCAGGAAGATTTCCTTGTTGGAGTACAGCGCATGCGTGACGAGGTGCAGCAGTTGCGCGACTTCGGCCTGGAACGGGAGTTTGGTGTTGGAGGAATCAGCCATTGGAAAAGGAAAGGTCGGATCGAAAAAATTCTAAGGCGGCGCGGCGGTCCGGGCTCGGCCGGACGCAGCTTTTCTACCTGGGGCAAACGGTTTTAAAAATCAACGCTCGCTACCGAGATTTCAAGCACTCCATCACGGTTTACTACGAAAAATTCGGCAACGCCCCTGAAGCCCTCGTTTTTGGTCAGCAAAAGTTACCAAAAACCACAATCATCGCCTCCGCTGCGCACGCAGTGACTCAACTCAACCGGGGCCCTCGGGGCCCAAAGGGACGGCGATGTTGTTGGATGACGAGGGAGTTGCCGTGGCCTGCCGCTGGCTCGGCCGGAATGCCGTGGCGCCGCGGGGCCGCCCGGGCGTCGGCTGCCTGGCGGCGCTGGCCTACCTCGCCGCGGAGGCGCAGACCGCGCCACCCGCCGCGGCCGCCGAAGCCCGCATCCAGCCGATGGACCGGGCCCAGGCGCAGCAGGCGCGGCTGAAGGCCCTCGTCGAAGCCGCGCCGGCGCCCTACCAGGACCGGTTCATGAGCGCCGACGAGGCCGGCGCCGCGTCCGCCGACGACAGCGCCGTGCCGTCCGCGCAACCCGAAGGCTTTCGCGCCTGGATGACCGAGAGTCGCATCGGCTTCGGCGCTGCGACGAGTTCCGGCGCCGGGCGGCGGCGCGCGGTGGAGTTCGGCCAGCGCATCGAGTACCGCCGCGAGACGCTCAACCACGGCGAGTTCCTGCTGCAGGCCGACGGCCGCCGCTGGAACGGCGACCGCCAGGCCCAGGGCGGCATCGGCGTGCTGGGCTACGCCGAGGACGCGGGCAGCGGCCGCCTCACGCTGCGCAACCTCGCCTTTCCGCTGACGCCCCGGACCTTCGCCGACAGCGCGCTGGGCGACATCCACAGCGAACTCACCGAGGGCCTGGCGCGCCATTACCGGCTCTCGCTCGGCAGCACCACGGTGCGCGGCGCCTCGTTGCGCGTGTTCGACGCCGGCAGCGACTGGCGCGCGGGCTTCGGCATGCGCGGCAGCCTCCGGGGCGGCCCGTATCCGGGATTCGAGCAGAGCCAGGGCACGCTCGGCTGGCTCGGCCTGACGCAGCGCGTGGGTGGGAACGGCTTCGTCGCCGCGCAGCTGAACCGGGCGCGCGACCTTCCGGCCTGGACCCTCGACCCGTTCACGGGCCAGGGTCTCGGATCGCGCCATGTCGAGAGCTGGGCCGGCGCGCTGGGCTGGGGCCGCGAGGTGGAGCGCGACGGCGACTTCAAGGTCCGCGCCACGCTGATCGGCAGCCGCACGCGCTCGCCGACGCCGGGCGTCGCCGTCGGCGATTCGCGCGGGCTGTTCGTCGAGGCGAGCGCACGCCTGGGGCCCTACCGCCACGAATTCGGTGCCTACACGACCCGGCCGAATCTCTTCTTCGGCGACCATCTCGTGGCCGACGGCACGCGCGGCGCCTACTGGCGCGTGGACCGCGGCGGCAGCCGCCTGCACTGGGGCGGCGGACTCGAGCACGAGCGCACGCAGGGCGACGCCGCCTTCGGGTTCGCGGGTTCCAGCCGCAGCGGCGCGAACGGCAGCTTCCTGTACCAGTTCGACCGGCATGCCTCGGTCGGCGGCAGCCTGAGCCTGCAGCGCACGCGCTACGACAGCAGCGCGAACACCGCCGCCGGCAGCGACTCGCGCAGCCTCTACGCCAGCGTCTTCCACCAGGCACGCTTCTTCGGTGGCCTGCGCAGCCGCTTCAGCCTGACCGTGCGGCGCAACGAGCTGATCGTGCTCGGCGACCAGGCCGCCACCGGCCACGAATGGCAGTGGGAGCAGGACTGGATCGGCGCGGGCCGCGAGACGCTGCGCCCCGAGCTCACGACCACGCTCGGCTATGCGCGCGACCGCAGCGGCGGCGTGCCACGCAACTACCCCACGGCCGGCGTGCAGTTCCTGTGCTGGCTCGACAGCGGCTTCCACCTCGGGGGCAACCTGCGCTACACCTCGCAAAGCGGCGGCCTGCACACCAGCCGCGGGCTGTCGGGCTCGCTCACGGCCGAGAAGGCGCTCGCCCGGGGCTGGCGCATCGGCTTCGCGGCTTACTTCAACCAGGCGCGCGCCGCCGTGGCGCCCACCACGAGCCTGGGCCCGCAGCTCTACCGCAGCAACGACCGCAGCGCCTACGTCTACCTGCGCTGGGAGGGCAGCGCGGGCACGGCCTTCCAGACCGCCGGCGTGCGCGACGGCGATGCGGGCGCCGGTGCAGGCAGCGTGGCCGGGCAGGTGTTCTTCGACGCCAACCGCGACGGCGCGCGGCAGCCCGACGAAGACGGGGCCGCCCACGTGGAGGTCCAGCTCGACGGCCGCTACCGCACCACCACCGACCGCGACGGCCGCTTCGAATTTCCGCTCGTGACGACCGGCCGCCACCGGCTGAGCCTGACGCTCGACAGCGTGCCGCTGCCCTGGGGCGCGGCCGGCGACGGCGGCGTGACGCTCGGCGTTCCGCTGCGCGGCCGGGCCGTTGCCGAGATTCCCCTGACCAAGGTGGGCGAATGAGCAGCGCGCCCCTGCGGTCTTCTCCTGCCCGCTGCTGCTCTTCTTTCTTCATCCATCGAGGCCCTCTCATGAACCCCAGCGCCCTCCCCCACCGCATGCTCGCCCTTTCCGTGGCGGCCCTCTGCCTCGCCGCCGGTGGCGAGGCCATTGCCGAGAGCCAGTACGGCGCGGGCACCGGCACCATCACGGCCCAGGCCAAGGTCAACCTCAGCGTGACGGTGCCCAAGCTCATCCTGCTGCGCGTGGGCGCGGCCAACACCGCCGTCGACACGCTGCGATGGAGCTCGGCGCTGGAGATCCCCGCCGTTCCCACGCCGGCCCTGGCCGCCGCCGCCAACACCGGCGTGGACTGGAACGGCGCGGCACCGGCCGCGACCGTTGCCGCCGCGGCCGGCGCCGACACGCTCACCGTCTACGCCTGGACCAATGCCGGCACCGGCACCATCCACTGCGCGCTCGGCGCCTGGAACGCCACAGGCGGCCCGGCCGACGCCGACTTCACCGTGACCGCCGAGGGCACGTTGCCGCACCCGGGCGCGAACCTGGGCGCCTGCGCCTCGACCGCGTTCCCGTCCAACACGGTGGCCACGGGCACCTGGACCTATGCGCTCGGCGGCACGCCGGCCGGCTGGCGCGCCAACACGTACACCAACACCATCACCTACACCGCGCAAGGCATCTGATGCGGCCCCGCCCGGCCCCGGCTCCGCTCGCCGCCGCGCTGCTGGCCGCGGGCCTCGTCCTGCCCGCGGAGGCCGTCGTCATGACGGTGACGGACGTCGGCCTGGTCTATGCCATCTCGGTGCGCGTGGGCGCGGTCAGCGGCGTCGACACGGTGGCCTTCAGCGTCGCCGGCGACAACGTCGGCCTGGCACCGGCGCCGGTGGCGGGCTCGCCGGTCATCGAGGTGTGGGTCACGCCGTTCCGGCCCGCGAATTCGTCGTCCACGGCGCGGCCGGTGACGCTGCGGGTCGACTCGACGCCCGGCCTGGCCTGCCAATCGGGCGGCTGCGGCGCCACCCTCATCCCGTTCAGCCAGATCGGCTGGACCGCCAGCAACAACGGCGCCGCCACCACGGGCGACATCCAGAGCGGCCGCTTCGACGGCAGCGCCAACCAGCAGATCGCGAGCTTCAATGCCAACGCGACCTTCTGCTCGGCCCCGGTGCTGCTGCTGTGCCTGGGCTACACCTACCGCTCGAACGCGATCGGCGCGACGCGGATGCAGTTCAGCTACGACAACGACGTCGTCTATCCCGCGGGCAACTACCGGGGCACGGTGCGCTTCACGGCGTCGATGGAGTGAAACGCGTGCCCGCACCGGCCGTCCCGTGTGTCGCGCTGCTGCTGTGGCTGGCGCTGCCGGCCGGCGCGGGCGTTGCGCGGCTGGACGACTCGAGCTCGCCGCGCGCCCAGGTCGGCACCGACTTCCGCCGCGCGCAACCGGTCGACGGCATCCGCTTCGACCTGCCGTTCGGACGCATCGACTACCGGCTCGCGACCGCGCCCTACATCGGCCGGCGCGCGCGCATCTTCTACGTGATCCCGGCCGCCATCCCCGGCCTGCGCTCCCCCGCGGGCATGCAGCTGCAATGGCGCAGCCACGGCGCCTTCGCGAGTGCCAGCGGCCGACCGGGCGACCGCGTGCCGGTCTGGATCGGCACCGTCGCCACCGCCTGGATGACCGAGAGCTTCGAGCTCACGCTGCGCCTCGATCCGCGCGAACTGCGGCTGCCGCCGGGGGCTTCGCTGCGCTTCGAATCGATCTTCGAAATCGAGACCCTGCCATGACCCCGCCTTCCCCCACCCGCGCGCTGCCGCGGCGCGCCGCCACCTTCGTCCTGCTGCTGGCCGGCGCCGGTGGCGCGCTGGCCGCGCCGTTCGAGATCGCGGTCTCGCCCTCGCGCTTCGAGCTGTCGGGCCGCGGCGGCACGCGCCTGGGCCAGTCGCTGGAGATCCACAACCTCGCGCCGGTCGCGACCGAGGTGACGGTGCGCACCATCGACTGGCACTACTCGGCCGAGGGCCAGATCAGCTACCACGACGACCTGCAGCCCGGCAGCTGCCGGCCCTGGGTGGCGCTCGAGCGGCGCAGCGTGCAGCTGCCCGCGCGCGGCAGCCGGGCCTACCGCTTCCAGATCGAGCCGCCGGCGGGTTCGCCGCGCGGCGAGTGCCGCTTCATGATCGCGATCGAAGGCAGCGAGCCCGCGCAGCAGGCGCTGATCCAGGGCGGCGGCGCCAGCCTGAGCCTGCCGGTGACGGGGCGCATCGCGGTGGCCGTGTACCTCGCGCTCGACGGCGCCGAGCCCCGGCTCGACCTGCAGCGGATCGCCAGCAGCGACAGCGGCGGCCAGCGCCGCATCGCCGTGACCGTGGCCAACACCGGCGATGCGCACGGCCGCCTCGAAGGCAGCCTGGACGCCGTCGACAGCCAGGGCCGCGCCTTCGCGCTGGTGCCCGAGGGCACGCCGATCCTGCCGGGCCAGACCCGCACGCTGGCGCTGATGCCCCAGGCCGAAGACGGCCGCGCCGCGCCGCAGCCCGCCTATCCGGTGAAGGTCGAGGGCACGCTGGACTGGGCGCAGGGCAGCTTCAAGGTGGAGGCGACGCTCGAGTGACGGCGCGCCTCGCCTTGCGCGGCACGGTCGCGGCGGCCAGCCTCGCGCTCATGGCGGCCGCGCGGGCCGAGACGGCCACCTCGGCGTCCGGCTTCAACGTGCCGCGCAGCGCGACGGCCAGGCTGGACTTCAGCCTCTCGATCCAGAAGTTCCTGTTCTTCGGCGTCGGCGCCAGTCCCTGGCCGGCGCAGAGCAATGCCGTGGGCACCGTGCGCTTCGTGCTCTCGCCGTCGATTCCGCCGGCCGGCATCGCGCCCGTGGCCGGCAGCCGCCAGCCGCTGGACTGGCCCGGCGGCGCGCCGGTCTTCGCGGTCACGGCCTCGGACCACGTGCTGCCCGTCGAGGTGCGCAGCAATGCCGGCCCGATCGCCATCCGCGCCGAGGCGAGCACGCCGCTGTCCAACGGCAGCCACACCATCCCGATGTCGGAGATCACCATCGCCTCGAGCAACCCCGGCCTGCCCGCACCGCCGGTGCCCGCCAGCGGCATCGGCGGCGCCGCGCTCGTCGCGGGCACGGGCTTCTCGAGCCTCGTGACGCTGCAGAAAGCCAGCTGGACCTTCGGCTATGCCAACAGCGCCAGCCGCAGCGCGGGCAGCTACACCGGCGTGCTCCGGTTCACGGCCAGCACGCCCTGAGCGCGTGCGCGGCGTGCCACGCACGAACGCGTCACGGGCCGCCTCCGCAATCCCGCCGGCACCCGCCAGGGGCGGTGACTTTTGCCGCCGGCCCGCCCTGAATCTCGCGCAAGTCAGCTTCCGCTGGGATTGCCCTCCAAAGCTGCGCATCTGCCTTTCAACACCTCAGGAGCTTTGCATGAACAAGAACCCCAGGAAGATGCTGTGGATCGCCGCCTGCCTCGGGCTGGCCGCCTTTGCCGCCCAGGCGCAAGTGCCGACCGACGCGCCAGCCGGCACCACCGTGCAATGCAAGGACGGCAGCTATGCCTCGCCCGACACCAAGTCCGGCGCCTGCCGTGGCCACAAGGGCATCAAGACCTGGTTCGGCAAGGCCGCCGATGCGAAGGCGGCACCAGCAGCCGCTGCTGCCGCCGCACCCGCCGTCGAAACCCAATCGGCCAGCGTCGACAAGACCGGCGTGGCCCCGAGCACGGGCACCGCGACCAAGACGCCCGGCTCGCCCGACGTCACGAAGATGGCCGCCGCACCCGGCGGAGGCCCCGGCATGGTGTGGGCCAACGACACGACCAAGGTCTACCACTGCCCGGGCGACCGCTACTACGGCAAGACCAAGAAGGGCGAGTACCTGAGCGAGGCCGATGCGAAGGCCAAGGGCATGCACGCCTCGCACAACAAGGCCTGTGGATAGGCTCTCCCCCAGGCTTCGCGCACTTCGTGTCGCTACGCCAACCCCCTTCCGGGGGCAACACCTGAGGCCCGGCGAAGCCGGTTCCTCGGTGTTTCGCGAAGGGAGCCGGGAATCGCCTACCTCGGCAGGGATTCGACTTCCTTCGTCCAGCGGTCGATGATGCGCTTGCGCTCGGCCGCCTGGCCGTACTTCTGGAAGTCGTACTTGATGAGCTTCACGCCGTCCATCGAGGGAATGCGCGGATCGGGCTTGAAGGTCTTGTTGGCCGGCGACTGCAGGCTGCCGGCCTTGGCGCCGATGGACTGGCCCGCGGGGCTCATGAGCCAGTCGTAGTAGCGCTTCGCGTTCTCCTTGTTGCGCGCGCCCTTCACCAGCGCGATGCCGCCGATCTCGTAGCCCGTGCCCTCGCAGGGCGCGGCGGTCTTGACCGGAAAGCCGTCGTGGCGCCAGCGCTCGAAGCCGAAGATGAAGCTCACGCCGACCGCGACCTCGCCCTTGGCGACATTGGGCGCCTGGGCCTGGCCGCTGCGGGTGTAGCTGGTGACGTTGCGGTGCAGCTTCTTGAGGTAGTCGAAGGCCGCGTCCTCCCCCATCTGCTGCACCAGGCCCGCGATGATGGTGTAGGCCGTGCCGCTGGTGGCGGGGTGCGAGATCTCGATCTCGCCCTTGTAGCCGGGCTTCACGAGGTCGGCCCAGCACTGCGGCTCGGGCAGCTTCTTTTTCTTCAGCAGCTCGGTGTTGAAGCCGAAGCCCATGGCGCTGGTGTAGAAGCCGCCGACCATGTTCTGCGACAGCGCGTACTGGCGCACGGCCCAGTCGTGCAGGTCGTTGATGTAGGCCGGGCGGTAGGGCTCGAGCAGGCCCTGCTCGGCCGCCTGCAGGAAGGGATCGCCGGTGCCGCCCCACCAGAGGTCGGTCTTGGGATTGGCGGCCTCGGCGCGCAGCTGGGCGCCGATCTCGCCCGTGCCCTTGTGGGCCTGCAGCACCTTGATGCCGGTCTCGCGCGTGAAGGCGGCGGCCGCGGCCTCGCACCAGCCGGCGTCGGTGCTGCACAGCGCGTTGACCGTGCCCTGCGCTGCCGCGTGCGGCGCCAAGGCCAGCAGGGCGGCGGCCGCGCCGAGCGCGGCGCATGTGCGGGTGAAGGCGAGCAAGTGCATGTGGGTCTCCTGGGGGTCAGGATAGCGTCGGCGCGCGCGGGCGCCGACAGGGTTCAGTCGGTTGCCAGCAGCGGCGGAAGATGCTCGGCCAGCCAGTCGATCACCACGCGCGTCTTCAGCGGCAGGTAGCGGCTGCGCGCGCGGATCACGTGCAGCGCGAAGCCGAAGGGCCGTGGCTCGTCGAACACGCGCACCAGGGTGCCGGCCGCCAGCGCCTCGGCCGCGAGCCAGGCCGGCAGCCGCGCGAGCCCCATGCCGCCGATGGCGGCCTCGAGCAGCACCTCGGCGCTGTCGCAGCGCAGCCGCGCGGGCAGCAGCACCTCGGCGACGCGATCGCCGGCATGGAAGCGCCAGGCCGAGGCCGCGCCGTCGCGCGCATAGAGCACCGCCTCGTGCGGCGGCTTCAGGTCCTCGATGCCTTTGGGACGGCCGCGCTCGGCCAGGTAGGACGGCGCGGCGCACAGCACCATCCACTGCATGCCCACGAGCCGCGCGATCAGCGCCGTGCTGTCGCCGAGATCGCCGCTGCGAATCGCGAGATCGAGCCCCTCCTCCGCGAGGTCGACGAGGCGGTCGCTGAAACCGAGTTCGAGCGAGAGCTGCGGATGCCGGCGCGCCAGCGCCAGCAGCAGCGGCCCGATCTTGAGCCGCCCGAGCATGGCCGGCATGCTGACCCGCACCACGCCCGAGGCCGTGCTGCGCGCCGCATCGGCCAGCGCCTCGGCGGCCTCGAGCTCGGCCAGCGCGTTGCGGCAGCGCTCGTAGTAGCCATGGCCCTCCTGCGTGAGGCTCTGGCTGCGCGTGGTGCGCAGGAACAGCCGCGTGTGCAGCCGCGCCTCGAGCCGCGCGATGCTCTTGGCGACCGCCGAGCGCGTGACGTGCAGGCGCTGCGCGGCGAGCGCGAAGCTGCCGGCCTCGACCGCGGCGACGAATTCCTCGATGCCTTGCAGGCGCTGGCTCATTGACGAATTTCAGGCAACAAACATCGGAAAATTATCCACCACCGGCGCATTTCTAGCGCCAATAGCATGAGGCCTTCTTCTTTTCGCGGAGGCCTTGATGCCCGAAACCACCCTGCGCCGCTGGCAACTTCCCGCCTACGGCCGCGCCCATCTCGAACAGGTGCAGGCAGCGCTGCCCGCGCCGGGCCCCGGCCAGATCCTGGTGCGCGTCGGCGCGGTCGCGCTCAACTACCGCGACCTGCTGATGACCGAGGACGGCATGGGCATGCCGCTCGTGCTGCCGTTCACGCCGGGCTCGGACATGGCGGGCACGGTCGAGGCCGTCGGCGACGGCGTGCGCCGCTTCGCGCCCGGCGAGCGCGTGATCAACACCTTCTGGAACGGCTGGATCGACCACCACTGGCCCGCCCATGCCGTGCCCGCGGGCGGCCCCGGCCCGGGCATGCTGGCCTCGCACGTGCTCATCGACGCCGAGGCGGCCGTGGCCGCGCCCGCCACGCTCTCGCTGGCCGAGGCCAGCACCCTGCCCTGCGCCGGCCTCACGGCCTGGTTCGCGCTGGCCGAGCTCGGCGCGCTGCGCGCGGGCCAGACGGTGCTGATCCACGGCACGGGCGGCGTGGCGCTGTTCGGGCTGCAGATCGCGCGGCTGCATGGGGCGCGGGCCATCGTGGTCTCGGGCAGCGCCGACAAGCACGAGGCCGCGCGCGCCCTCGGCGCCAGCCATGTGCTGGCGCGCGACAGCGACTGGCCCGCCGAGGTGCGGCGCCTGACCGGCGGGCGCGGCGCCGAGCATGTGCTCGAACTCGCGAGCGGGCCCAACCTCGACCGCTCGCTGCAGGCCTGCGCGCAGGGTGCGCGGG
Source organism: Variovorax sp. PDC80 (assembly GCF_900115375.1). Lineage (NCBI taxonomy): Bacteria > Pseudomonadati > Pseudomonadota > Betaproteobacteria > Burkholderiales > Comamonadaceae > Variovorax > Variovorax sp. PDC80. The sequence continues at coordinate 55,120 of NZ_FOWG01000021.1, read as the reverse complement.
TGTCGGTCATCGGCATGCTCGAGGGCACGACGCTCGACGCCTCCTTCTACGGCCTGGTGCTCGGCCGCGTCACGGTGCAGGGCATCGGCGTGGGCCACCGGCGCGCGCTCGAGGAGCTCGTGCGCGCCGTCGACGCCAACGGCCTGCGCCCCGCGATCGCCGCCAGTTACGGCTTCGACGCGCTGCCGCAGGCGCTCGACCACCTCGCGCGCGGCGCCTTCGGCAAGATCGTCGTGACCCCCTGAGTTCGCGCCGGCCCCGGCATTGGGCAGAAAACCGTGACGTTTTCGTGAACAGTTGCCCGCCTTGCCCGATCCCGTGCGGATGCCCGAAGGCTTGCTCTCCCTTTCCCGTTCCAGAATCCGCGCGCGCCGGGTTTCGCCCCGGCGTTTTCGTTGACATCGAGAACATCAGAGAGAGGAAATCGAACATGGAACGCAGGGACTTCAGTGCACCGCAGAAATGGGCTGCCGAATTCATCGGCACCTTCTGGCTCACCTTCGGCGGCTGCGGCAGCGCGGTGCTCGCGGCAGGCTTCCCGGAACTGGGCATCGGCTTCGCGGGCGTCGCGCTGGCCTTCGGCCTCACGGTGCTGACCGGTGCCTATGCGCTCGGCCCGATCTCGGGCGGCCACTTCAACCCCGCGGTCTCGATCGGCCTCGCCGCGGCCGGGCGCTTCAACCCGACGCAGCTCGCGGCCTACATCGTGGCGCAGCTGCTGGGCGCGATCGTCGCCGGCGGCCTGCTCTACCTGATCGCCACCGGCAAGGCCGGCGCGCAGCTCGGCGGCTTCGCCACCAACGGCTACGGCGAGCATTCGCCCGGCGGCTACAACCTGATGTCGGCGCTGCTGATCGAGGTGGTGCTCACGGCCGTGTTCCTGGTCGTGATCCTCGGCGCCACCGGCCGCCGCGCGGCGCAGAACTTCGCGGGCCTGACCATCGGCCTGTGCCTCACGCTGATCCACCTGATCTCGATCCCCGTCACCAACACCTCGGTGAACCCGGCGCGCAGCACCGGCGTGGCGCTGTTCGGCCCGAGCTATGCGATCGAACAGCTGTGGCTGTTCTGGGTCGCGCCGATCGTGGGCGCCGTGATCGGCGCGCTGATCTACCGCGGGCTGCGGCTGCGCGGCAACGGTGGCAGCGGAAGCGGCAGCGACAGCGCGCTCTGAACGACGCGCACCGCGCCAACGACAAAAGGGGAGGCATCGCTGCCTCCCTTTTTTTCATGGCGCCGAAGCGCGGATCGCTCAGCTGCCGGTGGCCGACTTCACCAGCGGTGCCGAGGTCGACTGGCCGATCGACTCGGTGCCGCTCGGGTGCGAAGCCGAATAGGCGCCGGCCTGGATGTCCGACACCGGCGTCACCGAATTCATCGCGGGCGCGCTGGTCGACTGGCCGATGGACTCGGTGCCGCTCGGGCGCGCCGCGGCCATGGCCGCGGCCTGGATCTCGGCGCTGGCGGGCGAATTCATCTGCAGCGGGTGGTAGTCCGAACCGTCCATCTTTTCCTGGGCCGATGCGGTGATGGCGCCCGTCGCCGCGAACGCGGCGAAGGAGGCGACGGCGAGAAGCTTGAAAGAAGTGCGCATGCGTGTTCTCCTGGTCACAGGTTGTCCCCGGCCTCGTGCCGGCGCCGACGGGCGCGCGGCAGGCCTGAACGCACTCTAGGCAGGCCGACTGAGGGCAGCGTGAGTAAAGAGTTACGCGAGCCTTAGCGGGCGTTGCGCGCTTCTTCGCCGACGTTCAACGAACTTCCTAAATCAACCGCTGAAGGTGGCACGAAGGCATTCATTCGCCGGCCGCGCCCACCTCGCCGTACGGAATGCGCCCCTCGCGCTCGGCCTGCGCCGCGAGCGCGCTGACGCTGTCGCGCGTGAGCCCGGGCTGCGCGCGCTCCATCGGCGGCGCGGTCTCCTGCGACACCATCGGCGAGGCGGTCGCGGTCTGCGTGGCCTCGGCCGCATCGCGCGCGAGGTCGGCGCGCGAGCGCTGCGACTGGAACTGCAGCACGTGCTCCGAACCGTCGGCCTCGTCGGCCTGCGCGGCCACCATCGGGGCCAGCGCCACCACGGCGCCCGCGGCCGCGATGAGGGCGAGCCGGCGCGAAGACAAGAATGCGATCTGCATGGCGAACTCCTTGAGAGCGGGCTCGCGATGGCCGCGACATGCGGCCCCTCGGCCCTGGAGATTCACTCTAGGCCGCGACTCTCAGCAGGGGCTGAGCAAAAACTTCGCACCGCGTGAGGGCTCGCTACGACTTTTCCGGCTCGGGCTCTGCCGGCAGGTGCACGCGCGCGCGCAGGCCGCGCCCGTCCTCGCGGTTGCTGAGCTCGATGCGCAGCCCGTTGCGCTCGGCCGCGGTGCGCGCGATCGCGAGCCCGAGCCCGCTGCCGCCGGCGGCCGCGCCCGGCACGCGGAAGAAGCGGTCGAACACGCGCGTCATCGCATCGGCAGGAATGCCCGGCCCGTTGTCGAGCACGTCCACCACGCCGTGGCCGCTCACCGCATGCAGCTTGACGTCGACCACGCCGCCCTCGGGCGCATAGCGCAGCGCGTTGTCGATCAGGTTGTCGAACACGCTGCGCAGCTCGGCCGCGGGCGCGAACACCACGGGCGCGATGCTGCCCTCGAAGCCCACGTCGACCTGGCGCGCATCGGCCAGCACCATGAGCTGGCTCACGCTCTCGCGCAGCAGCACCTCGATGTCGACCGCTTCGCGCGCCGTCGCGCGGCGCGGCGCGTCCTGGCGCGAGAGGCTCAGCAGTTGCTCGATCAGGTGCTTGGCGCGCGTCACGCCGGCCTCGAGCTGGTTGAAGCGCTCGGTGGCCTCGCCGGCCGGGATGTGCGAGCGCAGGTTCTCGATCTGCAGGCCGATCGCGGCCATCGGCGTGCGCAGCTCGTGCGCGGCGTCCTGCACGAAGCGGCGCTGCGTGGCGAAGGCGCTGCGCACGCGGCCCAGCAGGTGGTTGAAGGAGGCGACCAGCGGCGCGATCTCGTCGGGCACGCGCGCCAGCGGCAGGTCGGTGGGACTGCGCTCGTCCTGCGAGGCCACGTCGCGCGCCACCGCGCGCAGCGAGCGCGAGGCGGCCGAGACGATCAGCCACAGCGCGAGCAGCGCCACCGGCAGCAACAGCGTGATCGGCAGGCCCTCGAGCAGCGCGCGGCGCAGGGCGCGCTGGCGCCGGTAGTCCTCGTTCTGCAGCACCTGCACGCGCCGCTGGTCGGCATGCGTGCCGGGCTCGGCCGTGAAGGCGCGCCAGTGGGCCCAGGGCTGCGGCCCGGTGCGCAGGTCGCCGAAGCCCGGGCGCGGCTGCAGCGGCATCGGCAGGTCGGGCCAGGAGCTGCTGAGCAGCCGGCTGCCATCGGGGCTCCAGATCTGCACCACGAAGGCGCCGTGCTCGAGCACGGCATCGCTGTTCAGCAGGCGCGGCGTGCGCGACTGGTCGCCGCCCGCGTACGACTCGGCCACCAGCCGCATCTGGTCGTCGAGCGCGTTGTGCACCAGGTTGCCGTAGGCCAGGAACGAGAACCAGGCCGTGAGCACCGCCGCCGCGAGATGCAGCGTGATGAGCCACAGCAGCAGCTGGGTGCGCAGCGAACGCGGCCGGCGCCAGCCGCCCTTGTCCCCCGTCACGCGGCGACGCGCCAGCCGAGACCGCGCACGTTGCGGATCGACTCGGCGCCGAGCTTGCGGCGCATGCCGTGGATCAGCACGTCGATCGCGTTGCTCGTGACCTCCTCGCCCCAGCCGTAGATGCGGTTCTCGAGCTGCTCGCGCGAGAGGATCGCGCCCGGGCGTTCGAGCAGCGCATGCAGCAGCGCGAACTCGCGCGCGGTCAGGGCCTCGCGGTTGCCGTTGACCACCACCTCGCGCGTGGTGAGGTCGAGCTGCAGCGCGCCGCTGCCCACCAGCGAATGCGCGGCGCCGTCGCGGCGGCGCACGATGGCACGCATGCGCGCGAGCAGTTCGCGGAATTCGAAGGGCTTGAGCAGGTAGTCGTCGGCGCCGAGGTCGAGGCTGTGGATGCGGTCGTCGAGGCCGTCGCGCGCCGTGAGCACCAGCACCGGCGTGGCATCGCCGCGTTCGCGCGCGCGGCGCAGCACCTCGGTGCCGTCCTGGCGCGGCAGGCCCAGGTCGAGCAGCACGCAGGTGTAGCCGCCGTCGCCGAGCGCGCTCTGCGCGAGCTCGCCGTCGCGCACCCAGTCGGCCGACCAGCCCGCGCCCTCGAGCGCCTGTTTCAGGCTGCGCCCGATCATTTCATCGTCTTCCACCAGCAGAACGCGCATCGCAGCGACTCCTCATATCACGCAGAAAGCGCCGCACCGCCTTGCGGCACGGCCGTGCGCCAGGGGGCGTCGGGTCCGGGCCGCAAGGTAGCACGCGAACGGGATGATCGGTAGTGCCTGCGCCGCGGCGCAGACTAAGGGCGAATACTTAGACGGTGCTTAGGCGCCGGGCGCGCCCAGGGGTCAGGCGCCGCTCAGGCAGCGGACCGCGCGACGCGCACCGCATGGCGTTCGCCGGGCGCGTCGGCGGCGAAGGCCAAGAGGCGCAGCGCCTCCTGCTCGGCCCCCTCGCGCCCGGCCGAGGGCCAGCGCGCGAAGGGTTCGAGCACGGCGGCGGCGGCGCCCTTCGCGCGCTCGATCTTCCAGGTGCCGGCGACGAAGCCGTCGATCAGCACCGTGCCGCGCACGATGCCGTTGAGGGTGAACACGCGCGGGCGATGCGCCTCGTCGAGCACGCGGGTGCGGTCGTCGTGCGCGAGCAGCAGGTTGTCCCACTCGGCGAGCAGGCGCGGCGGCGCGGGCGTCGCTTCGTCGGGACGTGGCGCGCGCGGCAGGTCGAACAGCATTTCGCCCTGCGGGCCCTCGAAGCGGCGCAATCGCGTGCCGAGCCGCTCGGCCACGGCCTTCCAGCCCGTGAGGCCCGACCACGCGCCGGCATCGGCCAGGGTCGCGGGGCCGAAGGCGGCGAGGTAGCGCAGCAGCAGGTCGTCCTGCGTGGCAGCGCCCTGCTCTTCTTCTTCCTTGCCGAGCCAGGTGCCGAGCCGCTGCAGCAGCGCGTTCTGGTGCGAATTCCAGCTGCCCGCGGGCGGCAGGTGCACCAGCGGCAGGTTGTTGCGGATCAGCCCGGCGAGCGAGGCCGGTTCGCTGCGCGGCCAGCGTTCGAGCAAGGCCTGGCCGAGCTCGGTGCTGGTGCGCGCACGCTCGTCGAGCAGTGCGCGCCCCATGGCCAGCGCCTGCGCACGGTCGACGCCTTCGAGCGCGCGCTTGTGGTTGCCCAGCAGGCCGCGCTGGTGCGCCGCATCGAGCAGCGGCCGCCAGGCCAGCGCATCGCGCGCGCTCACCAGGTGCAGGGTCGCGCGCATCATCGACAGGCGCACCACGCGGCGCCGGCGCAGCGCCTCGGTCAAGGCTTCGCGCGGGAAATCCTCGAGCCGGCTCCAGAGGCCGACGTAGGGCGGATTGGGTGCCTGCGCCTGCAGTCCCGCGAGGCGCTCGATGGCCTGCGCGACCGGCAGGCGCTGGCGCGCCAGCAGCATCTGCCGCGCCAGCGTGGCGCGGTTCAGCGCGCGCAGGCTCAGAACTTCTCGTGCGGTGCCAGATAGCGCCATTGACCCAGCGGCAGGTTGCCGAGCATGACCTTGCCGATGCGCACGCGCTTGAGCCCCACCACCTTGAGGCCGACCAGCTCGCACATGCGGCGGATCTGGCGCTTCTTGCCTTCGGTCAGCACGAAGCGCAGTTGCTCGGGGTTCTGCCATTCGACGCGCGCGGGCTTGAGCGCCTGGCCGTCGAGGCTCAGGCCATGGCGCAGCTTGGCGAGCATCGCGGGTGGGAACACGGCCTGCACGTTGGTCGTGACCGGGTCGTCGTCGTCCATGCGCACCAGCTGGCCGGTGGGCGCGGGCTGGCCCAGGCCGTGGTAGGCCACGCGCACCAGGTACTCCTTCTCCATCGTCGAGTCCTCGCCGATCAGCTGGCGCGCGACGCGGCCGTCCTGCGTCATCACCAGCAGGCCGATGGAATCGATGTCGAGCCGGCCGCAGGGCGCGAGGCCGCGCAGCTGCTGCGGGTTGAAGAAGAAGCGCGCGTTGTCCTCGGCCCAGCGGTTGGCGGGCGTGAACAGCGTGACCGCGGGCTCGTGGCCGTCCTCGGCCTGGCTGCTGACGTAGCCGATGGGCTTGTTGATGAGGATGGTGACCTGGTTGGCCTGCTGGCCCTTGGCCGCCTTGTCGATCTCGATGCGGTCGGCGGGCGTGACCTTGACGCCCATCTCGGCCGGCTTGCCGTTGACCTTGACCCAGCCGTTGGCGATCCATTCGTCGGCCTCACGGCGCGAGCAGATCTTGAGTTCGGCCATGCGCTTGTTGAGCCGCATGGGGCCGTCGGCCGAGGCCTGCGCGGACTGCGGCGCGGGTGCGCGGCGAAAGGAGGACGAACCGTTGGAAGGAGGAGGCGCGGGCATGGCCGATTATCGCCAGCGCGCAGGGCGTAAGCCTTTTGTCCGGCTTGCGCCGCATGCGAGGCCGGTGCTATCGTGGCGGCAAGCGCGAGTTGATCGCGCCCTTTTTGGGGGATTCCCAAATGAGCACCACACGCAAGTACCACTACGCCATCGTCATCGGGCGCTTCCAGCCCGTCCACTTCGGTCACCAGAGACTCATCGAGGAAGCCGCCCGCGCGGCCGATCGCGTGATCGTGGTGGTCGGCTCCGACCGCACGCCGCGCAGCGTCAAGAACCCCTTCACCTTCGACGAACGCGAACGCATGGTGCGCGCCTGCCTGCGCGGCGGCGACCAGATGCGCGTGAGCGTGGTCGGCGTCGGCGATTCGCCCTACAACGACCAGCTGTGGATCGCGTCGATCCAGTCGGCGGTCGAGCGACTGATCCTGCAGGACGGCCTCGCGCCCGCGCAGGCCCGGGTCGCGCTGGTGGGGCACCTCAAGGACGCCTCCAGCTACTACCTCAAGCTGTTCCCGCACTGGGAGTTCGTGGGCCAGCACAACGTCGAGAGCCTCAACGCCACCGACGTGCGAAACCTCTACTTCGATCCCGAGAATCGCGGCCAGCTCGCGCGCGCCGACCTGCCCGAGGGCAGCGCGGCCTTTCTCGAACGCTTCACATCGACGGCCGACTATGCCGAGCTCTGCGAGGAGCGCGCCTTCCTCGCCGACTACCGCGACAAGTACCGCTACGCGGGCAGCGACTTCCCGCCGATCTACACCACGGTCGACGCGGTGGTGGTCGAGGCCGGCCACATCCTGATGGTGCAGCGCAAGTTCCATCCGGGGCGCGGCACCTGGGCGCTGCCCGGCGGCTTCGTGGGCCAGCAGGAGCGGCTGCTCGATGCCGCGGTGCGCGAACTCAAGGAGGAGACCCGTCTCAAGGTGCCGGTGCCCGTGCTCCACGGCAGCATGAAGGGCAGCCACGTGTTCGACGCGCCCGAGCGCTCGCAGCGCGGCCGCACCATCACGCACGGCTTCTTCTTCGAGCTCGCGCACAACCAGTGGGCGGGCCTGTCGGACGTGCGCGCAGACGACGACGCGGCCGCAGTGCGCTGGGTGCCGATCGCCGAATTCCTCGGCATGCAGGAGCGGGTCTACGAAGACCACTTCTTCATCGCCAATCATTTCCTGGGTGGCCTGGGCAAGTCCTGAGAGAACTCGCCCCGGGCCTTGTCAGCAAGTACGGCCCCGGTTGACGGGTGCCACCGTGAAAGGAGCTTTCACATGAACCGCACGCTCTCTCCCTCCCTCGGCAGCAACCTGCTGCTGCGCACCGACTCCTACAAGGTGTCGCACTGGATGCAATACCCGCCGGGCACGCAGACGGTGTTCAGCTACATCGAGTCGCGCGGCGGGCTCTTCAGCCATTCGCTGTTCTTCGGGCTGCAGGCCTATCTGCGCGAATACCTGCAGACGCCGGTGACGCGCGACGACGTGGACGAGGCCGCCGCGCTGATGGCGGTGCACGGCGAGCCCTTCAACCGCGAAGGCTGGCTGCGGCTGATCGAGAAGCACGGCGGGCTGATGCCGGTGCGCATCCGCGCGGTGCCCGAGGGCAGCGTGCTGCCGGTGCACAACGTGCTCGCGACGATCGAGAACACCGACCCCGAGTTCTTCTGGGTCACGAGCTTCCTCGAGACCGAGCTGCTGCGCGCGATCTGGTATCCGACCACGGTGGCCACGGTCTCGGCCGCGGCCAAGACGACCTTGCTGCGCTACCTCGAGGCCACCTGCGACGATCCGCAGGGCCAGATCGCGTTCAAGCTGCACGACTTCGGCGCGCGCGGGGTCTCGAGCCTCGAGTCGGCCGCGCTCGGCGGGATGGCGCACCTGGTCAACTTCATGGGCACCGACACGCTGAGCGCGTTGCTGGCCGCGCGCCGCTACTACGACTGCGACGTGGCGGGCTTCTCGATCCCCGCGGCCGAGCACAGCACCATCACGGGCTGGGGCCGCGAGCACGAGGCCGATGCCTACCGCAACATGGTGGCGCAGTTCGGCAAGCCGGGCGCAATCTTCGCGGTGGTGAGCGACAGCTACGACATCTTCAACGCCTGCGCCCGCCTGTGGGGCGATGCGCTGCGCGAGGAGGTGATTCGCTCGGGCGCGACGCTGGTGGTGCGCCCCGACTCGGGCGACCCGGCCGAGACGACGCTGAAGGTGGCGCAGATCCTGGCCGAGCGCTTCGGCACGACCACCAATGCCAAGGGTTTCCGGGTGCTGAACAACGTGCGCATCATCCAGGGCGACGGGGTGACGCTCGACTCGTTGCGGCTGTGCCTGTCCAATTTCTTCCACAACGGCTTCTCGGCCGAGAACATCGCCTTCGGCATGGGTGGCGGGCTGCTGCAGCAGGTGAACCGCGACACCATGCAATGGGCGATGAAGTGCTCGGCGATGCAGGTCGACGGCGAATGGCGCGACGTCTACAAGGCGCCCGTGGGCGACACGAGCAAGACCTCGAAGAAGGGGCGGCTGGTGCTGGCTGCGTCCGCCGATGGCGAAGTGCGTACGCAACGTGCCGAGCAAGTTCTGGAGCCTGGGCAGGTGGATCTGCTCGAGACTGTGTATGAGAACGGGCGGATCGTTCGGGAGTCTGGCTTCGAAGGGATCCGTGGACTTGCCGCTTCTGGCGTTGGGCGGTTGGTTACCTCTCGGGCGCCGCTCTGACTCTTTGTTGCGGCCGGGGGCGCGTGCACAGGACAGCGGGTACTTCCCTCCGCGAATGTCCCCCGCCTTCGGCTCCTCCTTTATTTCGCTGCGGGAAGCACCCACTGCCCTGTGCCCGAGACGCGCTCGGGTTGTGCGGCCGGTTCTACCGCCGTGTCCAGGCTCACGTCGATGGTGTGCTCCCCGCAGCGAAATAAAGGAGGAGCCCGAAGGGCGGGGGACATTCGCGGAGGGGAGCACGCCGTCGGCGTGAGCCCACCCCGGTGCCCCGGACCCCGGTTCCCGCACTGCCACAAGCCCTAGCCATAATCCGCGCAGACCGCCGAACACATGACCAAACTCCTGATCCTCAGCGTGAGCGCGGGCAACGGCCACGTGCGGGCCGCCCAGGCCCTCGCCGCCACCGCCCAATCCCTCAGCCCGCCCTGCCCGGCGGTCCACATCGACGCCATGGCGCACGTGCCCGCGGGCTTTCGCAAGGTCTACACCGACTGGTACATCCAGCTCGTGAACCGCGCACCCGAGCTCTGGTCGTACTTGCACCAGCGCACCGACGTCACGCCGCACCACGCGCCCTCGCAGCGCATGCGCCGCGGCATCGAGCGGCTGAGCACCGTCGCGCTGGTGCGCGAGATCCGGCGCGAGAAGCCCGATGCGGTGATCTGCACCCACTTCCTGCCGGCCGAGCTGCTGATGCGCGAGCGTAACCGCGGGCGCATCGAGTATCCGGTGTGGCTGCAGGTCACCGACTATGACCTGCACAACATGTGGCTGGTGCCGGGCATGACCGGCTACCTCGCGGCCACCGAGGAGGTCGCGTTCCGGCTGCGCGCGCGCGGCATTCCGCCCGAGCGCATCCACGTCACCGGCATTCCCGTCATGCCCGCCTTCTCCGAACCCGATGCGCTGGAGCGCGACGCCTGCGCCGCCGCGCTCGGCCTCGATCCCGCGCGGCCCGTGCTGCTGATGGTCTCGGGCGGCGCCGGCGTGGGCGATCTCTCGAGCATGGTCGAGCGCGTGCTCGCGCTCGGCGCCGGCGACGAACCCGGCGGCCGCTTCCAGGTGATCGCCGTGGCCGGCCGCAATGCCGAGATGCACGGCCGGCTGCAGGCCCTCGCGGCGCGCCATCCGGGCCGCGTGGTGGCCGTCGGTTTCACCAACGAGATGCACAAGCTCATGGCCGCGTCCGACCTCGTCGTCACCAAGCCCGGCGGCCTCACGGTCTCCGAATGCCTCGCGCTCGGCAAGCCCATGCTGCTGATCTCGCCGATCCCCGGCCAGGAGGAGCACAACGCCGGCTTCCTGATGGAGGAAGGCGCGGGCTGGCTCGCCTACGACGCCATCGGCCTCGAGTACAAGGTCGCGCGGCTGATGGCCGATCCGGCCAAGCTCGCCCACATGGCCCAGCGCAGCAAGGCGCTGGGCAAGCCACGGGCCGCGCGCGCGGTGCTCGATCGCGTGCTGGGGCCCTCGGCATGAGCTGGCGCAACGAAGACCGGCCCACCGTGGGCCGCACGCTGGTGTACCTGCTCTGGGTCGTCACCATGGCCTTCTTCTTCGCCAATGCCGAGATCCAGATCGAGGGCGGCGCCGGCTGGGCCACGTCGCTGCCGACCTGGCGCATCGAGAACAGCATCTGGCTCGACATCTTCTGGGGCGGCCGCGCGATGACCGGCTACCACGCCTGGGTCTTCACCTTCATGGCACTGGTGTTCTTCTCGCCGCTGGCCTTCTCGGGCCGCTGGAAGCTGCGCGACTGGGGCCTCGCGCTCGCGGGCCTGATCGTGTTCTGGGTCTGCGAGGACTTCCTCTGGTTCCTCATCAACCCGGCCTTCGGCTGGGACAACTTCAACCCCACCAAGGCCTTCTGGCACAAGCACTGGATGTGGGGCGCGCCGGTCGATTACTGGGGCGGCCTCGCGGTCGCCGCGCTGATCCTGGTGCGCCGGCACTGGCCGCGCCGATGAGCCGCGCGAACATCGTGCGCCGCATGCGCGAGGCCCGCCGGGCGCAGCGCGAGGCGCAGGCCGCGCCCGCGGAACGGCCCGACCACTGGGCCGATCCGCTCGATGCGCTGGGCGTGGAGAACCTGCACCGCCTCACGCCCACGCTCTACCGCAGCGCCCAGCCGCGCGCGAAGGACGTGGCGGCGCTGCAATCGCTCGGCATCCGCACCGTGGTCAGCCTGCGCTCCTTCAACGACGACCGCAAGGTGTTCGCGGGCCATGGCATGCGGCTGGTGCGCGTGCCGATCAACACCTGGGACATCGACGATGCGAAGGTGCAACGCGCGCTGCACGCGATCCTCGACGCCGAACGGCACGGGCCGGTGCTGATCCACTGCATGCACGGCGCCGACCGCACCGGCGTCGTCTCCGCCGTCTACCGCATGGCGCTGCAGGGCTGGGACAAGGAGGCCGCGCGCCAGGAGATGCTGCGCGGCGGCTACGGCTACCACACGCTGTGGCGCAACATCCCGCGCTACATCGAGCGCGTGGACCCCGAGAAGATGCGCCACGCGCTGGCCCAGGCACCCGCGACACCGGCGGTTCCGGGGCTGTCCTGAAGGCGCCAGCAGGCTTCGCGGCCCGCTCCTATACTGGCCCGCGCCGGCCCCCGGCGGCCGGTCGCACCCACCTTCCGCACACGCTTCATCCGCTTCACAAGGGGCATCCGCCATGGCACTCCAACTGCGTTCCCTCGTCCGTTCGAACGGCGAGCTCGAGCTCTCGCTGCACGACGAACCCATCCCCGAACCGCAGGCCCACGAGGTCGTGATCCGCGTCGAGGCTTCGCCGATGAATCCCTCGGACCTCGGCCTGCTGTTCGGCGCCGCCGACATGGCGACCGCCAAGGCCTCGGGCAGCGCCGAGCGCCCGGTCGTCACCGCCACCGTGCCCGAGCGCGCGCGCCCCGCGATGGCGGGCCGGCTCGACCAGTCGATGCCCGTGGGCAACGAGGGCGCGGGCACGGTCGTGAAGGCCGGGTCTTCGCCCGAGGCCCAGGCCCTGCTCGGCAAGACCGTGGCCGCGATCGGCGGCGCCATGTACTCGCAGTACCGCGCGGTGGCCGTCGCGCAATGCCTCGAACTGCCCGAAGGCACCGCGCCGGCCGATGGCGCATCGTGCTTCGTCAATCCGCTGACCTCGCTCGGCATGGTCGAGACCATGAAGCGCGAAGGCCACACCGCGCTGGTCCACACGGCGGCCGCCTCCAACCTCGGCCAGATGCTCAACAAGATCTGCCAGAAGGACGGCATCGCGCTCGTCAACATCGTGCGCAAGCCCGAGCAGGAAGCGCTGCTGCGCGGCCTCGGCGCCAAGTACGTCTGCAACGCCGCCTCGCCCACCTTCCTCGACGATCTCACGCAGGCCCTGGTCGAGACCGGCGCCACGCTGGCCTTCGACGCCACCGGCGGCGGCAAGCTCGCGGGCCAGATCCTCGGCTGCATGGAAGCGGCGCTCAACCGCACCGCCAAGGAATACAGCCGCTACGGCTCGACCACGCACAAGCAGGTCTACATCTACGGCGGCCTCGACCGCGGCCCGACCGAGTTCGTGCGCAACTTCGGCATGGCCTGGGGCATGGGCGGCTGGCTGCTGTTCCCGTTCCTGCAGAAGCTCGGTGCCGAAGGCACGCAGCGACTGCGCGCACGCGTGGTGGCCGAGCTCAAGACCACCTTCGCGAGCCGCTACACGCGCGAGGTCTCGCTGACCGAGGCGCTGCAGCTCGATGCGATCGGCGTCTACGGCAAGCAGGCGACGGGCGAGAAGTTCCTGCTCAATCCCAACAAGGGCATCGCGGCCTGAGATAGACGAAAAAAAGGGCGACCCTCGCGGGTCGCCCTCTGGGGCCGTCAACGTTTCACGAGGCCGGCCATTTCGCCCGCGGGCACCACGGCGTAGTGGTCGAACTGCATCGCGTACTGCGCGCGGCCCGAGGACAGCGCACGCAGGTTGCCGATGTAGCCGAACATCCGCGCCAGCGGCACATGGGCCTCGACCACGATCGCGTTGCCGCGCATCGCCTGGCCGCGCACCATGCCGCGCCGCCGGTGCAGGTCGCCGATGCAGTCGCCCACGTGTTCGGCGGGCGTGGTCACTTCCACGGCCATCACCGGCTCGAGCAACTGCGGTCCGGCCTGCGCCGCCGCCTCGCGGAAGGCCGCGGCCGCCGCGAGTTCGAACACCATCGCCGTCGAGTCGCGCTCATGGTGGCTGCCGTCCAGCAGCGTGGCCACGAAGTCCACGCAGGGATAGCCGGCCAGCACGCCCGACTGCGCGGCACGGCGGATGCCGGCCTCGATCGCGGGGATGAACTCGCGCGGGATCGCGGCGCCCACCACCCGGTTCTCGAACGCGATGCCTTCGCCGCGCCCGCGCGGGGCGATGCGCAGCGTCAGCTCCGCGAACTGGCCGAGGCCGCCGTTCTGTTTCCTGTGCACATGGTGCACCTCCGTTTCTCTCGTTACCGTTTCGCGGCAGGCGACCTGGGGCCGTCCCACCGACACTTCGACGCCGAAGCGCTCGCGCAGCTTCTCGATCGAGACCTCGAGCTGCAGCTCGCCCATGCCCGACACGATGGTCTGACCCGACTCGGCGTCATGCCGCAGCCGCAGGCTCGGGTCCTCGCGCAGCAGCACCTGCAGCGCCTTCGCCAGCGCCTGCTGGTCGGCCTGCGCCTTCGGCTCGATCGCGACGTGGAGCACGGGCTCGGGCACGCCGATCTGTTCGAGCTGCACCGGATGCTGCCGGTCGCACAGCGTGTGGCCGGTCAGCGTGTCCTTCAGCCCGACGATGCCGGCGATGTCGCCGGCCACCAGTTCGTCGCGTTCGATGCGGTCGCCCGCCTGCACCTCGTACAGCCGTGCCGCGCGCTCGATGCGGCCGGTGGTGGCGTCGAGCATGCTGTCGCCGCGCCGCAACCGGCCGCTGTAGACACGCACGAACACCATCGCGCCGTGGTCGTCGCTGGCCACCTTGAACGCCAGCGCCGCGAACGGCGCCTGCGGATCGCAGGGCAGCGCCACCTCGCCGGGCTTCGGCAGCCAGTCGACGATGGCGTCGAGCAGCGGTTCCACGCCGCGGTTGCGGAAGGCCGAGCCCGCGAGCACGGGCACGAAGGCACCGGCCAGCACGCCCTTGCGGATGCAGTCGCGCAGCACCTCGGCCGGGAGCTCCTCGCCGTTCAGGTAGGCCCCCATCGCGGCCTCGTCCTGCTCGACGGCAAGCTCCACCAGCCGCGCGCGTTGTTGCAACACGGTGGCCATCAGCTCGCCGGGCACCTCGGTCACGCGGTACGGTCGGCTCGCATCGTCGAGGTCCCAGACCAGCGCGCGCAAGCCCAGCAGATCGACCACGCCGCGGAAGTCGCCTTCCGCGCCGATCGGCCACTGCACCGCCACGGCCTTCACGCCCAGGCGTTCTTCCATCATCGCGACCACGCGCGGGAAGTCCGCGCCCAGGCGGTCGAGCTTGTTGACGAAGGCGATGCGCGGCACGCGATAGCGGTCCGCGAGGCGCCAGTTGGTCTCGGTCTGCGGCTCCACGCCGGCCACGCCGTCGAACACGACCACGGCCCCGTCGAGCACGCGCAGCGAGCGGTTCACCTCGATGTTGAAATCGATGTGGCCCGGCGTGTCGATCAAATTGATCTGGGTCGCGTTCCACTGCAACGTGATGGCGGCGCTGCTGATGGTGATGCCGCGCTTGCGCTCCTGCGCATCGAAGTCCATGCGCGCGGTGCCGCGGCTCACGTCGCCGATGCGATGGCTCTCGCCGGCGTAGAACAGGATGCGTTCGGTGGTGGTGGTCTTGCCGGCGTCGACGTGGGCAATGATGCCGATGTTGCGCAGGTTCCTGGGTGTGTGGGTCATGGCGAATCTTTCTTTCTCTGGCTCGAAGCACGGCTTCGAGAGCCTGGTGGGCATGTGCCGGCCCCCAGGCGGAAAGGATTCGCCTGAGGGCTAGCGACGAACGGTGTCGTGCAATCTGCTGATGCGGCGGCCGGAGCCCGGGCGCACGGAAGCCACGCTCCGGCGGAGGCGAATCGTGGCGATCAGCTTGTCGTAGGTACGCATGGCGATGAAGAAGAAGTGAGAGACGGAAAAGACAAAACCCCGGAGGACGGGCCTGCCGGGGTTTTCAGTACCGGAAGGCGCAACGCCTTCCGAACGCGATCGAAGGCGATGTCAGGTGGCGGTGAGGCCGGCTTCGATGGCTTGGGTGAATTTCATGGTGGGGCGGATTGTGGGTGTGCTCTTCAATCAAGACAAGCCTTGTTGAATGCGCGTGTTGGGAGGACACCACGACGCATCGGGACGAGCTCACGCCGACGGGGTACTCCCCTCCGCGAATGTCCCCCGCCCTTCGGGCTCCTCCTTTATTTCGCTGCGGGGAGTACCCCATCGACGTGAGCCTGGACGCAATCGTTGTTGTGCGGCCGGCACCACCGCAGCGCCTCCGTGCACAGGGCAGCGGGTGCTTCCCGCAGCGAAATCAAGGAGGAGGCCGAAGGCCGGGGGACATTCGCGGAGGGAAGTACCCGCTGTCCTGTGCACGCGCCCCGAACCATCATCGACGAAGAGCTACACGACCAGCCGATACCCCACCGCAGTCTCCGTCAGCAGATGCCGCGGCTGCGCCGGATCGTCCTCGAGCTTCTGCCGCAGATGCCCCATGTAGATCCGCAGGTAGTGGCTCTGGTCCGTGTGCGACGGTCCCCAGACCTCGCGCAGCAGCTGGCGCTGCGTCAGCACGCGCCCCGCGTTCGCGGCCAGCACCGACAGCAGCCGGTACTCGGTCGGCGTGAGGTGCACCTCGGCACCGGCGCGGCGCACGATACGCGCGGCGCGGTCGAGCTCGATCTCGCCGAAGCGGAACAGCGCCTCGGGCACCTCCTCGCTGCTGGCCGCGCGCGGGCGCCGCAGGTTGGCGCGCACGCGCGCGAGCAGTTCGCCGGTGCCGAAGGGCTTGGTCAGGTAGTCGTCGGCGCCGGCGTCGAGCGCCGCGATCTTGTCGGCCTCGTCGCTGCGCGCCGACAGCACGATGATCGGCACCGCCGACCAGCCGCGCACGTCGCGGATCAGCGAGACGCCGTCGCCGTCGGGCAGGCCCAGGTCGAGCACCAGCAGGTCGGGCTGGCGCGTGCCGGCCGCGGCGAGGCCGTCGCGCAGCGTGCCGGCCTCGTGCACCAGCCAGCCCTCGGCCTCGAGCGCGCCGCGCACGAAGCGGCGGATCTGCGGCTCGTCCTCGATCACGATGGCGGTGGGGGCTGGCATGGGGGTCAGAGCGGGGCTTCGGCCGGTTCGGGCGGCTCCCGGCGCGGGAGCGTGACAGTGAATTCTGCACCGCCGCCGCGCGCGTTGGCGGCCACGATCTCGCCGCCATGGGCGCTCACCACCGCCTTGCAGATCGCCAGCCCCAGCCCCACGCCCGGCGTGGCCGATTCGACCTCGCCGCGCGTGAACTTGTCGAACAGCTTCTGCTCATGGCCCAGCAGCGCCGCGGGCAGGCCCGGGCCGTGGTCGCGCACGCTCAGCACCAGCGTGCCAGGCTCGGCGCGCGCGCCCACCACGATCGGCGGTGCGCCGTACTTGGTGGCGTTCTCGAGCAGGTTCACCAGCACGCGCTCGATCAGCACCGCATCGAACTCGACCAGCGGCAGCCCGGCATCGAGCGCGGTCTGGACCACGGTGGCGCCGAGCGCGGTGCGCGCCGCGCGGATGGCCGAGCCCACCACCTCCTCGACCGACTGCCAGTCGCGCCGCAGGTTGACCGCGCCGCCCGCGATGCCGCTCTCGAGCCGCGCCATGTCGAGCAGGTTGTTGACCAGCGCATGCAGCTCGTGCGCCTGCGCGACGATCGCGCGCGCCGCCTCGGCGTGTTCTTCCGCCGGCAAGGTCTGCAGCGATTCGGCCAGCGCGATCAGCGCGGTCAGCGGCGTGCGCACGTCGTGCGAGATCGCGCCCAGCAGCGCGTTGCGCAGCCGCTCCGATTCGATCTCGACCACCGCCTGCTGCGCCACCTCCACGTAGTGCACGCGCTCGAGCGCGATCGCGATCTGCCGCGCCAGCGTGTCGAGCTGCTGCGCCTGCTCGGGGATCAGCAGCCAGCGCGGCTGCGCCGGTTCGAGCGCGAGCACGCCGCGCACGCGCATCGGCGCCTGCAGCGGCACGTAGTGCCAGGGCTGCGCGGCCAGGGTGGCGGTGGCGAGGCCCGCGCTCTGGCCGTGGCGGAAGGCCCAGTCGGCCACCTGCGCGTCGAAGCCCGGCGGCGGATCGGCCGGCGCCACCAGCTGGTCGGCGGCATCGGTCACCAGCACCAGCGCATGGCCGCCGAAGTGGCCCTGCACCGCGGCCGCGCCGAGCGCGACCACCTGCGTGCTCTCGAGCGCGGCCGAGAGCTCGCGCGTGAGCTCGAACAGCGAGCGCGCGCGACGCTCGCGGCTGGTCGACACGCCGGCCGCGAAGCGCAGCCCGGCCGTGAGCTGGCCCACCAGCAGGCCCACGCCCAGCATGATCGCGAAGGTCAGCACGTACTGCACGTCGCTGACCGCGAACGACAGCCGGGGCGGCACGAAGAAATAGTCGAAGGCCGCGACGTTGAGCAGCGCCGCCAGCGCCGAGGGCCCGCGCCCGAAGCGCATCGCCACGCCCACCACGCCGAGCAGGAACAGCATCACGATGTTCGACAGCTCGAGCACGCCGGTCAGCGGCGTGCACAGCAGCGTGAGCGCCACGCTGGTGGCCGCGGCCCAGGCATAGCCGGGCCAGTGGATCGGCGCCTTCTCGTGGTCGTCGCTGTCGATGCGCGCACCGGCCACGCCCAGCGGCGAGCGCGACAGCCGGCGCGCGCTGTCGGCGCGGCCCACCTCGAGGATGTCGAGCGCCGGCGCCAGCTGCGCGAGCGCGCGCGCCAGCGGCACCTGCGCCGCCATCCACAGGCGGCGCCAGCCGGTGGCCGGCTCGGCGCGCCCGAGCACCAGCGTCGCGCAGTTGAGCCGGCGCGCCTGCTCGGCGAGCTGCTCGGCCACGTCGGAACCGGTGAGTACCGCGGTGGCCGCGCCCAGCTCCTCGGCCAGCTGGAGCACCGCGAGGATGCGGTCGCGCTCGGCCGCGGCCAGCCGCTGCAGCCGCGGGGTCTCGACATACACGGCATGCCAGCGCACGTTGAGCTGGCCCGCGAGCCGCGCCGCGGTGCGCACCGTCTGCGCCGCGCCCTCGTGCGGGCCGACGCACGCGAGGATCGCGCCCGAGGTGTGCCAGGCCTGCAGGCCGGTGCCCTTGCCGTGGCCGCCGGCGCCCGGGCCCGACTGCTCGATGCGCCAGCCGCGCACGTCGTCCTCCACGTGCTCGGCGGTGCGGCGCAACGCGATCTCGCGCAGCGCGATCAGGTTGCCCTTGCGGAAGAAGTTCTGCGCCGCGCGCTCGGCCTGCTGCGGCAGGTAGACCTTGCCGGCCGCGAGCCGCGCCGTGAGCTCGTCGGGCGTGACGTCGACCAGCACCACCTCGTCGGCCTCGTCGAGCACCGAGTCTGGCACGGTCTCGTGCACCCGCACGCCGGTGATGGCGCCGACCGTGCCGTTGAGGCTCTCGAGGTGCTGCACGTTGAGCGCCGACCAGACCTCGATGCCGGCGGCCAGCAGCTCCTGCACGTCCTGCCAGCGCTTGGCATGGCGCGAGCCGGGCGCGTTGGTGTGGGCCAGCTCGTCGACCAGCAGCACCGCGGGCTGGCGCGCCAGCGCGGCATCGAGGTCGAACTCGGCCAGCGTGCGGCCGCGGTAGGCGATCTCGCGCAGCGGCAGGGCATCGAGCCCCGCCAGCAGCGCGGCGGTCTCGCCGCGGCCGTGGGTCTCGACCACGCCGATCAGCACGTCGCGCCCGGCCTTGCGCTCGCGCTGCGCGGCGCTCAGCATGGCCCAGGTCTTGCCCACGCCGGCGCTGGCGCCGAAGTAGATGCGCAGCTTGCCGCGCCGCGCGCGCGCCTCGTCGCTGCGCAGCTGGGCGATCAACGCGTCGGGGTCGGGGCGGGACAGCTCGCTCATCGGGAGCGCAGGTTAGCGCATCGGCTCATCGCGCGGGACCGTCCTTGCGCCGGGCGCGGTGCTCGTGGCGCCGCGCGGTGCGCGACAGCACCAGCCAGGCGAAGCCCAGCGGCACGAACAGCGCCGCCAGCGCGAGCAGCGCATGGAACCAGTCAGTGGCCATGGCGCAGTCCGCAGCGCGCGAGGTGCTCGCGCCAGCTCACCAGCCGGCCGATCTCGCCCGAGGGCACGCATTCGATCAGGCGGTGCAGCACGTCGGCGTAGCTGCGCATCGGCAGGCGGATCATCAGCCGCACGCAGGGCGCGTCGCTCTCCTGCGAGCTGCAGCCGTGCAGCAGCGGTTCGCAGCGCACCACGCCGGCGTCGGCGCAGCCGGCCAGGCTGCGGCGCACGCGCAGCGCGTCGGCACAGCTGACGGTGACGTCGAGCACGTGGAAGCTGTCGCCGCCGGCCTTGCGGGCAGCGGCCGGCACCGGCGCCGCCGTGGCGGCGATCGCGGCACCGGCCGCGGCGGGACTTCGGAAATACACGGGATGTTCACGGTATGCGGCGTAGGCCATACAGGTCTCCTTTGCCTGGATCTGCTTTGCGGGTTGCGGATTGCGATGCGGGGTTCAGCGCTTGTCGAGCGCGAGGTTCAGCGCCAGCACGTTCACGCGCGGCTCGCCGAGCAGCCCCCACAGCGGCTGCTGGGTCTGGCGATCGATCAGCGCGTTGACTTCCCCCAGCGGCAGGCCGCGCTCGCGCGCGACGCGCGGCGCCTGGTAGCGCGCCGCGGCCGGGCTGATGTCGGGGTCGAGGCCGCTGCCCGAGGCCGTCACCAGGTCGACCGGCACCGGCGCGGTGTTGCCCGGGTCGGCCGCGCGCAGCGCTTCCACGCGCGCCTTCACGGCGTCGGTCAGCGCGGGGTTCAGCGGACCCTGGTTCGCGCCGCCCGAGGCGCTCGCGTTGTAGGGCTGCGGCGCGGTGGCCGAGGGGCGGCCCCAGAAGTGCTTGGGGTCGCTGAAGTTCTGGCCGATCAGCTTCGAGCCGACGGTGGTGCCGTCGAGCACGATCAGGCTGCCGGCCGCCTGCGCGGGGAAGGCCGCCTTGGCGGCGCCGGTGACGGCCATCGGGTAGATCAGGCCGGTGAGCGCGCTCAGCAGCGCGAAGACGACGATGGCGGGGCGGACGATGCCGCCGGTGGTGTTGCTCATGATGGGGACTCCTCAGACCAGGTGAATGGCGACCAGCAGCCAGTCGATCAGCTTGATGCCGATGAAGGGAACGAGCAGGCCGCCCAGGCCGTAGATGGCGAGGTTGCGGCGCAGCAGCGCGGCGGCGCCCACCGGCCGGTAGCGCACGCCCTTGAGCGCCAGCGGGATCAGGAACACGATCACCAGCGCGTTGAAGATCACCGCCGACAGGATCGCCGACGACGGGCTCGCGAGGCGCATCACGTTGAGCGCCGCGAGCTGCGGATAGGTCGAGACGAAGATCGCGGGAATGATCGCGAAGTACTTCGCCACGTCGTTGGCGATCGAGAAGGTGGTCAGCGAGCCGCGCGTCATCAGCAGCGCCTTGCCGGTCTCCACCACCTCGAGCAGCTTGGTCGGGTTCGAGTCCAGGTCGACCATGTTGCCGGCCTCCTTCGCGGCCTGCGTGCCGCTGCCCATGGCCACCGCCACGTCGGCCTGCGCGAGCGCGGGCGCGTCGTTGGTGCCGTCGCCGGTCATCGCGACCAGCCGGCCCTCGGCCTGGTACTTGCGGATCAGCGCCAGCTTGTCCTCGGGCGTGGCCTCGGCCAGGAAGTCGTCCACGCCGGCCTCGGCCGCGATCGCGGCGGCGGTGAGCCGGTTGTCGCCGGTGATCATCACCGTCTTGATGCCCATGCGGCGCAGCTCGGCGAAACGCTCCTTGATGCCGGTCTTGACGATGTCCTTGAGCTCGACGATGCCGAGCACGCGGTCGCCCTCGGCCACCGCCAGCGGCGTGCTGCCGCGGCGCGAGGCTTCCTCGGAGGCGCGCAGCAGCTCGGGCGCCATCGTGCCGCCGAGCGCCTCGACGTGCCGGCGCACCGCCTCGACCGCGCCCTTGCGCAGCACGATGGGATCGGTGTCCAGGCTGTTCGGCGCGGCCGGCAGGTCGACGCCGCTCATGCGGGTCTGCGCGGTGAAGGCCACGAAGCGCGCGTCCTCGACCGGCGCGGGCTCCAGCCCGTCGCGGCGCGCGAGCTCCACGATGCTGCGGCCCTCGGGCGTCTCGTCGGCCATCGAGGCCAGCATGGCGGCGCGCGCGAGGCGCGCCTTGGTGACGCCGGGCGCCGGCAGGAAGGCGCTGGCCTGGCGGTTGCCGTGCGTGATGGTGCCGGTCTTGTCGAGCAGCAGCACGTCGACGTCGCCGGCGGCTTCCACCGCGCGGCCCGAGGTCGCGATCACGTTGGCCTGCATCATGCGGCTCATGCCCGCCACGCCCACGGCCGACAGCAGGCCGCCGATGGTGGTGGGGATCAGGCACACCAGCAGCGCGACCAGCGCGGTCAGCGAGACCACCGTGCCGGCGCCCGCGGCTTCCACGCTGAACACCGAGAACGGCAGCAGCGTGACCGTGACCATCAGGAACACCAGCGTGAGCGCCACCAGCAGGATGGTCAGCGCGATCTCGTTGGGCGTCTTCTGGCGGCGCGCGGCCTCGACCATGCCGATCATGCGGTCGAGGAAGGACTCGCCCGGGTTCACCGCGATGCGCACCACCAGCCAGTCGGACAGCACGCGGGTGCCGCCGGTCACGGCCGAGAAGTCGCCGCCCGACTCGCGCACCA
This sequence comes from Variovorax sp. PDC80, assembly GCF_900115375.1. Classification (NCBI taxonomy): domain Bacteria; kingdom Pseudomonadati; phylum Pseudomonadota; class Betaproteobacteria; order Burkholderiales; family Comamonadaceae; genus Variovorax; species Variovorax sp. PDC80. The sequence goes on along the minus strand of NZ_FOWG01000021.1, from coordinate 33,091 downwards.
CCGGTGCCGATTCGCCGGTGATGGCGCTCTCGTCGACCGAGGCCACGCCTTCGATCACCTCGCCGTCGAGCGGGACCACGTCGCCGGCCTCGACCAGCACCACGTCGCCCTTGCGCAGGTTGGGCGCCTGCTCCGGGAGCCACTTCGCATCGCGCTGCGGCTCGGCCAGCTTCTTGGCCCAGGTGTCCTTGCGCAGGCCGCGCAGCGAGGCGGCCTGGGCCTTGCTGCGGCCCTCGGCCAGCGCCTCGGCGAAGTTGGCGAACAGCACCGTGAACCAGAGCCACACGGTGACCGCGAGCACGAAGGTCGGCGACATGCCGGTGTCGCCCGGGAAGCTCAGCGTGTGGATCCACAGCAGCGTGGTGAGGATGCTCCCGATGTAGACGATGAACATCACCGGGTTGCGCCACTGGGTGCGCGGGTTCAGTTTGGCGAAGGCGCCGCGCAGCGCGGGGCGCACCAGTGCCGCGTCGAACAGCGACAGGGAAGTCTTGGTTGTGGTCATGACGTGCTCCTCCTTACTTCCAGAGCACCAGGTGCTCGACGATCGGCCCGAGGGCCAATGCCGGCACGTAATTGAGCAGACCGACCAGCAGCACGGTGCCGATCAGCAGGGAAACGAACAGCGGCCCGTGCGTGGGCAGCGTGCCGGCCGTGACCGGAAGACGCTTCTTGGCGGCCAGCGAACCCGCGATGGCGAGCACCGGCACGATCATCGCGAAGCGGCCGAACCACATCGCCAGGCCCAGCAGCGCGTTGTAGAAGGGCGTGTTGGCCGACAGGCCCGCGAAGGCGCTGCCGTTGTTGTTGGCGGCCGAGGTCAGCGCATAGAGGATCTCGGAGAAGCCGTGCGCGCCGGGGTTGGCGATGCCGGCCTTGCCCGCGCCCGAGACCACCGCGATGGCGGTGCCCACGAGCACCAGGATCGGCGTCACCAGGATCGCGATCGACAGCAGCTTCATCTCGCGCACCTCGATCTTCTTGCCGAGGTACTCGGGCGTGCGGCCGATCATCAGCCCGGCGATGAACACCGCGAGCATCGCGAAGATCAGCATGCCGTACAGGCCCGAGCCGACGCCGCCGAACACCACCTCGCCGAGCTGCATCAGCACCAGCGGCACCATGCCGCCGATCGGCGTCAGCGAGTCGTGCATGAGGTTGACCGCGCCGCACGAGGCGGCCGTGGTCACGGCGGCGAACAGCGCCGAGGCGTCGATGCCGAAGCGCACTTCCTTGCCTTCCATGTAGCCGCCCGACTGCAGCGTGCTCGCCACCTGGTCGACACCCAGCGGGCCGAGCAGCGGGTTGCCGGCCTGCTCGGCGGGCGTGAGCACCACCACCGCGACCACGAACATGATCGCCATCGCCGCGAACACCGCCCAGCCCTGGCGCATGTCGCCCACCACGCGGCCGAAGGTGAAGCACAGCGCCGCGGGGATCAGGAAGATCGCCAGCATCTGCAGCAGGTTCGACAGCGCGGTCGGGTTCTCGTAGGGGTGCGCCGAGTTGGCGTTGAAGAAGCCGCCGCCGTTGGTGCCGATCATCTTGATCGCCTCCTGCGAGGCGACCGGGCCCATGGCCAGCGTCTGCGTCGTGGTGGTGGCGTCCTCCATCACCGGCGCGCCCTTGTCGTCCTTCAGCGGCTGGCCGTCGGGGCCGGCCTTGGGCTGCTGGAACGCGGTCGTCTCGAGCGTGGTCACCGCCTTGTACTCGTCGAAGTTCTGGATCACGCCCTGGCCCACCAGCACCACCGCCAGCACGAAGGAGATCGGCACCAGCACCCACAACGTGACGCGCACGATGTCGGCCCAGAAGTTGCCGACCAGGCCCTTGCCCTGGCCTTCGCCGCGGCGCGCGAAGCCGCGCACCAGCGCGAACGCCACCGCGATGCCGGTCGCGGCCGACACGAAGTTCTGCACCGTGAGGCCGAGCATCTGCGTGAGGTAGCTCATCGTCGACTCGCCCGCGTAGCCCTGCCAGTTGGTGTTGGCGACGAAGCTCACGGCGGTGTTGAAGGCCGAGTCGGGCGACACCGCGCCCATGCCTGCCGGGTTGAGCGGCAGCAGTCCCTGCAGCCGCTGCAGGCCGTAGACCACGATCGCGCCGACCGTGTTGAAGGCCAGCAGCGCCATCGCGTAGACGCGCCAGTTCATCGACTGCGCCGGCGCCACGCCGGCCAGCTTGTAGAACGGGGATTCGACGCGTGCCATCCAGCGCGGCACGCGTTCGTTGCACAGCGCCGCGAGGAACCTGCCGACCGGCCAGGCCAGCAGCAGCAGCAGCGCGAAGAAGAGGGCCAGCAGGCCCCAGGCCGAGGCGCTCATCTCAGAACTCCTCGGCGCAGATCAGCGCGAAAACCAGGTAGGCGAAAAGCACCACGGCGATCAGCGCGCCGAAGCCGTAGAGGACGTCGAGGCCGATCACGATGCGTCTCCCTCTTTGGCTGCCGGCGGGTTCGGTCCCTCGAGCCGGTTCAGCCCGACGACCATGGCCGCCACCACGACCCATAGCGCCAGCAAGGCGCTCATCCAGACGATGTCCATGCATCACTCCTGCTATCAAAAAGATGAATTGCAGTCTCGGCAGATGCGCGTCAAAACGGGGGAAAGAGTCGGTGGGGGGCCGTAAAGAAAGCGTAAAAACGCCGCCCGGGAACGCCGCGGGACCCGCGGGTGGGGCGCTCGGCTCAGCCGGCGCGGCGCAGCAGCTTGCCCGTGGACGAGGCGCGCGCGATCAGCCGGCCATCGAGCGACCACAGGTCGGCCTCGAGGAACACCACGCTGCGGCCCCAGCGCAGGATGCGCGCCTCGGCCTCGAAGCTGGCGACGTCGGCCCGGTCGAGGAACGAGATCTTGAGCTCGAGGCTCGCGAGGCCGGCCGCAGCGTCCTTCGCGTTCACCGCGAAGGCCATCGCGCAATCGAGCCATGCGGTGACCAGCCCGCCCTGCACCACCGTGCCGTTGCTGTGCGCGAACTCGGGCCGCGCCACGAAACGCACGCGCGCGAGGCCGGCCTCGGCATCGCTGCGCAGCAGCTGCGAAAAGCCGATGGTGTGCATCAGCGCGCTCGGGAATTTTTCGATGTCCATGCGGGGATTTTCGCGTGACCGATGCGCGCGGCCTTGACGCCTCGGCGTCTTGTCGCGGCGCGTCAGGTGCCGAAGATGCAGCGCGTGGTCGCCATCATCCGCGGCTGCTTCGTCGCGTTGACCGAGGGCGTGTGCAGCACGCGCATGTCCATCAGGAACACGTCGCCGGCGCGGCCGCACATCTCGACGATGGCCAGGCCCTGCTCGCCCAGGCGGCGCTCCAGGTCCAGCGGGTCCTTGAGCAGCTCGCGCAGCGCGGGTTGCGAATCCGAGGCCGGCCGCCGCGTGTCGATGCGGTGCGAGCCCGCGAGCGCGAGCGTGGCGCCGCCGTGCGGCGCCACGTCGTCGATCAGGAAGAAGGCCTGCACGCCGGGCAGCGGATCCTGCGGCCGCGCCGCGAGGTCTACATGCCAGTTCAGGCCCTGCAGGGTCCAGTCGCCTTGCTGTGGCGGCGACAGTAGCAACTGCGTGCCCGGGTGGCCCGCGGCGGCGGACGGCGGGGCGCGGTGGCCGAGCTTCGCAATAACGTCGAGCAGCGCCGGCGTGACCAGCGCCTCGTGCACGCCGGGCAGGTTCACGAGCGCCGAGAGCTTGCCGATCTGCTGGAACAACGGCAGGCGCTGCACCGCGCTCAGGCCGCCCTTGGCGCCGGCCAGGCGCTTGAGTTCGTCGCGCAGCTTCTGGCGCAGCGGGGCCACGCGGGGCTTCGGGTGGAAGCCTTCGAGGTGGAGGTAGCCGTGGGTCCTGAAATGATCGATCTGCGTGGGGCTCATGAAAGCATCCAGGGGAACTCCCGGCAGTGGAACACGCTGACGGCCCGGCGTCAGCCAGCGGGATCCGACATGCGCGCCGGCAGGATCGGGAGCGGGTCGTTCTCAGGCCACCTTCGGCCGCCACGCGATCATGCCCTGCGTGCGCGCGCGCACCTCGGGTGTCGCGAGGCAGGTGGCAACGGCCTCGTAGCCCGGTGCGCCTTCGAACGGCGCGACATAGGTCGGCGGGCTGTGGTTGGCCGGGCACAGCAGGATCGACTCGTGCGCGCCGACCGCCGCGAGATCGAGGAAGGCATTGGAGCGCGTGAGCAGGAACAGCGGCCGCGCCTCGGCGCCGCGGCGGCGCAGGTGGGCGATCAGTGCTTCCTGGGTCGCATGGTCGAGGCCCTGCTCCACCATGTCGACGACGATGGCGGCGGGGCCTTCGGCCTCGAGGCCGGCCAGCAGCGCGGTCAGGGCCTCGGATCCGGTGGCGCCGTCCTCCACGAGCCAGGCCAGGGTGGCATCGACGCGCGATCGCAGGGCGGCATCTTCACGCAACCGCGTGGCGGTGGCATCGCCCTCGGCGCGGTCCAGCGGCAGGAAGACCGCGCCCGGAAAACGCTCGGCGATGCGCAGCGCGAGCCGCGTCTTGCCGCTGCCCAGCGGGCCGACGATGTGGTTGATCGGGCGGATGTCGTTCAGTGCGAAGCGTTCGCCGCCCCAGGGCCAGGGCAGTTCGAACTCGAGCGCGGGCCGGGTGTCGGGCTGCAGCAGGCGCGCGAGTTCGCCGGGCGCGGGCATCAGTCCGCGCGCGAGTTCGTCGCGCAGGCCGCGCACTTTCTCCAGCGTGGCGTCGAGCTCTCGCGCCTTCCCTTCGAGCGCCGCCTGGTGCGCCGCCAGGGCCGGCGCCAGCCCTTGCGCATCGCCCTCGAGCACGCGCGCCACCTGCGCGAGGCTGAGGCCCAACGCGCGCAACGCGACGATCTCGGCGGCACGCGCCATCTCGGCGGGACCATAGGAGCGCCAGCCCGCGGCCGTACGCGCCGGCACCAGCAGGCCGCGCTGCTCGTACAGCCGCAGGGCCTTGGCGGACACGCCGAGCCGGCGCGCGGCCTCGGAAGGATTCAGGAAACGGGAAGAAGGGGTCACGGGATCACCTCGGTGTTTGCTGCGATGCCGTGTTTATCGAGGTGGCCGCAGGGGCCGGGTCAAGCATGGTGCTCGAACGCGATCAAAGATCGCGCTGCAGCTGCCAGGCCTGGTACTTGAGGCTCGCCACCGCGCCCGCGACGATGCCGACGATCGCCGGCAGGCTCGCGAGGCTCAGCGTGGAAAGCGCGCTCAGGCCCTGGCCGATGGTGCAGCCCATGGCGGTGACGCCGCCGATGCCCATCAGCACGGCGCCGCCCAGGTGGTGCGCGAGGTCGCCGCTGCCGGCGAAGCCCTCCCAGCGGAACTCGCGCGTCCACAGCGCCTGCGCGGCGGCACCCACGATCACGCCGGCCACCGAGGCGATGCCCAGGGTCAGCAGCTTGTTGGCATCGCTGTAGAACATCAGCCAGTCGAGCGCATAGGCCACGGGCGTGACGAAGCTCAGCGCCTCGGCGCGGCCGGAGTTGGTGGCGAGGAACACGTGCTCGAGCGTGAGCGGATGTTCCTCGACCACGGCCCAGTGGCCGCTGAGCCACCAGGCGGCCACCACCAGCGCGCCGATGGCGAGCCCGCCCGCGAGGCTGCGCGCATCGCGCCGGCCCCAGGCGGCCCAGGCGATCAGCGCGCCACCCGCGACCAGCCCGATCGCGAGCCGCAGCGGCGCGGCCTGCATGCGCAGCGCGCCGGCCAGCACCTCGGGCAGCGAGGCATTGACGGCCAGCTCCAGGTGCACCGCGTCGACGGTGGCCACGCGCAGCACGGCGGTGATGCCCTTGAGCGTGGCGAAGGCCGCGATGCCCATCACCAGCAGCACGACCAGCGCCTTGAGGCTGCCGCCGCCGACGCGCACCAGCGTCTTGTTGCCGCAGCCCGAGGCCAGCACCATGCCGAAGCCGAACAGCAGGCCGCCGACCAGCGCCGAGAGCCAGAGGATGCGGTTCGATGCATAGAGCGTGCGGTCGGCATCGACCCAGCCCGCGAACACCAGCGCCGAGAAACCGATCAGCGCGACGCCGCCGGCCGCGGCCCATTGCCGCACGCGCGTCCAGTCGCCGAGGTTGACCACGTCGCTGATGGCGCCCATGGTGCAGAAGCGCGTCGCGCGCGCCACGGCGCCGAACACGGCCGAGAGCGCGAAGGCGGCCGCGAGCGCGAACGAGGTGAGGAGGGAGACCTGTTCGACAGACATGCGGCGATTCTAGGGAGCGCGGCGCGCGGCCACGCGCCCGCCGACGGCCGTCAGGCCAGCCCCGGATTGGGCGCGACGTTCTTCAGCACCGGTGACTCGGGCGCGCGCGCGGCCACCACCTTGCGCGACTTCAGCCAGGGCTCGATCACCTCCCACACCGGCTTGTTGCCGGCGCTGCGCGCCTCTTCGCTGACCGGCGCCCAGCCCGCCACCTTGTAGGTGCGGCCGGCCTCGATGGGCTTGCCGTCCAGGCGCATGTCCTGGATGCGCTGGCCCATCGCGGCCGTGGGATCGCAGGCGTACTGCAGGCCGCCCACGCGCACCATGTCGCCACCCTGCTGGTAGTAGGGGTCGGGGTTGAACAGGTTGTCGCAGACGTCCTCGAGCACGGTCTTGAGCATCTCGCCGCTCATCGGCGTGACGGTGGCGTACGAATAGGTGGTGGCGGTCATGTCCATCAGCCATTCGCGCGTGATGGGCTGGCCCGGCAGCAGCGAGGTGCCCCAGCGGAAGCCCGGCGAGAAGGCGATCGGCGCGTCCTGCACCTCCATCAGCGCGTCGAGCAGCAGCTGGTCGCCGGTGCCGTTGAAGTTGCCGCGCCGGTACAGCGTGCCGTCGGTGTGGGCCAGCGTCTCCGACAGCTTCGCTTCGTAGGGTACGCGGATGCGCGTGATCAACGCGTCCATCTCGCGGTCGGCCGGGATCAGGTCGGAGAACACCGGCAGCAGGCGATAGCGGAAGTCGCTGACCTTCTTGCCCTTGACCTCGAAATCGAGCACGCCGAGGAACTTGCCGTTGGAGCCGCCGTTGACCACGATGGTCTGCCCGCCGGCATTGCTCACCAGCGTGGGCATGGGCGTGCCGTCGTGCGTGTGGCCGCCGAGGATGGCGTCGACGCCGCGCACGCGGCTGGCCATCTTGAGATCGACGTCCATGCCGTTGTGCGAGAGCACGACCACCACCTGCGCGCCCTTGGCACGCGCCTCGTCCACCACGCGCTGCAGGTTGTCGTCCTGGATGCCGAAGGTCCAGTCGGCCACCATGTAGCGCGGGTTGGCGATCGGCGTGTAGGGAAAGGCCTGGCCCACGATGGCGCAGGGCACGCCGTTGATCTCGCGCATGACGTAGGGCTTGAAGACCGGGTCGCCGAAGTCGGCGGTCTTGACGTTCTGCGCGACGAACTCGACACGGCCCGCGAAGTCCTTGTCGATGATCTCCTTCACGCGCTCCATGCCGTAGGTGAACTCCCAGTGGCCGGTCATCACGTCGACGCCGAGCAGCTTGCAGGCATCGACCATGTCCTGCGCCTGGGTCCACAGCGAGGTGGCCGAGCCCTGCCAGGTGTCGCCGCCGTCGAGCAGCAGCGCACCGGGCCGGCTGGCCTTGAGCTGCTTCACCAGGGTGGCGAGGTGCGCGAAGCCGCCGACCTTGCCGTAGCGCTGCGCGGCGCGGTCGAAGTCGAGGTGCGTGAGCGCATGCGCCACGCGCGTGCCGGGCGCCACGCCCGCGGCCTTGAGCAACTGCTCGCCGACCAGGTGCGGCACCTTGCCGCGCATGCTGCCCAGGCCGATGTTCACGCTGGGTTCGCGGAAGTACAGCGGCTTGAGCTGCGCATGGCAGTCGGTCATGTGCAGCAGCGACACGTTGCCGAAGCGCGGCAGCGCGTACATCGCATCGACGGCACCGGCCGCACTGGCGCCGTCGTGGCGCCCCAGGCCCAGGCCGGCCACGCTGCCGGCGCCCAGCAGTTGCAGGAACTCGCGCTTGGAAAGGTTCATGGAAGCGGCGGGCCTTCTGCGTCTATCGGTTGACCGGCGACTGCGGATCGAGCAGCAGCCCCATCACGTCGCGGATCTGCGCTTCGTCGAGGATGCCCGAATGGCCGACGCGCGGCATGTTCGAGCAGGCGTTGTAGGCGCGCGCGTTCCAGAGCTTGCCCCAGGTGTAGTCGACGATCGGCTTCGAGGCCGCGGCCGCGGGGTCGCTCACGCCGCGCAGCTTGCCGTACTGGTAGAGGCTGGGACCGAGTGTGCCGAAGGAGATCTCCTCCTTCGACATCTGGTGGCAGTTGTAGCAGTTGCCGCCGTTGGCCGGGCCCTTGGCGGAGGCGGCCGCGTCGGTCCAGGTCAGGCCGCGCCCGTTCTGAGCGATCTTCTCGCCCTCGCGCCAGTCGCCGACGAACCGGCCGTCGGCGGGCCAGCGGATGGTCTTCATGTTGGCCGCCTCGATCTCCTTGGCGGTCTTCTCGTCGAGCGGCTTGCCGCTGGCGTCGGCCTCGCTGCAGGCGCGGTTGGCCGGGTCCTGCACGAGGCGGTCGACCTTGGCGATGCCCTGGTCGCGGAACGAGCTCTTGAGGGCCTCGGCCGTGTAGCGGTCGATGTCGGCGGCGCTGTCGGCGCTCGCGCAGCCGAACAGGGCCAGCGCGCAGGCGACCGCGACGGCGCCCAGGATGTGGTCGGCATTCATGTCGCGTTCCTTCAGCGCTTGATGGCCGGGGCCGTGGTCTTCACGCCCTTGCCGTTGACGCCCATGTACACGGCCAGCGCGATGGTCACGTCGCTGGCATAGCCCGGGTAGGGAAAGCGCTGCTGGCGGAAGCAGTCGTTGAGCCGCCGCTGCATGCCCCAGAGCTCGCCCGAGGACACGCGGTAGGCCGGCCAGGCACCGAAGCCGTCGCCGGCGCCGGGGCTCTTCGTGAGGTTCGGCAGGTCCTGCAGCCGGATGCGCTTGTCGTCGGCGCCATGGCAGGTGGCGCAGGCGAAGTCGTGCGGGCCGGCGCGCAGGAAGAACAGGCGCTTGCCCACCTCGTAGGCGCGGCGCTCGCTCGCATGCGACTGCGGCAGGTTCAGCGCCATGCCCTTCGACTCGGCCGAAATCCAGGCCACCAGCGCCTCGAGGTTCTTCTGCTCGCCGCTGCCGAACGGCGTCTTCGCGATCTCGGCGGCATCGAAGCCCTGCAGGGTCTGCATGCAGGTCAGCAGGCGCGATTCCATGTCCTGCACGCGGCCGGTGTCGGCGAAGTGGCGCGGCAGTTCGGCGAACGCGCCCTTGACCACGCCCGGGCCCTTGCCGAGGTCGCACTTCTCGAGCGAGGCGCCCTTGGGCCCGCGCTTCTGCTTCCAGAGGTCTTCGCCCTTGGCCTCGAACAGCTCGGCTGGGTTGCCGTCCTGCAGCAGCGCGCGGTATTCGGCGATGCCTTCGGCGGTGGTCTTCTGCGCGGCGGCGTGCAGCGACAGGCTGCCCGCCAGCAGCAGCAGGCACGGGAGTGGGATCTTGCGCATGGCGACCGCCTAGCTGACGGTGGCTTCGTCGGTGCGGGTGTCGCCGCGGTTGTCCTTCCAGGTCACCGAGATCTTGTCGCCCGCCTTCGCGCCCTTGAGCGTGAACTGCATGAACGGGTTCTTCGAGACCGCGGGGCCCCAGTCGGCCGTGAGCACGGTCTTGCCGTTGAGCGAGGCCGTGACCTCCTGGATGAACCAGGCCGGGATGGTCTTGCCGGCGGCGTCCTTGCGCTGGCCGGTTTCCATCTCGTGCGCCATCAGGATGCGGACGGTCGTCTTGTCGCCCGCGGCCTGGGCGCGGATGCGCATGGGATCTGCCATGGTGGGTCTCCTTCTCTCGTTGTTTCTTCGTGGGGGTCGGCGCGCGCGTCAGCCGCCGCAGCCGCCCAGCGTGACCTTGACTTCCTTCTTCGCGAACAGCGCCTTGCCGTCGTTCATGACGGCGATCGCGTACACGTCGGAGGACTGGCCCAGCTTGGCGCGCGTGGTGAAGTTCGCCTCGACGAACTCCGAGGTGTTGAAGATCGCGACCACCGCGTTCGGGTTCTTCTCGACCAGCAGCATCAGCTGCTTCACGCCGGCCAGCGAGGTCGCGACGCTCAGCGGCACCACGGCGCCGTTCTCGGCGATGTCGGGGCCGGTGATCGTGACCTCCTTGCTCTCGGTGGGCGTGCCGGCGCCGATGGCCTTGAGCGCATCGGCCACGCTCTTGGCCTCGAAGGCTTCCTTGGTGTAGGCCAGCGCGCTGGCCGGCAGCCAGGCGCCGGTGGCGGCGAGGCCCGCGAGCGCGGCGGACTGCTGGAGGATCTGTCTGCGGTTCTTCATGGCTTGTCTCCTGTCGAATCGATGGTGGGCCGGGTGCGCCGTTGCAATGTCATGGCCCGGCGCTTTCGGCGAGCCAGCGCGCCACGGCCCTGGCATCGTCGTCGCCGATGGTCTGCGGCGGCATCGGGATCGCACCCCATACGCCGCTGCCGCCGCTCTTGATCTTCTCGAGCAGGTGGTCGACCTGGCCCGGGTATTTCTTCGCGATGTCGGAGAAGGCGGGGCCGACGAGCTTCTGCGTCATGCCGTGGCAGGCGACGCAGCTGTTCTTCTCGAGCACGGCGAGCGGGGCCTTCGAGGTGGGCGCGGCGGCTGCCGGCGCACCGGTCTTCGAGGCCGGCGCGGTGTCGATGCCGCGCTGCGGGCCCACCAGCCGGTTCTGCTCGGCGAGGTTGCCGTGGCTGCCGCGCGCATGCGGCGGCAGTTGCGACACGGTCTGCGTGGCAGGCATGCAGTCGCGCATGCAGGCGACCGCCGCCACGTCGGGTTTCGCCGCGCGGCCGAACTCGTTGCCGGGCCACATCGCATGCGCGGTGGTGGTGCCGTTGCGGTTCGGCATGCGCGCCTGCACCTCGCGGATGTTGCGGTCCGACAGCGTGAAGTCGTCGGGCACGATGCCGCCGAGGTTCAGCATGTAGGCGGTGACGGCGAACACGTCGTCGGGCGTCAGCGACTTGGGCTGGTTCCACGGCATGGCGCGGTAGACGTAGTCCCAGACGGTCGAGAGGCTCGCCACCTTCATCAGCGTGGTGCGGCCCGGGAAGGCCGGGTCCTTGAGCCGCGCGACGTGGCCGGTCTTGATGTCCTCGGCCGTGGTGCCGCCGACGATGGGGCTGAACACCTGGTTCGATTCGCCGAACACGCCGTGGCAGGAGGCGCACTTGCCCTCCCAGATGTCCTGGCCGCGCGCGACCGAGCCCGAGCCCTTGGGCAGGCCCTTGAAGTCGGGGCGCACGTCGATGTCCCAGGCCGCCACTTCCTTCGGCGTGGCGTCGCGCCCGATGCCCGGGTAGGCGGCCTTCGGCTGCGCCCAGGCGGCGATGCAGACGCCGCAGCCCGCGAGCGCCAGCAGCGCGCGCAGCACGATGCGGCTAGCCGAGCTGGACATTCGCCACCTCCCCGCTCGCCTGCACCTGCCAGGACTGGATCGCGTTGTTGTGATAGATCGAGCGCGTGCCGCGCACCGCGCGCAGCTGGCGGTAGCTGGGCTGCACGTAGCCGGTGTCGTCCATCGCGCGGCTCTGGATGAGCGCGGGCGAACCGTCCCACGCCCAGTCGATGTTGAAGCGCGTGAGGCACTTCGAGAGCACCGGCGACTCGAGCCGCGCGCTGCGCCAGTTGCGCCCGCCGTCCACGCTGACGTCGACGCGCTTCACCTTGCCGCGCCCCGACCAGGCCAGGCCGGTGATGTTGTAGAAGCCCTTGTCCAGCAGCGTCTGCCCGCCCGAGGGCGTGGTCACCACGCTCTTGCATTCCTGCACGCTGGTGTACTGGCGATGCTGGCCGTCGGGCATCAGGTCGACGTAGTGCACGGTCTCGTCCTTGGTGCCGTAGGGCATGTCGCCGAGCTCGATGCGGCGCAGGTACTTGACCCAGCTCACGCCCTGCACGCCCGGCACCACCAGCCGCAGCGGATAGCCCTGCTCGGGCCGCAGCATCTCGCCGTTCTGGCCGTAGGCCACCAGCACCTCGCCCGAGCGCACCAGGCTCATCGGGATGGTGCGCGTCATCGAGGAGCCGTCCGCGCCCTCGGCCAACACGAAGCGCTCGCCCTTGAGGTCGGCGCCGGCCATCTCGAGCAGCGTGATCAGCGGCACGCCCGTGAACTCGCTGCACGACAGCATGCCGTGCGTGTACTGCGCGGTGGGCACCGCGACATTGCCCCACTCCATGCCGGTGTTGGCGCCGCATTCGATGAAGTGGAAGCGCGACACCGAGGGCAGCCGCATCAGCTCGTCGAGCGTGAAGACCTTGGCGGCCTTCACGAGGCCGTTGATCATCAGGCGGTGCTTCGAAGGATCGATGTCCCACCAGCCCTGGTGATGGCGCTCGAAGTGCAGGCCGCTGGGCGTGACGATGCCGAACAGCGACTGCAGCGGCGCGAACGAGACCGAGGCCTGCGCGGTCGGCGTGAGGCCGGGGCTCTGGCGGCGCTGCACGTTGGCCTCGTACTTCGAGGGCTTGCCGTAGCCGTCGGTGACCACGGGCTGGCCGAGGCCGGTGCTGTGCGCGGGCAGCTGGAGGATCGCGGGATCGCCATCGGACTGCGCGAGCGCCGACGTTGCCGCACCACCCGCGACGGCGACCGCGAAGGCACCGCGGATGAAATCGCGCCGGCCCTTGCGCGCTTCCGAGAACACGGTGCGCACGCCCTGCGCGTCGACGAAGTTCTCGGGCGCCTTGCGCACCTGGCCGGGCTGCTGGATGTTGCTCATCGCAGGCCTTCGCAACCGCCTACTTGGCGCCGCCCAGCACCCAGGCGGCCAGCGACTTGGCGTCGGCCTCGCTCAGCGCGGGCTGGCCCGGCATCGGCACCGGGCCCCACTTGCCGCTGCTGCCCTTCTGGATGCTCGCGGTGAGCACGGCCAGCGCATCGGACTGGCCCGCGTACTTCTTCGCGACGTCCTGGTAGGCCGGGCCCACGAGCTTCTTGTCGGTCGCGTGGCAGGCGAGGCAGGCGTTCTTCTGGGCCAGCTCCTTGCTCGCATGCGCCTGGACGCAGATCAGCAATGCGGCGGCGACCGCGAGCGACGGCAACAACTTCAATTTCGTCTCCTCGAAACTCGCATCGAAGCTGCCAGTTTCATCGTTAAATAAGTAAATCGTTATGTATTGATTTTAGGAGTCCGTGCGTCGATGGGAAGGGCTTCGTGCCTGGGGGAAACCCGCTCGGCACGCTCATGCATAACGCTAGCTCGCGATCACGCGCGCACGGCCGCGCGGGCCTGGTGCAGCCGCTGCTCGAGGTAGGCGCCGTAGAAATCCGAGGCCCCGCCCGCGAGCCGCTCGGCGACCTCGCGCGCGCCGCGGCCGAAGAACAGCAGCGTGGGCGCGACCGCGATGCCCCAGGCCGCGAGCATGGCCTCGTGCGTGCGCGGCGCGCTGTCGAAGTCGCGCACCATGCGACGGTCGCGCAGGTCGATCTGCACCACGGGCAGACCCGTCGCCAGCTCGGGCATCAGGTAGTGCTCGCGCACGATGCGGCAGAAGGGACAGCCGCGCAGGCTGGCCATCACGACCAGCGGCTGCGAACGCGCGAGCGCACTGGCGAGTGCATCGGCCAGCGAGTCCGGCGCGGGCAGCGCCGATTCGGCGGCATACGCCAGGGGCCAGGCGCACGACAGCGCGATGCCCGCGAGGACCTGGCGCCGCGTCGACCTGTGCGTATTCATCGCGCCTCCTGCTCCATCAGCAGGTAGGTGTTGTAGGCATTCATGCGGTTCGCGGCCTTGAACAGCGGCATGGCCTCGTAGCGCGACCAATCGGTGGCCGCATAGGCCTCGTCGAAGGGCGTCATGTCGGCCGCGGCCTTGCGCATCGCGCCGCGCAGGAACACGAGGTAGTCGCGCGTGAGCTGCAGGTCCTGCCGCGGATCGGAGGAGGCCGGCCCGTGGCCCGGCACGATGGTGCGCGCATCGAGCGCGAGCAGCGCATCGAGCGCCGCGATCCAGTGGCGGCTGTCGGCCGTGCCCACGTAGGGAATGCGGTTGCGGAACACCACGTCGCCCGAGAACAGCACCTGCTGTTGCGGCAGGTAGATCGCGAGGTCCTCGGGCGTGTGGGCCGGGCCCGCGGGCTGGATCACGAAGCGCGTGCCGCCGATCGTCATCTCGGTGCGGCCCTCGAGCCAGACATCGGCCGGCACCAGCCGCGTGCTGTCGTCGATCCACGGCGCGAGGTCCTTGCGCGAGGCCTCGAGGCGCAGCCGCGCCGCGTCGGAGTACAGGTAGGTCTTGGCCAGCGCATGCGCGATCACCTGCGCGCCCAGCGCCTTGAACACCTGCAGGCCGTAGATGTGGTCGGCGTGGTAGTGCGTGAGGATCACGTGGCTGATCGGCTTGGGCGTGATGCGGCGGATCTCCCGCACCAGCCGCTCGGCCGCGGCCGGCGAACCGAGCGCATCGATCAGCACCACGCTGTCGCGCGTGACGACGAAGCCCGCGTTCGAGATGAAGTTCTGGTTCTCGGCCGAGCCCAGGGCCGGCACGCCCTGCACGTAGTAGACATCGGGTGCGACGGCGCGCGGCGCGATGTCGGGCGCGGCGAGCGCGTTCGCCATGAAGAGGCCGAAGGCCAGCGGCAGCAGCGCGCGAAGAAGCGCGCGAAGAAGGAGCGGGAACATCGTGGCGTCTCTCTTTTTCCATCGTCGCGCGATGCATCGCCGCGCGACCCCGGACTTGCCCGGCTGTAAATATAAGTAGAAGATGATATTTTGAGGGCCACAACAACAACCGAGGGTTTCCCCATGAGACAGGCATTCATCGCGTTCCTTCTCGCCATCGCGGCTTCGTTCGCCGGCGCGCAGCAGGTGGTCAAGGCGGTCTATCACGTCAACACCGGCGTGGAGACCAGCGCGGCCATCCTCGCCAACATCACGAACCACCTCAACGCCGACCCGAAGGCGAAGATCGTGGTGGTCACGCACGGCCCCGGCATCGACTTCCTGCTGAGCGACGCGAAGGACAGCAAGGGCCGCGAGTTCAGCGGCCCGGTGAGCGCGCTGGCCGCGCGCGGCGTGGTGTTCGACGTCTGCAACAACACGCTGAGCACGCGCAACATCGACGCGGGCCGGCTGCTGATGGAAGCGAAGGTGGTGCCCTCGGGCGTGGCCGAGGTGGCGCGGCTGCAGGCGCAGGAAGGCTACGTCTACCTGAAGCCCTGAGGGCGGCGGCCCGGCACGGGCCTCAGGCCTGCTCGATGGCGATCTGCACGCAGATGCTGCGGCACAGCGCCACCACGGTCTCGTTCGCGATGCTGTAGTAGATGCTCACGCCCTCGCGGCGCCGCGCGAGCACGCCCGCCTGGTAGAGGGTGTTGAGGTGCTGCGACATGTTGGGCTGCGTGGTGTCGATCTCGGCCAGCAGCTCGCTCACGTTCTTCTCGCCGTTGCACAGCAGGCTGACGATCTTCAGCCGCATGGGCGCGGCCATGGCCCGGAACAGCTCGGCAGCGATGTCGAAGACCTCGTCCTCGGTGACGGCCGCGGGCTTTTTTCGGGACTTGGTGGCCATGCTGAAAGATTCTTGAGCAGGCCGCAATGTACATCGGCCCCCGGCCCCGTGCGCAATGCACGGCCGCCGCGCCGGTGAATCGCGCGTCACAAACCGGCCCCATGGCCCGTCTTCGAAGCAGCGGCATTTCCCGCTCGACTTTCGGAGATTCCCTCATGCACGACCCGACCCGGATAGCCCGCCTTCATCGGGGGCATTGCTTTCCTTTATTCGACAGGCCCCCGCGAGTCCGCCAATAATCCAAGCACTTTCTTTGATTAATAACGGTAAGATCATGAACGCACGATCAAGGGCCTGGCTCGGAGCCGGCCTCGCGGCAGTGGTGGTGGGAGGGGCCGGCTACGGTCTCGTGGCGAAATCGAAGGCGGCCGACGGCGGCGGTGGCGGCATGCCGCCGGCGCAGGTGGCGGTGGCCGCGGCGCGGCAGACCGAGCTGCCGCGCTTCCTCAGCGGCATCGGCACGCTGGAGGCGAACCGACAGGTCGAGGTGCCGGCCGAGGTGGAGGGGCGGATCGCGAAGATCCTCTTCACCGCGGGTGCCGAGGTGCGCGCGGGCCAGCTGCTGGTGCAGCTCAACGACGCGCCCGAGCAGGGCGACCTCGAACGGCTGCAGGCGCAGCGCGCCAATGCCAAGGCGCTGCTCGAGCGCACGCGCCGGCTGCTGCCGCAGCAGGCCGCCACGCAGGAGCAGCTCGACCAGGCGCAGGCCGGCTACGACCAGGCCAGCGGCGAGCTGCGGCGCGTACAGGCGCAGATCGCCCAGAAGCGCATCGTGGCGCCCTTCGACGGCCGGCTGGGCCTGCGCAAGGTGAACCTCGGGCAGTTCGTGCGCTCGGGCGATGCGCTGGTCTCGCTGACCGACGCCCGCACCTTGCTCGCGACCATCACCCTGCCCGAGGCCGCCCTGCCCGCGCTCCAGCGCAACCAGCAGGTGCTGCTCAACGTTGACGCCTGGCCCGGCCGCGCCTTCCAGGCCCGGCTCAGCGCGATCGAGCCGCAGATCGGCAGCGACACGCGCACCGTGCGGCTGCAGGCCGCGATCGACAACGCCGACGGCGCACTCGCGCCCGGCATGTACGTGAGCGCGCGCGTGGCGCTGCCGCCGCGCGCCGACGCCATCACCGTGCCCGAGACCGCCATCACCTACAGCACGCACGGCGACTCGGTCTACGTGGTGCGCCCGGCCGACAAGGGCGAGGGCTTCGTGGTGCAGCAGCTGTTCGTGACGGCCGGCGACCGGCAGGACGGCCAGGTGGTGATCGAGAAGGGCCTCCAGGCCGGCGAGCGCGTCGTGACCTCGGGCCAGCTGCGCCTGTACGGCGGCGCCGCGGTGCAGCCGATGGACAAGGACACGCTGGCCGTGCAGGAGCGCAAGTCATGAGATTCACCGACCTGTTCGTGCGCCGGCCGGTGCTGGCGCTGGTGGTGAGCACGCTGATCTTGCTGCTGGGTGCGCGCGCCCTCGGCTCGCTGCCGGTGCGCCAGTACCCGCTGACCGAGAGCACCACGCTGACCATCACCACCCAGTACCCGGGCGCCTCGCCCGAGCTGATGCAGGGCTTCGTCACGCAACCGATCGCGCAGGCGGTGGCCACGATCGAGAACGTCGACTACCTGTCGTCCTCGTCCACGCTGGGCCGCAGCGTGATCACCGTGCGCATGAAGCTCAACGCCGACGCCAACCAGGCGCTCACGCAGGCGATGGCGCAGGTGAGCCAGGTCAAGTACCGGCTGCCGCAGGAGGCCTTCGACCCGGTGATCCTCAAGTCCTCGGGCGAGGCCACGGCGGTGGCCTACGTGGGCTTCTCGAGCAAGACCATGGGCGTGCCCGCGCTCACCGACTACCTCTCGCGCGTGGTGCAGCCGCAGTTCGCGTCGATCGAGGGCGTGTCGGGCGTGGAGGTCTCGGGCGGCCAGACGCTGGCGATGCGCGTGTGGCTCGACGCCAACCGCATGGCCGCGCGCGGCATCTCGGCCGGCGAGCTGGCCGACGCGCTGCGCCAGAACAACGTGCAGGCGGCGCCCGGGCAGGTCAAGGGCCTGTACGTGGTGTCGAACATCCGCGTCAACACCGACCTGGTGAACGTGGCCGAGTTCCGCGACATGGTGATCAAGCGCGACGGCGATGCGCTGGTGCGCCTGGGCGACGTGGCCACGGTCGAGCTGGGCGCGGCGAGCGCCGACGTCAGCGCGATGATGGACGGCGACAAGGCCATCTACCTCGGCCTGCAGGCGGCGCCCAACGGCAACCCGCTGGTGATCGTCAAGCGCGTCCGCGAACTGCTGCCCGGCATCAAGCAGAACCTGCCCGCGGGCGTGGAGGTGCAGCTGCCGTTCGAGCTCGCGCGCTTCATCGAGGCCTCGATCGACGAGGTGCGCCAGACACTGCTCGAAGCCGTGGTGATCGTGGTGCTGGTGATCTTCCTGTGCCTGGGCTCGGTGCGCGCGGTGCTGATCCCGGTGGTGACCATTCCGCTGTCGATGCTGGGTGCCGCGGCGCTGATGCTGGTGTTCGGCTTCTCGATCAACCTGCTCACGCTGCTGGCGATGGTGCTGGCGATCGGGCTGGTGGTGGACGACGCGATCGTGGTGGTGGAGAACGTGCACCGCCACATCGAGGAAGGCAAGTCGCGCGTGCAGGCGGCGCTGATCGGCGCGCGCGAGGTGGCCGGCCCGGTGATCGCGATGACGCTCACGCTGGCCGCGGTCTACGCGCCGATCGGCCTGATGGGCGGGCTCACCGGCTCGCTGTTCAAGGAGTTCGCCTTCACGCTCGCGGGCGCGGTGGTGGTGTCGGGCGTGATCGCGCTCACGCTGTCGCCGGTGATGAGCTCCTTCCTCCTGCCGCAGGACGCCACCGGCACGCGCATGGCGCGGCTGGCCGAGGGCTTCTTCCACCGCCTGGCCACCGGCTACGGCCGCGTGCTCGACGTGTCGCTGCGCCACCGCTGGGTGACGGGCGCGCTGGCCGCGGTGGTGCTGGTGAGCCTGCCCTTCCTCTACAACGCCGCGCAGCGCGAGCTCGCGCCCGGCGAGGACCAGGCCATGGTGCTGACCGCGATCAAGTCGCCGCAGCACGCCAACATCGACTACGTCGAGAAGTTCGGCAAGAAGTGGGACGACGTGTTTGCCGCGCTGCCCGAGAACACCGGCCGCTGGCTGATCAACGGCTCCGACGGCGTGTCGAACTCGATCGGCGGCGTGCAGCTGTCCGACTGGAAGGACCGCCAGCGCAAGGCCGACCAGATCCAGCACGAGGTGCAGGGCAGCATGGGTGCGGTGGAAGGCAGCAACATCTTCGCCTTCCAGCTGCCCTCGCTGCCGGGCTCCACCGGCGGGCTGCCGGTGCAGATGGTGATCCGCAGCCCGGGCGACCACCGCAGCGTGTTCGAGGCCATGGAGGCGCTCAAGAAGGCGGCGCGCGAGAGCGGCAAGTTCGCCGTGGTCGACAGCGACCTCGAGTTCAACAACCCGGTGGTCGAGGTGCGCGTGGACCGCGCCAAGGCCAACAGCCTGGGCGTGACCATGAAGTCCATCGGCGACACGCTGGCCGTGCTGGTGGGCGAGAACTACGTCAACCGCTTCGGCATGGACGGCCGCTCCTACGACGTGATCCCGCAGACGCCGCGCGAGCAGCGGCTGACGGCCGAGGCGCTGTCGCGCTACTTCGTGAAGAGCGCGAGCGGCCAGCCGGTGCCGCTGGCCAACCTGGTGCAGCTGTCGACCAGCGTGGGCCCGAACAAGCTCACGCAGTTCAACCAGCTCAATGCCGCCACCTTCCAGGCCATTCCGATGCCCGGCGTGACCATGGGCGACGCGGTGGCCTTTCTGAGCGCCGAGGCGAAGAAGCTGCCGGCCGGCTTCAGCTACGACTGGCAGTCCGACGCGCGCCAGTTCACACAGGAGGGCTCGGCGCTGGTGCTGGCCTTCGTGTTCGCGATCGTCGTGATCTACCTGGTGCTGGCCGCGCAGTACGAGAGCCTGCGCGACCCGCTGATCATCCTGGTCAGCGTGCCGATGTCGATCTGCGGCGCGCTGGTGCCGCTGGCGCTGGGCTTCGCGACCATCAACATCTACACCCAGATCGGGCTGGTGACGCTGATCGGGCTGATCAGCAAGCACGGCATCCTGATGGTGGAGTTCGCCAACGAGATCCAGATGCGCAAGGGCTTCGACCGCCGCGCCTCGATCGAGGAGGCCGCGCGCATCCGCCTGCGACCGATCCTGATGACCACGGCCGCGATGGTGGTGGGCCTGGTGCCGCTGCTGTTCGCGAGCGGCGCGGGCGCCAACAGCCGCTTCAGCATCGGGCTGGTGATCGTGGTCGGCATGCTGGTGGGCACGCTGTTCACGCTGTTCGTGCTGCCCACGATGTACACGCTGCTGGCGCGCGACCACCGCGCCGCGGGGCAGTCGAAGCGCGCGGCCGAGCTCGCGGCGCTGGAGGACGGCCCGACGGCACCGGCCACGGCGGGCGGCCACGCATGAAGCACGGGAGAACGACCATGAAGACCCTGATCCTTTCCCTGTCGACACTGGCCATGGCACTGCTGCTGGCCGGCTGCGCGGTCGGTCCGCGCTACGCGGCGCCCGAGACCTCGCCGGTGACGATCGCCGCGCCCGAACGCCACCTGTTCGCGCCCGATGCGGTGCAGCGCGACTGGTGGCGCCAGCTCGAGGACGCGCAGCTCGACGCGCTGATCGAGCGCGCGCTGGCCGCCAACCACGACATCCGCATCGCACAGGCGCGACTGCTCGAAGCCCGCGCCGCGCAGGACGAGGCCGAGCTCGACCGCTGGCCCACCGTGACGATGGGCGCGAGCAAGACCCGGAGCATCGCGCAGGGCAACGGCGTGCCGGCCGAGGCCCGCACGCTCGCCGAGAGCAGCCGCCTGGGCTTCGACGCCGGCTGGGAGATCGACCTGTTCGGCCGCCTGCGCCGGCTCGACGAAGCAGCCAGTGCGCGCGCCGAGGCGCAGGCCGCCGACCTCGAGCAGGCGCGCATCGTGGTGGTGGCCGAGCTCGCGCGCAACTACTACGAGATGCGCGGCGCCGAGCAGCGGCTCGCGGTGACGCAGCGCACGCTGCAGAGCCTGCGCGACAGCCTGCGCGTGACCGAGGCCCAGGTCGGCATTGGCCGCGGCCTCGCGGGCGACCTCGCGAGCGCGCGCGCCAACCTCGCGAGCACCGAAGCCCAGCTGCCGCTGTTCGAGACCGCGCGCCGCCAGGCCGCGCACCGCGTGGCGGTGCTCGCGGCACTGCAGCCGGCCGAGCTCGAGCCGATGCTCGCGCCGCGGCCGCTGCAGGTGCTGGCCAAGCGGCTGCCGGTGGGCGACCTCGGCGACCTGCTGCGCCGCCGGCCCGACGTGCTGCGCGCCGAGCGCGGCCTGGCCGCGAGCACGGCCGACGTGGGCGCGGCCACGGCCGCGCTGTATCCGCGGCTCGACATCGGCGGCTTCCTCGGCTTCGTCGCGCTGCGCGGCTCGGACCTGGGCAGCGGCTCGAGCCGCGCCTTCAGCCTCACGCCGGGCCTGAGCTGGCCCGCGCTGCGGCTGGGCTCGGTGCGCGCGCAACTGCGCGGCGCGCAGGCGCGCGCGCAGGGCGAGCGCGCGGCCTACGAGCAGACCGTGCTGCGCGCCATCGAGGACGTGGAGAACGCCCTCACCGGCTACGGCCAGAACCAGCAGCGGCTGCGCAGCCTGGTGGTGGCCTCGGAACAGAGCGCGCGCGCGGCCGAGCTGGCCGAGGTGCGCTACCGCGAAGGCGCCGCGCCCTACCTGTCGGTGCTCGACGCGCAGCGCACGCTGCTGCGCGCGCAGGATGCGGTGGCCGAGGCCGAGACCGCCTCGTACACCAGCCTGGTCGCGCTCTACAAGGCCGTGGGCGGCGGATGGCAGGCACCCGATGCCAAGGGGCTTTCGGGCGTTTCCGCGAAGGACGCCCCAAGCACCTGACAATGCAAGGGTTGCCGCCTTTCCGCTCCGCTCCCCACGAAGACCGCGCCATGTCCGCCAACGACACCGCCGACGCCAAGCCCGCCTGGACCCCGCACCAGCCGGCCGACCGCATCCTCTCGACGCTCAAGACCCGCGGCGCGCTCGGCATTCCCGACATCGCCAAGGTGCTGCAGGTCACGGTGGAGGCGGTGCGCCAGCAGATGGCCAAGCTGCAGGCCGAGGGCCTGGTCGACGCCGAGAGCCGCAGCGCCGGGCGCGGCCGGCCGACGCAGATCTGGCGGCTCACGGCCTCGGGCCACGCACGCTTTCCCGACACGCATGCCGAGATGACGGTGCAGATGATCAGCGCCGTGATCCAGGTGTTCGGCGAGAAGGGCATGGACCAGCTGATCGGCGCGCGCGAGGAGACCATGCGCAGCAACTACCGCGAAGCGCTGCGCGGCGCGCGCGGCATCGGCGCGCGACTCGAGCGGCTGGCCGAGGTGCGCAGCCGCGAGGGCTACATGGCCGAGTACCGCGCCGACGACGAGGGCGAGGGCTTCCTCTTCATCGAGAACCATTGTCCGATCTGCACCGCGGCGCGCGCCTGCACGGGCTTCTGCCGCAGCGAGCTGCAGCTCTTCGACGAGGTGCTCGGGCCCGACGTGAGCGTGAGCCGCGTCGAGCACGTGCTCGCGGGCGCGCGGCGCTGCGCCTACCGCGTCGTTCCCAAGGCCGGCGACAAGCCAGGCGACAAGACCCGCATCAAGCCAGGCAAGGGTGCCGACTGAGCGCCCCCCGCCTCTTTTTCTTTTTATCAACCAGAAGGACCCCACGATGGAACACACCCTGCCTCCCCTGCCCTACGCCCTCGACGCACTGGCACCCGAGTACTCGAAGGAGACCCTCGAGTACCACTACGGCAAGCACCACAACGCCTATGTGGTGAACCTCAACAACCTGCAGAAGGGCACCGAGTTCGAGTCGCTCACGCTCGAAGAGATCGTCAAGAAGTCCAGCGGCGGCATCTACAACAACTCGGCCCAGATCTGGAACCACACCTTCTTCTGGAACTGCATGAAGCCCCAAGGCGGCGGCGCTCCCAGCGGCGCGCTGGCCAAGGCCATCGACGCCAAGTGGGGCAGCTTCGATGCCTTCAAGGAGGCCTTCGTGAAGTCGGCCGTGGGCAACTTCGGCTCGGGCTGGACCTGGCTGGTGAAGAAGGCCGACGGCAGCGTGGACATCGTGAACACCGGCGCCGCCGGCACGCCGCTGACGACCGCCGACACGGCGCTCTTGACGGTCGACGTCTGGGAACACGCCTACTACATCGACTACCGCAACCTGCGTCCCAAGTTCGTCGAGACCTTCCTGGCCAAGCTGGTCAACTGGGACTTCGCTGAAAAGAACTTCGGCTGATCGACCCGTGGTCGATCGGGTTCGGGGCCTGCCCGCGAGGGCACCCGAACCCCTGCCTCAGCGCCTCGATGCCACGCTGCGCGCCAGCAGGCACAGGATCTCGTACATCAGCGTGGCGCCCAGCAGCGCGGTGCTGCCCGAGGGGTCGTAGGGCGGCGACACCTCGACCACGTCCCCGCCCACGAAGTCCAGCCCGTCGAGGCCGCGCAGCAGGCCCAGCGTCTCGCGCGTGGTCATGCCGCCGATCTCGGGCGTGCCGGTGCCCGGCGCGAACACCGGGTCCAGGCCATCGACATCGAGCGACAGGTAGGTCGGCCCGTCGCCGACGATGCGCCGCGCCTCCTGCACGATCGCCTCGACGCCCCTGGCCTCGAACTCCTCGATGAAGACCACGCGCATGCCGCTGTCGAGCGAGTAGCGCCAGCCCTGGTCGGAGTTCTGCGCGCCGCGGATGCCGATCTGGATGGTGCGCTTCGGGTCGAGCAGCCCGGCCTCGACCGCGCGGCGGAACGGCGAGCCATGGCTGAACTTGGAACCGAGGAAGTCGTCCCAGGTGTCGGTGTGCGCATCGATGTGCACCATGCCCAGCGGCCGGCGCGGCTTCATCGCCTGGAACACCGGGAAGGTGATCGAGTGGTCGCCGCCCGCGGCCAGCACCGTCTTGCCGGCCGCGAACAAGGGCTCGAAGAAGCGGCGGATGTCCTCGTGCGAGCGCTCGAGGTGGAACACGTCGGTGAACGGCACGTCGCCCACGTCGGCCACGCGGCAGGCCTCGAAGGGATTGAAGCCGGTGACGTGGTGGATGGCGCGCGTCATCGACGACATGTTGCGGATCTCGCGCGGGCCGTAGCGCGCGCCGGGACGCGCCGTCACGCCGCCGTCGAAGGGCACGCCGGCCAGGGCGATGTCGAAGTCCTCGAGGCGCTGCGCGAAGGGCACGCGCATGAAGGTCGGGATGCCGCTGTAGCGCGGCAGCGTCTGCATGGCGGTGTCTGTTTGCATGGCGGGAACGGATTCAGAACGTGGCCGGGGTGTTGGTCCACAGCACCCGGGTCTGGGTCTTGCCGGGATTGCGGTAGCTGTGCGGCACGTCGCTGGAGAAATAGAAGGAGTCGCCGGCCGACAGCCGGTAGACCTCGTCGCCCAGGCGCAGCTCGAACTCGCCCTCGATCACGTAGCCCATTTCCTCGCCGACGTGCGCGATCTGCTCCAGGCTCTCGGCCTTGGGCTCGAGCACGTGGATGTCGGCCTGCAGCAGCTGGCCGCGGATCGGCACGATCACGCGCTCGAGCTTCACGCCGCGCTTCTTGCCGCGCAGGCCGGTGAACTCGATCACGGGGCGTTCGGACGCGCGCGTCACCGGCGACATGGGCGGCGCGAACGAGGCCGTGAGCTCGGCGACGTTGGTGTCGAGCGCACGCGCGAGGCGGTGCAGGTTGGCCAGCGAGGGCATGACCTGGCCGCGCTCCACGCGCGACAGCAGGCTTTCGGAACAGCCGGCGGCATCGGCGAGCGCCTTCAGCGTGAGACTTCGCACCATGCGCGCATGCTTGAGCCGCGGGCCCAGCGCCGACAGCGCGAGGTCCGGGTCTGCGTCCACCGGTGCCGGCGAGGCGGCGGCAGCGGCGGGAATGGCGGTGGTCTTCTTGGCAGTGCGCATGGCGTCGAGTCGTCAGTGGGCCGGCGGCGCGCCGGGAAGCTCAGGCATCCGCCAGCACGGTGAAGTGCACTTCGACCGGGCGGTTGTCGTTGATGGGAACGATGTCCTGCGGGCAGGCCGACATGACGACCACGCAGTCCATCTCGGCGCGCAGATCCACATGGTCGCCGGCCTTGGAGACGGGCGGCAGCCAGTCTACGCCGCCGCCCGGGCCCACCGGGATGTTCATCCACAGGTTGAGCGGCTGCGGCACCTCGCGCGCGCGCAGGCCGATGGCCTTGAGCGCCATGCGCATGTTGTCGGCGCAGTTGTCGTGGTACTCGGTCACGCCGAGGTTCTGGTAGCGGTAGGCGTCGCAGGCGGCCATGAGCGTGTCGTGCACGCCGGGCGAGGTGTCGGCCACGAGCGTCATGATGGGACGGCGGCGATTGGTGGCGAGCGGATCGCCGGCCCTGGGCATGATGCGGTCGATCACGGCGCGCGCATGCTCCATCGACATGAACTCGCTGAGGTCGTCGGCCTTGAAGGCCCAGAAGTCGCACACCTGGCTGCCGTGCGTGTTGATGACGCGGATCACCTGGCCCTTGGCGAGCCGCACGGCGCGGCCGTTGCGCGCGGGCACTTCGTAACGCCTGCCGAGCTCGGGCGTGCCGTCGGCCGACACGGGCTCGCGCAGCGTGCGGTTGGCGCCGACGGGTTCGCCGTTGTCGGCCACATGGGCGTGCGCGTGGGTGTCCGTGTGGAAAGAGGAAGTGGCTTGGTCGTCCATGGTCTGGCTAGTCCTTTGAAGCTTCGGGAGGGGTGGAGGAAACGAGCGGCCCGGCCATCCGCGCGAGGCACCAGGCCAGGGCGCGCGTGCAGGCCGCGAGGTCGTCGATGGGGGTGTCTTCGTCGGGGTGGTGGCTCACGCCGCCACGGCTGGGCGCGAACAGCATCGCGCTGGGGCAGAAGCCGGCCAGCGGCATGGCGTCGTGGAAGGCGCCCGAGAGCATCTCGCGGTGGCTCAGCCGCAGCGCGGCGCAGGCCTCGCGCGCCAGGCCCGCGAGCGCGGCGTCGAAGCGCACGGTGGGCTTGTCCTGCAGCACCTCGAGCTGGCCGCCGGCCGGCAGCGCCGCGTCGACGAGCGCGCGCACCGCATCGAGCGCGGCGGCCTCGGGATGGCGCGCATCGACGGTGAAGACGACGCGGTCGGCAATGGTGTTGATCGACCCGGGGCTGCACTCCCAGCGGCCGATGGTGAGGCGCAGCCGGTCGTCGCCGCACCGCGCCGCATGTTCGAGCAGCGCATGGGCCATGCGCACGGCCTTGGCCTGCGCGTCGTCGCGCGCGGCCAGCGGCGTGGTGCCCGCGTGCGCGCTGCGCCCCGGCACGGTGATGCGGAACCAGCGCACGCCCTGGATCGCGCTCACGCAGCCGACCTGCAGGCCCTCGGCCTCCAGCACCGGGCCCTGCTCGATGTGCGCCTCGATGTAGCCATGCACCGGGCGCGCGAGCGGCGTGTCCATCCAGGCCCAGCCCTGGCGCAGTGCTTCCGCGCGCAGGTCGTCCACGGCGGCATCGCGCGCGGCCTCGAAGCGCAGGCCGTCGCCGTCGCGCACGCCGAGGAAGGCCTCGAGCCGCTGCGGCGCGGTGAAGGCGACCGAGCCCATCAACCCGGGCGCGAAGCGCGAGCCTTCCTCGTTGGTCCACATGGCGACGTCGATCGGCCGGCGGGTGCGCAGGCCGAGGCGGTCGAGCGCATCGAACACCTCCAGGCCCGCCGCGACGCCGAAGGCGCCGTCGAGCCAGCCGCCCAGGGGCTGGGTGTCGATGTGGCTGCCGGTCATGGCTGGCGACAGCATCGATCCCTGTCCGTCGCGCCGGACGAACACGTTGGCGGCGGCGTCGATGCCGACGCGGTAGCCGGGCCGGCGCGCGAACGGCTGCACCAGCCAGCGCCGCGCGGCCAGCTCGTGCGCGCACAGCGCCTGCCGCGCCACGCCGCCGCCGGTGCCCGCGCCGACGGCACCATGCGCCGCCAGGCCGCGCAGCCGGGCCTCGAGGCTCGCGGTGCCGACCGCGCGCGCCACGTCGCCCGCGAGGGCCGCGTCCCGCATCGCGTCGAGCGCGTTCATGCGACCGCTCCCGCCGCGGGATGGCCGAGGCTGCGGCGGATCCACGGTTGCAGGAAGGCCTGGATGCGCGGATGGGCCGGCGCGTGGATCACTTCGCGCGGCGTGCCGATCGTCACGATGCGGCCCTTCTCCATGAACACGATCCGGTCCGACACCTCGGCCGCGAAGCTCATCTCGTGCGTGACCATGATCATGGTCATGCCGCCGCGCGACAGCGACTTGATCACCTCGAGCACCTCGTCGACCAGTTCGGGATCGAGCGCGGAGGTCGGCTCGTCGAGCAGCATCACCTCGGGCCCGACCGCGAGCGCGCGCGCGATGCCCACGCGCTGCTGCTGGCCGCCGCTGAGCTGGGGCGGCCGCGCATCGGCCTTGGCCGACATGCCCACGCGCGCCAGCGCCTCGCCGGCCACGGCCCGGGCCTGGTCCGCGCGCAGCCCCTTGGCCAGCGTGAGCGGCGCCATCACGTTGGCCAGCACCGTCATGTGCGGCCACAGGTTGAACTGCTGGAACACCATGGCCACAGGCGCGCGCACCTCGGCCACGACGCGCTCGCTCTCGCGGGCCAGCGCGCCGGCCGCGTTGCGGCGGTAGCCGAGCAGCGCGCCGCGGATGCGGACCTCGCCCTCGTCGTAGGCCTCGAGAAAGTTCATGCAGCGCAGCAGCGTGGTCTTGCCCGAGCCCGAGGGGCCGATCAGCGACAGGACCTCGCCCTTGCGGATGTCCAGGTCGATATCCGACAGCACGCGCTGCGGGCCGAAGGACTTGCCGACGCCGCGCAGGGAGACGATGGGAACGGTCACGGGAGCATTCATGGACGGGAGCTTTCTCGAAGGGCGGCCCAGGCGCGCAGCGTGCCGGCCGCGCGGTTGACGAGCAGCGACAGGCCCCAGTAGCTCAGCGCCAGCAGCAGGTAGGGCTCGACGTAGACGAACTGCTCCGACACCACCTTGCCGGCGGTCATCGTCAGTTCGGGATAGGTGATGACCGAGGCCAGGGCGGACTCCTTCATCAGCAGGATGGTCTGGCTCGCGATCAGCGGCAGGCTGGCGCGCAGGGCCTGCGGGCATTCGATGGTGGCGAAGATCTGGCGCGAGGACAGGCCCATGCAGCGGGCCGCCTCGATCTGGCCGCGCGGAATGCTCTGCCAGCAGGCGCGGAAGATCTCGGCGAAGTAGGCGCCGCCGTAGACCGCGAGCGTGAGGCCCGCGGCGGCGAAGGGATCGAGCGACAGGCCCGCGCTCGGCAGGCCGAAGTAGACGATGAACAGGTGGATCAGGAACGGCACGCCGCGCCACACCGCGGTGTAGGCGGTGTAGAGCCAGCGCGCCGCGCGCCAGCCGGTTTCGCGCAGCGCGTGGAAGGCGAAGCCCACGACCAGGCCGCCCGCCAGTCCCGTCAGCGTGAGCAGCACGGTGCGCAGCGCGGCCGCGCCGAACGCGGGCAGCAGCTGGCCCAGCAGCGCCGTGTCGATCATGGCCGCTCCATCCGGCCGCGCAGCCAATGGCCGAGCCACAGCACCGCGCCGGTCATCAGCAGGTAGCACAGGCCCACCGAGACGTAGACCTCGAGCGGCCTGAAGTTGGCGGCCACGATCTGCCGCCCGCCGCGTGCCAGGTCGGCCACCGAGATCACCGAGACGATGGCCGAGCTCTTCACCACGTCGACGCCCTCCGACACCACGGCCGGCCACACGGCCCGCGCGAGCTGCGGCAGCTGCACGTGGCGGAAGATGCGCGCGGGCGGCATGCCGAAGGAGGCCGCGGCCTCGATCTGCCCGGCCGGCACCGCCACCAGCCCGGCGCGCAGGATCTCGCACTGGAACGCGGCGGAGTTCAGGCCCAGCGCGACGATGGCCACCAGCAGCGGCGGCAGGTCGAGGCCGTAGGCGCTGGGCAGGTAGAAGAGCATGAGCAGCTGCACCAGCAGCGGCGTGCCGCGAAAGAAGCTCAGGTAGGTGCGCACCGCGGCCGGCAGCACGCCCCGGCCGCCGCGCCGCAGCGACAGGCCCAGCAGCACCGCGCCCCAGGCGAAGCCCAGCGCGATGGCCGCGATCGCCACGCTCAGCGTGGTGACGGCACCCTGCAGCAGCACGGGCAGGTAGGCGGCCAGCCGCTCGAGAAGGGTGGTTGCGTTCATCGGGAGCGCGGTGGTGCGGGGTCAGGAGACGTCGTGCGGAGCAGGCCCGCTCACATCTGCGGCGCCGGCACCGCGTCGGTGGGCACCTCCATCGGGAAGCCGAACCACTTCATCTGCAGTTCCTTGAGCTGGCCGCTCTTCTGCGCACGCGCGATGCCGTCGCTGAAGAACTTGACCAGCGGCGCGCTGTCGGCGTCCTTGCGGCCGACCCAGCCGAAGTAGGTCTTGGGGCCGATGGGCACGGGCATCACCGCGTAGATGTCGCCGCGCGTCTTCACCAGCGTCGCCAGGTTGGAGAGCGACTGCGCCACCGCCACCAGCCGGCCGGCGGCCAGGTCGGCATAGGCTTCGTCGAAGCTCACGTACTCGCGGATCGTGACCGCCGGCTTGCCGTCGGCCTGCAGCTTCTTCGCATAGTCCTGCAGCGCGCGCAGCTGGGCCGAGCCGGCCTGCGAGCCCACCGTCTTGCCGGCGATGCCCGCGGGGTCGGTGAGCGCGGCGTCGTCCTTGCGCTTGACCAGCGCCGTCGTGGCGTCGGCGATCGGCACGGTGAACGCGAACTTGTCGGTGCGCTCCTTGGTGAGCGTGACCGAGGTCACGACGAAGTCGAAGCGCTTGGTCGCCAAGCCCGGCAGGATGCCCTGGAACGGCACGTCGAACTGCTTGACCTTGACCTCGGGCAGGTCGGCCAGGATCAGGCGCATCAGGTCGGGGCCGTAGCCCACGATCTTGCCGTCCTGCAGGTACTCGAACGGCGCGAACTGCGCCTCGGTACCGATGACGATTTCTTTCTTGCTCTTCACCGTCTCCAGCATGTCGGCGCCGTGCGCGGCACCGAGCAGGAACAGGGAAAGAACGCCGGCGATTGCGCGATGGAACAGCATGAGCAGGGCCCTCGGGTGTGGATTGAAGCAGGTGTGGACAGATTCAGCAAGCAACTTGCATTCATGCAAGTCACTTGCTTAGAACACACAAGTTCCATGCCAGCCCGAATCGGTCCGGCGGCACGGCCGTGGTGCCGACAGCGGCGCAAAAAGGAACAGGAGACGGCGCGAGGCGCACTAAGGGGGTGCAAAATCGGTGCAAGCCGCCACGCCTGGAGAAGACGGCCATCGCGAACCGCGAAATCCCGCACGGGGTCGTTCCGGCACACTGCACCCTGGTGCAGCGATGCGATGGCTTCCAGGCTGCAACCCGATCCGTCCAGATACAGAGACAAACCCATGATCCGACAACTCATCCGCCCGCTGGCCCTCGCGCTGGCGCTTCCGCTGGCCTTCGGCGCCGCCTCCACCGCCCAGGCCCAGGCCTGGCCCGCCAAGCCCGTGCGCATGATCGTGCCCTTCCCGCCCGGCGGCGGCACCGACATCCTGGCGCGCCTGGTGGCCCAGAAGCTCACCGAGACCAACCACTGGACCGTGGTGCCCGACAACCGCGCAGGCGCCGGCGGCACCATCGGCATCGCCGAGGCCGCGCGCGCCGCGCCCACGGGCTACGACATCGTGATGGGCCAGAAGGACAACATGGTCGTCGCGCCCTGGCTCTACAAGAACCTCAGCTACGAGCCGACCAAGGACCTGGCCGCGGTGGCCCACGTGGCCTTCACGCCCGTGGTGATCGTCACGCAGGCCAACTCCAAGTACAAGACGCTCGACGACGTGGTGAAGGCCGCGCGCGCCGCGCCCGACACCATCACCTACGGCTCGCCCGGCAACGGCACCACCATCCACCTGGCCGGCGAGATCTTCAACGGCGCGGCCAAGATCAAGATGCGCCACGTGCCCTACAAGGGTTCGAACGCGGCCATGATGGACGTGCTCGCGGGCAACGTCGACCTGATGGTGTCGTCGGTGCCCTCGGCCATGGCCCAGATCAAGGCCGGCAAGCTGCGCCCGCTGGCCGTCACCTCGGCCAAGCGCAGCAGCTCGCTGCCCGACACGCCCACGGTGGCCGAGCTCGGCTACAAGGGCTTCGACGTGAGCACCTGGTATGGCCTGTTCGTGCCGGCCAAGACGCCCAAGGAGGTGATCGCCACCTTGAACGCCGAGGTCAACAAGCTGCTGGCCACGCCCGAGATGCAGGCCGCGATCATCGCGCAGGGCGCCGAGCCGCAGAGCATGACGCCCGAGCAGTTCGGCGCGCTGCTGAAGACCGACTACGAGAAGTGGAAGGGCATCGTGCAGGCCTCGGGCGCGACCATCGAGTAAGCACGCGACCGCGGACGAAGAAGGAGGGCGCGCTGCGCCCTCTTTTCGTTGGAGGACGGTGCCTCAACGCGCGGACACGGGCATCGGCGCGGGCGGCAGTACCAGCGATGCGCCCGAGCGCGAGGCCCGTTCCCAGCCCGGATGCTGCTGTGCGCGCTCCAGCTCGGCCGTCACTTCGGCGCGGGTCTTCGGCTTGGCATTGGTCACCGGAACCGGCGCGCCATAGGCCAGAAAGCCCTTCCATTTCGGATCGTTCTGCGCGGTCGCCAGCTCCTGGTCGACCTGGCCCGTCGACTTGCCCGCGCCGGCCAGTTCCGCATGGGTCTTGATGCCCGTTTCGTTGGCCGCGAAATGCGAGGGTGCATCGACGTGCTGCGAGCTCTGCTGGGCGGAGGCCATGAGCGGCATGAAGCCGGCGATGGCGGAGGCGGCCGCGAGCGCGGCGATTGTTCTGTTCGACATGCATATCTCCTTGGGGTGTTCCCCGCGACTGGATGTCAGGCGCGGGGGTGGAGATACGGCGATGCGTTCTGGCTTGCCATGCGCGGGGCGTCGATCTCTCCACGCCCACACACTAGAAACGCAAACGGACGCGGACTTATCCGCCCGGTTACGTTCTCGTCATCCGAGGCCCGGCTCAGTCCGGCTCGAACTTGCGGTTGAACACCGCCACGTCCGACTCGAGCTCGAAGGCCGCGAGCTGGCCCATCTTGCCGTCGCTCAGGCGGCAGGCCGCGAACAGGCTGTGGCGGCCCTGGAAGCCGAACTCGTCCATCACGATCAGCGCGTACGGGTACGGCACGAAGACCTGGTGCGTGAAGACGATGCGGTGCTGGTTGCGCGGCGAGGGAAAGAGCTTGTACTCGCCGGTGTCGATGCCCTGGGCGGTGGCCATGGCGCGGGTGCTCAGTCCGGATCGCGCACGTCGGCCACCGGCTTGGCGCCGAAGTCCGCGCGCGCGAGGTACTTGAGCACCTTCGCGGCCGCGCTCGCGGGGCTGTCGAGCAGGCCCTCGCTCTTGAGCTTCTCGAAGCGCGTGCGGTCGGGGAAGTTCTCGGCCGAGGCGCCACGCAGTTGCACCTGCATGTCGGTGTCGATCACGCCGGGCGCCAGCGACACGATGCGCGCGCCGTTCGGCAGGTTCGCTTCCTCGAGCGCGACCGCGCGCGAGTAGTGGTCCATGCCGGCCTTGGCCGCGCAGTACGGTGCCTGGCTGCCCATGGCGTTGCGGCCCAGGCCCGAGGAGATGTTGAGCACCTTGCGCGCGCCGCGCCAGCCGCGCGTGCCGCCGAGGAAGGCCGCGGTCAGCAGCAGCGGCGCTTCGAGCCCGATGCGCAGCGCCTGCGACAGCTCGGCATCGACCGCGGTCGCGAGCGGCGCCGGATTGCCGACCGTGCCCGCGTTGTTGATCAGCGTGACGGCGTCGAAGCGCTGCGCGTCCTGCGTGGCCAGCCATTCGCGCAGGCGCGCGGCCGAGGCGACGGGGTCGGACAGGTCCTGTTCCCATTGCACGAGTTCGACGCCGGCCGCCTTCGCCTGTTCGGCGAGCTCGGGGCTCTGGCGGCGCGAGATGCACAGCAGGACGTGACCGGGTTGCAGCAGCTGTTCGGCCATGGCGCGGCCGAGGCCGCGCGATGCGCCGGTGATGAGGTAGAGGTGGGAGGTGGGCATGGGGGCGATGATAGTGAAGCCCCGCGAGTTGCGCGGAATGCGGGCTGCCGAACGCAGAAATCGCGAAGGTTTCGCAGAAGTCGCAAAAGGAAAACCTGAAGGTGGGCTGCGCTCGCACCACCGCCGCGCCCGGAAGGCTTCGCATGGGGCACAACGCCCATCGAGGCACGGCCCACACATCTCCTTGGCTGTTCTTTTCTGCGATTTCTGCGAAACCTTCGCGCCCTCTGCGTACGGCTGTCCGATCCCGATTTCTACCGCGCCTTGCGCCGATCGATGAAGGCGATGACCTCGCCCATGATCCCCTTGCGGAAGGCCAGCACGCAGACCACGAAGATCAGGCCCGTGACCATGGTCACCGACTCGCCCAGCGTGTTGAACCAGTCGATGGTGGTGATGCGCGCGAGCAGGTTGCCCAGTTCGC
>NZ_FOWG01000022.1:0-69350 GCF_900115375.1 Variovorax sp. PDC80 | reverse complement strand
GTAGGGGTCCTGGAAGATCATCTGGATGCGGCGGCGCAGCTTGCGGCCCTCGGCGGTCTTGAAGGCCGCGTGCGCGTCCTGGCCGTCGAACTGCAGCCCGCCGCGCGTGGGCGCGTACAGGCCCACGAGCAGGCGCGCGACCGTGCTCTTGCCGCAGCCCGATTCGCCGACCAGCGCGAGCGTCTTGCCGCGCTCGATCGAGAAGCTCACGCCATCGACCGCATGCAGCAGCACGCGCGGCTTGCGCTCGAGCACGCGGTTGAGCCAGGGCGGCGAGACGTCGAAGGTGCGTGCGAGGTCGTGGGCCACCACGAGCGGCTCGCCGCCGGTGGCCTTGCCGGGTTCGATCACGGCGCTCATCGCGTCACCTCCACGATCGGTTCGGCCGCCTCGGGCGTGGCGCGTTCGCCGGCCGCGAGCGCGTCGTGATGCTTCGCCGCGATCTCGGCCTGGCCGGTGTGCGGATCGGTCGCGTCGTGCAGCCAGCAGGCGGCACGCGTGGCGCCCGCGTGCATCAGTTCTGGCCGCTCCTCGAGGCAGCGCGCGAAGGTGCGCGGGCAGCGCGGGTTGTAGGCGCAGCCCTTGGGGATCGCATTGAGCCGCGGCATCGCGCCGTCGATCTGGTTCAGGCGCTCGCGGTCGCTCGCCATGTCGGGAATCGAAGCCATCAGGCCCGCGGTGTAGGGATGCGCCGCCTGGTGGATGACCTCGTGCACCGGGCCGATCTCGGCGATGCGGCCCGCATACATCACGGCCACGCGGTCGCAGGTCTCGGCGATCACGCCCATGTCGTGCGTGATCAGCATCACGGCCGCGCCGCGGTCCTTGCAGATGCGCTTGAGCAACTGGATGATCTGCGCCTGGATCGACACGTCGAGCGCGGTGGTCGGCTCGTCGGCCACGATCAGCTTGGGCTCGGCCGCGAGCGCGAGCGCGATCACCACGCGCTGGCGCATGCCGCCCGAGAACTGGTGCGGGAAATGGTCGATGCGCTGCTCGGCGGCGGGAATGCCGGTGTCCTGCAGCAGGCCGATGGCGCGCTTGCGCGCTTCCGATTCGGTCACGGGCAGGTGGGTGCGGATGGTTTCGATGAGCTGCCGGCCCACCGTGTAGAGCGGGTTCAGCGAGGTCAGCGGGTCCTGAAAGATCGCGCCGATCTTGCGGCCGCGGATCGGCCGCATGGCATCGAAGCCGAGGTTGTCGATGCGCTGGCCCTCGAGCAGGATCTGGCCGCCGGCCACGCGGCCCGGCGGCTCGAGCAGGCCGATGATCGAGGCGCCGGTGAGCGACTTGCCGGCACCCGATTCGCCGACCACGCCGAGGATCTCGCCGGGCGCGATGTCGAAGGAGATGTCGTCGAGCGCGCGCAGCGTGCCGCGGCGGTTCGGAAATTCGACGACGAGGTTCTTGACCTGGAGCAGTGTCATGGCGTGTCTCCCGCTTCTTCAGCGCAGCCGCGGGTTGAGCGCATCGCGCAGCCAGTCGCCCAGCAGGTTCACGCTGAGTGCGATCAGCACCAGCATCGCGCCGGGGAACACGGTGATCCACCATTCGCCCGAGAACAGGTACTGGTTGCCGATGCTGATGAGCGTGCCCAGCGAGGGCGAGGTCGGCGGCACGCCGACGCCGAGGAAGGACAGCGTGGCCTCGGTGATGATCGCGGTCGCGACCTGGATCGTGGCCAGCACCATCACCGGCCCGAGCACGTTGGGCAGTACGTGGCGCAGCATGATGCGGATCGGCGCGACGCCGGTGACGCGCGCGGCCTGCACGTACTCCTTGCTGCGCTCCACCAGCGTGGAGCCGCGCACGGTGCGCGCGTACTGCACCCAGCCGGTCAGCGAGATGGAGATGATGAGCACGCCGAAGGCCAGCGAGTCGTTGGCATGCGGGAACAGCGCGCGGCCCACGCCGGCGATCAGCAGCGCGACCAGGATCGGCGGGAACGACAGCATCACGTCGCACAGGCGCATGAGGAAGGTGTCGAGCCAGCCGCCGAAGAAGCCGGCCAAGAGGCCCAGCACGACGCCGACGAAGACCGACAGCACCACCGACACCACGCCGACGATCAGCGAGATGCGTGCGCCATAGATCACGGCCGAGAGGATGTCGCGGCCCTGGTCGTCGGTGCCCAGCAGGTATTTGGCCGAACCGTCGGTGGTCCAGGCCGGCGGCAGGCGCGCATCGCCGAGTTCGAGCGATGCGAGATCGAAGGGGTTGTGCGGCGACACCCAGCCGGCGAAGGCCGCGCAGAACAGGCAGGTCAGCGCGATCAGCGCCGCGACGATCGCCACCGGCGAGGTGCGGAAGCTGTAGCCGACATCGCTGTCGAACCAGCGGGCTATGGTTTTTTTCATCGTGGAAGCAAAAGGAATGGGCCCGCAAGAAGCGGGCCCATGGTCAGGCCGCAAGAGCAGCGAAGGGCCCCATCAGGGCTTGACGCTCATCCACTTGAAATACATGAAGTTATCGGCCAGTTGCACCAGCTCGACCTTCTTGCTCACGCCCCAGGCCAGCGACTGCTGATGCAGCGGCAGCGTGCCGACGTCGTCCGCATGGATCTTGAAGGCTTCCTTGATCAGCTCGTTGCGCTTGGCCTTGTCGCTCTCGGACTGGATCTTCTTCGTGACCTCGTCGAGCTTGGGATTGCAATAGGCGCCCAGGTTGAACTGGCCCGTGCCCTTGTCGTCGGGGCA
Organism: Variovorax sp. PDC80; assembly: GCF_900115375.1. Taxonomy (NCBI): domain Bacteria; kingdom Pseudomonadati; phylum Pseudomonadota; class Betaproteobacteria; order Burkholderiales; family Comamonadaceae; genus Variovorax; species Variovorax sp. PDC80. The sequence continues at coordinate 66,654 of NZ_FOWG01000022.1, read as the reverse complement.
GGAGGTCAGCGAGCTCAGCGCGTTGTGCGAGTCGTAGGTGGTCGGGGTCCAGCCCAGCATGTAGAAGCTGGTGTCGCGGCGCAGGATCTTCGGGAAGTAGGTGCCCTTGGTCTCGGCCACGAGGTTGATCTTGACGCCGATCTTCGCGAGGTTGGCGGCCACGCTCTGGCAGATCTGGCCGTCGTTGACGTAGCGGTCGTTCGGGCAGTTGAGCGAGACCTCGAAGCCGTTCGGATAGCCGGCCTCGGTCAGCAGCTTCTTGGCGGCCTCGACGTCGAAGGGCAGGCGCTTGTCCTGCTCGGCGGTCCAGCCGTTGATGCCGGGGCCGACCAGCAGGCCGGTGGGCCGCGAGGCGCCGCGCATCACGGTGCGCTGGATGCCGGCGATGTCGATGGCCTGGTAGAAGGCCTGGCGAACGCGCTTGTCCTTGAACGGGTTCTTGCCCTTGATGTTCGAGTACTGCAGCTCGTCGCGCTTCTGGTCCATGCCCAGGAAGATGGTGCGCAGCTCGGGGCCGGTGATGACGCGCGCGTTGGGCGCGGCGTTGATGCGTGCGATGTCCTGCACGGGCACCGGCTCCATCACGTCGACCTCGCCCGAGACCAGCGCGGCCACGCGGGTGGCGGGGTTGGCGATCGGCGTGAAGACGATCTCCTGCGCGTTGCCTTCGATCTTGCCCCAGTAGGTGCCGTTGCGCGTGAACACGGTACGCACGTTCGGCTGGCGTTCGCGCACGCGGAACGGGCCGGTGCCGTTGGCCTTGAACGAGGCGGTGTTCTCGATGCCCTTGCGGCGGTCGACCGGCTTGGTGGCCTGGTTCTCCTCGCACCACTTCTTGCTCATGATCATCGTCAGCGAGATCACGTCGGGCAGGATCGGGAACGGGCCGTTGGTCTCGATCTCGACGGCGAGCTCGCCGACCTTGCGCACGGCCTTGATCTCGCTGAGCGTGGCCTTCATGTCGGAGCCGTCGCCCTGCGCGCGCGCGAAGCTGAACACCACGTCGTCGGCGGTGAACGGCGTGCCGTCGTGGAACACCACGCCCTTGCGCAGCTCGAAGCGCCAGACATCGGGCGAGGTCTGTTTCCAGCTGGTGGCCAGGAGCGGCGCGAGGCTCAGGTCCTTGTTGCGGCCCACGAGGGTTTCGTAGACGTTCGCCGTCACGCTGAGCTGCAGCGATTCGTTGAGCGAGTGCGGATCGAGCGACAGCGCGTCGCCCTGGTTGGCGATGCGGATGGTCTGCGCGCCGGCGACCATGCTGACGGCGCCCAGGGCGCACACGACCGCGGCCGCGGCCACATTTCTTCTGAGACTCATGGGAAACACTCCTCGGGTTGGGATCAAAACAATCAAGGCGCCGCGGTGGCGGCAGCTCTCTCCGGCTGCCCGCCGCGGGTCGCGGCGAGCGGCATGCCCTGCTCGATCAGGCCGGCGTGCAACGCGGCGCCGAGCGGCAGGATCTCATCGTTGAAATCGTAGCGGCTGTTGTGCAGGAAGGCGCCGCGGCGCGCGTCCTGGCCGATGCGCAGGTAGGCGCCGGCCTTCTTCTGCAGCATGAAGGAGAAGTCCTCGGCGCCCATGCTGGGCTCCATGTTGCGGTCGACGTTGGAGGCGCCGACCAGCGACTCGGCCACGTCGGCCGCGAACATGGCCTCGGGCGTGGTGTTGATGGTGGCCGGGTAGATGCGCTCGTACTTGATGCTGGCGGTGGCACCGAAGCCCGCGGCGATCGAAGTGCACAGCTCGCCCAGGCGCTGCTCGACCTGCGCCTGCACGCGCGCGCTGAAGGTGCGCACGGTGCCGACCAGCGTGGCCTCGCCGGGCACCACGCTCATCGCGCCGAGGTCGCCGGCCTGCATCGCGCAGATGCTGACGACGGCGGCGTCGATGGGCCGCACGTTGCGCGACACGATGGTCTGCGCGGCCGTGATGATGTGGGCGGCGGCGATCACCGGATCGACCGTGAGGTAGGCATGCGCGCCATGGCCGCCCTTGCCCTTGATCTCGATCGTGATGCGGTCGGCCGCGGCCATCATCGCGCCGCGGTTGATGCCGACCGTGCCGGCCGGCATCGCGGGCCAGTTGTGCATGGCATAGACCGACTGCACCGGGAAGCGGTCGAACAGGCCGTCCTCGATCATCACGCGCGCACCGGCGTAGCCTTCTTCGCCGGGCTGGAAGATCAGTACCGCGGTGCCGTCGAAGTTGCGCGTTTCGGCGAGGTAGCGTGCCGCGCCCACGAGCATGGCCGTGTGGCCGTCGTGGCCGCAGCCGTGCATCAGGCCCTCGGTGGCGGAGCGCCAGCCGAAGTCGTTGTCCTCGCGCATCGGCAGCGCATCCATGTCGGCGCGCAGGCCGATCATGCGGCCGCTGGCGGTGGAGCGGCCGCGGATCACGCCGACCAGGCCGGTCTTGCCGATGCCCTCGTGGATCTCGTCGACACCGCAGGCGCGCAGCGCCTCGCGCACGCGGCCCGAGGTGTAGACCTCCTCGAAGCCGAGTTCGGGATGCGCGTGCAGGTCGCGCCGGAAGGCCTCGATCTCGGGATAGAAGCTCGCGATGTGGGCGAAGGCGCGGCCGTTGGCCTGCAGGCGCGCGGCGGGCGCGGGAGGCGGCGCGGGTGCGGGTCGCGTTGCGCTCGTCTTCGAGGTGGCGCTCATGTCAGTGTCCTCCCGCCTTGCCGATGCGCAGCCGCGGATCGACCACGAAATACAGCAGGTCCACGATGAGGTTGATGGTGACGAAGATCAGCGCGATCAGGCACAGGTAGGCGGCCATCACGGGGATGTCGGCGAAGGTCACGGCCTGGATGAACAGCAGGCCCATGCCGGGCCACTGGAACACCGACTCGGTGATGATCGCGAAGGCGATGAGGCCGCCGAGCTGCAGGCCGGTGATGGTCATCACGGGCACCAGCGTGTTCTTGAGCGCGTGGCCGAAATGGATGGCCCGGTTCGACAGGCCGCGTGCGCGCGCGAACTTGATGTAGTCGGTGCGCAGCACCTCGAGCATCTCGGCGCGCACCAGCCGCATGATCAGCGTGAGCTGGAAGATCGCGAGCGTGATCGCCGGCAGCACGATGTGCATCCAGCCGTCGGACTTGAGCAGGCCGGTGGACCACCAGCCGAGCTGCACGGTGTCGCCGCGGCCGAAGCTCGGGAACCAGCCGAGCGTGACGGCGAAGACCAGGATCAGCAGGATGCCGATCAGGAAGGTGGGCAGCGACACGCCAAGCAGCGAGACGGTCATGAAGACCTGGCTCATGAAGGTACCGCGGCGCAGCGCGGTGTACACGCCCATCGGGATGCCGACCAGCAACGCGAGCAGCGCGGCAACCAGGGCCAGCTCGAGCGTGGCCGGGAAGCGCTCGCCGATCAGGCGCGAGACCTTGGCGCCCTGACGCAGGCTCAGGCCGAATTCGCCCTGCGCGGCATTCACCAGGAAATGCCAGAACTGCACGAAGAAGGGACGGTCGAGCCCCAGCGCGGAGCGCATTTCGCGGATCTGCTCGGGTCGGGCGTCCTGGCCCAGCAGGAACACGACCGGGTCACCCACGTATTGGAAGAGAAGGAAGGCAATGAACGCGACCGCGACCATCACGATCACGGCCTGGATCAGGCGGCGCAGTACGAAGGCAATCATTCAGTTCTGAAAAAGAGCAGGCATGCTAGCAGTGCAAACTGCGTGCCCGCACGGGGGTTCCCCCGGGGTGCACGCGCTTGGTGCGCGTACTCTTTCGAGAGCGGCGCGAGGGTAACTCGACGGGCCCAATGCCGATGGAAAGCCCATGAAAAAAAGCCGCTCGACTTGCGTCGAGCGGCTTCTTGATCTTTCGATTCGAAGCTGGCTTGCGCCAGCGTCAAATTAGAAAGCGTGACGGATACCGAAGTCGTAGCCGGTAGCGCTCTTGGGAGCGTACGTTTGGCCAGCGATCGTGCCGTAGCCAGGCGAGCCACCGGTGGTGATGCCCATGATGCTGTTGTTCTGACCGTTCTTGATGCTGATGCGCGACAGCGTAGCGTACAGAGCCGTACGCTTCGACAGGTTGTGCACGTAGCCCACAGCGAACTGGCTGGCGCGAGCGCTGCCGTCGTTGTAGAAGTTCAGCGGAACCAGAGCGCTGTCAGGCTTGAACTTGACTTGCGAGTACGAAGCGCGGATCAGGCCAGGACCGACGGGGACCGTCGCGCCGAGCAGAACGCCGTTGTACTTGTCCGACAGGCCTTGGGTGTAGATGAACGGCAGGCCCAGCAGCGTCAGCGACTGGCTGCGGTCATACGCATCCTTGACTTGCGAGATTTCGCCGAACAGCTTGACCGGACCGAAGTCGTACGAAGCGCCCAGGTTGAAGGTCTTCAGCTGGTCCTTCGAGTAGCCCGAAGCCAGGCCAGGCAGAGGAGCGCCGTCCTTGGTGTCGATGCCGTAGGCAGCAGCGACGTCCAGGGGACCGTTGGCGTAGCCGAAGCGGCCGCCGACGTAACGACCGCGCTTGCTCGGGCTGTTCAGGACTTCGTCCGACTTGACGTTCTCATGCAGAGCGTACTGGAACTGACCGTAGAAACCGCCCAGGTTCGGGGGCAGGAAGTAGGCGATCGCGTTGCTGGTACGGACATAGCTGTCCGAGCCGGCTGCACCGTTCGGTGCGCCACCGTGGACCGAAGCCAGGTTCACGTTGGTACGGAAGATCGCGCTGGAGCCCACGCCGTTGGTGCCGAAGGGGTCGAACACGGTGTCGTTCCAGAACGTGGCGGTGTAGTCACGACCCAGACGAATTTCACCGAAACCACCCGACAGGCTCACGGTCGAGCGGCGAGCGAAGTTGGAGATACCACCCTTGCCGTCGTCGTTCGTGATCGGGGCTTCGAGCCAGAAGCTGGCTGCCAGGCCACCACCGAGGTCTTCCGTACCACGGAAGCCGATGCGGCTGGAGTTGTAGCCCGAGTTCGACAGGGCGGTCTGGCTGCGCTTCAGCGAGCCGGGAACGCCGAACGGGGGGATCGCGAACGGGTTGGCGACGATCAGATTGCTCTTGGTCGAATAGCCGCTGACTGCAGCGTCAACCACGCCGAACAGCGTCACGGACGATTGAGCCGAGGCAACACCGGCAACAGCCAGGGCAGCCAGAGCAACTAGAGATTTTTTCATTGCAAGTTTCTCCAAGGTTAAACATAGGGCTCCGGCGCGAAGGGCTCACCGTGACTGGCACTTCTGTGCTCCCACCGGACCCCGGGCCAACCTCCTTTTGGGAAGTTGTCGCTATTGCACCAGAGCCGCTGCGGCAGGGCAAAACAATTCAGCCGAAATCTCCTACCCCCGCCGCGTTTCGTTGCAGTGATGCAACAGAGGGCTTAGGGTCTTTTGATCTCACGATATGAAACAAACTCACCAGAATCGGTGCTTTGGCAAGTTGCGTTCCAATCCCTTCATGACGACTTCGCTCGACCCCCTGCTGACCGCCGCCGATTCCGCGCTCCGGACGCTCTTCGCCCGTCCGCATGCCACCCGCGCCACCCCCGTCTCGAGCCAGGCGCCGGGGGAATTGAGCGATGTGGAGCGACGGGAAGCCGGTGCGCTGATGCGCGTCAACCATGTCGGGGAAGTCTGCGCGCAGGCGCTCTATACGGCGCAGGCCGCTGTGGCGCGCGACCCCGTGCTGCGCGCGCAGTTGCTCGAGGCGGCACACGAGGAAACGGACCACCTGGCCTGGACGCGCGAGCGCCTGGACGCGCTCGGCGCGCGGCCTTCGGTACTCAATCCGCTCTGGTACGCGGGTGCCTTCGGCCTGGGACTGGTCGCCGGACGGCTCGGTGACCCGCTGAGCCTGGGCTTCGTGGCGGAAACCGAGCGCCAGGTCGAGGCGCACCTCGACAGTCACCTGGACCGGCTGCCGGCAGCGGACAGCGCCTCGCGCGCCGTGGTCGAACAGATGAAGGCCGACGAGGCCCGGCATGCCGAGAATGCCGTGGCGGCGGGTGCCGCGGAGCTGCCACCGCCCGCCAAGGCCCTGATGCGCGTCGCCTCACGGGTGATGACGACCGTGGCGCACCGGATCTGACCCCGGGAAGGATCAGGCTTCGATCAGATCGAAGCTGGTCGTGATCTCGGCGGTCTTGGCCAGCATGATGCTGGCGGAGCAGTAGGTCTCATGGCTGAGAGCGATCGCTCGCTCCACCGCGGAGGCCGGAATTCCCTTGCCGGCCACCGTGAAGTGCATGTGGATCTTGGTAAACACCTTGGGATCCTTCTCGGCCCGCTCGCTGGTCAGCTTGACGCTGCAGCGCTCGACCTGGTGGCGGCCGCGCTTGAGGATCAGCACCACGTCGTAGGCCGTGCAGCCGCCGGTGCCGGCCAGCACCGTTTCCATGGGGCGCGCCGCCAGGTTCTGGCCGCCGTTCTCGGGTTTCGCCGCGTCGGGCGCACCGTCCATCATCAGGACGTGGCCACTGCCCGTCTCGGCCACGAATCCCATGGACGAGCGCGCACCCGCATTGCCGGTCCAACTTACAGTGCATTCCATCTTTTTCTGAACTCCGGTTCCGGATGTCTGGCAAAAATCACACCCGACATCGTTATCTGTGTGGGAAAAGCATCACTCGCTTGTTGCATCGCAACAAACAACCGATATACTTTATTTCATTGCGCACCCCGGTGCGTGCAAGTTGTCTCCTCCACCCTTCCAATTGGTGGATTTAGCCCCGAGCCGCAAGGCTTGGGGCTTTTTTCTTGGCGGCGCCGGCCACTCTAGTCATCCGAGGCCGGCCACTCTAGCCAACCGCCTCGAAGGGCAGCTGCTCTGGCTGCCCTGGCTGTTGCCGGTGTTGCCTCGGCCCAGTCTTCCGTCACGTTGTTCGGTGTGGTCGATGCCGCAATCAGCAACTATTCGACGAAGAGCACCTACTACAGCGCACTCCCCAACCCCTTCCTGGTGGCCCCGACGGGGGTGAAGCAAAGCCAGACGGCGCTGACGAACTCGGGCTACAACTCCAGCCGCATCGGCTTTCGCGGCACCGAGGACCTCGGCGGCGGCCTGGCCGCCAGCTTCTGGCTCGAGGCTCCCATCAGCAACGATGATGGCGCCAAGGGCATCTCCGATTTCAGCCGCCGTTCGACGGTGAGCCTGTCGGGTGGCTTCGGTGAAGTCCGCCTCGGCCGCGACTACACCCCCACGTTCTGGAACGACACCGTGTTCGATCCGTTCGGCACCAATGGCGTTGGCACCAACCTCTTCGCCACGATCAACAGCAACCTGTCGACGGCCGTCGGCCCGGGTTCTCCCGTGAGCAAGACCGACAACTACTACCGCGCCAGCAACAGCATCGGCTACTTCCTGCCCCCGAACCTGGGCGGCTTCTACGGCCAGGTCCAGTACGCACTGCACGAGAACGTGAAGTCGAGCGGCCTGCCCGAAAGCCCGTCGACCAAGGGTCGCTACGTCGGTGGTCGCTTCGGCTACGCCAACGGCCCGATCGACGTGGCTGCCGCCTATGGGCAGAGCACCGCGGCCGACAGCGTGACCCTCAGCAACCTGTCGCTCATCACCGGCTCGCAGGATCGCAAGATCAGCACCTTCAACCTCGGCGCTTCGTACGACTTCGGTCCGGTCAAGCTCTTCGGCGAGATGTCCCGCGTGAAGGACAAGAACGAAACGGGCGCGAGCTCGAGCTTCGTGAATCCCCTCACGCTGCAGTCGGTCCCCTACTTCGCCACCACCTCGCAGAGCGACAAGTACAACGGCTACCTGCTGGGCGTGACGGTGCCGGTCGGCCCGGGCCTGATTCGCGCTTCGTACTCGACCGTCAAGTTCAAGAACGGCGCACCGCTCAGCGTCACGGAAGCGCTCTTCGGCGGCAACCGCGATGCTTCGGCGAACAAGCTCGCGATCGGCTACGTGCACAACCTGTCGAAGCGCACGGCGCTGTACGCCACGGTGGCTCGCATCCGCATCAAGGACGGCCAGAACAACCCCGGCGTGATGGGCGCAACCGCGGGCGGTTCCCCGGCTTACCTGGATGCCACCAAGAACATCGGCTGGGCTCCGCGCACGGCCACCGGCTACGACATCGGCATCCGCCACGCGTTCTAAGCTGACCTGAAAGAAGCCGATTCCGATGCTGGCTCTCGCCAGATCGAATCCTTCTCATGCCAAGCCGCCCGGTTCGCGCCGGGCGGCTTTTTGGTCGTATGTGCCGAGCGTTCCGTCGACGCTCTTCCTCTTCCCGAACCCACCCTTCCCGCGCCTGCGGCACCGGCCTCGAGCCTCGAGGACCGGCGCGTTCATTGCAGCCCTCTTACACCGTGCGCCCCCGACGGCTTTGCAGCAGCCCCACATTCATCTCCCCATTGAGCACCGACGCATAGAAGCGCTCGACCATGTTGACGCTCGTGCGTGCATTGCGCGCCAGGGTCAGCATGTCGATCCCCTGGCCATACAGCAAACGCAACGTGATGGCGGTATGGCGCAGGCAATAGAGCGTGCGGTCCTGCCCCAGCGGCCCCTTCTCGATGCCCTCGACCTCGAGCACCCAGTGAAAGAGGAAGTTGAGCACCGCGAGCGCGTGCTCGCGGTTCTTGAGCTGCGGCAGGAAGATGTAGTCGTCCGCGCCATCGAAGCCGTGCCGCGCACGATGGGCAACCAACCGTTCGTAGACACGCACCGCGGGCTGCAGGCTCACGATGGGCTGGCTGTGGCGCTTCGTCTCCGGCAGGTTCATGCGCAGGTAGACATGCTTCGCGCGCACGACCTCGATGTGCTTGTGCTTCATGAGCTTGATGTCGCTCGGCCGCACGAAGGTGTTGACCATCCAGCGGATCAGCCACGGCATCTCGTCGGGCATCACCAGCAGTTCGCGCGCGATCCAGAAGCGTTCGCCGGGCGCGAGTGCATCGAGCACGGGATGCGACCGTCCGCGCAGCCTGCGCGCCGTCGCGATCAGCGCGCGGTACTCGGCCACGCTGAAGCTGCCGCGCGGCCGGCTGCGCACCTTCACCTTCGGAAACAGCGGCGCTTCGCGCAGCACGCCGATGTGCACGCCATGCATCACGACCTTGCGCAGCAGCACGAGGTACTGCGCGATGGTCGTGCTCGTGAAGCCCTCGTCGCCGAGCCGATCGATGAGCCGCTGCGCATCGCGCGTGGTGAAGGCCTGCGCGGGCAAATCCCCCAGCAATGGAAGGACATGCGCGCGCAATCTGTTGCCCATCACCTGCCAGGTGGGCCGTCCTATCTCCCCACGTTGAACGCGCGCCGCCTCGGCGCGCATCAACTTTTTGGAAAGATCACTGACAGAAATTGATAACAGATTCTGTCCGTCTTTGAACTTTTCGGCGGCCGGTTGGACTGCGGGATAGGTGCGTCCAAAAAAAACGGAATCATTGGCGGCAGGCGCGTTGGGAAAGAGAGTTATGACATTTGTGTCCATGTCGTCTCCCGTATGCAATCCCGATGCCTCTTATCATTCGTTGTTAACAAAATTCTCCCCAGGAACAATCGTGCGCCATGCACCCCCGTCGGCACTGACACCTGCTGACTATCTCCGAAAAATTCTCAACGCCCGCGTGTACGACGTGGCGGTCGAATCGGCCCTCGAAAAAGCGCGCGCACTCAGCGAGCGTCTGGGCAACACCGTGCTGCTCAAGCGCGAGGATCAGCAGCCCGTCTTCAGCTTCAAATTGCGCGGGGCGTACAACAAGATGGCGCACCTGAGCGCCGAGCAACTCGCGAACGGCGTGATCTGCGCATCGGCGGGCAACCATGCGCAAGGCGTGGCGCTCGGCGCGCGCAAGCTCGGCGCGCGTGCGGTGGTGGTGATGCCCGTGACCACGCCCAAGCTCAAGATCGATGCGGTGCGCGGCTTCGGCGGCGAGGTCGTGCTGCATGGCGACAGCTATTCCGATGCCTACACGCGTGCGCTCGAACTGCAGGCCGAACAGAAGCTGACCTTCGTCCATCCCTTCGACGATCCCGAAGTGATCGCGGGCCAGGGCACGATCGCGATGGAGATCCTGCGGCAGCACCAGGGCCGGCTCGATGCGGTCTTCGTCGCGATCGGCGGCGGCGGCCTCATCTCGGGCGTGGCCAACTACATCAAGGCCGTGCGTCCCGAGATCAAGGTGATCGGCGTGCAGATGAACGACTCCGACGCGATGATGCGATCGGTCGCGGCGCGCGAGCGCGTGACGCTCACCGACGTGGGCCTGTTCGCCGACGGCACCGCGGTCAAGCTGGTGGGCGAGGAAACCTTCCGCGTCGCGAGCGACCTCGTCGACGACTACGTCCTGGTCGACACCGACGCGGTCTGCGCCGCGATCAAGGACGTGTTCGTCGACACGCGCAGCATCGTCGAGCCCTCGGGCGCGCTGGCGGTGGCGGCGATCAAGCAGTACGTCGCGCAACATGGCCGCCACGGCGAAACCTACGCGGCCATTCTCAGCGGCGCGAACATGAACTTCGACCGCCTGCGCTTCGTGGCCGAACGCGCGGAAGTCGGCGAGGAACGCGAAGCGCTGTTCGCGGTCACGATCCCCGAGGAGCGCGGCAGCTTCCGCCGGCTGTGCGAGCTGGTCGGCCAGATGCCGATCGGCGACGCCGACACGAACGCGGCCTCACCGGGCGGCGGATTGCGCAACGTGACCGAGTTCAACTACCGCATCAGCGACGCGGCGCAGGCCCATGTCTTCGTCGGCCTCACGACCTCGACGCGCGGCGAATCGGCGGTCATCGCCAAGGCCTTCGGCGAGCACGGCTTCGACGCGCTCGACCTCACGCACGACGAGCTCGCCAAGGAGCATCTGCGCCACCTGGTGGGCGGGCGCACCGGCCTCGCGCACGACGAGCGACTGCTGCGCTTCATCTTCCCCGAGCGCCCCGGCGCGCTGCTCAAGTTCCTGAGCCTGATGCGGCCGAACTGGAACATCAGCCTGTTCCACTACCGCAACCAGGGTGCGGATTACGGCCGCATCCTGGTCGGCCTGCAGGTGCCCGCCGGCGACGGCGAGGCCTTCGATGCCTTCCTCGAGACGCTGGGCTATCCCTACGTGGAAGAAACCGCGAACCCCGCGTACCGCCTGTTCCTCCAGGCCTGATCCGAAGGCCCGAAGGCGCCACGGCGGCGCCTCACCCAAAAAAAGAAAACCGGCGCGATGCCGGTTTTTTTCTTCCTGCCGAACGCGCGACGGCGCGAAGGCTACTGCGCGGTCGCCCCGCCCTGCCCGGGCTGCGGCATCGGCGCCCCGCCATCCGGCTGCAGCGCGCTGGCGGCGGGCGCCATCGCAGGCATGGTCGCGGGCAGGCCCCCGACATTCGTCGGCGCCTGCATCACGGGCGCCGTGCCGATCGGCGGCGGCACGCTCACGTTGATCGGCGCCTTCACCGGCAGTTGCAAGGTGAAGGCGGCCGGCGCGTCCATCCGCGTGCCCAGCGTCGCCGAGCGCAGCCCGACCGACTGCAGCACATAGCCTTCGCCGACGCGCGCCCCCACGCGGAAGGGCCGGGGCGGCTTGCCGTCGACGGCGATCAGCGCCGCGCCCTGGCTCGAGGGGTCGGCCACCACGCCCGCGAGCGCGAAGCGGCTGGCCGCCTCGGGCGCCACCGGCGCATTGCTCGAGGCCGGCAGCACGCCGAAGATCCGCGCCACCGCGTCGGTGTCGGCGGCCGCGGCGGGCCGGCCGGCGGCGGCCGCGGCCGCCACGGTCTGCACCGGCGAAGCCAGCCGCAGCCCCCAGAACACGGCCGCGCCGGCCGCGAGCGCCCACAGGCCTGTGGTTGCGAGGGGCGCATGCCAGCGCGCGGCGGTATAGGGACTTGTCATGGCCGCGGATTATCATGCAGCGCGCTTTCCGAACCATGTCACCGAAATCCATGACCAAACTCCTTCGCGCCGCCACCCGTTCCGCCCAGCGCGGCTTCACGCTGATCGAGCTGATGGTGGTGCTCGTCATCATCGGCGTGCTGGCCGCGCTGATCGTGCCGAACGTGATCGAACGGGCCGATGACGCCCGTGTGACGGCGGCCAAGACCGACATCAACAACCTGATGCAGGCCCTCAAGCTCTACCGCCTCGACAACCAGCGCTATCCCACGGGCGAGCAGGGCCTGCAGGCGCTGCTGGTGCGCCCGACCACCGGCCCGGCCGCGCCCAACTGGAAGCCCTACGTCGAAAAGCTCCCGAACGACCCCTGGGGTCATCCCTACCAGTACATGAACCCGGGCATCAAGGGCGAAATCGACGTGCTCTCGCTCGGCGCCGATGGCCAGGCCGGCGGCGAGGGCAAGAATGCCGACATCGGCAGCTGGCAATAGCCGGGGCGGCCGCCAGGCTGCCGGCTTCACGCTGATCGAACTGATCGTGGTGATCGCGATCATCGCGATCGCGACGGCCGGCGTGAGCTTCGCGATGCGCGACAGCGGCCAGGCCCGGCTCGACCGCGAAGCCGACCGCCTCGCCGCGCTGCTCGAATCGGCCCGCGCCCAGTCGCGCGCCAGCGGCATCGCGGTGCGCTGGCGCCTGGTCGAGGGCGGCAGCTTCGTGTTCGACGGCCTGCCGCCCGGCACGCTGCCCAATGGCTGGGCCTCGCAGGGCATGACGGCGCAGGCCTTCTTCGCCAACGGCATTCCGGTCGCGACGCTGCTGCTCGGCCCCGATCCGATCATCGCGCCCCAGCAGGTGCTGCTGTCCTCCGACGGCCCGCCCGCGCGCACCCTGCGCATCGCGACCGACGGCCTGCGTCCCTTCTCGGTCAGCAATCCATGAGGCAGCGCGCCCCCCGCGCCGCGGCCGCCGCGCGGCGCCGTCGCGGCTTCACGCTGATCGAGGTGCTGATCGCACTCGGCATCGTCGCGCTCGCGCTGGCCGCGGGCTCCGAGGCGACGATGGCGCTCACGCGCAACGCGCAGCGCCAGTCCGACCTGCTGCTGGCCGACCTGTGCGCCGAGAACGAACTGGCCAAGGCCCGGCTCGCGCGCCAGATGCCGGGCGTGGGCATTTCGGGCTCCATCTGTGCCCAGGCCGGCACGAGCTTCAACGTGACGACCACTGTCTCCCCCACGCTGAACCCCAACTTCAACCGCATCGACGTGCAGGTGCGCGACACGGTCGATGCGCCGATCCTGCGCCTGTCGACGGTGGTGGGGCGCTACTGATGGACCGCACGCCTTTCCGCGCCCGGCCCGCGCGCGGCTTCACGCTGATCGAGCTGCTGGTCGCGCTCGCCGTGATGGCGCTGCTCGCGCTGGTCAGCTGGCGCGGGCTCGACGGCATGTCGCGCGCCACCACGCAGAACCAGCTGCGCGCCGACGCGGTGCTCACGCTGCAGACCACGCTGGCGCAATGGAGCGCCGACCTCGACGCGGTGGTCGCGCTCGCGCAGACCCGCCCGATCGACTGGGACGGCCGCGTGCTGCGCCTCACGCGCAGCGGCGGCGACGCCGCCAACCCCAGCGTGCTGGTGGTGGCCTGGACGCTGCGCGCCGGCCCCGACGGCGTGCGCTGGCGCCGCTGGCAATCGCCGCCCTTCAGCACGCGCGGCGCCTGGCAGCAGGCCTGGACCCAGGCCGCCTCGTGGGCGCAGGAGAACGGCGGTGCGCAGGGCAGCTACGGCGGCCCCAACGGCTTCAGCGACACGGTGCTGATCCCGGTGCAGAACTGGCAGCTCTACTACTTCCGCAACGACGTCTGGGTGCCCGCGGGCGAGCTGCAGGCCACGCCGGCCAATCCGCAGGCCCCGATCGGCTCGATCGTCAGCATGCCCGACGGCGTGCGGCTGGTGCTCACCCTGCCGCCGGGCGACGGCCTCTCGGGCACGCTCACGCGCGACTGGGTGCGGCCCACCGTGGGATCGCAACGCTCATGACGCCACGCCACCGCTATCGCCATCGACAGGCCGGCGCCGCGCTGCTGGCCGCGATGCTCACCGTGACGCTGGTCGCCACCTTCGCCGCCGCCGCGCTGTGGCAGCAGTGGCGCGCGTCCGAGGTCGAATCGGCCGAGCGCGCGCGCGTGCAGGCGGCCTGGGTGCTGGTCGGCGCGCTCGACTGGTCGCGCCTGATCCTGCGCGAGGACGGCCGCGCCGGCGGCTCCGACAACCTGGCCGAGCCCTGGGCCGTGCCGCTCGAGGAAGCGCGGCTCACCAGCTTCTTGGCGGCCGACAAGAACGTCTCGAGCGACCAGCTCGAGGGCCTGCCCGATGCCTTCCTCTCGGGCCGAATCGTCGATGCGCAGTCCAAGCTCAACGTGCTGACGCTGGTGAATGCGAACAAGCCGGTGCCGGCGGCGGTCGCCGCCTTCACCAAGCTGTTCGGGCTGCTGAACCTGCCGGGCGCGGAGCTCAATGCGATGACCGCCTCGCTGGCGCGCACGCTGGGCACCACCACCGATGCCTCCGCCGGCGCGCCGGCCGACGATGGCGCCAGCGCGCCGCTGATGCCGCAGGAGGTGTCGCAGCTCGTGTGGCTCGGCCTCTCGCCCTCGACCGCGGCGGCGCTCGAGCCCTACGTCACGGTGCTGCCGATCCGCACGCCGATCAACGTCAACACCGCCAGTGCCGAAGTCCTCGCCGCCAGCCTGCCCCGGCTCACCATCGCCGATGCGCGCCAGCTCGTGGAGCGGCGCACGCGCTCGTACTTCAAGGACATCGCGGCCGCCAATGCCGGCCTGCCCGACGGCATCCTGTTCAACGCCGAGCAGCACAGCGTCGGCACGCAATTCTTCGAGGTCTATGGCCGCCTGCGCATCGACCGCACCTGGGTCGACGAGCGTTCGCTGCTGCAGCGCGACGGCGTCACCGTCAAGACCATCTGGCGCACGCGTGGCACCGGCGCCACCTACACCTCGGTCAAACCCTGAGGTCCGTTACATTTTTCCGAGCATAAAAGCCTTCCAACGCCCGTCATATCTGTCAGGTACGCTATGAAAAACGTAGTGCGCCTTTGTAAGACGCCCACCTACAATCACCGGCTTTTCCCCACACCCCCATGACCCCGCTGCTGCTCATCGCTCCCCTGCCTCCGGCCGACGCCGCGGGCGAGTACGACTGGGCCCAGGCCGGCGACGACGGCATCGTGCTGCGCGACCATGGCCGCGCACTGCTCGCGCTGCTGCCCTCGGGCAGCGAGGTCACGCTCGGCGTGCCGTCGACCGCGCTCTCGTGGCACCGCGTCACGCTGCCCAAGGGCAGCATGGGCAGCGCCTCCAAGCTGCGCGCCGTGCTCGACGGCCTGCTCGAGGAACACCTGCTCGACGACCCCGAGGCGCTGCACTTCGCGCTCGAACCCGAGGCGCGCGCCGGCGATCCGGTGTGGGTCGCGGCCTGCAACCGCATCTGGCTGCGCTCGGTGGTGCAGGCGCTCGAGGCCAGCGGCCGGCGCGTCACCCGCATCGTTCCCGAGTTCGCGCCGCAGCCGGCCGACGGCCCGCCGCAGTTGCTGATCACCGGCGAGCCCGAGGCCCCGCAACTCACGGTCTGCGACGCCGACGGCGTGGTCTCGCTGCCGCTCGCGGGCGCCGGCCTGGCGCTCTCGGCCGGCCTGCCGGCCGACACCGCCGTGATCTCGGCCGAACCGGCCGTGGCCGCGGCGGCCGAGCGGCTGCTCGAGCAGCGCGTGCCGATCGTGCAGGCGCCGCAGCGCTGGCTGCAGGCCGCGCGCTCGCGCTGGGAGCTCGCGCAGTTCGACCTCGCGGTCACGGGCCGCGCGCGCGCCGGCAAGAAATTCGCCTCCGTGGTTCAGACCCTGCGCTACGCGCCCGAATGGCGCGCCGCGCGCTGGGGCGCGGTGGTGCTGGTGCTCACGCAGCTGATCGGCCTCAACGCCTGGGCCTGGAAGGAGCGCAGCGCGCTCGAGGCCAAGCGCGAAGCCGTCAAGGGCGTGCTCACGCAGACCTTCCCCACCGTCAAGCTGGTGGTCGACGCGCCGCTGCAGATGCAGCGCGAAGTCGCCGCGCTGCAGCTCGCCGTGGGCGACGTGGCCAGCGGCGACTTCGAACCCATGCTCGGCGCGCTCGCCGGCAACCTGCCGCTCGGCCGCGTGCCGAGCGCCATCGACTACGTGGCCGGCCAGTTGCGGCTGCGCGGCCTCGGGCTGCAGCCCTCCGAGGTCTCGCAGCTCACGTCCGCGATGGCGCCGCGCGGCTACGGCGTGCGCACCGAAGGCGATCTGCTGCTGGTACAGGCCGAGGCCACCCGATGAAATTCACCGAAGAACTCAAGGCCCGCTGGGCCGTCCTCGCGATGCGCGAGCGCCGCATGGTGATCGCCGCCGTCTCGCTGGTGGCGCTGGCCCTGCTGTGGTGGATCGCGCTCGCACCTGCACTGCGCACGCTCTGGGCCGCGCCGGCC
Organism: Variovorax sp. PDC80; assembly: GCF_900115375.1. Classification (NCBI taxonomy): domain Bacteria; kingdom Pseudomonadati; phylum Pseudomonadota; class Betaproteobacteria; order Burkholderiales; family Comamonadaceae; genus Variovorax; species Variovorax sp. PDC80. The sequence goes on along the minus strand of NZ_FOWG01000022.1, from coordinate 50,325 downwards.
GAGCACGCGAAGCTCGATGCGCAGCTGCAGCAGATGGCCACCCTGCAGAACCGCGCCAAGGCGCTGCAGTCGCAACCGCGGCTGGCGCGCGACGACGCGCTGCGCGCGCTCGAGACCTCGGTGCGCCAGGGCATCGGCGCCAGCGGCCAGCTGATGACCGGTGGCGGCGGCTCCGGCGACGTCGCCACCGTCACGCTGCGCCCCACCGCCGCCGATGCGCTCGCGCAATGGCTCGCGCAGGCGCGCGGCAATGCCCACGCGGTGCCGCGCGAAGCGCACCTCACGCGCGCGGTCGCCGCCACCCCGCCACCGACCCTGGGCACCGGCGCGGCGCAGGCCGCCGCGCGCGACAAGGCCTCCGAGCCGCCGCAGATCCGCTGGGAGGGCACCCTGGTCATGACGCTGCCGGCCGCGCGATGAGCCGCCCCCTCCACCGGTGCACCCGGCCATGGTGACGCGCGCCCCGCTGTCTTCCCCCAAGCCGCGCCGCGGCTGGCGCTGGGCGGTGCTCGGCATCGTCGTCGGCGCGCTGGTCGCGCTGGTGCTGTTCGCGCCCGCGCGCTGGCTCGCGGCCGGCCTCTCGAGCTGGAGCGAGGGCCGCCTGCTGCTGGTCAATCCGCGCGGCACGGTCTGGAACGGCGCCGCGGCCGTGGTGTTCGCGAGCGGCGCGGGCGGCGGCGAAGCCGTCTCGCTGCCCGGCACGCTCAACTGGCGCCTGCGCCCGGGCTGGGGCGGCGTGTCGGCCTCGCTCGACCTGCCCTGCTGCGCCGCCCAGCCGCTCGAGCTGCGCGCCGGCCCGCGCGCCGGCGGCGTGCAGATCGACTGGGGCGACGGCCGCTCGCGCTGGCCCGCCACCATGCTCAGCGGCCTCGGCGCGCCCTGGAACACGCTCAAGCTCGAAGGCACGCTCGACCTCTCGACGCGCGCCTTCTCGCTGCGCACCGACGGCCCGGTGCTGCGCATCGCGGGCCAGGCCACGCTCGACGCCACCGACGTTTCCTCCAGCCTCTCGACCCTGCGGCCGATGGGCAGCTACCGCCTCGCGCTCGAGGGCGGCAACCGCCCCTCGCTGCTGCTGAGCACGCGCCAGGGCAGCCTCGAGCTCAACGGCAGCGGCAGCTGGAACGGCACCGCATTCCGCTTCAACGGCGAGGCCAGTGCCGCGCCGGGCAGCGAAGACGCTCTCTCCAACTTGTTGAACATCATCGGGCGGCGCGACAACGCGCGCTCGATCATCACCCTGGGTTGACCTGACCATGACGACGCCCCTGTCCTCCTTCCCCCGCGCCTCCCGTGGCCTGGTCGCGCATGCGGTCCGGCTGCTGATCGCCGCCACCTTCCTGCAGGCCGCGCCGCTCGCGCTCGTGCCCGCCTTCGCGCAGGGCGAAGCGCCGCGCCGCGGCGAGCCGATCACGCTGAACTTCGCCAACGCCGACATCGAGGCCGTGGCGCGCACCATGGCGGTGGTCACGGGACGCGACGTGGTGGTCGATCCGCGCGTGAAGGGCACGATGAACCTCGTGACCGACCGCGCGATCCCGCCCTCGGCCGCCTTCAACCAGTTCGCCTCCGCGCTGCGGCTGCAGGGCTTCGCGGTGGTCGAGGCCGACGGCCTCTACAAGATCGTGCCCGAGGCCGACGCCAAGCTGCAGACCAGCACCGTCACCACCACCACGGGCGGCACCGCCTCGGTCGCGGGCAACCAGATCATCACGCAGATCTTCCGCCTCAACTACGAGTCGCCGAACAACCTGCTGCCGGTGCTGCGCCCGCTGATCCCGCCGAACAACACCATCAACGTGAACCCGGGCAACAACTCGCTCGTGATCACCGACTACGCCGAGAACATGCGCCGCCTCGCGCGCATCATCGCGGCGCTCGACGTGCCCAACGCCTCCGACATCGACGTGATCCCGCTCAAGCACTCGATCGCCACCGACATGGTGCCGCTGATCCAGCGCCTGGTCGACGGCGGCGGCGCCACCGGCCAGCCCGGCGCGGCCGCGGCCGGCGGCGGCACCGATGCCTCGTTCCGCACCACGCTGATGGCCGATCCGCGCAGCAACGCGCTGATCCTGCGCGCGGCCAATCCGGCGCGCGCGGCGCTGGTGCGCACGCTGGTCGACAAGCTCGACCGCCCCGCCATCGACAGCAGCAATGGCGCGGCCGGCAACATCTACGTGGTCTACCTGAAGAACGCCGACGCGGTGCGGCTCGCGGCCACGCTGCGCGCGGCCATGGCGGCGGCGCAGACCAACAACCAGGGCCAGCCCGGCGCGGCCGGCGGTGCCGCCGGCGCGGCCGCCGCGCAGTCGCAGCCCAACCTGTCGGCCGCGATGCCGGTCAACTTCGGCAACAGCAACTCGCAGGGCGGCAGTTCCCCGCAGGCGAGCGCGCCGCTGAACAACGCCAACCAGCCCTCCACCGGCGGCCAGATCCAGGCCGACCCGTCGACCAACTCGCTGATCATCACCGCGCCCGAGCCGCAGTACCGCCAGATGCGCGCCGTGATCGACAAGCTCGACGGCCGCCGTGCCCAGGTCATGATCGAGGCGCTGGTCGTCGAAGTGAACGCGACCAAGGCCGCGCAGTTCGGCGTGCAATGGCAGAGCGCGCTCGGCAACAACGCGGTGCTCGGCACCAACTCGAGCCTGACCGGCACCAACCTGCTGGCGCTCACAACGGCGATCGCCACGCGCAACCCGCAGGGCATCTCGCTGCCGCAGGGCTTCAACATCGGCATCGGCGGCAAGATCGGCGGCCACTACGTGCTGGGCGCCATCGCCAACTTCTTCGCCAGCGACAACGACACCAACGTGCTGTCCACGCCGAACCTGCTGACGCTGGACAACGAGGAAGCCAAGATCGTGATCGGCCAGAACGTGCCCTTCCCGACCGGTTCCTACTCGAACCCCACCACCGGCGGCCTCAACCCCTTCACCACCGTCGAACGCAAGGACGTCGGCCTCACGCTGCGCGTGCGCCCGACCATCAACGAGAACGGCACGGTGAAGATGACGATCTTCCAGGAGATCTCGACCGTGCTGCCCGGCAGCCAGACCGACCCGAACGGCCCCACCACCAACAAGCGCTCGCTCGAATCGAGCGTGCTGGTGGAAGACGGCGGCCTCGTCATGCTGGGCGGCCTGCTGTCCGACAACTACGGCAACAAGATCGAGAAGGTGCCGCTGGCCGGCGACATCCCGGTCGTGGGCAACCTGTTCAAGAACGAGACCCGCTCGCGCGAGAAGAACAACCTGATGATGTTCCTGCGCCCGGTCGTGATGCGCGACGCCGCCTCCACCGAGGCCTTCGCCTTCGATCGTTACGACCAGATCCGCGCGCTGCAGGTCCAGGCCCAGCCCGATACCGGCAACCCGATGCTCAACAAGGTCGATGCCGCGCCGATCCTGCCCGACACGCCGCTGACGCGCGCGCCGCGCGCTCCCTCGGGCAGCCTGCGCGAGGAAGGCACGCAGCTGATCCCGCCGCCGATCCCCGCGCCCGACAACCGCAAGCTGCCGGCCAGCCCGTTGCGCGGCGCCCTGCCCCCCACCGCCGACCCGGCCACGCAGCGCGAAATGCCCTGAGGCCCGAAGGCCGCACGCCCGCCCCGCTCGAAACCCGCACCGATCACGCCCCGCCGACCTGCCCCATGCGCTATCCCCTGCCCTACGCCTTCGCCCGCAGCCAGCAACTGCTGCTCGAGGAAGCCGACGACGGCCGCTACACGCTGTGGATGTCGAGCCACCCCGCGCGCAGCGCCGTCGGCGAGGTCGCGCGCAAGTACGGCGTGCGTTCCTTCGAGGTGCTGGCCGACGGCCCGCTCGCGCAGCGCATCAGCGCCGCCTACGCGCAGGGCGAATCGAGCGCCGCCGCGGTGGTCAGCGAGGTGCAGAGCGACGCCGACCTCTCGCGCATGATGCAGGAGCTGCCGGCGGTCGAGGACTTGCTGGAGAGCGCGGGCGACGCGCCCATCATCCGCATGCTCAACGCGCTGCTCACGCAGGCCGCGCGCGACGGCGCCAGCGACATCCACATCGAGCCCTACGAGCGCACGTCGTCGGTGCGCTTTCGCATCGACGGCACGCTGCGCGAGGTGGTGCAGCCCAACCGCGCGCTGCATGCCGCGCTGATCTCGCGCCTGAAGATCATGGCCGACCTCGACATCTCCGAGAAGCGGCTGCCGCAGGACGGGCGCATCTCGCTGCGCATCGGCACGCGCGCGGTCGACGTGCGGGTGTCGACGCTGCCGAGCGCGCACGGCGAACGCGCCGTGCTGCGGCTGCTCGACAAGAGCGAGTCGAAGCTCACGCTCGAATCGGTGGGCATGCTGGGCGACACGCTGGAGCGCTTCGAGAAGCTGATCACGCAGCCGCACGGCATCATCCTCGTGACCGGTCCCACCGGCTCGGGCAAAACCACCACGCTGTATGCCGCGCTGGCCCGGCTCGATGCGAGCCGCAGCAACATCATGACGGTGGAAGACCCGATCGAGTACGAGCTGCCGGGCGTGGGCCAGACCCAGATCAACGCCAAGATCGAGCTCACCTTCGCCAAGGCTCTGCGCGCCATCCTGCGGCAGGACCCGGACGTGATCATGATCGGCGAAATCCGCGACTTCGAGACCGCGCAGATCGCGATCCAGGCCTCGCTCACCGGCCACCTGGTGCTGGCCACGCTGCACACCAACGACTCGGTCAGCGCGGTCACGCGTCTCACCGACATGGGCGTCGAGCCCTTCCTGCTGAGTTCCTCGCTGCTGGGCGTGCTCGCGCAGCGGCTGGTGCGCAAGGTCTGCACCAGCTGCGGCGGCGCCGGCTGCGAGGCCTGCGGCCAGACCGGCTACCAGGGCCGCACCGGTATCTTCGAGCTGCTGGTGGCCGACGAGACCATCCAGGGCCTGATCCACAGCAAGGCGGCCGAGAGCGAACTGCTCAAGGCCGGCGCGCGTGGCGGCCTGCGCCTGATGCGCGAGGACGGTGAGCGGCTGGTGCAGGCCGGCATCACCTCGCGCGCCGAGCTCTTGCGCGTCACGCGCGACTAGCGCAGCACCGGTTCCGCCATGCCCGCCTATTCCTTCGAAGCCATCGATGCCGCCGGCCAGTCGCGCGAAGGCGTGCTGGAGGCCGACACCGCGCGCAGCGCGCGCAGCATGCTGCGCGCCCAGGCGCTGATCCCGCTGTCGGTCAAGCCGGTCGGCAGCGACCACGTCAACGGCACCGGCCAGCGCAGCGGCCTGTCGCGCTGGCTCGGCGGCGGCAAGCGGGTCTTCAATTCCACCGGCCTCGCGGTCTGGACGCGCCAGCTCGCGGGCCTGGTCTCCTCGGGCCTGCCGCTCGAGCGCGCGCTCACGGCGCTCACCGACGAAGCCGAATCCGAACAGCAACGCAACCTCGTGGCCTCGCTGCGCGCCGAGGTCAACGCCGGCTCGCCGTTCGCGCGCGCGCTGTCGGCGCACTCGCGCGAGTTCTCGCCGATCTACACCGCCGTGATCGGCGCCGGCGAGCAGAGCGGCAACCTCGGCCTGGTGCTCGACCGCCTGGCCGACGACCTCGAGGAACGCCAGGCGCTGCAGCAGAAGCTGGTCGGCGCGGCGCTCTATCCGGCCATCGTCACCCTGGTGGCGATCGTGATCGTGATCTTCCTCGTGAGCTACGTGGTGCCGCAGGTGGCCCAGGTGTTCGCGGGCACCAAGCGCTCGCTGCCCTTCCTCACCACCGTGATGCTCGGCCTGAGCGCCGCGGTGCGCAACTACGGCTGGTGGATGCTCGGCATCGTGCTGCTGTCCGCCGTCGGCGCACGGCTGGCGCTGGCGCAGGAAGCCTTCCGCCTCAAGTTCGACGCCGCCTGGCTCAAGCTGCCGCTGGTGGGCAAGCTCGCGCGCGGCTACAACGCGGCGCGCTTCGCGAGCACGCTCGCCATGCTGGCCACCGCCGGCGTGCCGATCCTGCGCGCGCTGCAGGCGGCCGCCGAGACCCTGAGCAACCGCGCCATGCGCGCCGACGCGCTCGACGCGCTGGTGCTGGTGCGCGAGGGCGCGCCGCTGGCCTCGGCGCTGGCGCAGAAGAAGCGCTTTCCGGGGCTGGTGTCGATGTTCGCGCGGCTCGGCGAACAGACCGGCACGCTGCCGCTGATGCTGCAGCGCGCCTCCAACCAGCTCGGCGCCGAAGTGCAGCGCCGCGCCATGCACCTGGCCACCATCCTCGAGCCGCTGCTGATTGTGGCGATGGGTGGCGTGGTGATGCTGATCGTGCTGGCCGTGATGCTGCCGATCATCCAGCTCAACCAGTTCGTGAAGTAGCGCCCGCGGTTCGGCCGCGGGCAAGGAACACGCCGATGGCCAATCGAAGCTACCTCTACGCCAGCGCCGCCCTGCCGGACGCGGGCGCCCGCCCGTCCGCGCTGCGCGGCATCTCCGAATACGCGTACGACGTGCCGCTGGTGTTCCGCCTGCTGGTGTCGTGCGAGACCCGGCCCTGCCGCTCGGCGATCTGGGACGAGCCCGAGCCGCTCGCACTGGCCGGCCGCTGCGGCCCGGGCATCGCGCGCGTCGCCGCCTTCCTCGCGCGCATCGACCATCCCGCGATCTCGCCCATGCGCGAGGACGCGCTGCGCTTCCTGGCCGAACACACGCGGCCCGACGAATGGTTCGTGCTCGAGCCGGCCGAGGTGCTGAGCATGGGCGACGCGCCCGTGGCCGGCGAGGTCGAGACACTGCGCCGGGGCCTGGCCGACCTCGATGCCGAGATCGAGCGCATGCTCGCCGCGCTCGCGCCGCGCCCGAAAAGTTTCTGGCAGCGCCTGCTGCCGCCCGCGCAGCAAGTGGTCGAGGCACCGATCCGCGAGCTCGGCCTGGGCCACTGGTCGGATACGCTCTACTTCTCCTTCGATGCGGCCGACGACGGCCGCGCCGACTCCTGACCGCACAACCGCACGCCATGCCCGTCACCCTCGAAGACAAGCTCGTGGTCGCGATCTCCTCGCGCGCCCTGTTCAACCTCGAAGAAGAGAACAAGATCTTCGAGTCGGGCGACGACACCGGCTACATGAAGCTGCAGCTCGACCGGCTCGACGTGCCGGCCGCGCCCGGCATCGCCTATTCGCTGATCCGCAAGCTGCTGCGCTTCAACGACGACGGCGTGCAGCGTGTCGAGGTCGTGATCCTCTCGCGCAACGACCCGGTCTCGGGCATGCGCATCTTCCGCTCCAGCGCCGCGGCCGACATCAAGCTGCAGCGCGGCGTGTTCACCCAGGGCCGCCCGCCCTTCGGCTATTTGCGCGCGCTGCGCGCGCACCTGTTCCTCTCGGTCAATGCGCAGGACGTGCGCGAGGCGCTGGGCGCGGGCTTCCCGGCCGCGCGCGTGCTGGTCGAGTCGGTGAAGGCCGGCGATGCCTGGCCCAACGAGGTGCGCATCGCCTTCGACGGCGACGCCGTGCTGTTCAGCGACGAGGCCGAGCGCGTGTTCCAGGCCGAGGGCCTCGATGCCTTCCAGGCGCACGAGGCGAGCAAGGTCGACCTGCCGCTGCCCGGCGGCCCGTTCAAGCCGCTGCTGGCCGCGCTGCACCGACTGCAGATGGCGGGCAATGCGCAGATGCGCATCCGCACCGCGCTGGTCACGGCGCGCAGCGCACCCGCGCACGAGCGCGCTATCCGCACGCTGATGAACTGGAACATCCGCGTCGACGAGGCCATGTTCCTCGGCGGCCTGCCCAAGGGCGAGTTCCTGCGCGAGTTCGAGCCCGACTTCTTCTTCGACGACCAGACCGGCCATGTCGATGCGGCGGCACGGCATGTGCCGGCGGGGCATGTATCGAGCGGGATCAGCAACGAGGTCTCGGTGCCCGCGGTCGAAGCCGTGAAGAAGGCCGTGAAGGCGCCGGCGAAAAAGCGCGCCGCCAAGGCCGCGGCCAAGCCCCCGAAGCCGCGTTCGCGCTGAGCACCGGCGCCGCCCCGGCGCCCACCTCGCGGTCGAACGCATCGACCGCTTTCCGTCCTTTTCGCAGCCATGGCGAGCGCGATGTCATGCGCATGCCTCGCCGTTGTCACGCCCGATTCACCGCGAAGTCACGGGCTCTCCCTAATCTTCGTCGCTGTCTCCACGCCTGCTTTCAAGGCCCTCGCCACTCGGCACGGGGCCTGTTGCGCCTCGCACGCGGCGTCTGGCTACAACTGAATACGTAAGTTCAAGAACGCCGAACTTCCGCGCCATGTCGGCGCGGCGAGATCGCTTTTTCATCGACATCGCGAGCGCTCCGGACGGGCCGGCTCACGGCGTCGCCACGCACACCACCACCCCAGAGAGGATCGACCATGAACCCCACGCTTTCCCATCACCTGCTGCGTCTCGTGCCAGCCGCCCTGCTGGCCTGCCTGCTTTCCGCCTGCGGTGGCGGAAGCGATGGCGGCGGCTTCTTCGGCGGCCTTCCGGGCGCGGGCAATCCCGGCGGCGGCACGCCGCCCGTCACCGAGCCCGTGAAGCGCTGTGCACCGTGAACGCGGCCTTGTCGAAGCACCCCAGGACGCCCACGCGATGACCACCAACTCCCGCCGCCATTTCCTCACCGGCGCCGCCACCACCGGCGCCGCCGCGCTCGCGCTCTCGGCCTTTCCGCCGAGCATCCGCCGCGCCCTCGCGATCCCCGCCAACAACAAGACCGGCACGATCCAGGATGTCGAGCACGTCGTGATCCTGATGCAGGAGAACCGCTCGTTCGATCACTACTTCGGCACGCTGATGGGCGTGCGCGGCTTCGGCGATCGCTTCACGATTCCGCTGCCGGACGGCAAGAACGTCTGGCAGCAAGCCGACGACAAGGGCAACCTCGTGCTGCCCTACCACCTCGACCAGACCAAGGGCAACGCGCTGCGCTCGGGCCAGACCCCGCACGACTGGTCCGACGGCCAGAACGCCTGGGACGGCGGCCGCAACGACCAGTGGCCGCGCTACAAGGGCTCGCTCTCCATGGGCTACTACAAGGAAGCGGAAGTGCCCTACCAGATGGCGCTGGCCAATGCCTTCACCCTGTGCGACGGCTACCACTGCAGCATGCACGCGGGCACCAATTCGAACCGCATGTTCGTCTGGAGCGGCACCAACGGTCCCACCGGCGCCGGCGTGGCCACGGTCACCAACGAATGGGATGACAGCTACACGCCACCCTCGACCAGCGGCTACCAGTGGAAGACCTACCCCGAGCGCCTGCAGGCGGCGGGCGTGCGCTGGATCGTGTACGAGAACATGCGCGACAACTTCGGCGACAACCCGCTCACCGGCTTCAAGCAGTACCGCCAGGCCAGCGAGGCATCGGGCAAGCCGATCAACAGCAGCGGCACCGTGCCCGCCTACGACCCGGCCAGCGACGACGCCGGCAACCCGCTGTACAAGGGCATCGCCAACACCATGCCCGGCACCGGCGTGAACGAGTACCTGAACACCTTCCGCAACGACGTGAAGAGCGGCAGGCTGCCGCAGGTGTCGTGGATCGTCGCGCCCGCCACCTACTCCGAGCACCCGGGCCCCTCCAGCCCCGTGCAGGGCGCCTGGTACATCCAGGAGGTGCTGGACGCACTCACCGCCGTGCCCGAGGTGTGGAGCAAGACCGTGCTGTTCATCAACTTCGACGAGAACGACGGCTTCTTCGACCACTATCCGTCGCCGGCCGCGCCGTCGATCGACGCGAACAAGAAGCCCGCCGGCAAGACCACGCTGAGCGACGCACAGCTCGCATTCGAATATCACAACTACCCGGCGCCTCCCGGCACCGCCAAACAGGCCAAGTACCCCCCGGATGGCCGGGTCTTCGGACCGGGCAAGCGCGTTCCCATGTACGTGGTCTCGCCCTGGAGCCGCGGCGGCTGGGTCAATTCGCAAGCTTTCGACCACACCTCGGTGCTGCGCTTCATCGAGACGCGCTTCGGCGTGCAGGAGCCCAACATCAGCCCGTTCCGGCGCGCGGTGTGCGGCGACCTCACGAGCGCGTTCAACTTCGCCAACCCGAACGGCGAGACCTTGCCCACGCTCGCGGGACGCAAGAGCCTGGACGAGGCCAACCAGTTGAGCAAGTCGCAGGAGTTCGAGGCCGATGGCAAGACCGAGCGGCCGGCGGTTCCCCTGCCGCTCAATCCCCAACTGCCGCGCCAAGCCACCGGCACCCGGCCCTCGCGTGCCTTGCCCTACGAGCTGCACACCAGCGCACGCGCCAATGCCGTCGGCGGGACGATCCAGCTCGTCTTCGCCAACACCGGCAAGGCCGCCGCCGTCTTCCACGTCTACGACCGGCTGCACCTCGACCGCCTGCCGCGCCGCTTCATGGTGGAGCCGGGCAAGCAGCTCGACGATGCCTGGAACGCGATGAGCGACGACAGCGGCGCCTACGACCTCTGGGTGCTCGGACCGAACGGCTATCACCGCCACTTCAAGGGCGACCTCAACCGGCTGCGCGCGGGCGGCGCCGCCATCCCCGAGGTGCGCGTGTGCTACGACATCGCCAACGGCAACGTCTACCTCGAGATGCTCAACGCCGGACAGGCCGCGGCGAAGTTCACGGTGCGCGCCAAGGCCTACCGCGACGACGGTCCGTGGAGCGCGAGCGTCGCGGGCGGTGCCAAGGCCGAGCTGCACTGGGACCTCGCCGCCAGCGGCGCCTGGTACGACTTCGTCGTGAGCTGCGATGCCGATGCGAGTTGGCAGCGCCGCTTCGCGGGCCGCGTCGAAACCGGCAAGCATGGCGTGAGCGATCCCGCCCTGGGCATGGCCGATCTCTGAGGACAGCGCACGCGATGAACTCCCGCCGCAACTTCCTCACCGGTGCCGCCACCACCGGCGCCGCCGCGCTCGCGCTCTCGGCCTTTCCGCCAAGCATTCGCCGCGCTCTCGCCATTCCCGCCAACAACAAGACTGGCACCATCCAGGACGTCGAGCACATCGTGATCCTGATGCAGGAGAACCGCTCGTTCGACCAGTACTTCGGCACGCTCCAGGGCGTGCGCGGCTTCGGCGATCCGCGGCCGATCGCGCTGCCCAACGGCAAGCCCGTCTGGTACCAGCCCCGGGGCAGCGGCTACGTGCTGCCCTACCACCCGGATGCCGGCAACCTGGGCTCGAAATATGTCTCGGGCCTGCCCCACGGCTGGACCGACGGGCACAACGCCTGGAACAAGGGCCGCAACGACGGCTGGGTGACGGCCAAGGGCAGCCGCACGATGGCCTACATGACGCGCGAGGACATCCCCTTCCATTTCGCGCTGGCCGACGCCTTCACGATCTGCGACGGCTACCACTGCTCGCTGCTGGGTCCCACCGATCCCAATCGCTACTACATGTTCAGCGGCTGCTGCGGCAACGACGGCACCAACGGTGCCACCGGCGGGCCCGACATCTCGAACGGCGAAACCGGCAACTACAGCTGGACGACCTACCCCGAGCGGCTCGAAGCGGCTGGCATCTCCTGGAAGATCTACCAGGACATCGGCAAGGGACTGAACGCGCAGGGCAACTGGGGCTGGGTGGGCGACGACGGCTTCATCGGCAACTACGGCGACAACTCGCTGCTGTACTTCAAGCAGTACCGCGCCGCCAGGCCCGGCGATGCGCTCTATGAGAAAGCCCGGACCGGCACCAACATCGCGGTCAGCGGAACGCTCTTCGACCAGCTCAAGAGCGACGTCGCCAACAACACGCTGCCGAAGGTGTCGTGGATCGCCGCGCCCGAGGCCTATACCGAGCACCCCGACTGGCCGTCGAACGGCGGCGCCTGGTACATCGACCAAGTGCTGCAGACGCTGACCTCGAACGCGGAGGTCTGGAGCAAGACCGTGCTGCTCGTGACCTACGACGAGAACGACGGCTCGTTCGATCACATGCCGCCGCCCTTCGCGCCGTCCTCGGCGGATCAGGGCCAATCCACGGTCAGCACCAAGAACGAGTACCACACCGACGGCCAGCCTTTCGGCCTGGGCGTGCGTGTCCCGATGCTCGTGATCTCGCCCTGGTCCAAGGGCGGCTGGGTCAATTCGCAGGTGTTCGACCACACGTCGATCGTGCGCTTCATCGAAGCCCGGTTCGGCGTGCAGGAGCCGAACATCTCGCCCTGGCGCCGCGCGGTCTGCGGCGACCTGAACACGGCTTTCGATTTCGCCCATCCCGATCCGGTCATTCCCGCGCTGACCTCCACCGCGGGCTACATTCCGCCCACGACGAACCCCGGCAGCTATCAGTCGCAGGTGCCCACCGTGCAGACGGTGCCGAGGCAGGAACCCGGCCAGCGACCCGCCCGCGCCATCCCCTACGAACTGTTCGTGCATGGCAGGACCGACAGCGCGGCCGGCAGGTACTGGCTCGACTTCGGCAACACCGGTGGCGTGGCCGCGGTGTTCCATGTCTATGCCGGCAACCGCAGCGACGGCCCGTGGGTCTACACCGTCGAAGCGGGCAAGAAGCTCTCCGACTACTGGAGCGCCGTGGCGCTCACGCAGGGCAACTACGATTTCAGCGTCCACGGCGCCAACGGCTTCCTGCGCCAGTTCAAGGGCAATGTGTCGACGGCCACCAGCATGGGGCATGCCAATCCGGAAGTTGCCGCCTGCTACGAACTGACCCGTCGCAACATCGTGCTGACGCTCCGGAACACGGGCGATACGCCATGCCGGCTCAGCGTGACCAACGGCTATGGCAGCGCCGCGGCCCGCGACTTCAGCCTGAGCGCCGGTGCCAGCGTCGAGGACACCTGGGACCTGGCCACGAGCGATGGCTGGTACGACCTCTCCATCACGGCCGACACCGGCGATGGCTTCCTGCGGCGCTTCGCGGGGCATGTCGAGACCGGCCAGCCGAGCAAGTCCGATCCGAAGCTCGACCTGCCACCGCCGCCGGTCATTCCCGCCGATCCGCCACCGCCCGTCGTGCCCGCGACACTGGCGGCCTTGAAGCCCAGCATCCCCGCGGGAAGCACGATCGACTTCAGCTACAGCGTGCCGGATGCGAGCCTGAGCGCCACCAACTGGATCGGCCTCTTCCCCTCCTCCAGCACGGTGCCGACCCAGGCCGGCTATCGCACGTACAGCATCTACGAGTACGCACCCCGATCCAGTGGCCAGGTGACGCTGAAGACGGCCGCTCTTGCCGCGGGCACCTACAAGGCATGGCTGCTGGCCAACGATGGGTACGAGGCTCTTGCGGGACCGGTGACGTTCACGGTGACTTGAGGCAACGCACTTCCGGGTAGTCGACACGCGACACGCTCCAGCTTCACTCCCGCAGCCTTCCCACCAGGCCGGACACGGTACGCGCGAGCCCTTCGCGCGCTGCCTGTCCGGCTTTGGTATTCATCGCGCGCGCAGGCGCAACGCGCGCTTACACCTGGGCCTCGTTCTTCACTCGACTGTCATTGCCGCTTCCTACCGTGGCAGTGGCGGCGCGCTCCTCGTCGCCTCTTCACAAGAAAACACACCTGCGAGGATTTCCCATGCATCTCTTCTTCTCGCGCGCACGGCTGCTGCCGGCGCTGATCCTGGCCTGCACCCTCGCCGCCTGCGGTGGCGGCAGCGGCGGCGGCTTCGGCGGACTGCCCGGCACGGGCAACCCGGGCGACGGCGGCACGCAGAACCCGCCCGCCACCACGCAGCCCGTGATGCGCTGCGCGCCCTGATACAACGGCCCGAAAAACAACACGACAAGACCATGACCTCACGCCGCAAATTCCTCACCGGCACCGCCACCACCGGCGCCGCCGCGCTCGCGCTCTCGGCCTTTCCGCCGGCCATCCGCCGCGCGCTCGCGATTCCCGCCAACAACAAGACCGGCACCATCCAGGACGTCGAGCACATCGTGATCCTGATGCAGGAGAACCGTTCGTTCGACCACTACTTCGGCACGCTGCAGGGCGTGCGCGGCTTCGGCGACCGCTTCCCGATCCCGCTGCCCAACGGGCTCAACGTGTGGCAGCAGCTCGACGAGAACGGCAAGGTGGTGCTGCCCTATCACCTCGACGGCAGCAAAGGCAATGCGCAGCGCGTGAGCAGCACGCCGCACACCTGGGTCGACTCGCACAACGCCTGGGATGGCGGCCGCCTCTACCAGTGGCCGCGCTACAAGAAGGTCAGCAGCACCGCGCCCTACGTGCAGTCGATGGGCTACCTCGCCGAGGCCGAGCTGCCGTTCCAGTTCGCGCTGGCCAACGCCTTCACGATCTGCGACGACTACCACTGCGCGATGCACACCGGCACGCACGCCAACCGCTCGTTCCACTGGACCGGCACCAACGGCCCCACGGGCGGCAACGTGGCCTACGTCAACAACGTCAATGCCTGGAGCTCGACCGGTCCCTCGACCGAGGGCTACGAATGGAAGACCTATGCCGAGCGGCTGCAGGACGCGGGCGTGAGCTGGATGGTCTACCAGAACATCCCGAACAACTACGGCTGCAATCCGCTGCTGGGCTTCAAGAACTTCCGCAAGGCCAACGAGGCCTCGGCCAAGCCGGTCAGCACCTCGCTGCCGCAGGGCGCATCGCCGGCCTACGCGCCCGGCGACGACGCCGGCAACCCGCTCTACAAGGGCACGGCCAACACGCTGCCGGTGGCCGACCAGGCGGCCTTCGACGCGGGCGCGATCATGGATGCCTTCCGCGCCGACGTGAAGGCCGGCCGGCTGCCTGCGGTCTCGTGGGTGATCCCGCCCGACGTCTACTCCGAGCACCCCGGCCCCTCGAGCCCGGTGCAGGGCGCGTGGTACATCCAGCAGGTGCTGGAGGCGCTCACCGCCGTGCCCGAGGTCTGGAGCAAGACCGTGCTGTTCGTGAACTTCGACGAGAACGACGGCTACTTCGACCACGTGCCCTCGGCCTCGGCGCCCTCGCCCATCGCATCGGCCGACCCCTCGGTGAAGGCCTTCGCGGGCAAGACCACGATGTCCGACGCGGACCTGAGCTTCGAGTACTTCAACCATCCCAAGCCGCCGGGCATGACGCAGTCGCAACCCACGCCCGACGGCAACGTCTACGGCCCCGGCATGCGCGTGCCGATGTACGTGATCTCGCCCTGGAGCCGCGGCGGCTGGGTCAACTCGCAGACCTTCGACCACACCTCGGTGCTGCGCTTCGTCGAGGCCCGCTTCGGCGTGAAGGAAAGCAACATCGGCCCGTTCCGCCGCGCGGTCAACGGCGACCTCACGAGCGCCTTCAACTTCGCCAATCCCAACGGCGAGGCGCTGCCCACGCTCGCGGGCCGCCGCACCAAGGCCGAGGCCGACCAGCTGCGCGCCGCGCAGCAGGCGCTGCCGCAGGTCACGCCGCCGGCCAACGGCCTGCTGCCGCGCCAGGCCACGGGCACGCGGCCCTCGCGCGCGCTGCCCTACGAGCTGCACACCAGCGCCAGGGCCGACGCGGCCGGCGGCACGCTGCAGCTGCTGTTCGCCAACACCGGCAGCGCGGCCGCCGTGTTCCATGTCTACGACCGGCTCAACCTCGACCGCCTGCCGCGCCGCTACATGGTCGAAGCCGGCAAGTCGCTCGACGACCGCTGGAACGCGACCGCCGACAACGCCGGCCGCTACGACCTCTGGGTGCTCGGCCCCAACGGCTACCACCGCCATTTCCAGGGCGACCTCAACGCGCTGCGCGCCGGCGGCGCGGCCGTGCCCGAGCTGCGCGTGTGCTACGACATCGCCAACGGCAACGTCTACCTCGAGATGATGAACGGCGGCCAGGCCGCGGCGAAGTTCAGCGTGCGCGCCAAGGCCTACCGCGACGACGGCCCGTGGAGCGCGACCGTCGCGGGCGGCGCCAAGGCCGAGCTGCACTGGGAGCTCGCGGCCAGCGGCCAGTGGTACGACTTCGCCGTCACCTGCGATGCCGATCCGGCCTACTACCGCCGCTTCGCCGGCCGCGTCGAGACCGGCAAGCATTCGGTCAGCGATCCCGCGCTGGGCTTGCCCGACCTCTGAGCCCGCATGCATGATCCCCCCGCGCCCACGGTGGCGCGGGAGATGTCATGCACGCCAAGGTGGTCCGGTACTTCGTCGAGGTGGTTCGCGCGGGTTCGATCCGCAAGGCGGCCGCGCAGCTGCACGTGGTGCCGACCGCGATCAACCGGCAGATCCTCAACCTCGAGGAGGAGCTGGGCGCGCCGCTGTTCGAGCGCATCCACAACACGCTCAAGCTCACGCCGGTGGGCGAACTGGTGCTCGCGCACGCGCGCGGCACGCTGCGTGAGTTCGACGGCGTGCGCCAGCGCATCGAGGCCATGCGCGGGCTGCGCCAGGGCGAGGTCACGCTGGCCACCACCGCCGGCCTCGCCGACGCCTTCCTGCCGGGCGTGGTGCGGCGCTTTCGCGCGGCCCATCCCGGCATCCAGCTCAAGCTGCTGGGCCTGCCGATCGCGGCCGTGCTGCACGGCGTGCGCGAAGGCGATGCCGACCTCGCGCTGGCCTACGACGTGCCCGCCACGGCGGGTTTTCGCACGCTGTTCGCCAGTGAGTGGCCGATCGGCGCGGTGGTGCCGCCCGGCCATGCGCTCACGGCCCATGCGAGCACCGTGCTGGCCGAGTGCGTGGGCCATCCGCTGCTGCTGCCCGCGCCCTCGCTGTCGATCCGCCCGATCATCGATGCCGCCTTCGAGCGTTCGGGCCTGCGCGCCTCGCCGGTCATCGAGACCACCTCCACCGCGCTGATGCGCCGCCTGGTGCGCGAGGGCGAGGGCATCACGCTGCTCAACCGGCTCGACGTGGCCGAGGAGATGCACGACGGCTCGCTGGTCTTCGTGCCGCTGCGCGACGCCACCCTGCCGGCCCAGACGCTCACGCTCGAGACCCGCGCCGCGCAGGCGCCGAGCCCCGCGGCCGAGCTGTTCGCCAACCACGTGACGGCCTGCCTCGACGAGCTGCTCGCGCCTTGAGGCCAGCGCCGGGGGCCGTCCACTTTTTGTGCACGGGGCGCGCCATTTATTGACTTTGCGCGTTCGAAGGTCTGGCTCCTAGACTGCCGCGCCGGTCATCGGCCGGAAGGAAAAGTCCCATGCTTTCGAACGACAAAAAGACCCCCGCAGGAGACGGCGAAGGGGTCGACCAGAAGCTTCCCCTGGTGCGCTGCGGCGCGCTGAGCCTGCAGCACGTGCTCGTGATGTACGCGGGCACGGTCGCGGTGCCGCTGATCGTGGGCGGCGCGCTCGGCCTCTCGAAGGCCGACATCGCCTTCCTCATCAATGCCGACCTGTTGGCCGCCGGCATCGCCACGCTGGTGCAGGCCATCGGCTTCTGGCGCTTCGGCATCCGCATGCCGGTGATGATGGGCGTGACCTTCGCGGCCGTGGGCCCGATGATCGCCATCGGCATCGATCCCTCGCTGGGCCTGCCCGCGATCTACGGCGCCACCATCGTGGCGGGGCTGTTCGGCATCGTGCTCGCGCCGCTGATGGGACGCGTGCTCGGCGTGTTCCCGCCGCTGGTGACGGGCACGGTCATCACGCTGATCGGCGTCTCGCTGATGGTGGTGGCGATCCACTGGGCAGCGGGCGGGCAGCCCACCTCGACGCGCAGCATCGAGGGCGTGGCGCATGCGGTGGCCAACCCGGCCTACGGCGAGCCGGTGAACCTCGCCATCGCCGCGGCCGTGCTGGCGGCGATCATCGCGATCACGCGCTTCGGCAAGGGCCTCGTCGCCAACATCGCGGTGCTGCTGGGCATCGTCTTCGGCGTGCTGCTGTCGCTGGCGCTCGGCCGCATGCAGTTCGACGGCCTCGAGGAAGCGAGCTGGATGGCCCTGACCACGCCCTTCCACTTCGGCCTGCCGCGCTTCGAGCTCACGGCCATCGCCTCGATGTGCATCGTGATGCTGATCACCCTGGTCGAATCGACCGGCATGTTCCTCGCGCTCGGCGAGATCACGGGCCGCAAGGTCGACACCGACGCGCTCTCGCGCGGCCTGCGCGCCGACGGCCTGGGCACGGTGATCGGCGGCGTGTTCAACACCTTCCCCTACACCTCGTTCTCGCAGAACGTGGGGCTGGTCACGGTCACGGGCGTGCGCTCGCGCTACGTGGCGGCCGGCGGCGGCGTGCTGCTGATCGCGCTCGCGCTGTTCCCCAAGGTCGCGCACGTGGTGGCCTCGGTGCCCTCCTTCGTGCTCGGCGGCGCGGGCATCGTGATGTTCGGCATGGTCGCGGCCACCGGCATTCGCATCCTCGGCAGCATCGACTACGCGCGCGAGCGCCATGCGCTCTACGTGATCGCGATCTCGGTCGGCCTGGGCCTGATTCCCACGCTGTCGCCGAACTTCTTCCAGCACTTTCCGGCCTGGACCCATCCGCTGACGCACAGCGGCATCGTGCTCGGCACCGTCGCCGCGGTGCTGCTCAATCTCTTCTACAACGGCGTGCAGTCGAGGGAGCGTTCCTTCACACTGGCGGCACGCACCTCGCACGGAACCGAATGACATGACTTCCTCCACCGCTTCCTCGCCCCGGCCGTTGCGCGTGCTGCGCCACGCCGACGTGCTCGTCACCATGGACGCCGCGCGGCGCGAGATCGCCGATGGCGCGCTGGTGATCGACGGGCCGGCCATCGCCTGGGTCGGTGCCACGGCCGAGCTGCCGCCGGTCTACCTCGAGGCGCTGCGCAGCGGCGGTGCCGAGGCCATCGACCTGCACGGCCACGTGCTGATGCCGGGCCTGGTGAACACGCACCACCACATGTACCAGAGCCTCACGCGCGCGGTGCCCGAGGCGCAGGACGCCGAGCTGTTCGGCTGGCTCACCAACCTCTACCTGCTGTGGGCGCGGCTCACGCCCGAGATGATCCGCGTGTCGACCCAGACCGCGATGGCCGAGCTGATGCTCTCGGGCTGCACCACCACCAGCGACCACCTCTACCTGTTCCCCAACGGCGCGCGGCTCGACGATTCGATCGAGGCGGCCGCCACGATGGGCATGCGCTTCCATGCCGCGCGCGGCAGCATGAGCGTGGGCCGCAGCGCCGGCGGCCTGCCGCCCGACGAGGTGGTGGAGAGCGAGGCCGCGATCCTGCGCGACAGCGAGCGGCTGATCGATCGCTGGCACGATGCCTCGCGCCATTCGATGCGGCGCATCGTGCTCGCGCCCTGCTCGCCGTTCTCGGTCTCGCGCGAGCTCATGCGCGACTCGGCCCTGCTCGCGCGCGAGCGCGGCGTGTCGCTGCACACGCACCTGGCCGAGAACGACAACGACGTCGCCTACTCGCGCGAGAAGTTCGGCATGACGCCGGCCGAGTACGCCGAGGACCTGGGCTGGGTCGGCCGCGACGTCTGGCATGCGCACTGCGTGAAGCTCGACGAAGCGGGCATCGCCCTCTTCGGCCGCACCGGCACCGGCGTGGCCCACTGCCCGTGCTCGAACATGCGGCTGGCCTCGGGCATCGCGCCCATCGGCGCCATGCGCCGCGCGGGCGTGCCGGTGGGCCTGGGCGTGGACGGCAGCGCCTCGAACGACGGCGCGCACCTGCTCGGCGAGGCGCGCCAGGCGATGCTGCTGCAGCGCGTGGGCCATGGCCCGGCCGCGATGACGGCGCGCGAGGCGCTCGAGATCGCGACCCTGGGCGGCGCGCGCGTGCTGGGCCGCGACGACATCGGCGCGCTCGCACCGGGCATGTCGGCCGACATGGTGGGCTTCGACCTGCGCGGCGTGTCGCACGCGGGCGCGGGGCACGACCCGGTGGCGGCGCTGGTGTTCTGCACGCCGGCCTCGGCCGCGCTCAGCATCATCGACGGGCAGGTGCGCATCCGCGAGGGCCGCTTCGTCGATCTCGAGCTGCCGCCGCTGCTCGCGCGGCACCGCGAACTCGCGCGCACGCTGTACGAGCGCGCGCGGCATCCGCACACGGCCTGAGACGCTGAACCCCACCTGACCGGCGTGCGCTTTCGCCACGCCGGATGCGAACCTTCGCCCTAGGCAGCTACCCGCATTGCGGGCGTCATGCCTCGTCCGCAGAATCCGCTGGCTCGAATAGAACGAGCGTTCGATTTTGTCGGCCAGGGCAAGAACCATCGGCCGATGTTCCAGATGCACGACAACAACAGGGAACACCAGCGATGAAACGCAGAGAACTTCTCAAGGGCGCGGCCGCGGCCGGCACCGCGGCCGGCACCACTGGCGGACTCGGCAGCCTGCTGGCCGGCGCGCCGTCCACCGCCTCGGCCGCGCTGCCGGTGCTCAAGCCCACCTTGCCGCAGAAGATCGATCCGATCAGCGCCACCTTGCGCCGGCTCGAACTGGTGAGCCGGCAGGCCACCTACCTCTGGACCGAATCGCACCTCAACCTCGCGGGCGTGCCGATGGGCACTGTCGTGCCGCCGGCCGAACTGCCGGCGCTCGAGCACCAGTTGCTGACCTTGTCGCGCGCGCTCGAGGCGGCCGTGAACTTCGCGGCCTCCTTCGCCACCAGCCCGCTCGCCAGCGGCAGCCTGCAGACGCTCGACAACCTGCGCACGCGGCTCGCGGCCCTGCAGGCGAGCTTCGCGCAGCTGCTGTCGCAGAACGCCGGCCTGCTCACGCTGCCGGCCGCGGCGCTTGCGCTGCTGGGCACGCTGACCGGCACCGCGGGCGACATCGCCACCCAGTTGCGACAGGTGCACCACGACCTGATGACGCAGGGCCTGCTCGGCGGGCCGCGCACCGTGGCGCAGTACGACGCGCTGTTCGCGACCATCGAGAAGCCGTCGATCGCGCAGGTCTTCCGCGACAACGCGCTGTTCGCCTGGATGCGCGTGGCCGGCCCGAACCCGATGCTGATCCGCAAGGCCAGCGTGCTGCCCTCGAAGTTCCCGCTGACCGACGCGCAGTACCGGCAGGCCATGGGCAACGCCGACAGCCTCGCCGACGCGGCCGCCGAGGGCCGCCTCTACCTGCTCGACTACGAGGGCCTGGGCGAGATGGCGCCCACGGGCCCGGTGACCAAGCCGCTGACCGGCACCGCCTATGTCTTCATGCCGATCGCGCTGTTCGCGCGGCCCAGGGCGGGCCGTTCGTTGGTACCCGTGGCCATCCAGTGCGGCCAGAACCCGGCGCAGCATCCGATCTTCCTGCGCGTGGACGACGCCTCGAACACCGAAGCCTACTGGGCCTGGCAGTCGGCCAAGACCACGGTGCAGGTGGCCGACTTCAACTACCACGAGATGTTCGTGCACCTGGGCCGCACGCACCTGATGTCGGAGGCCTTCGCGATGGCCACGCAGCGGCAGTTCGCGACCGCGCATCCGCTGAGCCGCCTGCTGTCGCCGCACCTCGAGGGCGCGATGTTCATCAACGAGGCGGCCACGCTGATCATCATGGCGCCGCTGACCACGGGCGACGGCATCCTCGCGGCGCCGATCGAGACCCTGCAGCGCGATTGCGGCCGCGACCGCCTGGCCTACGACTTCCAGGCCAACCTGATGCTGCCCGACGAGCTGCGCGCGCGCGGCGTCGACAACCCGAACGAGTTGCCCGAATACCCGTACCGCGACGACGCGCTGCTGCTGTGGAACGCGATCGCGCAGTGGGTGGGCGACTACGTCGCGACCTACTACCTCAGCGACGCCGACGTGAGCGGCGACCACGAGCTGCAGGCCTGGGCCGTCGACCTCTCGACCCACGGCAAGGTGAAGGGGCTGCCGGCCATTTCCACGCGCGCCAGGCTGGCCGACGTGATCACGGCCATCGTCTTCAACACGAGCGCGCAGCATGCGGCCGTGAACTTCCCGCAGCTCTCGGTGATGACCTATGCGCCCTTCAGCGCGGGCATGGCCGGCACGCCGGCGCCCGTCTCGACGGCCGGCCAGTCGGAGGCCACCTGGTCGCAGATGCTGCCCGCGCGGCTCGCGGCGCAGGAGCAGATCCTGCTGTTCCACATCCTCGGCGGCGTCTACTACCGGCCGCTCGGCGAGTACAAGGACAACGCCTTTCCGCACCTGCCGGTGCTGATCGATCCCGCGATCGCGGGCCAGGGCGGGCCGCTCGAGCGCTTCCGCGCGGCACTGGCGAACATCGAAACGACGATCAAGCAGCGCAACACCACGCGCTCGCGGCCCTACGAGCACCTGCTGCCGAGCCGGATTCCCTCGAGCACGAACATCTGAACCGGGGGCGGCTCAGTACTCCGCCTTCACCGCGCTCGCCGCGCCGCTCGCCAAGGTCGCCGGATCCTCCAACACCGCCGCCACGTCGCCCAGGTACTGCCCCACCACCGGCTCGTGCGTGAGGTTCAGCATGTGGTGGATGCCGTCGGGGTTCTTCACGTAGCCCACGGTCCAGCCGCGCGCGCCGAGGCCGCGGCCGATGGCGCCCATGTCGCGCGCGGGCGAGCCGAAGGCGAAGATCGACAGCTCGGGCCGGCCCAGCGTGGGCAGGCCCAGCGCATCGAGGCCCTGCTGCATCGCGCGCCGCGTCGCGAGCACGCGCTCGGTCACGCGCAGATAGCCCGCATGGCCCAGGTAGTTCATCACCGCCCAGGCCGCGGCGATGGCGCCGCCCGCGCGCGTGCCCACCAGCGTGTGGGTGAAGTACTGGCCGCGCGGCCAGTCGTCGAAGTAGTAGCCCATCAGCGCGAAGGCCTCGGGGTCGGCGAAGAACAGGGTCGAGGCGCCCTTGGCGGTGTAGCCGTACTTGTGCAGGTCGGCCGAGATCGAGGTCACGCCCTCGACCGCGAAATCGAAGTCGGGGATGTCGGCGCCGAGCTCGCGCGCGAACGGCGCGAAGTAGCCGCCCACGCAGGCATCCACATGCATCCAGCAGCCGTGCTCGCGCGCCAGCGCCGCGATCTCGGGAATGGGATCGACCACGCCGTGCGGAAAGGCCGGCGCCGAGCCCACCACCATCGCGGTGTCGGGCGTGAAGGCGGCGCGCATCGCCGCCGGGTCGGCGCGGAAGTCGGCCGCCAGCGGCGTGCGCACCGGCACCAGGCCGAGGAAGTGCGCGGCCTTGTCGAAGGCCGGGTGCGCGCTCTGCGGCATCAGGATCTCGGGCTTGGCCATGCCGGGGCGCCGCGCCAGCGCGCGGTCGCGCGCGCACTTGACCGCGAGGAAGATGCTCTCGGTACCGCCGGTGGTCATGGCGCCGCGCGACTCGGCACCGCCATGCAGCAGCGAAAGGCCCATCTCCACCACCTCGCGCTCGAAGGTCGCGAGGCTCGCGAAGGCGCGCGGGCCCAGGCCGTTCTCGGAGAAGTACATCAGGTAGGCCTTCTTGGCCACCTCGAGCACGTCCTCGCCCGCGTAGTGGATGAACATCGGCACGCGGCCGTTGCGCCAGTCGGCGTCGCCGCGGCCGGCCTCCTCGAGCCGCCGCTGCAGCTCGGGCCAGGACGCGCCTTGCTCGGGGAGTGTCAATGCCATGGTCGCTTCATCCTTCCTTGCCGCCCCAGTGGACGACCTTGTTTTCGAGCGCCCGCGCCAGCAGGTCGAGCAGGTAGCCGAGGATCGCCATGATCAGCGCGCCGACGATCACGACGTTGGTGAGCAGGAAGTCGGAGGCCGACATCGCCATGTAGGCGATGCCCGCGTTGGTGGCGATCATCTCGGCGCCCACCAGCATGGTCACGCCCAGGCCGATGCTCACGCGGATGCCGGTGAAGATGCCCGGCAGGCTGGCCGGGAAGATCACGCGCCGGAAGATCATGGTGCGCGAGGCGCCCAGCGCCATCGCCGCCTGCACCTTGCGCCGGCCCACCGCGCGCACCGCCTGCATGGCGCTGATCGAGAGGATCGGGAACAGCGCGAGCACGATGATCACGATCTTCGAGACCTCGCCGATGCCGAACCAGATGATCAAGAGCGGCAGCAGTGCGAGCTTGGGCATCGGCCGCGTGATCTCGATCGGCGGATCGAGCACCGCCTTCACGGTCTCGTTCATGCCCATCCACAGCCCCAGCGGCACCGCCACCAGCACCGTGAGCCCGAAGGCCACGCCGAAGCGGAACAGGCTGATGCCCAGGTGGTGCGCGAGCGTCTTGCCCTGGTAGCCGTTCTGCATGAGCTGGAGGAAGGTGTTCCACACCGACATCGGCGAGGGCAGGAACAGCGGCGCGACCAGCGGCTGGTCGCCGACGATCGGCACGGTGATCAGCAGCCACAGCACGAACAGCGCGGCGAAGGAGCCGAGGTTGATCCAGCGCGCGCGGCCGCGGGCGCCGTTCGGCCGGTTCGGTGCGGCGCTCATCGCTGCGCCTCCTGGTGCTGCGCGGCCAGCGCCTCCTCGCGCAGCAGGCCGAAGATCTCGGCCTTCATGCGCGCGAACTCGGCGCTCGCGACCACGGCCGGGTCGTCGCTCTGCGCGAAGCCGGGATGAAACTTCGCCTTGATGCGGCCCGGGCGTGCCGACATCACGACGATCTCGGTCGCGAGGAACAGCGCCTCGTCGATGCTATGGGTGATCCACAGCACGGTCTTGCGCGTCTCGTGCCAGATGCGCTTGATCTCCTCCTGCAGCAGCTCGCGCGTCTGCGCGTCGAGCGCGGCGAAGGGCTCGTCCATCAGCAGGATCTCGGGCGAATTGGCGAGCGCGCGCGCGATGCCCACGCGCTGCTGCATCCCGCCCGAGAGCTCGTAGGGATAGCGCCTGGCAAAGCTCGTGAGGCCGACCATCTCGAGGTACTGCGAGGCGATGCGCGTGGCCTCGGCGGCCGACTTGCCCGTGGCCAGCGGCCCGAAGGCCACGTTGTCGATCACGCGCATCCAGGTGAACAGCGCGCCCTGCTGGAACACCACGCCGCGGCGCGGATCGGGGCCGCGCACCGGCTGGCCGTCCATCAGCACGCGACCGGCCGTGGGCTGCTCGAAGCCCGCGAGGATGTTCAGCAGCGTGCTCTTGCCGCAGCCCGAGGGGCCGAGCAGGCAGGTGAAGGCGCCTTCGGCGATGTCGAGCGTGATCGGCTCCAGCGCCTGCACCGCGTCGGGGCCGTCGCCGAAGCGCTTGGAAACTTCCTCGAAACGGACCTTGGGCGTGCCCGCCTGCTGCGGTGGCAGTCCCATGGCCTCAGGCGGCCATCTTGGCGACGAAGCTCGAATCGACGAGCCCGCTCAGGTCCTTCGGCATGGCCGAGATCTGCGCCGACTCCAGGAGGAACTGCGCCTGCGTCTGCAAGGTCTTGAGCACGCCCGTGTCCTTCTCGCCGGGCTTGCCCATCCAGTGGCTCTGCAGCTGCTCGCGCGCGGGCACCGGGTAGAAGGTGTTGAGCGAGCGCATCACCGCGGCCTCGTCGACGTTGAGGAACTTGGTCATGGTCTCGACCACTTCCTTCGGTTCCTGCTTGAAGGTGCGCGCGATCTGCTCGTAGTCCTTGAGGAAGGCCAGCACCAGGTCGGGCGACTTCTGCTTGAACTCGTCGCGCACCAGCAGGCCGTCGAAGATCAGCAGGTTGTTCTTGTTGAGGTCGCCGGTCTTGAAGATGATCTTGCCGCCATCCTCGGTCAGGCGCGGCAGCACCGGCACCCAGATGTAGCTGGCATCGATCTCGCGGCGCTGCCAGGCCGAGGCGATCTGGTCGGCGCGCATGTTGATGAGCTGCACGTCCGCCAGCCCGATGCCCGCGGTCTTGAGCGCCGCCACCGCGGCGAAGTGCACCGAGGTGTTGAACGGCAGGCCGATCTTCTTGCCCTTGAGCCCCGCCACCGTGGTGATGCCCGAGTTGCCCTGCACCACCAGGCATTCGCTGTCGACGATGTTCTTGTAGACGTAGACCATCGAGGCCTTCAGCCCGTTGGCGTAGCCGACCATCATCGGGCTGGAGCCGATGTTGCACATGTCGAGGCTGCCGCCGGCCATGGCCGCGATCACCTCGGAGCCCGCGCGCACGGTCACGAAGTCGGCGCTGGTGCCGGCGCCGAAGGTCTTGGCCGCCATGTTCTTCGCGCGGATGTAGTTCTGCGCGTCGATGGCGCCGAAGGTGCCGAGCTTGACCGAGCGCGACTGCGCGGCGGCCGGGCCCGAGGCCCCGAGCAGCAGCGAGCCGGCGGAAGAGGCCAGCAGCATGTGGGCGCTGGCCAGGTGGAACTCGCGGCGGGAGAGATTCAACTTCATGCGACGGCCTTTCTTCGAACAGACGAAGGAACTGGAGCCCCGGCAACGAGGCCTTGGCCGCACTTTAGGCGATCAGAATATATTCTGTCTACGCAGAAACCCGCGCCAGCCGCTTTTTCAGGGCTTGAGCAGACGGATCAGGTAGCGCGAGCCGTGCGTCAGGTCGTCGCGCATCGCCTGCCCGAGCGCGTCGCCGTCGCGCCGGCGCAGGGCGTCCATGGCCGTCAGATGCGTCTCGTGCCCTGTGAGGCTGCCGCAGTACTGCGGGAACAGCAGGTTGAGCGTGGGGCCGACGCGCAGCCACAGGCTCTCGATGATGCGGATCAGGATGGCCTGGCCCGAGGCTCGATATATCGAGAGATGGAATTCGGTGTTCTCGAGCAGGGTGCGATGGGCGTCGCCGGCCTGGATGGCCGCCAGGTGCGCCTGCACCACGCCGTCGAGGCGCTCGATCTCGTCGTTCGAGATGCGCGGCGCGGCCTCCTTGGCGGCCAGGCATTCGAGCTCCATGCGGATCTTGAGGATCTCGCGGTAGGTCTCGACGTCGAGGCGCGGCACGCGGATGGTGCGGCCGTTGACCACCTCGAGCCCGTGCTCCACCACCAGCCGCTGCACCGCCTCGCGCACCGGCGTCAGGCTCACGCCCTGGCTCTCGGCCACGCCGCGCACGGTCAGCACCTGCTCGGGCAGCAGCGCGCCGGTCATCAGCGACTGCCGCAGCCGCTGGTAGACCTGGTCGGTCAGCGTGTCGGCGCGCGCGCCCTGCGCCTCGTCGCGCAACGCCGGTTCCGCATGGGCGGCACGGCGCGCGCGCGGACGGACCTCGGGTCGGCGGGCGGTGGGCTTGGAGGCGGGCATCGGGGGTCGGCTCGGTGGGATTGTGGCTTGAATATACTCTGCCGCCTCCAGCCGCCCGGGCGCTGGCTCAGGCCGGCGCGACGCGGCGGCCGCGACCCATGACGCGGTAGAGCAGGAAGGCCGCGATCGAGACGTTGACCAGGTTCCAGCCGATGCCGTTGAGGAAGGCCGCGTGGTAGCTGCCCGTGAGGTCGAACACCTTGCCCGACATCCAGCCGCCGAGCGCCATGCCGAACAGCGTGAACATCAGCACCGTGCCCACGCGCGCGCCCGCCTCGGAGGCCGGGAAGTGCTCGCGCACGATGATCGCGTACGAGGGCACGATGCCGCCCTGGAACAGGCCGAACAGCGCCGACACCACGTACAGCGGCACCAGGCCGTCGAAGGGCAGGAACAGCAGCAGCGCCACGCACTGCAGCGCGCCGCCGAGCAGCAGCGTGCGCAGCCCGCCGATGCGGTCGCAGATGGCGCCCGACACCAGCCGGCTCACCACGCCGAAGGCCAGCATCAGCGAGAGCATCTGCGCGCCGCGCGCGGCGCCGAAGCCGAGGTCGCTGCAGTAGGCCACGATGTGCACCTGCGGCATCGCCATCGCCACGCAGCAGGCCACGCCCGCCACGCACAGCAGGCCCTGCGCCGTGCCGGCGCTGAAGCCGAAGGGGCGCGCGAGGTTGCGCACCGCGGCGCCGCCGGGACCGGCAACGGGCGGTGCCGCGACGGCCGCCGGCGCACGCGCGCGGAAGAAGAAGGCCAGCGCCACCATCGTGACGCTGCAGAACAGGCCCATGCCGATGTAGGTCTGGCGCCAGCCCACGGTCTCGATGAAGTGCTGCACGATCGGCGGCCACACGGCGCCCGCCACGTAGTTGCCGCTGGCGCAGATCGCCACCGCGATGCCGCGCCGCTTGACGAACCACAGCGAGGTGTCGGCCACCAGTGGCGCGAAGGCCACCGAGCTGCCGAGCAGGCCGACCAGCAGGGTCTGGGCGATGGTGAAGGAGACGATGCCGCCCGCGAGGCCCGAGGCGACGTAGCCGAGCCCGAGGCAGACCGCGCCGCCGAGCAGCGGCCACATCATGCCGAAGCGGTCGGCCAGCTTGCCCATGAGCACGCCGCCGATGCCGAAGCCCAGCATCAGCAGCGTGTAGGGCAGCGAGGCCTGCGCGCGGTCGATGCCGAACTCGGCCTGCACCGAGGGCAGCATCACCGACACCACGTACATGCCGCTGCTGCCGACCGTCATGATCAGCAGCGTGAGGCCCAGCCGCACCATGGCATAGCGCGAATCGGGCTGGTGGGAGGGGTGGCGTGCGGCGAGCGTCTCCGTCATCGTTCTCTTTCTTGTCTTGCATGCGTCCGTCGGGAAGACGGCGAGGTCGAGCATACAAGGCAAGCCGCGCTGGCGCACGAGCGCCCCGCGCCGCGCGTCGGCGGCGCCGCCATGCGCCGGTGCGCGTCAGGCCAGCGACGGCGCGACGAGCGGCTGCGCGGCCGAGGCCTTGGGCATCGGACCGCCCGGCCTGGGCTTGTCGTCGCAGCCGGCGGCCATCAGGCCGAGGCAGCAGCAGAGTGCGAGGAAGAGGTGTCGCATGGCGGGCATGCTAGGCCCGCTCCATGGTCGGTCAAGTCGGACGCGGGCCCGATCGCGCCGCCGTGAAAACGGAACTCAGCGCGCGGGCCGCTCGCCGGCCGCGAGGCGGCGCTCGATGTCGTCGAGCACCGGCATGAGCTCGGCCACGCTGTCGATCACGTAGTGGGCACCGGCCGCCTTCAGCTGCTCGGTGGCCTGCTCGCGGCGTGCCTGCTGCTCGTCGGCGCCGAGCGCCTGCCATTCGGCCAGGGTCAGCCCCATCACGTTGCCGCTGACCGCGAGGCCCACGGCCCAGGTGCCGGCGTTCAGGCCTTCCTCGAGGCCCACGCCGGTGTCGTCGACCTTCACCACGGTATGGGCCGGCCACACGCCGAGGTCGGCGAAGCAGCGGTACATCATCAGCGGCGAAGGCCGGCCGGCCGCGAGGTCGCCCGCGCACACGAGGTTGTCGGGCACGTAGCCGCCCTGCGCGGCGATGGCCGTGACCACCTCCATGATCGGGCGGTTGTAGCCGGTGGTCGAGCCGATCTTCAGGCCGCGCGCACGCGCGGCGGCCACGGCGTCGAGCGCGCCCGGGATGAAGTCGGCATGGTCGCGCGCGCTGGCGGCATTCATCGGCGTGAACACCTCGTAGAGCCGGTCGACGTCGGCATCATTGAAGGCATGGCCGTGCTTCGCTTCCCACTGCGCGGCGATGCGCGGCTGCGAGCCCAGCGCCTTGATGTGGTCCCATTTGGCCATGCCCATCGGGCCGCGCGCCTCGGCGATGGTGATCTCGATGCCGAACTGCTCGAACAGCTTCACGAAGGCGCCCATGGGCGCGCAGGAGCCGAAGTCGAGGATGGTGCCGGCCCAGTCGAAGACGACGGCCTGGAGCCTGGAGGAATGCGTGGCGGACATGAAGAAGGACTCGCGTGAATGAAAAGGGATCACCAGCCGGCGAACACGTCGTGCGCGATGCCGAAGCCGGTGCTGGCGCCGGTGCCGCTGGTGACCAGCACCACGCGGGTCGCGTCGTCGGGCGCGTCGATCACGCAGGGCGTGGTCTTCGAGGAGGGATAGACGCCGTTCCAGCGCTCGACGATCTGCGCGCTCTCGAGGTCGAGCGTGCTGCGCAGGTGGCGCAGGATCAGGCGGTCGACCTCCTCCAGCGCGAAGGGCTCGGGCGCGGCGGCGTAGTGGTGCGAATCGCCGACCACCAGCGAACCGTCGGCGCTCTGCACCACGATCAGGTGGATGCCGTGCGCGAGCGAAGCGGCCTCTTCCTGCTGCAGGCGCTCGCGCAGCGCGGCCGCCTCGGGCAGCGTGCTGTAGCCCTCGTAGCGCACCAGGCTCAGGTCCATCATCACCGCGCCCGGCAGCCGGAAGCCGGCCTCGGGCTGCACGCGCAGCATCTGCAGCCGGCACAGGGTGAGGTCGTGGGCGGCGATGCGATCGGCGAACAGGCCGTGCAGTTCGCTGTTGGTGCAGACCACCACGCGCTCGGCATGCAGCTCGCCGCGCGAGGTGCGCACGCGCGGCGTCTGCACCTCGAGCACGGCCTCGCCGAAGCGGAAGGTCACGCCGTGCGCGCGCGCCAGCCAGGTGGCGAGCCGGGCGATCGCGGTGCGCGACTCCACGCGCAGCTCGTGCGGGCTGAACAGCACCGAGCGCGCCTCGGCCAGGTGCAGCGCGGGCGCCTTGGCCTGGGCCTCGGCGGCATCGATCAGTTGGCAGGCCTCGCCCATGGGCGTGCGCATGAAGGCCTCGAGCACCGCATGCGCCTCGGGCCGGTAGGCCGCGAGCCACAGGTGGCGGTGCACGATGTCGATGTCGGCCTGCGGCGCGATCTCCTGCCACACGTCGCGCGAGTGCATGGCGCGGCGCCAGCTGTCGCCCGGCGCCTGGCCGGTCACGGTGATGAAGCCGAAGTTGCGGATCGAGGCGCCGATGCAGGCGGCGTCGCGCTCGACCACGCAGACCCGCAGGCCGCGCTTGGCGGCGGTGTAGGCGTGCGCGAGGCCGACGATGCCGGCACCGACGACGATGACATCGAAGGAGGAAGAATTGGGAGCGGCGGTCAACGGTGTCTCCAGGCTTGGGTGCGCGCGAGCGCCCAGTGGCCGGCCAGCGCGAACAGGCCGCGGCCGGCGGCGGCCGTGAGCATGATCAGCGAGGCCATGGCCGCGGCGGGCGCCACGTCGCCGGCATCGTCCATGTTGAGCACGGCGATGGCGGCCAGCGTGGTCTGCGGCGAATAGAGGAACACGACGGCCGAGACGGTGGTCATCGCGTTGACGAAGAAGTAGCCGCCGACGTTGAGCACCGTGGGCAGCGCGACCGGCAGGTGCACGCGCCACAGGGTGCGCCAGAACGGGATGCCCATCGATTCGGAGACCAGCTCGTACTCGCGGTCGAGCTGGCGCAGCGCGGTCAGCGAAGTGAGGTGCGCGACCGAGAAGAAATGCGCCACGGTGCAGACCACGAGGATGGTCATGCTGCCGTAGATGGCGCGCAGCGGGTTCGAGGGCGAGATGAAGAAGAAGATGTAGCCCACGCCGAGCACCAGGCCCGGCACGGCGAGCGGCAGGTTGGCCAGCAGGTTCAGCAGCTCGCGCAGCAGGCCGAAGTGGCGCGGCTTCTCGACCAGATAGGCCGAGACGAAGGTGAGCAGCGCGCCCGCCACGGCGGCGCAGACCGCGAGCCGCAGCGAGTTGAAGTAGCTGCCCCAGCCGCCGCCGTCCATGTTGCTGAAGTCGTAGTTCTTGAACGAGGGCGCGAGCTGGTACGGCCAGTAGGTGGCGAGCGAAGCGAACACGGCCATGCCGATCATCACGAGGATGGCGCAGGCCGTGAGCGCGCAGAACACGAGCAGCGCGCGGTCGCGCGTGCGCACGGGCTCGGGCTGGTAGGGCGTGGCGCGCGCCGACAGCGCGGCGGCCTGCTTGCGACGCACATGGCGTTCGACCAGGAAGGACAGCACGGCCGGGATCAGCAGCACGAAGCCCACCACCGCGCCCATCTGGAAGTTCTGTTGCCCCACCACCTGCTTGTAGATGTCGGTCGCGAGCACGCCGGTCTGGCCGCCCACCACCTTGGGCACGCCGAAGTCGGTGATCACCAGCACGAACACCACCATCGCGGCCACGATCAGCCCGTAGCGCGTGGACGGCAAGGTGACGGTGCGGAACATGCGCCAGCGCGAGGCACCGAGGGTCTGCGCGGCCTCGTAGAGGCGGCCGTCGGAGGTCGCCATCGCGGTGGTGAGGATCAGCAGCGCATGCGGCAGGGTCCAGAACACCGAGCCCAGCACGATGCCCAGCGGGCCGTAGATGGACGCACCACCGAGCAGGCCCTTGAACAGGCCCTGGTTGCCGAACAGGTAGACCAGGCTGATGGCGGGCAGCAGCGAGGGCGCGAGCAGCGGTATCAGCGCGACCGCGCGCAGCAAGCCCTTGGCCGGCATGCACGACAGCGTGAGGCCGTAGGCATAGACATAGGCGATGGCGGTGCAGATCACGGCGCTGATCGCGGCCAGCCAGAGGCTGTTGAAGGCCGACTGGACCAGGGCGGGGTTGTCGAGGTAGCGCGCGAAGTTGGCCAGGCCCACGAAGCCGCCTTCGCGGTCGAAGAAGCTCTGGCCGACGAGTGCGCCTACGGGCAGTGCGACGATGACCAGCAGCAGTGCGACGACGAGCAGTACGGCGGCGCCGGTGAGCCAGCGTTCGCGGTCTACGGCGCTGGCGCGTATCGGCGTGACAGGGATGATGGCGATGGCTTCGGGGGTGCTGCTCATTTTGTGTGTCCGGGGCGCGTGCACAGGACAGCGGGTACTTCCCTCCGCGAATGTCCCCCGCCTTCGGCTCCTCCTTGATTTCGCTGCGGGAAGCACCCACTGCCCTGTGCACGTGGGCGCAGCGGTGGTGCCAGCCGATTCAACCGACCTGCTCCAGACTCACGTCGATGGGGTACTCCCCGCAGCGAAATAAAGGAGGAGGCCGCAGGCCGGGGGACATTCGCGGAGGGGAGTACCCCGTCGGCGTGAGTCCGCCCCGAGCGGACCCTATCGAGAGCCAGAGCGCAAGGCGTCATTCAATGCGCCAGCACCGACAACGCATGCAAGGGCAGCTGGATATGCACCATGCTGCTGGGCACCAGCGGCTCGCCGCCATGGCCCTGCGCATCGGCCGGCAGCTCGGCTTCGATCTCGATGCCCAGCGGCTCGCAGGCCAGGCGCGCGGCGGTGCGGTTGCCGAAGAACTCGGTGTCGAGCAGACGGGCCGCGAAGCTGTTGGCGCCGAGCTCGGCACCGAAGCGCTTCACCACCACATGCTCCGGACGGATGCCCACGGTGGCCTGCGAACCCACGCTGAGGTTGCCGGGGGCGCAGAACAGCTCGGCGTCGCGCACGCGCACCTTGCCGTCGGCCAGCACCGTGGCCGGCAGCATGTTCATGCGGCCCACGAAGCCCGCCACGAAACGCGTGCGCGGCTGGCGGTAGAGCTCGTCGGGCGTGCCGGCCTGCTCGATGCGCCCGTCGTGCATCAGCACCACGCGGTCGGCCATCGAGAGCGCCTCTTCCTGGTCGTGCGTGACCATGATGGTGACGATGCCCAGGCGCTTCTGCAGCGCGCGGATCTCGGTGCGCAGGCTGGCGCGCACCTGCGCGTCGAGCGCCGACAGCGGCTCGTCGAGCAGCAGCAGGCGCGGATTGGGCGCGAGCGCGCGGGCCAGTGCCACGCGCTGCTGCTGGCCGCCCGAGAGTTGTACCGGGTACTTGTCGGCATGCGCCGCCAGGCCCACCAGGTCGAGCATCTCGCGCGAACGCTTGGCCATCTCGCGCGCCAGCGCGCCCGTCGGATGCAGGCCGTAGGCGATGTTCTGCGCCGCCGTCAGGTTGGGGAACAGCGCATACGACTGGAACACCACCCCGAAGCCACGCGCCGCCGGCGGCAGGCCCGCGATGTCCTGGCCGCCGAGCAGGATCTGCCCGTGGTCCGCGCGCTCGATGCCGCAGACGATGCGCAGCAAGGTCGTCTTGCCGCAGCCCGAGGGGCCGAGCAGGCAGACGAACTCGCCCGGTTCGATGTCGAGGTCGATGCCGTCGAGCACGCGCGTCGCGCCGAAGGACTTGCCGATGCCGCGGAGGGAAAGAAAGCTCGTCGTCATGCGCGGCTGCCTGCTGGAAGAGAAGAAGAAAAAAGGAAAGAGGAATGCGAAGAGCCGTCAGCCCCTCACATCGGCTTCTTCTCGGACTTCGATTCGTAGCGCTTGGACCACTCGGCCAGGATGCGGTCGCGGTTCGCGGCGGCCCAGGTGAAGTCGTTCTTGGCCAGCAGCTTCTCCACGTCGCCCGGCACGAATTCCAGCTTTTCCTGGATGCCCGGCAGCGCGAGCACCGCGAAGTTCTTCGCGTAGAGCTCGTTGGCCTGCTTCGTCACGGCCCAGTCGGCCAGTGCCTTGGCGGCGTCCTGCTTCTTGCTGGTCTTGATGATGCCGGTGGCTTCCATGTCCCAGCCCAGGCCTTCCTTGGGCAGCACGATGTCGATCGGCGCGCCGTCGCGCTTGGTCTTGTTGGCGCGGTATTCGAAGGACATGCCGAGCGCGAACTCGCCGGCGCCGGCCTGGCGGCAGGGCTTGCTGCCCGACTGGCTGTAGATGCCGATGTTCTGGTGCAGCGCGTCCATGTACTTCCAGGCCTTGTCCTCGCCCATCATCTGGATCCAGCCCGAGACCATCAGGTAGCCGGTGCCCGAGGCGGCCGGGTTGGGCATCGTGATCTGGCCCTTGTAGACCGGGTTCGTCAGATCGGCCCAGCTCGTGGGCTTGGGCAGGTTCTTCTTGGTCGCTTCGGCGGTGTTGAAGCAGATGGCCGAGGACCACACGTCCATGCCGACCCACTTGGGCGGGTTGGCCGGATCGCGCATGGTGGGCTTCACCGCGTCGAGGCCCTTGGGCGCGTAGGGCTGCAGCATGCCTTCCTTGTCGAGCAGCATCAGCGAGGTGGCGGCCAGGCCCCACACCACGTCGGCCTGCGGGTTGGCCTTCTCGGCCAGCAGCTTGGCGGTGACGATGCCGGTGGAGTCGCGCACGAACTTCAGCTCGATGGTCGGGTTCTCCTTCTCGAACGCGGCCTTGTAGGCCTGCACCTGGTCGGCCTCGAGCGCGGTATAGACCAGCAGCTCGGTGCGGCCCTGGGCGGTGGCGGCGAAGGCCAGCGAAAGCAGGGCGGGCACGGCGGCCCAGCGAAGACAACGACGCAGCATGGTGAGATCCCTCGGGAAAGAATTGGAGCGAAAAACGGGAGAAAAACGAAAACGCAACACGGTGGCGCAGGCCTGCCGTGGACGCGGCGATGCTGGCAGCGGCGTGTGACAGGGATTTGTCAAACGCATGCGTTGGGGCATGCCAAAACCCTTCCCGCGACCGGGCTCGCACGGGCGGTCACGGCCTTGTCATCGAGATACGCGAACTTCGGTGTGCTGTCGCCCGCGCTTCGTTTCAGAACAATGACACTCGACCTCGCCGAGATCGCCCGCCTTTTTGCCGAACGCGGCGGCGTCGCCTATGCGGGCGAGCCGGTGTCGCAGACCGAGCACGCGCTGCAATGCGCCTGGCTGGCCGAGCAGGCCGGGGCCGGCGACGCACTGGTCACGGCCGCGCTGCTGCACGACCTGGGCCACATGCTGATCACCGAGCACCAGACGCTCGAGCGCTCGCCGACCGAGCTCGGCATCGACGACCGCCACCAGTACATCGCGCTGCCGCTGCTGCGCGGCGCCTTCGGCCTCGAGGTGCGCGAACCGATCCGGCTGCACGTGGATGCCAAGCGCTACCTCTGCGCGACCCGGCCCGACTACTTCGCGCGGCTCTCGCCCGATTCGGTGCGCAGCCTGCAACTGCAGGGCGGGCCGATGAACGACGCGGCCGCGCGGCGCTTCGCCGACCATCCGTGGTCGGGCGATGCGATCCGGCTGCGGCTGTGGGACGAGGAGGCGAAGGTCGAGGGCCTGAAGACGCCGCCGCTGGCCCACTTCCTGGCGACCGCGGCGCGCGTGATGCTGGACACCTACTGAGGGCGACGCAGGCCGGTCGCATGCCGTGCCGGCATGTTTCAGCCCGGTTTAAGAAACATTTGTCTACTATGGCCTCCTCACGATGACCGGCGCGCCTGCGCCAGCGAGGAAAGCCAGCATGTCCCCCACCGTCAACGAACGCGCCCAGACCTTCCTGCAGGTGCTGCGCCGCGTCTTCAAGCTCGCGGCGCCCTACTTCCGGTCCGACGAGAAATGGAAGGCGCGGCTCATGTTCGCGACCATCGTCGCGCTCAACCTGGGCTACGTGTACGTGGCGGTGCTCGGCAACCAGTGGTATGGGCGCTTCTACGATGCGCTGCAGAACAAGGATGCGGCGAGCTTCTGGCGCGAGGTCGGCGTGTTCGGCTGGATCGCCTTCTTCAACATCGCGGTGCAGGTGCTCAAGTTCTACGTGACGCAGCTGCTGCAGCTGCGCTGGCGCACCTGGATGACGCGCGAGTACATGTCGCGCTGGATGGCCGACCGGACCTTCTACCACCTCGAGCTGGCGCGCTACGCCGGCAAGGAAGGCCAGGCGCCCGACAACCCCGACCAGCGGATCCAGGAGGACGTGCAGATGTTCACCAGCGCCACCATGTCGCTGTCGATGGGCCTGCTGAACGCGGTCGTCACGCTGATGAGCTTCATCGGCCTGCTCTGGGGCCTGTCGGGCAACTTCTCGTTCACCTTCAGCGGCACCACCTACCAGGTGGTGGGCGCGATGGTCTGGATCGCGCTCGCCTATTCCATCGTGGGCACCGCGATCACGCACTTCATCGGCCGCCCGCTGATCGGGATCAACTTCCGCCAGCAACGCTACGAGGCCGACTTCCGGCACCACCTGATGCGCGTGCGCGAATACAGCGAAGCGGTGGCGCTGGACCATGGCGAGAAGGTCGAGCGCGCCCAGCTCGACACGCGCTTCGGCAACGTGCTGCGCAACTACCTGCTGCTGATCAAGCAGCAGAAGAACCTCCTCACCTTCACCTCCTTCTTCGGCCAGGCGGCCGTGATCTTTCCGTTCCTCGTCGCGGGGCAGCAGTACTTCGGCGGCGCCTTCCAGCTCGGCCACCTGATGCAGATCGGCTCGGCCTTCGGCAAGGTGCAGGAGTCGCTGAGCTGGTTCGTCGACAACTACGACAGCCTGGCCGTCTGGCGCGCCACGGCGGACCGTCTCTCGAGCTTCGACGAGGGCATGACCGCGCATGCCGCGCGCCCCGAAACGCTGGAGCGCGCGCCGGCCGCGGCGCTGAGCACGCGGGACCTGTCGGTCGCGCTGCCCAACGGCACGCCGCTGCTCAGCGGCGCCGCCCTGTCGGTGCAGCCCGGCGACAGCGTGCTGGTGCAAGGCCCCTCGGGCAGCGGCAAGTCGACGCTGTTCCGCGCCTTCGCGGGCATCTGGCCGTTCTCGAAGGGCCGGCTCGAGGTGCCCGAGGACGTGGCCTTCATGCCCCAGCGTCCCTACGTGCCCGACGGCAAGCTGCGCGATGCCCTGACCTATCCCAACCCGTCGACGGATTTCAGCGACGACCAGTTGCGCCAGGCCCTGGCCGATGCGCTGCTGCCCGACCTCGTGGCACGCCTCGACGACAGCGACGCCTGGGGCCAGAAGCTCTCGGGCGGCGAGCAGCAGCGGCTCGCGATCGCGCGCGTGCTGCTCAAGAAGCCGCGCTGGATCTTCGCCGACGAGATCAGCAGCGCGCTCGACGCGCCGGCCGAGCGCACGCTCTACCAGCGGCTGGCCGGGATGGTGCGCGAGAAAGGCGGCGCGATGGTCTCGATCGCGCACCGCGCCGCGGTCGGCGAGTTCCACACCCAGCGCTGGACGCTGGTGCCCGAAGCCGAGGGCGCGCCCGCGCGCTACCGCGTGGAGGTGGTGCCGGGCACGGCCGGCTCGGCATAGCGCGCCCAGCCCCGGGCGCGCAGCTCGCACGCCGGGCACTCGCCGCACCCATAGCCCCAGGCCTGCCGGTGCGTGCGGTCGCCCAGGTAGCAGGTGTGGGTCTCCTCCACGATCAGGTCCACCAGCGGCTGGCCGCCGAGGCGGTGCGCGAGCTGCCAGGTCTCGGCCTTGTCGATCCACATCAGCGGCGTGTCGATCACCAGCCGGCGCTCCAGCCCCAGCGACAGCGCGAGCTGCATCGCCTTCATGGTGTCGTCGCGGCAGTCGGGGTAGCCCGAGAAGTCGGTCTCGCAGACGCCGGTGACGATCACCTGCAGCCCGCGCCGGTAGGCCAGCGCGCCGGCCAGCGTGAGGAACAGCAGGTTGCGTCCCGGCACGAAGGTGTTGGGCAGGCCGTCGGCCTGCATCTCGAACGCGACCTCCTCGGTCAGCGAGGAGCCGCCGAGCTGGGCCAGTGCCGCCAGCGTGAGCACGTGGTCCTGGCCCAGGCGCGGCGCCCAGTCGGGAAAGCGCTCGCGCAGTGAGGCCAGGATGCCGGCGCGCACGTCGAGCTCGACGCGGTGGCGCTGGCCGTAGTCGAAGCCCAGGGTCTCGACGCGCTGGTACTTCGAGAGGGCATCGGCCAGGCAGGTGGTGGAGTCCTGCCCGCCGGAGAACAGGACGAGGGCGGTGGTGTGCAGGGGCATGATGGGCTCGAGGAATGGATGGCAAGGCGCATCGGTGCGCGGGAACGACGGAGCTGTAGTCCGAACGCGCGATTTTCGCAGTCCGCGCCGCCGGCGCTACCCGCGGCCCCCGGGCCTCGCTACGATGGCCGCGACACCCCACCCATCCGCACCGCCGCCATGACCACCAAACACCTCGCCGCCTGGGCCGCCTCCTTCCTGGTGATGGCACTGATCGATTCGCTCTGGCTCGGCGTGATCGCCAAGAACCTCTACCAGCAGGGGCTGGGCCACCTGATGGCCTCCGAGCCGAAGCTGGGCTTCGCGGCGCTGTTCTACCTGCTGTACCCGGTGGGCCTGGTGTTCTTCGCGGTGCTGCCCGGCGCCGAGGCCGCGAGCCTCGCGCGCACCGCGCTGCTGGGCGCCCTGCTCGGCCTGTTCGCCTACGCCACCTACGACCTCACCAACCTCTCGATCATGAAGGGCTGGCCGCTGGGCCTGTCGCTGCTCGACATGGCCTGGGGCACCTTCGCGAGCGGCGTGGCGGCGACGGCGGGCGGGGCAGCGCTGCGTTGGATAGGCTCTCGCTGACCTAGAGAAAGCGCTCGAGCAACTTGCGCGACGCGCGGTCGAGCGCCTTCAGGTCGGCGATGCGGAACTGCACCCCGTGCGCGCTCGCGATCAGCAGCGCGCCGTGCTCGAGCCGGCGGATGTCCTCCTCGGCCTTGAGCACGAAGCGGGTGTCGCCGCGGTCGGTGCTCACGGTCCAGGTGCTGGGCACGCCGAAGCTCGACACGGCATGCAGCTTGAGCAGCGTGGGCGCGAAGTCGCGCACCGCGAGTTCTTCCTCGAGCAGCGCGCGCGCCGCGGGCGGCAGCTGATCGACGCGGTCGATCCAGACCAGCTCGCGGCCCTCGCCACCGACCAGCGAGATGCCCTCGCCCGGCGCGCTGAGCGGGAAGGCCCGCACCGGCGCGACGCCCACGTGCCGCTGGCCCTGGGCATCGGTCAGCACCAGCCGGCCGAAGGCATCGCGCTCGAGCCCGAAGCCGGGCGGGGTGATCGTCGTCGTTTCCATCATGCGTCTCCCGCCGGATGCGCCGCATGGCTCACCGGGATGCCCTGCGCGCCCACGCGCTCGTTGGCCGCGCCTTCGCTCGCGTCGTCGTCGCCCTGGCGCAGCTGCGCCTGGTAGAGGCGCCAGTAGGCGCCCTGCTTGGCCATGAGCGCGTCGTGCGGGCCGACCTCGACGATCTCGCCGCGGTCCATCACCACCAGGCGGTCGGCCTTGCGCAGGGTCGAGAGCCGGTGCGCGATCGCGATCGTGGTGCGGCCCTGCACGAGGTTGTCGAGCGCCTTCTGGATCTCCTTCTCGGTCTCGGTGTCGACCGCCGAGGTGGCCTCGTCGAGGATCAGGATGCGCGGGTCGATCAGCAGCGCGCGCGCGATGCTGATGCGCTGGCGCTCGCCGCCCGACAGGCCCTGGCCGCGCTCGCCCACCAGCGAGTCGTAGCCGTGCGGCAGGCGCAGGATGAAGTCGTGCGCATGGGCGGCGCGCGCCGCGGCCACGATCTCCTCGCGCGTGGCGTCGGGCTTGCCGTAGGCGATGTTCTGCGCGATGGTGCCGAAGAACAGGAAGGGCTCCTGCAGCACCAGCCCGACGTGGCGCCGGTAGTCGGCCACGGCGAAGCGGCGGATGTCGGTGCCGTCGACCTCGATCGCGCCCTCGGTGGCGTCGTAGAAGCGGCAGATCAGGTTGACCAGCGTGCTCTTGCCCGAGCCGCTGTGGCCCACCAGGCCGATCATCTCGCCGGGCTCGATGCGCAGGTCGAGGTCGTGGATGACGGCGCGCGAGCCGTAGCGGAAGCCCAGCCCGCGCATCGCGATCGCGCCCTGCACCCGCTCCACCTTCACCGGGTTCGCGGGTTCGGGCACGTTGCTCACGTGGTCGAGGATGTCGAAGATGCGCTTGGCGCCGGCCGCGGCCTTCTGCGTCACCGAGACGATGCGGCTCATCGAGTCCATGCGCGTGTAGAAGCGGCCGATGTAGGCGATGAAGGCGGTCAGCACGCCCACCGTGATGCTGCCGCGCGCCACCTGCCAGATGCCGAAGCCCCAGACCACCAGCAGGCCGATCTCGGTCAGCAGCGACACGGTGGGCGTGAACACCGACCAGGTGCGGTTGAGCTTGTCGTTGACCTGCAGGTTGTAGGCGTTGGCGGCGCGGAAGCGCTCGGCCTCGCGGCGCTCCTGGGCGAAGGCCTTGACCACGCGGATGCCGGGGATGGTGTCGGCCAGCACGTTGGTGACCTCGGACCAGACGCGGTCGATCTTCTCGAAGCCGGTGCGCAGCCGATCGCGCACCACGTGGATCATCCAGGCGATGAAGGGCAGCGGCACCAGCGTGACCACGGCCAGCAGCGGATTGATCGAGATCAGGATCGCCGCCGTCATGACGATCATCAGCACGTCGTTGGCGAAATCGAGCGCATGCAGCGACAGGAAGACGTTGATGCGGTCGGTTTCGGAGCCGATGCGCGCCATCAGGTCACCGGTGCGCTTGCCGCCGAAGTAGTCGAGCGGCAGGGTCAGCAGGTGTTCGTAGGTGGTGGTGCGCAGGTCGGCGCCGATGCGCTCGGACACCAGCGCCAGCAGGTAGGTGCGCGCCCAGCCCAGGCCCCAGCCGACCAGCGCCGCGCCGAGCAGGCCGCTCAGGTAGAGGCCCACGCGCATCGGATCGATCTTCTGCCCGTTCTGGAACGGGATCAGGATGTCGTCCATCAGCGGGATCGTGAGGTACGGCGGCACCAGGGTGGCGGCCGTGGACAGCACGGTGAGGAAGAAGCCGGCGATCAGCTGCTTGCGATAGGGCCGGGCGAAGCGGCCCAGCCGCAGCAGCACCCAGGTCGAGGGCGGGGTCTGGAGCTCGGTGTCGACCTCGTCGGCCTCGGCCTCGGGTGTCGCGCGCGCGACACCGCCGGCATGGCTGGCACGCTGGCCGAACAGCCGCAGCAGGCGCAGCGCGGCGACCTGGCTGGCCAGGGTATAGCGCCAGCGCGCCAGCCGGCCCTCGCCGCCGACCAGGTCGAGCAGGCCGACCCCCGACTGGTCGCTCAGCTGCAGCGCCAGCGCCGGGTCGGCGAGCGACCACTCACGCCAGACGCCTTTGCCGCCGGGCTCCAGCGCCAGCAGCCGCTGGTCGGTGAGCGCCACCAGGCCAAAACTGAAACGAAGTTCTTCATCGAGGTCAACCGACAGTGTTGCCAGAACGTTTTCCGCGACTGCGAGCCGGCTTTTCAGAGCCTCTGAAACCGCTTCGTTTTCGCCCTCCTGGGTGCCGACTGGATCGTGATGTTGCATTGTGTTTCTTTGACTCTTGCCCGTCGCGGCCCGCTGGGACCGCGCCATGACGCCCTTCGCGGGGCGCCGATTCTGACCGATCGCCATGGGCGCGCTTGAAGGCGCCGCGGTGCTCGGCCAAAGCACATCGAACGTTTGCATGACCCGTTTCGACGACATTCGCCTGCTGCGCATCAACTATTTGCGCGGCCCGAGCATCTGGACCTACCGCCCGGTGCTCGAAGTCTGGCTGGACCTCGGCCGGCTCGAGGAATTCCCCTCCAACAAGATCGAAGGCTTCGGCGACCGGCTGACGACCCTGCTGCCGGCGCTGATCGAGCACCACTGCGGCGTCGGCGAGCGCGGCGGCTTCATCCAGCGGCTGCGCGAAGGCACCTGGTCGGGCCACGTGCTCGAGCACGTGGTGATCGAGCTTCTGAACCTGGCCGGCATGGCCACCGGTTTCGGCCAGACCCGCGAGACTTCGGTCTCGGGCACCTACCGCATGGTGTTCCGCTCGCGTGACGAGCAGGTGGCGCGGGTGGCGCTGGCCGAAGGCCACCGCATCATGATGGCCGCGATCAACGACGACCCGATCGGCCCGGCCGACGTGCAGGCCGCGATCGAGGCGATCAAGTCGAAGGTCGACGACTGCTACCTCGGCCCGAGCACCGAGGCGATCGTGAATGCCGCGATCGACCGCGACATCCCCTACATGCGCCTGAACAGCGGCAACCTGGTCCAGATGGGCTACGGCGCCAACCAGCAGCGCATCTGGACCGCCGAGACCGACTACACCAGCGCCATCGGCGAATCGATCGCCAGCGACAAGGTGCTGACCAAGTCGCTGCTCGCGGGCTGCGGCATCCCGGTGCCCGGCGGCCAGGCGGTCGCCAGCCCGGCCGAGGCCTGGGAAGTGGCCGAGGAGATGGGCGTGCCGGTGGTGGTCAAGCCCTCCGACGGCAACCATGGCCGCGGCGTGATCCTGGACCTGACCAAGCGCGAGGACATCGAGGCCGCCTTCTCGGTGGCCGAGCGCCACGGCAGCGAAGTGCTGGTCGAGCGCTACATCCGCGGCGAGGAGCACCGCGTGCTGGTGGTCGGCGGCCGCATGGTGGCGGCCGCG
This sequence comes from Variovorax sp. PDC80, assembly GCF_900115375.1. Taxonomy (NCBI): domain Bacteria; kingdom Pseudomonadati; phylum Pseudomonadota; class Betaproteobacteria; order Burkholderiales; family Comamonadaceae; genus Variovorax; species Variovorax sp. PDC80. Next base: position 7,768 of record NZ_FOWG01000022.1, on the reverse strand, counting down.
CGCGGCGAGACCGTCTGGGTCACGGGCGACGGCAAGTCCGACTGCAGCGAACTCATCGACCTGCAGATCAACAGCGACCCGCGCCGCGGCGACACCGAGGACTTCCCGCTGTCGTTCCTCGGCGCGCGCGACGGCGCGATCCTGTCGGACCTGCGCCGCCAGGGCCTGGTGCCCGAATCGGTGCCCGAAGCCGGCCGCCGCGTGCTGATCCAGCGCAACGGCAACGTCGCGATCGACTGCACCGACAGCGTCCATCCCGAGGTCGCGCACATGGTCGAGCTGGCCGCGCGCGTGGTCGGCCTGGACATCGCCGGCATCGACCTGGTCTGCGAGGACATCTCCAAGCCGCTCGGCCCGCAGGGCGGCGCCATCGTCGAGGTGAACGCCGGCCCCGGCCTGCTGATGCACCTGAAGCCGGCCGTCGGCTCGCCGCGCCCGGTGGGCCGCGCGATCTGCGACCACCTGTTCCCCGACGACTCGCAAGGCCGCATCCCCGTGGTGGGCGTGGCCGGTTCGCGCGACAACGCGGTGATCGCCCGCCTGGTGGCCTGGCTGGTCGGCCTCGGCGGCCGCCACACCGGCCTGGCCTGCCGCGACGGCCTGTTCCTCGAGCGCCGCCGCGTCGATGCGCGCGACAGCGCCAACTGGGAAGCCGGCCACCGCCTGCTGATGAACCGCCAGGTGCAGGCCGTGGTGATCGAGAACGGCGCGCGCACCATCCTGCAGGACGGCCTGCCCTACGACCGCTGCGAGGTCGGCATCGTGACCGACCTCGGCGGCTTCGAGCAGCTCGGCGACTTCGACATCCGCGAGAGCGACCACATGGTCAAGGTGCTGCGCACCCAGGTCGACGTGGTGCTGCCCGAGGGCACCGCGGTGCTCAATGCCGACGACGAACGCGTGGCCGGCCTGGCCCCGCTGTGCGACGGCGCCGTGATCCTCTACAGCGTGGACGCGCAGGCCGCGTCGCTGACGGCCCACCAGGCCGCCGGCGGCAAGGCGGTGCTGATCCGCCAGGACCGCGTGGTGCTGGCCAACGGCACCAGCGAATCGTTCCTGCCGGGCCTGGGCCGCCTCACCGTGTGGCGCGCCACCCATGCCGGCGTCAGCCTCGAGAGCCTGCTGGCCGCCGTGGCCGCGGCCTGGGCGCTGGGCATTCCGCTCAACCTCATCGGCGCGGGCATCGAAGCCTTCGAGGCCGACCTGCAGGCGGCACTGGCCTCGCTGCAGCTCTCGCAGAGCCAGCCCTCGCCCCAACTCCAGCTCGCCTGATCCATCCGGTCCCCCGCGTTCTCGCGGGGCACCCGCCGATACCCCAGAAGAACCGCGCCGCCCCATGAAAGTCACCCGCACCCGCGCCCTTCGCGGCCCCAACCTCTGGAGCCGCCACACCGCCATCGAGGCGGTCGTTGCCTGCGAAGGCGACGAGAACGCCATCGGCCGGCTGGCCGGCTTCGAGGACCGCCTGCGCGCGGCCTTCCCGACCATCGGCGAGCTGCACCCGATGGTGCTGGGCCAGCCGCTGGCGCTGGCCCACGTGCTGGAGAACGCGGCCGTGGCGCTGCAGGCCCAGGCCGGCTGCGCGGTCAACTTCGGCCACACCTCGCCCACGCTGGAAGAAGGCGTCTACCAGGTGGTCGTGCAATACACCGAGGAGGCCGTCGGCCGCCGCGCGCTCGAGCTGGCCGAGGCGCTGATCGCCGCGGCGCAGAACGGCACCGCCTTCGACGCCACCGCCGCCATCACCGAGCTGCGCGACCTCGACGAATCGGAACGCCTGGGCCCGAGCACCGGCTCCATCGTCGACGCCGCCGTGGCGCGCGGCATCCCCTACCGCCGCCTCACCAGCGGCAGCCTGGTGCAGTTCGGCTGGGGCTCGAAGCAGCGCCGCATCCAGGCCGCCGAGGTCGACAGCACCAGCGGCGTGGCCGAATCGATCGCGCAGGACAAGGAACTCACCAAGCAGCTGCTCAACGCCGCCGGCGTGCCGGTGCCGCTGGGCCGCCCGGTGACCGACATGGACGATGCCTGGGCCGCCGCGCAGGAGATCGGCCTGCCCGTGGTGGTGAAGCCGCAGGACGGCAACCAGGGCAAGGGCGTGACCGTCAACATCACGACGCGCGAACAGCTCGATGCGGCCTACACGGCCGCCGATGCCCACGGCGAGGTGATGGTCGAGAAATTCCTGCCGGGCTTCGACTTCCGCCTGCTGGTGGTGGGCGACCGCCTGGTGGCCGCCTCGCGGCGCGATCCGCCGCACGTGATCGGCGACGGCAGCGCCACCGTGCGCCAGCTGGTCGACACGGTCAACCTCGATCCGCGCCGCGGCGAGGGCCATGCCACCTCGCTGACCAAGATCCGCCTCGACGACATCGCCGTCGGCCGGCTCGAGGCGCAAGGCCTCACGCCCGACAGCGTGCCCGCGCTGGGCCAGCGCGTGGTGCTGCGCAACAACGCCAACCTCTCGACCGGCGGCACCGCCACCGACGTGACCGACACCGTGCATCCCGAGGTGGCGGCGCGCGCGGTCGACGCGGCGCAGATGGTCGGCCTGCACATCTGCGGCGTCGACGTGGTCTGCGAGAGCGTGCTGCGCCCGCTCGAGGAGCAGCACGGCGGCATCGTCGAGGTCAATGCCGCGCCGGGTCTACGCATGCACATCTCGCCCTCGTTCGGCCGCGGCCGCGCGGTCGGCGAGGCGGTGGTCGACGCGCTGTTCGCCCATGGCGACGACGGCCGCATCCCGGTGATCGCGGTCACCGGCACCAACGGCAAGACCACCACCACGCGGCTGATCAACCACATCGTCGCCTCCAGCGGCCTGCGCACCGGCATGACCAACACCGACGGCGTGTACGTCGACGGCCGCCAGACCGACAGCGGCGACTGCAGCGGCCCGAAGAGCGCGCGCAACGTGCTGCTGCATCCCGACGTGGACGCGGCCGTGTTCGAGGTCGCGCGCGGCGGCGTGCTGCGCGAGGGCCTGGGCTTCGACCGCTGCTCGGTGGCCGTGGTCACCAACATCGGCAGCGGCGACCACCTCGGCCTGAACTACATCACCACCGTCGAGGACCTCGCGGTGCTCAAGCGCGTGGTGGTGCGCAACGTGGCGCCGGGCGGCTACGCCGTGCTCAACGCGGCCGACCCCAACGTCGCCGCGATGGCCACCAACTGCCCGGGCGAGGTGATCTTCTTCGCCGCCGACCGCCAGCATCCGGTGATGGCCACGCACCGCGCGCAGGGCAAGCGCACCGTCTACGTCGACCAGGACACCGTGGTGGCCGCCGAGGGCTCGTGGCGCGAACGCATCTCGCTGCGCGACGTGCCGATCACGCGCGGCGGCAGCATCGGCTTCCAGGTCGACAACGTGATGGCCGCCGTGGCCGCGGCCTGGGCCGTGGGCCTGGACTGGGACACCATCCGCAGCGGCCTCGCGAGCTTCCTCAACGACGCCGCCGGCGTGCCCGGCCGCTTCAACGTGATGGACTACCGCGGTGCCACGGTGATCGCCGACTACGGCCACAACACCGACGCCATGCGCGCGCTGGTCTCGGCCGTGGACACCATGCCCGCGAAGAAGCGCTCGGTGGTCATCAGCGGCGCGGGCGACCGGCGCGATTCCGACATCCGCGACCAGACCGCGATCCTGGGCCAGGCCTTCGACGACGTGATCCTCTACCAGGACGCGGCCCAGCGCGGCCGCGCCGACGGCGAGGTGATGGGCCTGCTGCGCCAGGGCCTGCAGGGCGCGACCCGCACGCGCCAGATCGACGAGATCCGCGGCGAGTTCATCGCCATCGACGCCGCGCTGGCCCGGCTGCAGCCCGGCGACCTCTCGCTGATCCTGGTCGACCAGGTCGACGAAGCGCTCGCTCACCTCGCGAAGCGCATCGCGGAAGGCTGAGCACACGGGCCGGGTCCCGCGGCTGCGGGATTCGTCCCACACGCAGGGGCGCGTCCCGCCGGGTCCGCAATCTGTGCCGTCCCACAGGCCGCGCGCGCCGCGCGGCCGGACACTGGGCCTCCAGTCGCGCACTGCCTCGCTCTCGAGGAAGTCGCGTCCTTTCAGGAGGCACGATGACCCCAACAGTCCACCCGGGAACGATCCCGACCCGCCGCCCGATGCGGCCGCTGCGTTCCCTTCGCATCCTCGCGCTCGCGGCCGGCCTGGTCGCGCTCGGTGCGCAGGCCCAGGCCCCCGGTTCCGAGGCGCGCATGCAGAAGGAGCGCGCCACCTGCGACGGCGTGCAGCAGGACCGCGCGGCCTGCCTGCGCGAAGCCGGCGCGGCACGGCAGGAAGCCGGCCGCAACGGCCTCACGAGCGCCGGTCCCGGCGGCTACGACGCCAATGCGCTCGCGCGCTGCCGCGAACAACCGGCCGCCGATCGCGCCGACTGCGAAGCGCGCATCCGCGGCAGCGCGGGCGCCGGCCGCACCACCACCGAAGGCAGCGTGATGGGCGGCGGCGTGATCCGCGAGACCGTGACGCCGCTGCCCGCGCAGCCGGCACCGGCGCGCTGACCCCTCGTCCTCTTCATCGGCTGATCTCAAGGAGCCCACCATGAACCAGCGTCTTCTCCTCACCCGCGGCGCCGTCGCCGCCCTCGTGGCACTCGGCGCCCTGGCCAGCGCCGGCAGCGCCAGCGCGCAATCGCGTCGCGGCGAAGCCACCTACGAACGCGAGCTGGCCGTCTGCGGCCACAACCAGCAGGACCGCGCGGCCTGTATCCGCGAAGCCGGCGCGGCGCGCCAGGAAGCGGCACGCGGCGGCCTCACCGCCGCGCCCGACTACCGCCGCAATGCGCTGCAGCGCTGTGCCTTGCAACCGCCGGGCGACCGTGCCGACTGCGAAGCCCGCGTGCTCGGCGGCGAAGGCAACACCCGCGCCGCGGTCGACGGCAGCGTGATGGGCGGCGGCGTGATCCGCGAGTCGGTCACCACGGTCGTGATGCCGGCCCCCGCGCCCTATCCGGTGGCCCCGGCGATGCGCGCGCCCGAGCCCGTGATGGTGCCGCCGGCCGCCTATCCGGCCGCGCCGATGCCCTACCCGGCACCGCAGCCGATCCGCTGATCGCCATCGGCATCCGCCACGAGGCGCCCTTCGGGGCGCCTTTTCATGCGAAAAACCGCCCCGAAGCTCCGAAATCCGGGTGTTTTCCCTCTTGGCGAGGTTCTGCAGGCCTGCAATTCGATGCCCCGCAATGTCACAGAATTGTCATAAAAGCCTTGGGGGCTGCTAGCTATAGTTCTCGGCTCCTGCCTTACCGAGAAACTTTTCACCCATGAATGCCATCAAGGTCGCTCGCCGATTCATCGAAACGGACCCGGCCAACGAATCGGCCAAGATCCTCGCCCAGCTCGTGCTGGCCCTCGAATCCGAACACAGCTTCGAACTCGTCACGCTCTACAGCCTCGACTACAAGAGCTTCCAGCTGGCGATGGACATCCTCAAGGAATGGCGCCTCGACCGCTACTACGCCAGCAAGTCCAAGCTGTTCGATCTGTCGCTGCAAGTCACCGAGCTCGACAAGAGCAGCAGCAGCAGCAACTGAGATTCGACGGTTCCGCGCCTTTTCGTTTTCCGTTTCCCTCCCTCCCGCTCCCCGCCTCTCTCTTTCTCCCAGTTCCCCTCGCGTTCGACGCGACCGCTGCACCGTCGCAGCCGGCTGATCCGCTTCCCTCTCGCCTCCCGAACCCGCGCCGCGCGACGCGCCTGCTTTTGCGTGGGCGCGCGGCGGGAGCGCGCTCGCGTGGCGCTGGCACGCGAGCGTGTCGCGACCGTGTCGCAGGGCCGCCGACGCGACCTCCAGCCTTCTAATTTTTGGAAGGCCAAGCGCTGCAACGCGCGCGATCCGTTGCCGATCTCCCTGGAAAGACCCGCCGCCGCCCCTTCCAATATTGGCAAGCCGGCGTACGTGCCATTCCCGATCCCGCCCCACCGATCCAGTCCTAGACTCCGACGCGGCAGGCGCACGCCCCGCACGACGGGCGCCCCGCGCCGTCCCTCATCAACCGGGTACTGGATCAAATGCAAGCAAAACACAGGATCGCCGTCATTCCCGGCGACGGCATCGGCGTCGAGGTGATGCCCGAGGGCCTTCGCGTGCTGGACGCCGTGGGCCGCCGCTTCGGCATCGATTTCTCGTTCGACCACTTCGACTGGGGCTCGGACCACTACGTGCGCACCGGCCTGATGATGCCGGCCGACTGGGACGACAAGATCCAGGGCCACGACGCGATCTACTTCGGCGCGGTGGGCGCGCCCGACAAGGTGCCCGACCACATCGCGGTGTGGGGCCTGCTGATCAAGATCCGCCGCGAGTTCGACCAGTACGTGAACCTGCGCCCGGTGCGCCTGATGCCGGGCGTGCCCGGCCCGCTGGCGCACCGCCAGCCCGGCGACATCGACTTCCTGGTGGTGCGCGAGAACACCGAGGGCGAATACACCTCGGTCGGCGGCCGCCTGTTCGAGGGCACGCCGCGCGAGATGGCGATCCAAGAAGCGGTGTTCACGCGCACGGGCGTGGACCGGATCATCGACTACGCGTTCCAGCTGGCGAGCCGCCGCAAGCGCAAGAACCTGGTGGCCGCGACCAAGTCGAACGGGATCTCGATCACGATGCCCTACTGGGACGAGCGCCTGGCCGAGATCGCGAAGCGCTACCCCGACGTGGCGACGAGCAAGTACCACATCGACATCCTGTGCGCGCACTTCGTGCAGCACCCGGACTGGTTCGACGTGGTGGTGGCCTCCAACCTGTTCGGCGACATCCTGTCGGACCTGGGCCCGGCCTGCACCGGCACCATCGGCATCGCACCCTCGGGCAACCTCAACCCCGAACGCAAGTTCCCCTCGCTGTTCGAACCCGTGCACGGCTCGGCCCCCGACATCGCGGGCAAGGGCATCGCCAACCCCATCGGCCAGATCTGGTCGGCCGCGCTGATGCTCGACCACCTCGGCGGCGACAACCCGGTCTACGCCGAAGCCTCGGCCGCCGTGCTCTCGGCGATCGAGACCGTGCTCAGCGAAGGTCCGCGCACCCGCGACATGGGGGGCACCGCCAACACCGTCGACGTGGGGCGTGCGATCGCCGAGTGCATCTCGGCATGAGTTCTCGCGCCTGCCGTACGGTCCGTCGCGCCTTGGATGAGGTGCGTGGGTCGGGGCGGGCGCGCGCCGACGGGGTACTCCCCTCCGCGAATGTCCCCCGCCTTCGGCTCCTCCTTTATTTCGCTGCAGGGAGTACCCCATCGACGCGCGCCTGGACGCCACCGTTGTTGAACCGCCGGCACCACCGCAGCGCCTCCCGTGCACAGGGCAGTGGGTGCTTCCCGCAGCGAAATCAAGGAGGAGGCCGAAGGCCGGGGGACATTCGCGGAGGGAAGTACCCGCTGTCCTGTGCACGCGCCCCGGACAGAACCGCCACGAACAACAGCAAAGCGATGAACACCCAGAGATGAGCCTCTTCCTAATCAAGCGCCTTGCCACGCTGATCGGCACGCTGATCGGCGCCTCCATCATCGTCTTCCTGGTCCTGGAGATCCTGCCCGGCAATGCCGCGCAGATGCTCATGGGCCCGGACGCCGCACCCGAAGCCGTCGCCGCCCTGGCCACCAAGCTCGGCCTCGACCAGCCCGCCTGGACCCGCTACTGGCACTGGATCGCAGGTCTGCTCACCGGCGACCTCGGCGACTCCTACGCCTACAGCTCCCCCGTGCTCGACCTCATCCTCGAGCGCCTCGCACTCACCGTCCCCCTGGCCCTCTT
>NZ_FOWG01000007.1:0-455762 GCF_900115375.1 Variovorax sp. PDC80 | reverse complement strand
CAATTGGGCACCTGTCGCTTGGGTCTGGCTCGCTGAAGCACGTATCCTCGCTACTAGGCTGGCCGCGTAGATCATTTCAAATACACCCTCTCAGCGCACCAGCCGCGGCCCGGCCATGATGATGAACATGCCGAGCAGGCTGACCCCCACGCCCACCCAGTCGGTCACGCTCGGCTGCACCTTGTCGACCGCCCAGAGCCACAGCACCGCCACGCCGATGTAGACCCCGCCATAGGCCGCGTACACCCGGCCCGCCGCGGTCGGGTGCAGGGTCAGCAGCCAGGCGAACAGCGCCAGCGAGACCGCCGCGGGCAGCAGCAGCCAGGCCGAATGGCCCTGCCGCAGCCAGAGATAGGGCAGGTAGCAGCCCACGATCTCGGCCAGCGCGGTGGCGACGAAGAGGGCGAAGGTCTTGAGCAGGTCCATGCGGGGATTCTCGGCGCGGATCGCGCCACCGCCGGCCGCTCGGGCCCGGCGCGATGCCAGGCCCGCGACACCCCGGCTAGGTATACTTTCCGACACATTTTTGCGGCAACCGGCCCCCGCTCGCGCGGGAACACGCACACAACGCCGGTGCCTCGGGAGGACCTCATGGACGAGCACACGGGATCACGGCGCGAACCGCAGTGGACGGGAGACATCGCAGCCGCGGCCCCCGGCTGGGAGCCGGGCTTCCTGCGCGACGACCGCGAGCGCGGGCGCAAGGCCGGTCCGCTGCTGTGGGGCCTGGCGGCCCTCTCGCTGGCGGCACTCGAGGCCACCACGCTGTTCTTCGGACGCTCGGAAGCCATGTCCCCGGCGTTCCGCATCGGCACCGCGCTGGGCGCCCTGCTCTGGCCCCTCGTCGTGGTGCTGCTCTGCTCGCTCTGGGACCACCGCTTCAGCCAGCGCCGCGGCGTCAAGGTCTTCGCCTGGACCTGCCTCGTGCTGGCGGCCGTGTCCTTCGCGAGCATCGCCACCACCCGCGGCTACTGGCAGCGCTGGCTCAACAAGGACAACCTCACCGCCGAGGACTTCCGACGCCAGGCCGGACGCTGCGCGCGCGAAGCCGACCTGGCCTGCGAGGAAGCCAACTGGCAGGACTACGTGCGCCTGCTGCCCGGCGACACCCTCGGCCTCGCCAACCTCGGCATGGCACAGGCCCGGCGCGGCAAGCACCAGCAGGCGGTCGAGAACTTCGAGCGCGCCGAAGCGCTCGGCGAAGGCGCCTACGACCTGTTCGCCTTCCATGCCGACAGCCTCTCGAAGCTGGGCCGCGGCGAGGAGGCCATCGCGTGGTCCTACAAGGCGCTGGCGGCGCAGCCCGCGCTGGTGGACGTGCGCGCCAGGCTCGCGCGCCTGCTGGTCGCGGCCGGCCGGCCCTACGAAGCCCTGTCGCTGCTGCAGGCCTACGACAGCCAGGCCCAGGCGCGCGGCAGCCCGCTCTATTTCGCGGGCCAGCGCATCGCCATCGAGACCGCCATCGACCAGAGCGGCGGCGCCGCGGCCCCCGAACGCGCCGGCCTGCGCCTGCCGGCCTACGGCGGGCACTTCTTCGCGCCGGTCAACCTCGGCGAAGCCAAGGCCATGGCCTTCATGGTCGACACCGGCGCCACGCGGCTGTCGCTGGCGGAAGAGACGCTGCGGCAATCGAAGGTGGCCTACCGCGTCGTCGATCCGAGCGTCAGGATGTTCACCGCCGACGGCCGCCGGGTCGTCGCCAAGGCGATCGTGATCGATGCCATCCGCATCGGCCGCTTCGAGCTGAAGAACGTGCAGGCCATCACCTGTGCCGACTGCCTGCCGCTGCTCGGGCAGTCGGTGCTGTCGATGTTCGACATGCGCTCCAGCAAGGTCCAGGGGCTGGAGTTCATGACGCTGGTGAAGCGCGGCGGCTGAGCGCCGGTGCTCGAGCGCGACAGGCCCCGCGGAACCCCGAGAAGAAAAGACGCGCAGGAGGATGCGATGAACTCACCGACCCGGCTGCGCCACATCGCGCTGGCCCTCGCCTGCGCCTGCACCGCGCCCCATGCGCTTGCCACCGATTGGCGCCGCGTCGGCAACCCGACACCGGATGGCGACAACATCTACCTCGACGTGAACGGCCCCGCGCGGGAGCCCGGCGGCCATGTCGTCGCGAGTCTGCTGTTCGACTATGGGCAGGAACATCGGACCGCCGACGGTCGCGCCTATGGGTCCGACGTCCGGATCACGCGGATCGATTGCCAGCGCGAACGCCTCGCGGACCAGAGCATCGTGAGCTACGCGGGACGTGCCAGCCAGGGACCGGTGGTTCGACGCATGGTGCGCCCACCCTCGGAGGCCGAGGCCGCCATGGAACCCGCGCTCCAGCACTCCACCGGGCAGGCCATCGTCTGGGCCGTGTGCGAACTCATGGTGCGCGGCAAGCCGCGGGGCTACAAGCCACCGCCTTGAGCCGTCCGACGTGGCGCCGGGCTCAGCCTGTCGTGCTCCCTGGCCGCTCCTCCTGGAACAGCCGCTCCAGCATCCGCGCCAGCCGGTCCACGTCCACCGGCTTGGTCAGGTGCCCGAGGAAGCCGGTCTCGAAGCTGGTGTCGCGGTCGCTGGGCTGGCCGTAGCCGGTCACGGCGATCAGCGCGGGCGGGTCGACCAGCTCGGCGCGCAGCCGGCGCGCGACCTCGTGGCCGTCGATGCCGGGCAGGCCGATGTCGAGCAGCACGACGTCGGGCCGCCCGGCCTTGACCGCCTCGATCGCCGCGAAGCCGTCGTGCACGACCGCGCTGGCATAGCCCAGCGCGTCCATCAGCAGCGCCATGGTCTCGGCGGCGTCCTGGTTGTCGTCGACCACCAGCACCAACCGTTCGCCGGGCGCCCGGCCCGAGATACCCTCGCCCGCCAGCGGCTCGGCCACGGCCGCCAGGTTGACGATGAATTCGCTGCCCTCGCCCGCGCGCCCGCTGCTGAACACGCTGACCCGGCCGCCATGCAGCGCGACCAGCTGCTGCACCAGGCTCAGCCCGAGGCCGAGCCCGCCCTTGGAACGCGCAGCGTCCTGCTCGCCCTGCACGAACAGGTCGAAGATGCGGTGGACGTCCTGCGGCGCGATGCCCGGGCCGGTGTCGCGCACCACGATCTCGGCCTCGATCGGGCTGGCGCCCGCGACGCCGGGCGCGGTGGGGCCGGCGCCGAGCCGCAACTCGATGCGCCCGCCGTTGTCGGTGAACTTGGCGGCGTTGTGCACCAGGTTGCTGACCACCTGCACCAGCCGCGCCCGGTCGCCCGTGACCCAGGGGTCGGCGCCGTCGACCTGCAGCTCGAGCACTTGCGACTTCAACGCGACCAGCGGACGCACCGTCTCGACCGCGTCGTGGATCACGTCGCGCAGCCGCACCGGCTTGGCCTCGAGGTGGATCTTGCCGCTGGTGATGCGGCCCACGTCGAGCAGGTCGTCGATCAGCCGGGTCATCTGCCGCAGTTGCCGGTCGATGATGTCGCGCGTGCTGTTGAAGATGCGCGACTCGATCTTCTCGCGCTTGAGCAACTCGAGCGCATTCGAGATCGGCGCGAGCGGGTTGCGCAGCTCGTGCCCGAGCATCGCGAGGAAGGTGGCCATGCGCCGTCCCTCGTCCTCCAGCGCGGTGATGCGCCGGCGCTCGCTGAGGTCGCGCGTGACCTTGGCGAAGCCCTTGTGGTGCCCCGCCGCGTCGTACAGCGCCGTGATGACCACGCTGGCCCAGAAGCGGCTGCCGTCCTTGCGCACGCGCCAGCCCTCGTCCTCGAAGCGGCCGTCGCGCAGCGCATTGCGCAGCTCCTGCGCGGGCCAGCCGCTGGCGGCCACGTCGGGCGGATAGAAGGTCGAGAAGTGCCGGCCGATGATCTCGGCCGCCTCGTAGCCCTTGTTCTTCTGCGCGCCCGCGTTCCAGCTGATCACGTGGCCCGCGGGGTCGAGCATGAAGATCGCATAGTCCTTCACGCCCTCGACCAGCAGCCGGAAGCGCTCCTCGCTCGCGCGCAGCAGTTCGTCCTGCAGGCGCCGCTCGCTGAGGTCGCGTGTGATCTTGGAGAAGCCGCGCACCGTGCCGTCGGGCCCGGTGAGCCGCGTGATGACCACGCTGGCCCAGAAGCGCGTGCCGTCCTTGCGCACGCGCCAGCCCTCGTCCTCGAAATGGCCCGCCTCGCGTGCCTGCGCGAGCTCCTGGCGCGGCCCGTCGCGCTGCTGCGCTTCGGCCGGATAGAGCATCGAGACATGGCGCCCGAGGATCTCGGAACCTTCGTAGCCGCTGACGAGCCGCGCACCGGCATTCCAGCTCAGCACCATGCCGTCGGGATCGAGGAAGAAGATCGCGTAGTCGGTGACCGCATCGATCATCTGCCGGTGATCGGCGTCCGACAGGTTGGCGATGGACAGCCACTCGGCGGCGGGATCTGGCATGTGTTTTGTTCTCTCGGACAGTGGGTTCGCGCCGGTTCCCCCTCGGCTGGACCGGGGAGTATTCCCCCGCCCGGCGGCCCGATCCGTGGGACGTTGCCGACATTTGCGGTCGGCCATCCTGCTGGGGCCACTGGATTCGGTTGGCCTGGCGGCCGGACTGCCGAGGTGTCGAAAGAGAGATGCGAGCAGTTCGACCCACTCGAGCGTGGACGAGGGATCGGCGCCCTCGGCGGCACCGTCGACGGCGATCGCGCTGTATCGCCGTCCGGGGCGCTAGGAATTCAGCGGCCAGGACTGGCGGGTTTTCGCATCGGTGCATGCGCCGCTGCAACCCGGTCACGCAGCAGCGCCCCCCGTGCGCTGAACCGCAGGCCAGCGGGATCGGATCTCACTGTGCCGTGAGAACCACGATCTCGCCGTTGGAACCGCGCTGATAGAACAGCTCGTTGCCTTTCAGGCGCACCTCGTTGCACCGGCTTTCGAGGGCCTTGCGCATGTCCTGGCAGAGCTTCGTGCCATCGAGCCGGACCGTGCCGTCGAAGATGCCTCCACCGGGCCCGGCACCGGTGCCGCCGCGCCGGTACGCCAGCCGGAAGTAGTCGTCGGGGCCGAAGTCCATCGTCCAGCCCGTGCCATCCATTCGCGTGCCCACGAACTTCTTGCCGTTGAGGCCCTTGAGCGTCTCGGGCGTCAGTGCCACGGCCTCCGCCGGAAACTCCGGCGCGGCCGACTGGGCCAGCGCAGCCGGCAGAGCGATCCCGAGCGCAGCCGCTGCGAATGCGCAGCGACGGATATGTTGCAGGGTTCTCATGCTTTCGATCTCCTGTCCGCCTCGAGGCGTGAGTTGAAGCTCCCCCTCCGGGTGCTCCGCGGCGGAAGTATTGAGACGGACCCGTTCCTTGGCATCCTTCGAATCAAGTAGATCCTTGGCAGGCGCCGCACACGTCCCCTACAGCGGGGACAGACAAGCCGGGCCCCTGCGAACACCATCGCGCTGCAGGAGACACGCAGATGGAATGGCTGATCCCTTACAAGCTCGACACCGACGCGCCCGACGGCGGCCGGCCCTCGCTCCAGGCGCCATGCGCGCCGGAACCGGTGCCGCACGCCGCGCGGCATCGCAGCGCATGGACGCGCGTGCGCACCCTCTTCTTCCCCACCCCGATGCGCGCGCCATGCAACAGGTCGTGATAGTCGGCGCGGGCCATGCCGGCTTCCAGTGCTGCGCCTCGCTGCGCCAGGAAGGCTTCGAGGGCGCCATCGTGCTGGTCGGCGACGAGGCCAGCCTGCCCTACCAGCGGCCGCCGCTGTCGAAGGCCTACCTGCTCGCGAAGGCGAGCGCGAGCGACCTGCATTTCCGCCCCGAGCGTTTCTTCGAGGAACAGCGCGTGCAGCGCGTGCAGGGCCGCGTCGAGCTGATCGATCGCGCCGCGCAGCGCGTGGTGCTGACGTCGGGCCAGGCGATCGCCTACGACCATCTCGTGATCGCCACCGGATCGAGCCCGCGCCGCATGCGCGTCGAGGGCGCGGAGCTCGAGGGCGTGATGAGCCTGCAGACGCTGGTCGATGCCGACCGGCTGCGCGAGCGGCTGGCCGACAGCCGGCGCGCGGTGGTGATCGGCGCCGGCTTCATCGGACTCGAGTTCGCCTCGGTGGCGCGTGCCCTCGGCCTGGACGTGACGGTGCTCGACGTGGCCGATCGCGCGCTGGCGCGGGCCGCCTCGCCGCACAGCGCGCAGGCCGTGGCGGCCTCGCACGAGGGCCGCGGCACGCGGCTGCGCTTCGGCTGCGGCGTGACGGCGCTGGAGGGCCACGCGGGCCGCGAGGGCGGGATCGCGGCGGTGCGCACCGCCGACGGCGAGACGTTGCCGGCCGACCTCGTGGTGGTCGGCATCGGTGCCGAGCCGCGCACGCAGCTCGCGGCGCAAGCCGGGCTCGCGGTCGACAACGGCATCCGCGTCGATGCGCAGCTGCTGAGTTCCGATCCGGCGATCTCGGCCATCGGCGACGTGGCGGCCTTTCCGGATCCGGTCAGCGGCCGCCCGATCCGGCTCGAGTCGGTGCAGAACGCCGGCGACCAGGCGCGCAGCGTGGCGGCGCGGCTCGCGGGCAAGACGGTGGCGCATGGCCCGGTGCCATGGTTCTGGAGCGACCAGGGCGAACTCAGGCTGCAGATCGCCGGGCTGCGCGCGGCCGACGACACGCACGTGGTGCTGCGCGATGCGGCTTCATCGGCCGCGACCGTGCTGTGCATTCGCGAAGGACGCCTCGCGGCGGTCGAGACCCTCAACCGCGCGGGCGATCACATGCTGGCGCGCCGGCTGCTGGCCAAGGGCGTGGCGCTGAGCGAAGAAGAAGCGCTGGCGCCGGGCTTCCAGCTCAAGGCGCTGGCCTGAGCCGCACGCGCGTCAGAGCACGTCGCTGCCCGACAGCGAAGGCGTCTGCGCGATGCGCTCGGAGATGACGCGGCAGGCCTCGAGCAGCGGTGCCACGTAGGCCTGGGCCGGGTCCTCCTTCTGGCGGAACACCAGCGTGCTCACGCTGATCGCCGCCACCGGCACGCCGCCCACGCCGCGGATCACCGCGCCGAAACAGAAGATGCCGGCTTCGTTCTCCTCGTTGTCGACCGACCAGCCGCGCTCGCGCGTCTTCTGCACCTCGGCGCGCAGCGCGGCCGCATCGACGGTGGTGTTGGGCGTGTAGCGCGGCGTCGGCAGGCGCTTGACCAGCGCCTTGAGCGCGCCGTCGTCGAGCGCCGCCATGTAGGCCTTGCCGACGGCGGTGGCATGCAGCGACACGCTGGTGCCGATGCGCGAGGCCATGCGCACCGCGCTCGGGCTCTCGAGCTTCTCGATGTAGACCATGGTCGTGTCGTTGGGCACGGCCAGGTGCACGGTCTCGCCCGTGAGGTCGCGCAGCCGCTTGAGCTCGTCGACCGCGGCCAGCCGCAGCTCGGAACGGCCCCAACTGCGGCTCGCGAGCTGGATCAGCCGCGGGCCCAGCCCCAGGGTCGCGCTGTGCGGATGCTCGACCAGCAGGCGCTCGGCGATCAGCGCCGCGACGATGCGGTGCACCGTGGGCCGCGGATAGCCGCTCGCGCGCATCAGCGCCGCGACGTTGACCGGCTCCTGCGCATCGGCCACCAGTTGCAGCACGTGCATGAACTTGGAGAACGAAGCGGTGCCCGCGACCTGGTTCGCGGAAGCGGCGGAAGAAGCGGAAGCGGCGGAGGAAGACCGGGGAGCGGGCATGGACAAAGGGACGAGGCCGGCGCGGGCACCGGCGGGAACGAGGGCCGGGCCATTATCCATACCCTCCATCCAGTCCACGCGCATCGGGCGCGCCCTCAGCTCACCATGTAGCCGCCGTCGACCGGCAGCACCACGCCGGTCATGAACGACGCGGCCGGCGTGCAGAGGAACATCGCGGCGCGCGCCACGTCGTCGGGCGTGCCCCAGCGGCCCAGCGGCGTGCGCGCGAGGATCGGGCCCGCGCGCGCGGGATCGTCCTGCAGCGGTTTGGTCAGCGGCGTCGCGATCCAGCCCGGCGCGATCGCGTTCACGCGGATGCCGTCGGCCGCGTAGGCGATCGCCAGCGACTTGGTGAGCTGGGCCACGCCGCCCTTGCTCGAGGCATAGCCGGGCACCAGGCCGCCGCCGAAGAAGCTCAGCATCGAGGCCGTGTTGACGATGCAGCCGCCGCTCGCCTTGAGGCGCTCGCGCGTCATGCCGCACACGCGCATCGTGCCGGTGAGGTTCACGGCCAGCACCTTCTCGAACACCGCGAGGTCGTGCTCCGCGCCGCGCAGGATGATGCCGGCGCAGTTGAAGACGATGTCCAGGCGCTCGATGCCGCCGATCGCGGCCTCGAGGCTCGCGTCCGAGGTCACGTCGGCCTGCCGGACCTCGACCGCGGCATCGAGCGTGCCGTCGCCGTTGCCCAGGCCGATGGCCGTGACCTGCGCGCCGAGCGCGGCCAGGTGGTTGGCGATCACGGCGCCGATGCCCTGGGTGGCACCGGACACCAGTGCCCGCTTGCCCTTGAAGAGTGCTGCCTCGTAAGTCATGAAACGGGAGTTGCCTTTGCGTGGATCAGTTCTTGATGTCGAGCTTGCCCATCAGCGTCTTGAAGTAGGCGCTGTCTTTGGCCATCGTGGCCTTGAAGGCGACGTCGTCGGCATAGGCGAAGCCCAGGTTCTGCTTGTCGAGCACCTCGCGGAAGGCGGGCTCGTTGGCGGCCTGCTGGCTCACGGTCTTCAGGTAGGCGATGACCTCGGGCGGCGTGTTCTTCGGCGCCGCGATGCCGCGCCAGGTGCCGATCACCAGGTCGATGTTGCGTTCCTTGAGCGTGGGCACCTTCTCGAAGCCCTTCACGCGCTGCTCGGCCATCACGGCCAGCGTCTTGAGCTTGCCGGCCTGCACGTAGGTCGTGACCTCGGCCGGGCTCACCGCCACCGCGTCGATGTGGCCGCCCATCAGCGCGAGCACCGCGGGGCCGGCGCCCTGGAACGGCGTGTGGTTGAACTTCACGCTGGTCTTGTCCTCGAGCGCGGCGGCCGCCAGGTGCCAGATCGAGCCGTTGCCGGCATTGCCCACGCTGAGCTTGCCGCTGTCCTTCTTCGCGGCGGCCAGGAATTCCTCGATGGTGTTCCACGGCGCATCGGCGCGCACGGTGATCGCGGCCTGGTCGGCATTGAGGCGCGCGATGGGCGCGAGGTCCTCGTAGGTGAACTTCGCGAGGCCCATGTGCGGCAGCGTCGTGAGTTCCACCGTGACCACCGCGAGGCGGTAGCCGTCGGGCTTGGCATTGATCACGTCCTGCCAGCCGATGGCGCCGCTGGCGCCGGGCTTGTTGACGATGATCATGCTCTGCGGCATGTGCTTGCGCGTGGCATCGGCGAAGGCGCGCGCCAGTGCGTCGGTGCCGCCGCCGGGCTGGAACGGCACCACCAGCTCGACCGGCTTGTTGGGATAGTCGCGCGATTGCGCCGAGGCGGGCGCGGCGGCCAGCAGCGCCGCCACCGGCAGCAGCGACAGCGCCGCGAGGCGTTGCAGTTTCGAGGCGAAGCGAATCATGGGGTGTGTCTCCGTGGTTTGAAAAGGAATGGGACCGAAAAAACTTGGCGGCGCTTCAGTACGTGGCCCGACCGCCCGAGAGGTCGAAGGTGGCGCCGGTGCTGAAGCTGCACGAGCCCGAGCACAGCCAGGCCACCATCTCGGCCACCTCGGCGCTCTCGCCCAGGCGCTGCATCGGGCTCTTGCCGATCATGGTCCGCACGTGCTCGGCCGACATCTGCTCGAGGATCGGCGTGCGCACCGCGGCCGGCGCGATCGCGTTCACCAGGATGCCGGTGGTCGCGAGCTCTTTGCCGAGCGACTTGGTCAGCGCGATCACGCCGGCCTTGGCCGCGCTGTAGGCCGAGGCATTGGGCGTGCCCTCCTTGCCGGCCAGCGAGGCGATGTTGACGATGCGGCCCGCGCCCGCGGCACGCAGATGCGGCACCACGGCGCGGCACACGTTGAAGGTGCCGACCAGGTTCACGTCGACGATGCGGCGCCAGGTGGCGGGGTCGTAGGCATCGAGCGGCACCGTCGGTCCCGCGAAGCCCGCGCTGTTGACCACGAAGTCGATGCGGCCGAAGCGCGCGGCCACCGCGGCGGCGGCACGCTCGACCGTGGCGAGATCGCTCACGTCGACCTGCCAGGCGTCGTCGTTCGCAGTGGCCTCGGCCATGTCCCACACCGCCACCCGCGCGCCGCTGCGCCGCAGCTGCGCCGCGACTTCCGCGCCGATGCCGCCGGCACCGCCGGTGACCACCGCCACCGCGCCCGCGAAGTCGTAGCCGGCGCGGCCGTAGGCCGTCGTGCTCATCGGATGAACTGCTTGACGTAGTCCGCGCCGAGGCCGACGTTGTCGAAGTGCTTGCGGCACATGTCGATCTTGGTGAACACGTCCTCGTAGCCCATGCCCTTGCCCCAGGGGTCGGTGTAGTACATGACACCGTTGACCTGGAAGTAGGTGATCATTTCCTCGACGTCCTCGGGCACGTACAGCGTGTGCGTCTCGCCCGGCGGCTCGAACACGTAGCTGCCCTCGGTGGCTTCCCAGTCGTGCTCGAGATAGCGCCAGCGCCCCTTGAGTACGAAGCCGTGCACCGCCTGCGGATGGCGGTGGCGGCTCAGCACGCCCGACTTGCGCACCTTCAGCAGGTTCATCCAGTAGCCCTGGCTCGCGTTCAGGCACAGCGGCCGGAACCACACGTTCTCGGCCTGCGGCACCCACAGGCGTTCGTCGGTCGGGATCGCATGCTGCACCACGATCTCGGGCAACGCGTCCGGAGGATTCGGGTACTGGTAGGGCATCTTCGGGGTCGGGTCCGAATCATCGAGGGGCATGTCGCTTGTCCATATTGTGGATGTATGTCCATATTGTAGACATCGATGCCGAGGCCACGTCTTTGCGTAAACCCTGATGGCGCGCGCGAACGCACCGCCGCATCGGCGCGGCGGGTCGGATCACGGGGGTTGCGCTTGCGCTCAGTCGAGCCGGACGGCGGCGGGAAAGGCCTCGACGAGGTGCTCGATGAAGGCGCGCGCCGCGGCGCTCATGCCGCGCCGGCTCGGCATCAGCGCCGAGATGGTCGAGTCGGCCGCCACCCAGTCGGGCAGCACGCGCCGCAGGCGGCCGGCGCGCAGCTCGTCGCGGCAGATGTAGGCCGGCAATGCGACCACGCCCATGCGCGCCTCGGCCGCGCGCTTCAGGGTCACCATGCAGGTGCCCTCCATGCGCGGGCGGATCGCGACCTGCGCGGTCTGCGCGCGGTCGTCCTCGCGCTTGAGCAGCCACGCGGGCGTGAGCGACCCGCGCTTCATGATCAGGGTGGCGCAACCCCGCAGGTCGTCGGGCGTCTCGATGGCGCCGGCGGTTTCGAGGAACTCGGGCGCCGCGAACAGGTGCCAGGGCGCTTCCGCGAGCGGGCGCTGCACCAGGTTCGAATCGGGCAGCGCGCCCGAGTAGGCACGGATCGCGAAGTCGTAGCGATCGGCCACGATGTCGACGTTGGCATCGCTCGCGTCCTGCAGCAGGTTGACCTTCGGGTACTTGGCGAGAAAGCTCGCGACCATCTCGGTCATCGCGAACTGCGAGGTCGCGACCGACACCGTGTAGCGCACGGTGCCCGTCGGCTCCGTGCTGCGGCTGCGCATCGCCGCCTCGGCCTCGTTGGCGCGCGCGATGGTGGCGACCGCGTGGCCGTAGAAGGCCTCGCCCGATTCGGTCAGCGTGATGCGCCGCGAGGTGCGCGCCAGCAGCGTCAGGCCGAGCTCGGCCTCGAGCTGCTGGATGCGGTAGCTGATCGTCGAGACCGGCCGCTGCAGCGCGCGCGCCGCGGCCGAGAGGCTGCCCCGGTCGATCACTTCCACGAAGTACCGAAAGTCGTTGAGGTCGAGCACGCGTATCTTTCGCCGATGGGTTCTTCCGAGTCCGCGGCAACTTAGCACGTTCCGCGCGCACCGGCCACGCGCGGACCCGGACAAAGGGTCAGGCGTTCCAGTGGCGCGACACGGACGCGGCCGCGCGATCGAGTGCCTTGCGCGCGCTGGCCAGCTCGCGGGTGTTGAGCTGGAACACGTGGTGCATGCCCTGCCACTCCTCGAGCTCGACCTGCGCGCCCGCCTGGCCGGCCGCCTCCGCGAGACGGCGCGAATCGTCGCGCAGCACCTCGTCCGAGCCGACCTGGATCAACGTGGGCGGCAGGCGCCGCAGGTCGGCATCGAACAACGGAGAGCCGCGCGGATCGATGGCCGGCGCGCCGCCCAGATAGGCCGCGGCCGAAGCACGCAGGTAGCCGACGTCGAGCAGCGGATCGCCGACGGCCAGTTCCTGTGCGCTCGCGCCGCTCAGGCTCAGGTCGGTCCAGGGCGAGAACGCGACCAGCGAGGACACGGCGATGCCCTGCCTCGCGGCCTCGAGCACGGTCGCGAGCGACAGGCCGCCACCGGCCGAGTCGCCCGCCACCGCCACCGCGCCGAAGCGCGATGCCAGCCCCGCGAGCGTGCGCAGCGCGAGGTCGCGCGCGGCGGGCAGCACGGCCTCGGGCGCCAGCGGGTACTCGAGCACGAAGGCCGGCACGCGCGTGCGTGCCGCGAGCTGGCTGGCCAATCCGACATAGGCGCTCGCATGGCCCAGGCCATAGCCGCCGCCATGGATGAACAGCAGCGCGCGCCCGGGCACGGCCTGCGCGGGCTCGACCCACCAGCCGGAAGCGGCTTCGTCGGCGGCCTCGCGCGCCGCGACTTCGGAAGCGGTGGGCGTCTGCGCGATGAAGCGGTCGTAGATGTCGCGCGGCGTGCCGGGCGCGGTGGACCAGAAGCGGCCGAACTCGAGGCGCAGCGCGCGCGCCGCGGCGATGTCCTGTGGATCGATGGGAACGAGGGCCATCAGCGGACTCCGAAGCTATGGCCCGAGAGAAGCCAGGCCATCATCATGGTGGTGATGTTGGGCGGCGCGCTCGGTGCCCTGGGCATGATCGACGCGTCGATCACGAACAGGCCCGGCACGCCATGCACGCGGCCACCGCCATCGACCACGCCCTGGCCGGGCGGTCCCATGCGGCAGGTCGAGGTCGGATGCGCATAGCCGTCGAGCTGCTGCTCGATCGCGCGCTGCAGGTCGTCGCCATCCGAGAACTCAGGCCCCGGCGCCATCTCGGCCGCAACCATCTGCGCGAACGGCGACTGCCGCCCGATCGCGCGCGACAGCCGCACGGCCTCGAGCATGCGCGCCATGTCGCGTGGCGTGCCCAGCAGGTTGTAGCGGATGCGCGGCGCGCTGCGCGGATCGCGGTCGGCCAGCTCGAGGCTGCCGGTCGCCTCGGGCTGCGTCACCGACACCGCCAGCACGATCGCGCCGCCCGTCGGGCTCAACGCCGGGTCGAACAGATGGGTGGCCGAGATGTGCAGGTCGAGGTCGCCCGGCTCGGCCTGCGAGGACGCGGCCCAGAGGATCGCGCCCGCCGCGGGATGCATGCCCGCCGCCTCGGGCGTCAGCGCATAGACGTTGTAGTAGAACGGATGCTCCTGCAGGCCCTGCCCCACCGGCAGTTCCGCCACCAGCGGAATGCCCAGCGACGCCAGGTGCGGCGCGGGACCGATGCCCGATCGCATGAGGATCGCCGGACTGCCGAAGGCGCCCGCGCTGAGGATCACCTGGCCCGCGCGATGGCTCTGGCCCTCGGCATCGACCACGCCCACGGCGCGGCCTTCCTCGAACAGCACGCGGTCGATCTCCACGCCGCCACGGATCGTGAGGTTGGGCCGCGCGCGCACGTCCTCGCCGAGGAAGGCGATGCCGGTGTTGATGCGCCGGCCCGAGATCACGTTGAGCGGATAGGGCGCGACGCCGGCCTGCTGCTCGCCGTTGAAGTCCGCGACGCGCGCGAAGCCGAGTGCGGCCGTTGCATCGACGAAGCCATTGAGCGCCGGCGTCAGCTCGTCGCGCCGCCGGTTGCGGATCGGCAGCGGACCCGCGCGGCCGCGGAACGCGTCGTCGCCATCGGGCGTGTTCTCGATCGCCTTGAAGGCCTCGAGCAGCTCGGGCCATTGCCAGCCCTCGATGCCGAGCGCGCGCCACTTCGCGAAGTCCTCGGGCCGCGAGCGCATCGCCACCGCCGCGTTGACGGCCGAGCTGCCGCCCAGCGTCTTGCCGCGCGGCGCGTGGATGCTGCGGCCCGCGAGGCCGGTCTCGGCCTGGTAGCCCCAGTCGTGGCCATCGGGCCCGCCGGCCGTGTCGGCATCCGCGAGGTCGCGCGGAAACACGTTCGGCCGGTAGGCTTCGCCGGCCTCGAGCAGCAGCACCTGGCGCGCGGGATCGGCGCTGAGCCGATGCGCGAGCACCGCACCCGCCGAGCCGCCGCCGACGACGATGACGTCGAAGGCAGCGCTCATCGCGACAGCGCTCCGGCCACCTGGCCCATCAGCACCGCGAACGGCATGTCGAGCGCGGCATACACGTCGAGCGCCTTCGGATCGGCGTTGTCGCCCATGATCTCGACCATCAGGGTCGCGTAGTCGGAGATCTCGATGCCGAGCGTCGTCAGGCGTGCGATGCCCGCTTCGCGCTTGGCGGTCGAGAAGGTGCCGCAGGCGTCGATGGCGATGATCGGCTGGTAGCCCTCCTCGCGCGCCGAGATCGCCGGCAGCGAGGCGCAGACCTCGAACGACAGCCCCGCGATGATCAGGTGATCGCGCTTGGTCGCCTTCACGGCCTCCACGAAAGGCGGGTAGTCCCAGGCATTGACCGTCGAGCGGTCCATGATCTCGCCGCCGCCCAAGGCTTCCTTGAGCTCGGAGGCCGTCGGCCCCCACATGCTGTCGCGCGCCGTCGTCACCGCGACGATCGGCAGGCCCAGGACCTTGGCCGCCTTCGCGAGACCGACCACGTTGTGCTTGAGGTCGCTGACCGTCATGTCGCGCACGCCGGTCATCAGGCCGACCTGGTGATCGATGAGCAGAACGGCGGTGTTGTCCCGCGTCATGCGGGTGCGTTGGGTTTGCATGGGGTGTGACTCCTGGCGATGGGTTGGTGCGGGTTCGAAACGTGAGGCATTCGAACGGATGCGCCAGGCAGGGTCAACGAGATCGGCGGGGATCGGGGCTGGAAGGATCTTCCAATGGGTTGGAGGGTGGAAGAGGTTCCAATGGGACGGATGCTTTGGAGATCGCGAGCGCAAGCGACCGCGCCTCAGCATGGCCGGCGTCCAAAGCCTCAATGGACTACCGCGGCAGGGAACGCTGGTCGGGATAGGGGACCTTGTGACGCAGCACGCCAAAGGCGACGAGCCCGCCGAGGCCGGGCAGCAAGAGAGGCAGCAGCCCATAGCCGACCCAGCTTCGTTCGGCCAGGACCGCCGCACGCCCGATCAGCACGTGGAACGCGAAGAAAAGCGTGACATATCCCGCCGTGCTGTACGTTGCATACCGTGTGTCCGGAGAGCCCGCGAAGAAGAAGCCCATCACCATCAGCAGGAAACACAGGCGTGCCCAATTCAAGGTCTTGTGCGCATCGATCAGGCGAAGTTCGGCCGCCGGCGGTGGCGTGCGCTGGAGTTCAGCCTCGGAGCCCAAGCCTGCCTTTTCCCTGCGCTCCTTCACGTAGCTGTGAAGAAACACGGTCCCGATGAATGCCATGCTCAAGCCGAGGATGACACCCCACGCACCGCCGACCACCCTGTTGATGACCACGAAAAAAGCGGCGAAGGTGGCGATGCGAAATCCGATATTCATCCTGGTTCCCTCCTGGTTTCAACGTCCAGAAATCCGGGTCGTTTCGTGCATTGGGTGACGCGCCACGCGCGCTCATCGAAGCTTGATTTGCCACAGCCTCGGCACGGCCTCTGCCCTCAACCGCCGTGGCTCTCACTCGGCCCTTCAGTCCCATCGGCATTCCAGAAGCGCCACACGCCGACTTCGCGCCCATCTCGATAGTGGCCCTCGGAGGCCGGCCGGCCATCGGGGTGGAAGTCGCGCCAGAGCCCGTCCTCCTTCCCGTCGACGTAGTGGCCTTCCGATGCCACCGTGCCATTCTCGTGATAGGCCACGAACAAGCCATGCCGGATCCATCGCGTCCTGTCGGGCGACATCACCCTCGCGTAGCGGAATCGGATGGTTCCCGATTCGTAGGGGATCTCGGCGATGTGGAGGTCGGGGTCGGCGGTCATGTCGTGGTTGCTGAGAAACGCGTTGACAGGCGGATGGTAGTGGCGGCCAATGGAATCGCCGGAATCCTGCCGCAGGCGCGAGCGCTCACGGTGCCGGTCGAACGCCGAGTGCTTCTTCCAATTCCTCATCGGGCACGAACGACCCGATCAAGGCCTCCCGCAAGCCAGCGATGGCATCTTCAGCCAACACGAGCTTCGCGTGCTCCGCTTGGAGGACATGGTAGTAGTCCAGGCGACGCGCATCGACCAACGCGACGTAAGGCACGCCATTCCTGGTCAGCACCTTCTCCGATCCGCTTTCGACCACCTCCGCGGCGAGTGCAGAGAGACGAGCGCGAGCTTCGCTGATGGGAACAATGTCCGATGCTCTCGATGCCATTTCGCTGAGTCCGATAGGGATTGCGTCGACGTCAGTCTAGCAACCGCCTTCGCTCGTAGCCAAAAGCCCGCTCGACTTATCCAGCCCCACCCACGACCTGCACCGTATGCTCCCCCAGCATCGGCGCCCTCGCCTCCCGCTTCACCCCGCGCTCACCATTGAATCGGATCGGTTCCACCACCGCGCGATAGCTGCCCAGTGTGGGATGCGCGTGCGTCGCCAGCAGCCCCTGGTGTTCGACCTGCTCGTCGTCGAACACCTCCTCGATGCCGCGCACCACGGTGCATGGCACGCGCGTGCCGAAGATCGCTTCCCATTCGCGGGCGCCGCGCTGCATCAGCGCGGCGCGCAACTGCGGCACCAGCTCGGCCTCATTGGCCTTGCGCAGGCGCATGTCGGCAAAGCGCGGATCGCGCGCCAGATGCGCGAGGCCCGTGAGTTCGCACAGCGCCTCCCAGAACGGCTGGGTCTGGGCCTGCAGGTAGACGTAGCCTTCGCGCGTGGGGTGGATGCCCGAGAGCGCGCCGCCGCGCAGGTCGCGATCGACGCCGGGGCCCTCGTCCTCGGCCCACACCATGCGGCCCGCCTGCATCGCGAGCGCCGCTTGCAGCAACGACGTATCGACCCGCTGCGGCAGGCCGGTGCGTTCGCGCTGGAACAAGGCGGCGCAGATGCCGGTGGCGATCAGGCTCGCGCCGTAGAAATCGACGGCCGAACCCCAGACCACGCGCGGCTCGTCGCCCGGATAGCCCTGCGCCTTGGCGATGCCGGTGCGGCATTGCAGCACCTGGTCGAAACCGGGGCGCTGCGCCTGCGGGCCGTCGGGGCCATAGCCGGTGAAGCTGCAATAGATCAGGCGCGGCTGGATCGCAGTCAGCGTGTCGCAGTCCAGCGCGAGCCGCCCGGCCACGCCGGGGCGGAAGTTGTGCAGCACCACGTCGGCCTGCGCCACGAGCCGGTGGCAGGCCTCGCGATCCGCGGGCTGCTTGAGGTCGAGCACGATGCTGCGCTTGTTGCGGTTCACGCCGATGAAGGCGCGGCTCTCGCCGGGCAGGGTCGAGGGGTAGTAACGCATCGGGTCGCCCTCGGGCGCCTCGATCTTGATCACGTCGGCGCCCAGGTCGCCCAGCAGGCTCGCGCCGTAGGGGCCCGCGATGTAGGTGGTGAAGTCCAGCACCTGGATGCCGTCGAGTATCTGTTGCGCCATCGATGTCGTCGTTTCGGGTCTTGTGGTGTGAAGAAGGCTCAGGCGAGCAGGCGCCGCGCGCGATCGACCATCGGGCGATCGATCATGCGGCCATCGAGCCGCAGCGCGCCCAGGCCCTCGGCGTCGGCGCGGGCATGCGCCTCGAGCACCTTGCGCGCCTGCGCGATCTCGGCCTCGGTGGGCGCGAAGACACGGTTGAAGACCTGCACCTGCGCCGGATGCACGGCGGGCGTGCCGCCGAAGCCGAGCCGGTGCGACAGCCGCGCCGCGTCTTCGAGCGCATCCAGGTCGTCGAGTTCGGCGATGGAGGCGGCCAGTCCCCAGCAGGCCAGGCCCTCGGCAGCGGCGCACATGGCGACGCGCGCGGCCGCGGGCACCAGCAGGTCGGCATGCGGCGGCCGGCCAATCGCGGCCGCATAGTCCTCGGCGCCGAAGCCCAGCGCGCGCAAGGCGGGATGGGCCGCCGCGATCGCATCGGCGCGCAACACGCCGCGCGGGGTTTCGATCAGCGCGACCAGCGAGCGCGGTCCGTTCGAGCCGCGCTCGCGCGCATGCCGCTCGAGGTGCACGACCGCCGCGCGCACCTCGCTCGGCGACTCGACCTTGGGCAGCATGACGGCATCCACGCCTGCGGCGACGCAGGCCTCGAGGTCGGCGTCGAGCAGTTCGGCCTCGGCATTCACGCGCGCCATCAGCGGCAGGCCGGTGCCGCGCAGCGCGCCGGCCGCATGTGCCAGCGCGAGCCGCGCCTCGGCCTTGCGCTGCGGCGCGATCGCGTCCTCGAGATCGAGGATCAGCGCCTGCGCGCCGCGCTCGCCCGCGCGCGCGAAGAAGCGCGGCTCGAGCACCGGCACGAACAGCGCGCAGCGAATGCGGTGGGCGTCCATCGGCGGCTCCTCAATCGGCGGTGATGCCCAGGCGGGCCACCACGCCTTCCCACACCGGCGCGTCCTTCAGCATCTGGGTGCGGAAGCTCTCGACCGGCATCACCAGCGGCTCGGTCTCCATGCTCGCGAACTGGGCCTTGACCTCGGGCGAGGACATCACGGCGGCCATCTCGGTGCTGATGCGCTCGACGATGGGCGCGGGCAGCTTCGAGGGGCCGAACAACCCGCCCATGGTGTTGAGCGTGAGGCCGGGATAGCCGAGCTCGGCCATCGTCGGCACCTCGGGATAAGTGGCCAGGCGCTGCGCCGAGGTCACGGCCAGGGCCCGCAGCCGCCCGCCGCGGATCAGCGCGCCGGCGGCGATCGGGGAGTCGGTCGAGAACAGCACCTGCCCACCCGCGAGGTCGGCCAGCGACTGCCCGCTGCCCTTGTAGGGCACGTGGGTGGCCTTGACATGGACCTGCTGCAGGTACATCTCGGTCGCCAGGTGCGTGAGCGTGCCGGTGCCGGAGGACGAGTAGCTCGATGGCGCCGCGGCCAGCCGCTTCGTCAGTTCCTGCAGGCTGCGCGGGCTGTCGGGCTGGGTGCCGACCAGCACCATGTAGGGACTGCGCAGCGCCGCGGCCACCGCGGTGAAGTCGCGCAGGTGGAACTTCGCGTTGCGGTTCATCGCGGGCACGACCACCAGCGGCGCGGTGGTGCTCAGCAGCAGCGTGTAGCCGTCGGCCGGCTGGTCGAGCACGAACTGGTGGCCGATGATGCCGCCACCGCCGGCCTTGTTCTCCACGTACACGCTCTGCTTGAGCCGCTCGCCGAGCTTGCTCGCGAGCAGGCGCCCGATCACGTCGCTGCCCGAGCCCGTGCCCTGCGTCACCACCAGCCGGATCGGCTTGCTGGGGTAGGTGTCGGCCAGCGCCAGCGGTGCCACGCCGGCCAGCGGCAGTGCGGCGCCTGCGGACAGCGCGCGGATAAAGTCTCTACGATGCATGCGTTTGTCTCCAGTGGCGTCTGCTTCGCCTAATTAGTCGAATATTCGAATATTATCTCTTCATGGCGCATCCAACAAGTGCCGGCGCGGCACTGACCATCCAGGACATCGTCGACGCCATCGTCCGCGAGATCGACGAAGGCCGTTATCCCGTCGGCAGCCTGCTGCCTTCCGAAGCCCAGCTGCAGGCGCAGTTCGGTGCCACGCGCTACCGCCTGCGCGAAGCCATGAGCGCGCTGCGCAAGCTCGGCGTGATCGATTCGCGCGCCGGCATCGGCACCCATGTGCTGGCGCGCAATCCCACGCCCTTCTTCGTGCATTCGCAGCAGACGCTCGAAAGCATCATGGAGGCCGCGCGCACCACGCAGCTCAAGCTCGAACGCGCCGGGCTCGTCGCCGCCGACGAGCAACTGGCCGGCCTGCTGCAGGCCGAGCCGGGCAGCCAGTGGCTTTTCCTCGACACGCTGCGCTACCTGCGCGGCGAAGCGCGCCCGACCGGCGCGCTGTGGCTCTACATGCGGCCCGAGTTCGCGGGCGTGGCCGAGCGGCTGGAAGCATGGAACGGCCCGGTCTTCAAGCTGATCGAGCGGCTCTACGGCGTGGGTGTCGCGGTGGTGGAACAGGAGATCGACGCGGCGCCGCTCGAATCGCGCCTGGCCGAGCGCCTGGATGCAGTGCCCGGCTCGCCCTGCCTGCAGGTCACGCGCCACTGGTTCGATGGCGCGGGCAAGCTGGTGCAGTGCTCGGTCGGCCTCTATCCGCAGGGGCGCTCGCGCTATCGATCGCGGCTGCCGCTCGCGAGCCTCTGAGTTCGAACGGCCGGGCATCGGGCGCCACCGATGCCCAGGCTGTCGGTGTTCACCTAAGGTGACCGCCTTAACAACCAGGCGTCTTCTGCGCGGCGTGGGTGGGCTATAGCATTTTCGGCTTCACCCATAACGAGACATCAATGAAGCGCCTGTTCACGATCGCGATCGCGGCCCTCGCCGCCCTTCCTGCGTTCGCCGAGTATCCCGACAAACCGATCATGATCGTGGTGCCCTTCGCGGCCGGCGGCCCCACCGACAAGGTGGCGCGCGACTTCGCCGAAGCGCTGCGCAAGCCGCTGGGCAACGTGGCGATCACCATCGACAACACCGGCGGCGCCGGCGGCACGCTCGGCGCCGCCAAGGCCGCGCGCGCAGCCAACGACGGCTACACGCTGATGCTGCACCACGTGAGCATGGCGACCTCGCCCTCGCTGTACCGCAAGCTGCCCTACAAGACCCTCGAGGGCTTCGAATACCTGGGCCTGATCAACGAAGTGCCGATGACGCTCATCAGCTCGAAGTCGGTGCCCGCGAACAACTTCACCGAGCTGCGCAAGTGGCTCGAGACCAACGGCAGCAAGACCAACCTCGCCAACGCCGGCATCGGCTCGGCCTCGCACCTGTGCGGCCTGATGCTGCAGAGCGCGCTGAAGATCGCGCCGCAGACCATCCCCTACAAGGGCACGGCACCGGCCATGACCGACCTGATCGGCGGCCAGGTCGACATCATGTGCGACCAGACCACCAACACCACCGCGCAGATCGAGGGCAACATGGTCAGGGCCTATGCCGTGACCACGCAGCAGCGCCTGAAGACGCCGGTGCTGGCCGCCCTGCCCACGCTCGACGAGAGCGGCCTCAAGGGCTTCAACGTCAGCATCTGGCATGGCCTGTTCGCGCCCGCGGGCACGCCCAAGGCGGTCACCGACAAGCTCAATGCGGCGCTGAAGGTGGCGCTCAAGGACCCGGCCTTCATCAAGAGCCAGGAAGGGCTCGGCGCCGTGATCATCACCGACGCCCGCGTCAATGGTCCGGAGCACAAGAAGTTCGTCGAGACCGAGATCGAGAAGTGGGGCGCGGTCATCAAGGCGGCCGGCCAGTACGCGGACTGAGCATGGACCGCGCCATGACGACGAATCCGAACCGCCTGCGCCTGCGGCTGATCGCCCTGGCGGCGCTGGCGCCGCTCGCGGGCGCCGCCGCGGCCGCCTCGCCGAAGTTCTCGGTCGAGCTCGTGGGAGGCCGCATCAAGGGCGACGACACGCTGAAGGTGCGCCAGGGCGACCAGGTGCAGATCAGCGTGGTCAGCGACCAGCCCCTGGTGCTGCACCTGCACGGCTACGACATCGAGGCCCAGGTGACGCCGCCCGCGCCCGCGCTGCTGAGCTTCAAGGCCAGCCTCGCGGGCCGCTTCCCGGTGCACGAGCATCGCCACGGCCCGGGCAACCACCGTGCCGTGATGTTCATCGAAGTCCATCCCTAGGCGCGCCCTGAAAACGCTTCGCTTCGGGACCGGTCTCGCGATCGCGTGCGCCACGGCCGGTGCGCAGGCGCACGGCTTCGGCCAGCGCTTCGACCTGCCGCTGCCGCTGTGGCTGTGGCTCACGGGGGCCGGCGCGACCCTCGTGCTGACCTTCGCGGCGCTCGCGCTGTTCGCGCGGCGCCACGACTTCGGTTCCTCCTTCCTGCGCGACACCGACCTGCTGCGCTTCGCGCCGCTGCGCCGCATCGCGCATCCGCTCGCGGTGGTGCTGCGAACGCTGGGCTGCGCGCTGTTCGTGCTGACGCTGGCCACCGGCTTCCTCGGCAATTCCGACGCCTACGCGAACCTGATCGTCACCATGGTCTGGGTGCTGTGGTGGGTCGGCATGGCCTTCTTCTGCGCGCTGGTCGGCGACCTGTGGGAGATCGTCAACCCGCTGCCCACGCTGTACCGCGCCGCCGCGCGCCTGGTCGGCGGCGGCCGCGAATCGCTGGGCCTGCCCTGGCCGAAATGGCTGGGCGCGTGGCCGGCGGTCGCGCTGTTCTTCGCCTTCGCCTGGACCGAGCTGGTGTGGCAGGACAAGGACCTGCCCTCCGCCCTCGCCGGCGCCCTGCTGGGCTATGCGCTGCTGAGCTGGGCCGGCATGCTGCTGTTCGGCGTGGAGGCCTGGCGCCACCGGGCCGATGCCTTCGCGATGGCCTTCCGCGTGCTGGGCCGCTTCGCGCCGCTCGAGCTGCGCGGCTCGACGCCGACCGAGCCCGCGCGCCTGCGGCTTCGGCCCTACGGCGCCGGCCTGCTGACGACCGAGCCGGTGCCGAATTCGGTGGCGGCCTTCGTGCTGCTGATGCTCGCCACCGTCACCTTCGACGGCTTCCACGAAACCCCGCTGATGGACCGCATCGGCACCGCCGCGCAGACCTCGCGCACGGTGGCCGAGACGCTGTTCACGCTGTCTTCCGTGACCGGCATGGACGAGACGCAATGGCTCAACAGCGTCATGCTGCTGCTGTTCCCCGTGGCCTTCGTGCTGATCTTTCGCGGCGTGGGCGCGTGGATGCTGCGGCTGGCCGGCAGCACCGAACGCGCGGCCGTGAACGCGATGGTCTGGAGCCTGGTGCCGATCGCCGTGGCCTACCACCTCGCCCACTACGCCTCGCTGCTGCTGACGACAGGGCAGTTCATCGTTCCGCTCGCCTCCGATCCCTTCGGCTGGGGCTGGAACCTGTTCGGCACGCGCGGCCGCGCGGTCGACCTCGGCATCGTGAGCCCGGCCGTCTACTGGTACACGGCCGTGACGCTGATCGTCGTCGGCCATGTGCTCGCGGTCGTCGTCGCCCATGTCGAGGCCACGCGGCGCTTCGCGAACCACCGCGCGGCGATGCTGAGCCAGTTGCCGATGCTGGTGCTGATGGTGGCCTATACGAGCCTGAGCCTCTGGATCATGGCGCAGCCGATCGTGGGGTGAGCGGGGCCTGCGGCCCTACGCCTCTTTTCCGGGGGTTGATGACCGTCAGAGCAACGGCTTCATGGGGCAGCGTGCGCGTGATGACGTACGCTGCTGCACCCAGCATTCAGTCGAAGCTCAACGGTTTGGCCGGCGTCTTGTCGCGCACGCCTTCGGGGATCGAAAAGTCCTCATGAGTCAGCCCGATCCCGCGACCGATCGCGGCCAAGGCCTCTCCCATCGGCTCGCGGCGCTCCGGCTTGACCGCGGCCGACAGAATCTCGCGTACCTCCGCTTCCACAGTCCGGCCGTGCCGAACCGCGCGTTCGCGCAAGGCGCGATGCACGTCATCGGACAGATTCCTGACAGTCAAGGTGCGCATGTTTCCGAGCGGATCTCTTGCTTTCGACGGCCGCCATCATTGATGAATGCCGCCACCCATGCAAGCGCCAGATCGCATGCCCGGTCGTGCCCTGACATCTCGCCTTCTCGGCTTGCCTGCGAACCACCCTGAAACAAAAAAGCCCCCGACTCCTCGTCGGGGGCTGCGGTCGTCGATACGGTCCGATGTGGATCAGCTCTTCAGGTTCGCCACCGCCAGCTTCCCGCCGCTCTGCAGGTAGCCATTGGTCGTGAACGAGCAGCCTTCGGTGCAGCTC
Source organism: Variovorax sp. PDC80 (assembly GCF_900115375.1). Lineage (NCBI taxonomy): Bacteria > Pseudomonadati > Pseudomonadota > Betaproteobacteria > Burkholderiales > Comamonadaceae > Variovorax > Variovorax sp. PDC80. The sequence goes on along the minus strand of NZ_FOWG01000007.1, from coordinate 431,797 downwards.
AGCGAGAAGAAGCCCTTGTTGCCGCCGTTGTCGGTCACCTGCAGGCGGAACTTCGCGGGCTGGCCGTCGAAGCTGCCGTCGGCGTCGATCTGCACCGAGTTGCTGGTGGCCGTGACCTGCGCGCCATCGGCGTCGATGGCCGAGCCCAGGCGCGTCACCGCGCCCAGCTGCACCTTGTTGCCCAGGCCTTCGATGCTCAGGCTGACGCTAGCGCCCTTGCTGTCGCGGCCGGCCTTCAGCGCCACCGTGATGTCGCCCTGCGCCGTCGCCACCTTGCCGCTGACGTTCGCGCTGCGGCTCATGCACGGGTTGTACTGCGGGTTGGTCAGCTCGAGCGAGACCAGGCCGCCCTGGTTCCAGCCGGTGTAGTAGAGGCAGTTCTCGGCGTCGTAGCGCGGGTCGGGACGGGTGAAGTCCATCTTGCTCGGCGTGTTGCGCCGCGCGACGTAGTAGCCGATCTCCTTCGGGCTGGTCGGATCGGTCCAGTCGGCGAAGCGGATGCCGCCCGATGCGGCCGCGTAGACGGCCACACGCATGTGGTTGCGGTCGTCGAAGTTCAGGTAGTGGACCATCGGGACGTTGCCGCCCTCGGCCACCAGCGTCGGGCAGACGCTGGCCTTGTTGGCATCCTGCTCGTAGGTGCCGACGATCTTCGGATGCTTCTCGTCCGAGATGTCGATCATGCGGCCGAAGCTCTGCTGCTTGCACTGGTTCGGCAGGCCGTTGGTGTCGCTGGTCGTCAGGGCGTACGACTCGTCGGTCGAGACGATGTACTCCTTGCCGTTGACGTGCCGCACCCATTCGGTGGCGTGCGTCGCGGCGGTCGAGGTCATGCGCGCATAGCCGCCCTGCTCGAACTCGGGGTTGGGCTGCTGGTCGCACCACGAGAGGAAGCTGACGTACTTCAGCTTCGGATCGGCCGCGCGCTTGACGATGTCGCTCGAGTCCATGATCAGCAGGCCGTTGGCGCAGGTCTGGTCGCGCCAGAAGGTGGTGGTGGGCGTCGGCAGGTTGCCCGCCACCTGGCCGCCGCCGCCGTACACCGCGAGATAGAGCCGCGTGCCGTCGGGGTTGGTGCTGACGTCATGGATGTTGGTCGCGGCCATGATGCGCCAGTTCTTGTTGTTCTTCACCTCGTCGGGCAGCTGCGAGCGGTTCCAGCTCAGCAGCAGCTTCGGATTCTTCGGATCGTCGAGGTTGGTGATGTGCAGGTCGACGCGCTTGTTGTCGATGGTGTAGTTGGCGAAGTTGTCGTCCGTGGGCGAGGTGCCGCCGGTGATGAGCGTGGTGCCGCCGTCCTTGGCCGTGGTGCCGAAGGGCACGCCGTACCAGGTCTTGCCATCAGGCGAGAGCCAGCCGTCGTGGTGGCCGCCCGAGGACTGGTAGCTCGCGTTCAGCGGCACCGGGTGCAGGCAGTCGCTGACGTCGTAGACGTCCACCATCTTGTTGTCCTTGTAGCCGGCCACCAGCAGGTCGCCCGACAGCTCGAGCCCCGAGTAGGCTTCGAGCGCGGCCGGGGTGCGCAGGATCTTGCCGTTCGGGTTGACCGGCGTGGCGGCGGTGGTCTCCTCGCCCCACTTGTTGGTGCTCGTGGCCTTGACGCTGGCCGACGGCGCGGTGCCGACGACGGTGGTGTCGCCGCTCGCGGGCACGACCTGCATCTTGGTCGGCGTCTTCATGTCGAACACGATGATGCCGGTGGTCAGCGCGGCATCGCCGCCGGCCGCGCCATCGCGGTTGGAGGCATAGGCGCAGCGCGTCGAGCCCTTGGCCTTGATCTGCAGGTCGCCGAAGGCGCCGCGGCCGAACAGCGTGTTCTGCGCGACCTTGCGCGCGCCGCACCAGTAGCCCTGGAAGCCATCGGGATTGGCGGTGGCGTCGTACATCGCCGACTTGGGGATGTGGCCATTGACGCCCGGCTCTCCCTGGTCCCCGGGGCCGGGCTCGCACAGCCGCGGCGGTGTCACGTAGTCCTGGGCCACCGGCCCGGTGTCGGTGGGCGGCTGGTCGGTGGATCCCGCGGGTGGCAGCGCGGAGCCGACGATGAGCGGCGCGCTGTCGTTGCTGCCGCCGCACGCGGCGAGCAGCAAGGCGCTGGCGAGGGCGCCAACCAACAGCAGGTTGGCTCTGGGGGCTTGTCTTCTCTTCATGGTTCTTCTTTCTCTGTCAAAAAAACACGGGGCCAGGGGAAAGTCTTCGCGTCAATGTCCGAAGGGGGCGGGGTCTCCCGCGAATGCCGGTTCCACGTCCGGCTCCGGCGGGTGGGCCGGGCGGGAAGGCAGCGGCGATGCGACGGTGCGGTCGGTCTCGATCACGACCGACTGCCCCGCGCCCGCGAGCACGACGCTGTCGGGCTGGATCGCGCTGACGGTGAGGCCCTCGACGTGGCCACCGACACGCAGTTGCAACAGCTGCGAATCGCCGGCGCGGCGCATCAGCGCGAAGCTGTCCACGCCATCGGCCGCCACGACCGTGCCGACGAGCTTGAAGGCCGAGACCGACAGCGCGGCATCGACCGGCTTCGCAGCCACCGGCACGGGCTTCGGTGCCGGCGGCATCACCGGCGTGGGAGCCGCAGCGACCGGCGGCATCGGCACGACGGCCTCATCGGACGACGGCCACCACCACATGGCCGACAGCGCGACGGCGAGCACCGCCACGAGCCACCAGGGCCAGCGGATGCGATGCGTCACGGAAGCCTGCATGGATGTCGATGTGGTTGTGGAGTGGGCGCAGAGATTAGTTGTGAAAGCCCTGCGTCAGAAGACGACCAACGGTTAAAACGTTCGTCGCAGGTGAGCGCATGAATCGCATCGCGGGCCCTGCCCGAGACCCTCGCCGACACTGGCGTCGCGGCGCGAAAGCCGCGTGTTTTCATCGCATGCGGACGTCGATCGCGACGCATCGTGATCCCTTGCGCGCGCGCGCCGCGTCGATAACATCGCCGGCTTCTTTGAATGGAGGCAAGGGACAGCGATGTTGCTGACGACATGGATCCTCGCCGGCGCGCGGGCCTCGGCCATGGCCGCGGCCCTGCTGCTCGCACAGCACGCGGTGGCCGGCCACGACGCGGTCGACCCCGCGCTGCGGCGCTTCACGGCCAAGGTGACCGGCGTGGGCCAGGCCGGCAAGGCGGGCCGCATCGCCACCTTGCGCTTCGAGCCGATCGGCCCGGGCATGGTGGCGCCCCAGCGCAACGAGATGCGCGGCTGGCGGCTGACCTTCATCCGCGGCAAGATGTTCGGCCGCACCCTGTGGCTCAAGAGCAATACGCCCGACGAGCTCACGGTGCGCGCCACCGATCCCTCGATGGAAGGCGTGAATGCGGGTGACATCGTCATCATCGAATTGATCGACCCCAAGCTGGTCGACCCCCATGCGTAGGCTGCTGCTCGCCGCCGCGAGCCTGGTCCTGGCCGCCGCGGCGGGAGCGCAGACCGTGAAGCTGCCGGCCGACGCGGTCGACGGCTTCCACGCCGCGCTCAAGCGCAAGGACACGGGCGGTGCGCTCTCCTACCTCGACCGTTCATTGGTGGTGTTCGAGTTCGGCGTCACCGACCCGACGATCGAGGCCTATGCGCTGAGCCACCTGCCGGGCGACATCGACATGGCGGCCGTCTCCACCTGGACCCTGCAGGCGCGCCGCCTCGGCGGCAGCGGCAACGAGCGCTGGGTGCTCAGCACCTACCACGTGACCGGCAAGCTGCCCGACGGCAAGCCCATCGACCAGGTGATGCAGGAAACGGCGATCGTGCGCCGCGCCGGCGACAGCTTCCGCATCGTCCACCTGCACTGGTCGAGCGACAAGCTCTGGGCGCAACCGCCGCGGCCCGCCGCGCCTTGAGCGCAGCGCGGCCCCTCACAGGTCGAAGCGCAGTTCGGCCGTGTAGGTGCGCTGCGGGTACGGGTGGAAGTTCCAGTAGCGGTCGTTGTTCGCGTTGTCGATGCCGAAGGCCGCCGACCACTGCTTGTCGATCTGGTAGCGGACGCGCAGGTCCACCGTGAAGTAGCGGCTCGCGCCGAAGTAGGCGAAGGCGTTGACGTCGCTGTTGTCGAGGTTCGAATACTGCCGGCCGCTGTAGCGCGCGGCCACCGTGAAGGCCCAGCGCGCATCGGGCTTGTAGGTGGCGTAGGCCGTGGCGCGCCAGCGCGGCACGCGTGGCTGCCACTTGCCCACCGCCGCCGGAAAGGCCGCGTCGGCCACCGTCTTCGAATCGGCATAGGTCAGGCTGCCGCCCAGATCGAGGCCCTGGATGCCGACGTCCTGCCCGGTGTAGGCAAGCTCCACGCCGGTGGTGCGCATCCGGTCGACGTTCTGCACGCGCGAGACTGTCGAGTTCGGGATCAACTGGCTGTAGAGCGCGTTCTTCGTGGTCTCGTGGAACAGCGTGGCACGCAGCAGGCCGTTGCCCAGGTCCTGTTCGGCCGTGAGTTCGCCGGTCCACGACTTCTCGGGCTTCAGGTTCGGGTCGTTGACGAACGAGAGCGCGCCGCCCGAGGTCGCGCCATAGAGTTCGCCCACCGTCGGATAGCGCACCGCGCGGCCCACCGAGGCCTTGATCACCGTCGAAGGCGCGAGCTGGTAGGCCAGGGCGGCCTTGGGCGAGAGGTCGGACTCGCTGCGCGCAGCGTAAGGCTGTGCGCTCGTGGCCGTGGCGGTGAAGCCGTCCGTGGCCTTCCACTTCTCGTAGCGAAGCCCGAGCACGGTCTTCCATTGCGGTGCGAAGGACCACGCGTCCTGCGCCCAGGCACTGAGCGTCTGGCTGCGCCCTCCCACCTGGCTCACGGGCGTGAACGCGGGGCCGTCCTGCCAGTCGCCGAGCACGTTGGTCTTGGCGATGACGAGCTTGTAGGCATCGCGGCCGACGCCGAAGTCGACCACGTGCGCGCCGCCCACGCCCTGCGGGCGCCAGGTGCCCTTGGCCGCGAGCGTGTTCCAACCGGTGCCGCCCTGGTCCTGCAAGGTGCCGGCACCGCCGAGGGCCGCCAGCGGCAGCGCGACCGTGGGCGAGCGCTGCGTGTCCTTGGCGTAGTCGTAGAGGCTGGCGGCCACCTCCCAGTCGAAGGCACCCTGGGTGTTGCTCTTGACGGACAGCCCGTGCATGAAGTGCGTGGCGCGGTCCTCGGTCCACGGAAAGGCCGTGGGCGCGAGCGTGAAGCTGCGCCCGCCGATGTTGACCGGCCCGCTGTAGACCGGCCGGCCGCGTGCATCGACGAGGTAGCTCTCGCTCTGCCCGCTGCCCGCGTTCTGCCACCAGCCGAGCGTGTAGCTCGCGCGCAGCGTGGGCGAGATGTCGTAGGCCAGCTTGAGCTTGGCGTGGTCCTGCACGGTGCGGTACTGCGTGCCCGCGCCGAGGATCAGCCACGGGGCGTTGGTGGTGTTGAGGCCCGGCACCGCGCCGAACACCGGTGTTCCCGCCGCGCCGGCCACGGTGGACGCCAGCGTCGCCGTGGTGAAGGTCAGCGGCTGCCCCTGGCTGTCGGTTCGGTTGACGTCGATCCACCAGGACCAGTCGCCGCTGCGGCTGCCCAGCGAGGCGCTGGTCTGCCAGCCGTTGAAGCTCTTCTTCGTGCGGTAGAGCTCGTTGGGCTGCGAGGAGAAGCCCGCCTTCACATGGGCCTCGAGCTTGTCGGGCATGCGCGTCACGTAGTCGACCACCGCGCCGGCCGAGTTGCCCGGGTACGCGGCCGAGAACGGGCCGTACATCACGTCGACCCGCTCGATCTCCTCGGCCGTGACCAGGCCCCAGCGCGGCGTGAAGTTGGTGCCGTTGGCGATGCCGTTGCCCAGGTAGTTCGACAGCAGGATGCCGTCGGCATAGACGGCCGAGCGCGCGCTGTTGCCGGTGCCCGAGGCGCGCGTGGAAAGGATCGCGTGGTTGTAGTCGCCGATGTAGCGCTTGCGCACCAGCAGGCTCGGCAAGTACTTGAGCGCGTCCTCGCTGTCGGTGGCGTTCACGCGCGTCTCGATCTCGGCACGCGTCACGCCCTCGATGGTGGTGGGTATCTGCGTGGGCAGCGAACTCGGCCGGGCGCCGGTGACCGTGACGATGCCGAGCGACTTGGCGCGCTCGGGCGTGTCCTGGGCCATGGCATCGGTTGCAACGCAGGGAAAGGCCGCGACCAGCGCGAGCGACAGGAGGGACCTGTTCATGAAGGCCTGGCGCGATCTGTAGCGGGAAGTCGCATGTCTCTGTTCTTGTTCGGATGCGCCGGCGCCGCGGCGCGAAAGCGGCAGAGGTTAGTCGCGGCCCGTGGCGCCCCGGAAGGACATCGGCGGTTAACTCGTTCACCAAAGGTGGGCACATGTCATCGGCTCCCGATGCACCGCGAACGCCGCAAACCCGCATGGATGCTGGCGTTTCCCTCGTTGCGGCGCATGCAGCACACGCCTGCGGCCGCGCTGCGCCCCGGGAACGCTTGCCGGATAATCCGGCCGATCACAACGACAACGAGACACGAGACAAAGTGCGCGAGGCCCACCTCCGAGATCTGATAGCCGTCATCGAAACCGGCAGCGTTCGATCCGCCGCGCGCAAGCTCGGCCTTGCGCAGGCGGCCGTCAGCAAGAACCTCACCGCGCTCGAGAAATCGCTGGGCGTGCCGCTGCTGGTGCGCTCCGCGCGCGGCGTCGAGCCCACCGAGTTCGGCCGCATCGTGCTGCGCCGCGCGCGCGTGATCGATGCCGAGCTGCGCCATCTGCAGGAAGAGCTCGAGAGCGCCGGCGGCGAGGGCCGCAAGCTGATCACGGTGGGCCTGTCGGCCACGGCCGAGGCCATGCTGCTGCCCACCGCCGTGGCGCGCTTTCGCGAGCACACGCCGAACGCGCTGATCAGCGTGCTCGGCGGCCGCTCGTCGTCGACCATCGCGGCGCTGCGCGAAGCCCGGATCGACTTCGCGGTCGGCCCGCTGCCCACCGACCAGAGCCTGTCCGACCTGCACACCGAGCAGCTGTGCAGTTCCGACATGGGCATCGTCGTGCGCGCGGGCCACCCGGCCGCCGATGCGCGCGACCTGGCCGCGCTGGTGCCCTATGGCTGGCTCTACAGCGTGCAGCAGTCGGGCGGGCCGATGATCGTCACGCTGATGACCCGGCAGGGCCTGCCGGCGCCGACGCTGGTGGCGCATTGCGATTCCTCGAGCGCGCTGGTGTCGATGCTGCTGCAGAGCGACCTCGTCACGCTCAACAGCCTGGGCGGGCTGGAGCCCTTGCGCGAACGCGGGCTGCTCAAGGTCCTGCCCATCAAGCTCGATCTGCCGCCGGCCGTGCAGCACCTCGTGACGCCGACGAAGCGGCCGCTGACCCCCTCGGCCGCGGCGCTGGCCGACGAGTTCCGGCGCGCCTCGCGCAGGCTGCGGCGGTGAACGGCAACACGCTGGCGACGCGGCGCGCTCTGCTCGCCGCCATCGCGTGCGCCGGCCTCTCCGGCCGCCACGCGCTGGCCGCCAATGACACGGGCCGGCCCTTGCGCATGATCGTGCCGCAGGCCCCGGGCGGCGCCGCCGACTTCATGGCACGGCTGATCGCCAGGGAACTGTCGAGCGTGCTCGATCGCCCGGTGGTGGTCGACAACCGTGCGGGCGGCGGCATGATCGTCGGCACGCAGGCCGTGGCCATGGCCGCGCCCGACGGCAACACCATCGGCATGGTGTTCTCGCCGCATGCCGCCAACGAGGCGATGCGCCAGCAGATGCCCTACGACGCGCTCGACGATTTCGAGCCCCTGTGCCTCGGCGGCCATTCGATCGTCGTGCTGGTCACGCAGCCGGGCTTCGCCGCGCGCGACGTAGCTCAGTTGATCGCACTGGCAAGGCGCACCGATCCGCCGCTGCAGTACGCGTCGCTGGGCATCGGCTCGGTGTCGCACCTGGCCGGCGAGCTGCTCGCCATCGAAGCCGACGTGACACTCGAGCACGTGCCCTACAACGGCAGCGCGCAGATCTACCGCGCGCTGCTCAACGGCGATCTGCCGCTAGCTTTCGTCACCCTGGAGAGCGCGCTGCCGCACCTGCAATCGCAGCGCCTGCGCGCGCTGGGCATCACCAGTGCGCGGCGGGCCGCGTCCTATCCGCAACTGCCGGCGATCGCGGAGTCGCTGCCCGGCTTCGAGCTGATCGGCTTCTATGGTTTCGTGGCACCGGCGCACACGCCGCCAGTGCAGGTCGAGGCGCTGAGCAGCGCACTCGCACGGACCCTGCAGACCCCGCAGGTGCATGACCGGCTGACAGCGGGCGGGGTCGAGGTTTCGGTCGCGCCGCCGGCGGCCTTCGCCGCCTTCCTGCGTCAGCAGGTCGACAAGTACGCGGCGCTGTCCAGGCGCACGGGGATCACGCTGGACTGAAGCGGGCCCCGGTCCGGCCCGCTCCCGCTTCGCTCAGGTGCCTTCGATGATCCGCAGATCGCGCTCGGCGCCGTCGCCCAGCGCGACCAGCGCGGCCTGGTAGTCGGGGCTGTCGTGGGTGGCCGTCGCCTGCGCCACGCTGTCGAACTCGATCAGCACGGTGCGTTCGGCCAGGCCGTATTCGTAGGTCTTGGCGGGCAGGCCGCGTGCCAGGAAACGCCCGCCGCCCGCGGCGATGGCCGGACCGGCCAGCTTCGCGTAGGCCGCGAGTTTGTCGGCGTCCTTGACGGCACGGTATGCACTGACCCAATAGGCTTTTGCCATGTTGATTTCTCTGTAGTTGCCAAAGGCTTTCAATATAGCGGGGCAAGGCGCCTCGCGCCTCGGCCCGGCCGCAAGCCACCTACACTGCACCGGCCAATCCGCTGGCCCGCATCGCACTCCCTCCACTTTCCGCCCGCGAGGTTCCATGGCTGGTGCAACCGTTCGATGGCGCCGGTGGCAATGGCTGCTGGTGCCGCTCTTCCTGCTCGGCCTCCTGCTGTCGCTGAGCGACCTGCTCTACCGGCAGGCGGCGGCACGGGCATCGGCCTTCGTCTTTGCCTCCTGCCAGAAGGTCTGGGCCCATCGCGGCCATGCGGCCACCGGCGGCGAGAACAGCCTGCGGGCCGTGGCGGAGGCCTTCAGGCGCGGCGCCGCCGGCGTGGAGATCGACGTGCTCTTCGACCCCGAGCTCGACGACTTCGTGGTCTCGCACGACCGGCCCTACACCCTGTTCGACGGCCGGCCGCTGCGGCTGGAAGCGGTGCTGTCGAGCGCCCCGCACAACGGCCTCTTCTGGCTCGATGCGAAGGATCTGCGAAAGCTCTCGCCCTGGACCGCCCACCAGGCGACGCACCGGCTCAGCGCACTGCTCGAGCGCTACGGCCTCACCGAGCGCGCGTTCGTGGAATCGAGCCAGCCGCTGTACCTGTCCTGGCTGGCCGACCAGGGCGTCCACACCAGCTACGCCATCAGCCCCAACGATCGGAAGTACAGCGCGCCGCTGTACCGGCTGCATGCGGCCTTCATGAAGCTGGCCTATGCGTTCGTGGGGGCCGATGCCTTCTCGATGAACGCCGCGCGCTACACGCCGGTCACGGCCGCCACCTTCGGCGAGGCCGCGATCCTGCTGTCGACCGTCAACGATGCCGGGCTGCTGCGGCACCTGTCGGCGCTGCCCGAGGTGAAGGCCATCCTGACCGACGACGACCACTACGCCGTCACGGCCTGCGCGGATCGCCCACGCCAATGATCGTGGCCACGCGCTACGGGTTCGCAATCTCCCCGCGCTCGACCAGCAGTTGCCGGATGTCCTTCTTCGCGATCTTCCCGTAGCCCGACTTCGGCAAGGCCTCCCAGAAGAACACGTGGTGCGGCCAGCGGTAGCGCGCGCAGCGCCCGTCGAGGTGCGCGATCAGCGCATCGCAATCGACCTGCGCGCCCTCGCGCCGCACCACCACGGCCACGCCCACCTCGCCCCACTTGGGATCGGGCACGCCGAGCACCGCCACCTCGGCCACCGCGGGATGGGTGAGCAGCACCTCCTCGACCTCGCGCGGATAGACGTTGGAGCCGCCAGAGATGTACATGTCGGACTCGCGGCCGGTGATGTAGAGCAGGCCGCGCGCATCGAGCCGGCCGAGGTCGCCGGTGTGGAACCAGCCGCCGCGCAGCGCCTTGCGCGTGGCTTCCTCGTTGCCGTGGTAGCCCGCGAACACGGCGGGGCCGCGCACGCAGATCTCGCCGACCTCGCCCGTGGGCAGGCGCTGCAAGTCGGCATCGAGGATCGCCACCTCCATGCCGGTGCGCGCGCGGCCGCACGAACCGATGTTGGCGTTCGGGTCCTCGTCGTCGGCCGAATGCATGGCGGCCGGCAGCACCGTGATGTTGCCGGTGACCTCGCCGAGGCCGAAGTACTGCACCAGCACCTTGCCGAGCTTCTGCAGCGCGAGCTTCTGGTCGGCGCGGTACATCGGCGCGCCCGCGTAGATCACATGGCGCAGCGAGCTGTGGTCGTAGCGGTCGACCGCCGGATGCTCGACCAGCATCTTGACGATGGTCGGCACGGTGAAGAGATTGCTGACGCGATGCGCCTGCACCGAGGCCCAGAAGGCCTCGGGGTCGAGCTTCTCGCTAGCCGGCAGCACGGTGGCCGCGCCGCGCGCCACGTTGAGCAGCGCATGGATGCCCGCGCCGTGCGACAGCGGCGCGACCGCGATCGAGCGGTCGTGCTCGGTCGTTCCCGGGATCAGGTCGGCCAGGTGGTTGGCGACCACGAAGGCCATCTGCCCGTGCGTGAGCACGCCGGCCTTGGGCCGGCCGGTGGTGCCCGAGGTGTAGAAGAACCACAGCGGGTCGTCGCGGTCGACGGTCTCGTGCTCGGACTGCGATGCGTCGTGCGCCTCATGCGCGCGCAGCAGCGCCTCGTACGAATGCTCGCCCTCGCGCGCGCGGCCGATCGCGACCACGTGCGCGAGCGCCGGCGAGGCCGCGCGCACCGCGTCGGTGTGGCCGGGGAAGATGTCCTCCACGATCATCGCGACCGCACCGCTCGATGCGCCGAGGTAGGCCACCTCGGGGGGAGTGAGCCGGAAATTGGTCGGCACCCAGACGCAGCCGAGACGGAACGCGACCCAGCAGCTCTCGAACATCTGCAGGTTGTTGCGCGACTGCACGAGGATGCGGTCGCCCTTCTTCAATCCGAGCGCGCGCAGCGCCGCGGTCATCGCGGCCACGCGCGCCTCGATCTCGCCCCAGGTCCAGCTGCGCCCGCCCTCCTGGATGAGGCCGGGCCGCTCGGCAAAGAGCGCGGCCGTCTGCGTGAGCAGCCGGCCCAGGTTCATCGCCTGCGCCGCACTCACGAGGCCGGCTCCAGGATGCTGAGGTAGCTGGCCACCGCCGAACCGCCCATGTTGAACACCGCGCCCATGCGCGTGCGCTCGACCTGCATGCCGCCGGCCGTGCCCGAGAGCTGCATCGCGGCCATCACGTGCTGCGACACGCCGGTGGCGCCGATCGGATGGCCCTTGGACTTGAGTCCGCCCGAAGGGTTGACCGGCAGCCGGCCGTCCTTGCGCGTGACGCCGTCGAGGATCACGCGCGCGCCCTCGCCGTGCGGCGCCAACCCCATGGCCTCGTATTCGAGCAGCTCGGCGATGGTGAAGCAGTCGTGCGTCTCGACGAAGCCCAGGTCGTCGAGCGAGGCGCCGGCCGAGGCCAGGCCCTTCTTCCACGCCATGGCCGCGCCCTCGAACTTCGTCGGGTCGCGCCGCGACATCGGCAGGAAGTCGTTGACGTGCGTGCGCGAGCGCCAGCGCACCGCCGGCACCTTGGCGCCCGCGAGCGGCTCGGTCGACAGCACCAGCGCGGCCGCGCCGTCCGACACCAGCGAACAGTCGGAACGCTTGAGCGGTCCCGACACGAAGGGGTTCTTGTCCGAGGGCGTGCGGCAGAAGTCGAAACCGAAGTCGCGCCGCATGTGGGCATAGGGGTTGTGCATGCCGTTGGCGTGGTTCTTGGCCGCGATGGCCGCGAGCGCGTCCGACTGGTCGCCGAAGCGCTCGAAGTAGTTGCTCGCGATGCCGCCGAAGATGCCCGCGAAGCCGGCCGGGTCGGCGCCCTCTTCCTTCACGTACGAGCACTTGATCAGCGTGGCCGCCACCTCGGGCGTGCGCAGGCCGTTCATGCGCTCCATGCCGATCACCAGCGTGCGCTTCATGCGGCCCGCGGCCATGGCGTCGAGCGCGGCCCAGATCGCGGCCGAGCCGGTGGCGCAGGCGTTCTCGCAGCGCACGGCCGGCGTGTGGCGGAACTCGGGCATGGCCACCGCGGGCAGCGAGGCCGTGAAGTCCTGGCCGACGAAGCCGGCGTTGAAGTGGCCCACGAAGATGCCGTCGATGTCCTCGGCCGCCACGCCCGCGCTGTCGAGCGCGGGTTGCACGGCGTCGCGGATGAGCTGCTCGAGCTCGGCGTTGTCGAGCTTGCCGAAGGGCGTGTGGCCCCAGCCGACGATGTAGGCGTTGTCGTTGCGCATGATGTCTCCTGGAAGGGGTGAGAAGCGGGATTCAGGGCACGGCGGGCCGCGCGGGCACGGGCCGGCCATGACGTTGTACCAAGGTCAGCGCGATCGTGCCGGCCGCGGCCGCGAGCACGCCCGTGGTGAGCGACAGCACGGCGGCGCTGCCGCTGCGGTACATCAGGCCCATCCAGCCGCCGCAGACGAAGGCCGCGCCCGCGAAGATGAAGCCGCCGAGCGCCGAGGCCGCGCCGGCCTGCAGCGGGAACGGCGTGGCCATGCCGACGTGGCCGCAGGGCTGATGGATGCCGTAGGCCAGCAGCATCAGCCACAGGCCCGCCGTGAGCGTGGCGGCCGTGTGCGCGCCGGCGAGCTGCGGCACCACCAGCAGCAGCGCGGCCAGCAGCGACAGGAAACCCGCGCGCCGCACCGAGGTCACGATGCCGTGCGCCGCGATCCAGCGCCGGCACAGCATGGTGCCCGCGAGGTAGGTGACCGAGGCGCCGCCGATCACCAGCCCGAAGCCCACGCGCGAGACGCCGAAGGTCTCGATGAAGAGGTAGGCCGAGCTCGAGAAGAAGCCGAAGTTGGCCGCATAGCCGAAGGCGTTGAGCAGGGTCCACGACTGGAAGGCCGGATCGCGCGCGATGCGCGCATAGCCCGCGAGCAACGGGCCGAGGCGCAGCGCATCGGGCTTGAGCGAGCGCGCGGTCTCGGGCACGCGTGCGAGCACCAGCAGCGCGCCGGCCAGGCCGCACAACGCCATCGACCACAGCGTGGCGCGCCAGCCCAGGGTCTGGGCCAGCAGCGCACCGGTCACCGGGATCAGCATCGTCAGGCAGGCCAGCACCGACATCGCCACCGTCATCACGTGCGTGCCGTGTTGCTGCTCGAACAGGTCGCGCACGATCGCGCGGCCGCAGACCATGCAAGCCGCGATGCCCAGCCCCTGCGCCGCGCGCGCGGCGATCAGCACCTCGATGTTCGGCGCCATCGCGCCCACCGCGGCGCCCGCCGCGTACAGCAGGAAGCCCGCCACCAGCACCGGCCGGCGGCCGAAGCGGTCGGACGCCGGGCCCCACAGCAGTTGGCTCAATCCGAAGCTGAACACCAGCACCGCGAGCGTGAGCTGCACCACGCCCACGCGCGCCGCGTACTCGTTGCGGATCGCGGGCAGCGCCGCGAGGTAGAGGTCGGTGCCCAGCGGCTGGACCGCGGTCGAGAGCGTGACCACGCCGACGACCAGCGCCGGCCCCATCGCAGCGACTGCGGCGACAGCGCCGGTCTTCACGGACTCAGCGCTCGAGCAGGTCGCGCTCCTGCAGCCAGCCGCGGATCAGCGCCGTGGCTTCCTGCAGCAGCTCGGGCTGGCCGGCGTAGTAGTGGGTGGCGCCCTTCACCACGCGAAAGAGCTTGTCGGGCGAGGCCGCGGCCTCGAACAGCATCTTGGGATGCGTGGTCGGCACCGCGTCGTCGGCGCTGTTCTCGATCACCAGCAGCGGCACGCGGATGCGGCGCGCGCCTTCGAGCCCGTTGCCGCAGGAATCGTCGAGCGACCATTGCGACAGCCAGCTGCGCAAGGTGGTGAAGCGCGCGAGCCCGACCGGCCCGGAGTTCACCGTCTCGGGATTGCCCATGTAGCACCAGCGCGGCCGGCGGTCGTTGGGATCGAGCGTGGGATCGAGGAAGCGCGGATCGGCCAGCGTGCGGTGCACGAGGAAGGGCCGCTCCATCTCGCCGGTGTTGCGCGCCTGAAGTTCGGCCAGCTTCGCCCGCGCCCAGGCCGTGATGCGGCGCATGCGGTCGAGCTGCGCCACGCGGTAGCGCTGGATGTAGGCCGGCGAATACGGCGGCTGGTTCGGGTTGCGCGGATCGTAGATGTCGAGTTCGACGTCACGGTCGTCGGGACTGAGCTCGTCCTTCACCGAGGGGTCGATGGTCTCGGCCAGCAGGTGCGCGCGCGAGAGATGCGCGGCCTGGTAGATCACCGCGTCGGCCGGGATCAGCCCCTTGCCCTTGAGATCGACCGCATCACCGGCTGGCGTGTGCGTGATGCGCGGATCCTCGGCCTCGGCCTGGTAGCTCACCGCCAGCGCCCCGCCGCCCGACCAGCCCACCAGCACCACGTGGTGGTAGCCCCAGACCTGCTTCGCATGGCGGATGTAGGCGCTCAGGTCGAGGAACACTTTTTCCATGATCAGCGCCGTGTCGTTGCGCTGGTAGCGGCTGCCCGCGCACAGCACGTGCGCGCCGGTGGCCGCCATCGCGCGCGGCACCGGCAGCAGCTGCAGCGTCGACGCGGGATGCATGAAGACCATCAGCGTGTCGGACGCCTGGCCCTCGGGCCTGAAGCGGATCGCCTCGAGGTTCACCGCGCCCTGGTTGCCGGAGAAGCCGTAGGTCTCGGTGAAGGCGGCGTGCTCGTCGTACTGGAGGTGCACCCACTCGGTCTGGACGGTGAAGGACTCGGTCATGGGGGGAATGTAGGACCGGGCGGGGGGGATGGCAGTCCCCCGGTGGAGGTACAGGGGCCAGGCCTTCCTGGCCGAGTGCGCAATCGGCCTACCCGCGCGCCGCCCCGGTCGCCGCAATCACGATCCCCGCCATCACCGCCAGCAGCCCCGCGAAGAGGTTCCACCGCAGCGGCTCCCCCAGCAGCCAGGCGCCCACCAGGCCCGCCGCCACCGGATTGACCGTCACCGAGATCGCCACGCGCGTGGGCGTGGTGCGGCCCAGCGCGAAAGCCCAGAGGAAGAAGACGATTGCACCGCCGAACACGCCGAGATAGGCGATGGCCAGCCACTGGGCCGTGCCGAAGGACACCACGGGCGCGAAGCTGCCGCCCTGCCAGGCGATGCCGGTGAGGCACAGCGCACCGACCGCCATCGCCATGGCTGTGAAGGTCAGCGGCCCCGAGCGGCGGATCAGCGGGCGCGAGCCCACGCTGTAGAACGCCATGCACAGCGCGGCCGCCAGCATCAGCAGGTCGCCGCGCCAGGCATCGGGCGGCGCG
The DNA here is from genome assembly GCF_900115375.1 of Variovorax sp. PDC80. NCBI lineage: Bacteria > Pseudomonadati > Pseudomonadota > Betaproteobacteria > Burkholderiales > Comamonadaceae > Variovorax > Variovorax sp. PDC80. The sequence goes on along the minus strand of NZ_FOWG01000007.1, from coordinate 416,385 downwards.
GTGCGCAGCCCGGACAGCAGCGCCAGCCCCACGCCCGCCATCGCGACCAGCACGCCGATCGTCTTGCGGCGCGTGAAGGGCTCGACGCGCAGCAGGCCCGCCACGGCCATGGTGAGCAGCGGCAGCGCCGACAGCGCCAGCGCGCCGCGCGCGGCGGTCGTGTGGTGCAGCGAGGCATTGAAGAGCAGCGGGAACAGACCGAAGAACAGCAGCCCCAGCCCGGCGGCCGCGGGCCAGTCGCGCGGCGCGGGCCACGACTCGCCGGAACGCAGCAGCGCCATCGGCAGCAAGAGGCAGAAGCCGATGCCGAAGCGGAAGGCGCCGAGCGCCACTGGATCGATGGCGCCCGCGACATAGCGCGTTGCGCCCACCGCGGCACCGCCCAGCGCGCTGGACAGCATCGCGGCCGCGATGCCCAAGAGTTCTCCCACGCTCATGCTCCCTGATCGATGAAGTGACAGCAGCGTAGGCAGCCCTCTATCATCAATCAATGGAATTTATTTGGTCACCCTGATCAACGAATCGAATGAGCATCCCGACGCTCGACCCCGAGCTGCTGAAGGCCTTCGTGGCCGTGGCCGACCACCGTTCGTTCACCCGCGCGGCAACTGCACTGAACCGCACGCAGTCGGCCGTGAGCATGCAGATCAAGCGGCTCGAGGAGCGGCTGGGCACCGCGCTCTTTCACCGCACCAAGGTCAACGTCGACCTGAGCCTCGCGGGCGAGGGGCTGCTGGGCTATGCGCGCCGCATCCTGCTGCTCAACGACGAGGCGGTGGGTCATCTGCAGCAGCACAAGGTCGAGGGCCGCGTGCGGCTGGGCGTCATGGACGACTACGGCAGCTTCGTCGTGCCGCCGGTGCTCGCCAGCTTCGTGGCCGCGTACCCGCGCATCCACATCGAGATGGAGACCGGCCTGACCGCGCGCATGCCCGAGCGCCTGGGCGAGGACTTCGACCTCGTGATCGCGATGCATCCCGAAGGCCAGGGCGGCGGCGAGCTGCTGCGGCGCGAGCAGGCGGTCTGGGCCACCGCCGTTTCCCATTCGGTGGAATCGCAGGACCCGCTGCCGGTTGCGCTCTATCCGCAGAGCTGCCTGTTCCGCCAATGGGCGACCGAGGCGCTCGATGCGTCGGGACGACCATGGCGACTGGCCTTCGTGAGCCACAGCCTCGCGGCCGTGGAGTCCATTGCGGCGCAGGGACTGGCGGTGACGGTGGTGAAGTCGGGCACTTTTCCGCCGAGGCTGCGGGCGCTATCGGAGCGCGATGGCATGCCGCGGCTGCCTGGGGCGGATATACGGCTGCATCGGGCGGCGGGTCTGTCGCGGGCGGCTGGGTTGTTGGCGGATCACATCGTGGGGGCCATTGCGCTCTGACTGGCGCGATCAGCGAGCAGCCATTGCGAATAGCGGGGACGGAAGGTCTTTCTCCATCCAGAGCGATGTCGCGAGCGCGCAAGACGCCAGTCGATCCCGCCCTGCAACCGTAAGCGTTCAACCAAGGACCTGTCCCTCAAGCGGGCCGCGAAACCGCGGCCCGCAGACCAGCACTTACCCGCCGGTCTCAAGCGCTCCACGTCGCGGCATCTCGCTCAATTGAAACAGCTCCCCGGCCTTTCGAGCGAGGTCCGCCGCGAGCCAGAGCAGGTTGTCCAGTTGGCGTGGCCCGTCACCGCTACACCAATCGATGTCTCTTCCGTGGGAGGCCCACAGAAGCGCTTCGAGTTGGGAGAGGGTGTTTTCGAGGAGATCCGCCGGGCCCTGGGCGTTTTCTCCGGTGGATACCGGCGTGCGACGCCGGGCTATAGTCTTGGTAGCCATTTTTGTGCGTTCCTTTCGAGGGTCTTGCACGAACTTGGTTAGACGGCTGGGGTGCTGATAACACCTCGGCCGTCGCCTTTTGATACCTCGCATCTGCATCGCTGCTTTCGCAACGACGACCTGCCGCGAGGCAAGCAGCCTTCGAACATCTCGGTGGGTTGGTGTGTTGCGCCTTTCTTCTCCCCTAGGTGGGGTAGCGAGTGAGAGGGGCATCCACTCTAGGGAAGAAGTGGGCGGGGTGCGGTGCCGTTTGGCATTAAGTTGCGGTAAGCGCCAATAAATGCAGCTTCTGCAACGCACTGCGTACGGACCTCGAAGAGGCCGTGGCGGGCCGGTCCCGATCGGCGTGAGCGCCGGAAGAAAAGCTGGCCCCAAAAGCCGGGCCGATTCAGTTCACCCTGTGCTGTTAGCCTCACATGGTCGGCAGGACCTCTGCCACGCCAACTCCGGCCATCGCGCCCAATTTCAGAACTGAACTCACTATGACCAGCCCGCTCTACAACGCCTCCATTCCCGTCCTGCAGCAGATGCTGCGCGCCATGTCCGACGTGCTCAAGAAGGCCGAAGACCACGCGACGCAGAAGAACATCGATCCAAATGCGCTGCTGCAGGCGCGGCTGTTCCCTGACATGTTCCCGCTGGTACGTCAGGTACAGATCGCCGCGGACTTCTCCAAGGGCATTGCTTCCCGCCTGGCTGGTGCCGAGGTGCCGTCCTGGCCCGACACCGAGGTCAGCTTCGCCGACCTGCAAGCGTTGATCGCCAAAGCTTTGGCCCATATCGGCTCCTTCGAGTCTGAGCAATTTGATTCAAGCGAGAGCCGCGAGATCGTATTGCGCCCCGGCACCCCCAAGGAAAAGAAGCTGACCGCAGGCGCATATCTTCTGCACTACGGGCTGCCGCAGTTCTTCTTCCACGTGACAACCACCTATGCCATCTTGCGCCACAACGGTATTGAGGTCGGTAAGCGCGACTACATGGGTGCCTACTAACTCAAGACAGATAGAAGTTCAGCGACTCGAGCCACTGCGGCTCGATAGCAACTAGAGCCTCCGTTGCTGCGCGATTCAGCTGACTGTGGATGGAGGCTCTATCTGCCTTGTTTTGCTTGGCGCCTGGTCAACGCTGACCAAATGTCTGCTGCGTCGGGCTGCGAATTAAGCAGTCGACCCGCTGCGGGCGTTCGAGGTTGGTCTGCTGATTGCGGCTATGCAGCGCAAACTGTCGTTCGAATCCCGGCGCCAAACGACTGCTTCGTCGCGCTATACCAGCCCCAGCAAGTACTTTGCGCCCAAAGTCTGCTTTAGTCGCTCCGAATTCGTCCTGCAAGCTGAGCCAACCACTCGGGCAACTCAGCAGTTCGCACAGCTTCCAGAAGGATCGGCGTGTGAAAGGAGTGCAAACGCAGCCGCTCACAGGCCATAGACAACAACCATTCAGGCAGAGCGTTACCGCGTCCGCTTGGCCAGCCAGCGAGCTCCGCTAAGACTACATCTAGCACCTCACGGCTGATATGTTCATCGATCGAAAAATCGAGCTCTTGAGCAAATGCCATGCGTAGGAATGCTGCACGCAGTATGGAGTCGTTGTAGTCGCGCATATTGCGCGCACAAAGCGTGGCAGGTGAAAGCAGCACCTGGCCATACAGCGTCTGATTCCACTGGATATCTTCGCCTGCGGGCTTGACGTGGGCTGCTGGCAAAGCAACATCGTTGCAGCGAACAGTCGCAAGCAAGTTACTTACAACGGCAAGTACGTCCGCTTGGCTGATAGCGGCCAAGTTCACATCAGTGTCCAGATACACGAAGTCTGCGGCGATGGCGAGGTCGCCGTTGGAACCGGGTAGAAGAATCTCTCGGCTCTCACTTGACATGCTTACAAGTCGAGCAAGCCGAGCCTCAAGCTCGGGCGCCAACGTGTCATCGGAAGCGATGCGTTGGAGCAGTTCAACCTCAGCATCCCAAGCAGTCAAAGGCTCGCGATGCCACGGCAACATCAAGTCGTAAGCGGACCGCACGATGAACGTCTCTCCGCCGTGTTGCCCATAGCTCAAGAACATTCGAAGGTCACCTAGATTTCGAGGCGAGTCTGCAAGCGTGATGATGCTCAGGTACGCGACATTGCCTTGAGGCGCCTTCGTGCGCATCGTCGCGTTGATGCCCCGCATTCGACCATGATCATTCAAGCAACCCGTCAGTACCAGCATCGACCCGCGATCAACTGGATCTAGTGACTGCAGCTGTTCCCAGCCAATGCGCACGGCAGCCTCAAATTCCTGCAGCATGCCAGCCTGTTCAAACAGACGTTGGGCAGTGTCCTCGCGGATGTCGACGAGGACGATCACATGCAGTGGAGAAGGCGTGAAGCGGCGCAAAAGCCTGACAACTGCCTGTGAAGTCTCCGCTTCTTGAGATAGCAAGTCGATGTCAAAGCTAACCAGAGTCGTGGTCCCATCGGCTGCATACGGCTGGATCCGAACCTGCCCAGTGCGGGAGTGGCGCTCAAAAAATGCGCGTGCATCTTTCTTCTGCGACGCCGTCGAAACTCGTAACCTCTTGATCGCTCGCTTCTCCAGCATGAACTGATCGCCAGCCAATTCTGCGAGTATGTCGCCGCGAATGCAGCTTGGGCAGGTTTCTGGCAGATGACTTTCAATAGGTTTGTAGCCGAAGGTCCGCTTGGGTCCTGCAGTCAGATCACATACGACTTTTCCTCTAGACGCTGGCTTCGACGGATCCTTTAACTGGAAGAGTGTGATGACGTTGTCGGCCGAAATTCCCATGTCGACCAATCGGTCTGCAAGAGAGCCGGAAGTCGATGCGGAGACGAGTGATAGATCACCGTAGCCCATGGTCGGAGCTCGGTCAATGCCGCCATATGAACTGAAAGAAATTACTGGTTGGGCGAACTTCCAGTGTCCGAGAGCACAAGCAATTCTTTGCATCGCCTGCGCCACGGTGATCAACGGAGCCGTGTCGACAAAGATTCGACGGGGCTCTTCGACAGAGAGTCGCGCAAGTGTTGCGAGGCCGACAAATCCGCAGGCCGCCGATGAAAGTAAGACGTTACTTGCACGCAGAAAGTGGCGTGCATGCTTGCCCGATCCTTTGCCGAAGTGAATACCAGCGGGCGCATCTACAAGGGCGCGACACTGGTCGAAGAGACTAAACAGCCAACCCTGGATGAGCTCGTCCGCTGCTGGAGATGCAGCTTCAATCTCCCCGGTCGCTTCATTCCGGTGAATGAAATGCAGGCACATAGGCTCGGCAGCCGACGGGCGTCCTACAAGCGCGCCGATTTTCCCCGCAGCACGCTCGAACGCGCTTCCTTCGAGCGCTGACTGCACCACTTTCTCTTCATCCAAGAAAGGCGCGACGACGTAAATCTTCCACGTGTTCGGCCGAGCATTCAGAACATCGCGCACGTCGCTACTTACCATTGCCGAGCTCAGGTCTGTCTCGTCATACACAAGAAGACAGGCATCGCCTTCGGCGTCGTCTTTGCGGAATCGGGTACTAAGAGCAAGGGCCCGCATGTCAAGCCAACGGAATTACGATTCGGATCGCAGCGCCAACCACCGCGTCATTGGCGCTCGGACGGGGCGTGAGCTTGTTCTGCACATCCAGGAGAACGGGCTTTGGTAAGCGAATACGCGCCCATTGACCCGAAGGTGCATGCATTTGGGGAAGAAGCTCGCCTTCAAAAAACGTTCGATACGCGAACAGCCGTCCCGTTCTCACCTCTATGCTGCCTTTGAGCTCCTGAAGTGCCCTAAGGACCTCGTACAAGCCCATGCCTCGCTGCCGCTGCCTGAAGTCGTTGTGCTCCGGACTAAAGTGCCTTGAGAAGCACTTATGCATGACTTTCCATTCATCGTCGAGACTCGTTGAAGAGTCCAGTGCTTGCCGGGTGTAGGAGGCGAAGTAGCCCAATCCAGAGTCAAAGACCGAAACCTCTAAGCCCGGTACCTCATGTGCTTCGATGAGGTGCCCGGACTTTCGATGTGAGGGCAGGGTGACAGCGATGCGGTTGAAAAGAAGCCCTCGCATCGCATCAGGCCCCATTGGCGCTTTCGATGAGTCCAGCCGACCGTGGAGGTGGGTGTTCTCAAATAGCTCAGCGACGATCACAGCCAACGCACTAGCTAGCACAAACTTTTGACTTGCCGTCTCCGTGTTGGACAAGTGTGGTGAAAGCACGCTCAGAACTGTGGTCTCGATGTCTTCGCGACTTCTCAGCCCATTACTAGAGCGGTCGTACAAATCCTGCGGCCTCCCATGGCCTCGAGCATCGACGCAGAGCAAGGCTTGGTTGTCGGAAAACAAGTCACCGCGGAGCCTGTAGTTGAAGATCTGGCGCCTGGCACGGGCGAGCAAGCTGCTGAGTTCTTCACCGCCAATATCTTCGCTCTCGTGAGTCGCTCCCTGTAAGCTCACCGCAACTGCAAGCAAGGGGTACAACGAAGCCGCACTAGGCATCCGCGCAAGCAGGCCAGCAGGCCACAAAACTCTTATCGGTGTCCTATTTCTGGCAAGACTTAGTAGGCGCTGGATCGAGAAGACTTCCCCGCTGGGGCCTGACGGCAGCAGTCGCTCATAGTCTGCAGAGATTTCCAGATCGACGCTACCGCCGAGTGCGGCCATCCATCGGTCGGAGGACATGTCGGCCAGACCGATGGGCAGTTGAATTCTCGTGATGTGGCTTTGCATGAATCAACGAAATGCCCTTTGAGTGTATTGCGTCGTGCTGTCTCCTCTCTCAAAGACCTCTGCGCCGACCATCCCAAGACTGCGCAGTCAACGGCTCAATCGGCGCTGGTGGCGATCCTCCCTGTGACGCCGTGCGCTCCGATATCCAACAACACAGTGCCTACACGTGGCGCGTCACGTTGGTACGGTATCAAGACCTCGAGCATTCCAGGATCCAGCAGGTCGCGTTCATAGAGAGCGCGCCGGAACAGGAACATGACGCGATCTGCTGAGGACGTCAGATCCTCAATTTCGGCCAAGTCCGCAATTGTAGGCCGCTTATCGACGCGCAACTCAACCGAGCGCGGCAGGTTGGAGGTTACTAGGACCGGACAGTTCAGCTCGCGGGCCAACGCACGCAGCGCGCGCACGATGTCTCTGACGCCACCGCCTTTCTTGCCCGGAATATCCTGGACTGCATCGATCACAATCAGACCGACACGTCCCCAAAGCTTGGCCTGTTTGCGTGCCTGCGCTTGCAGTTCTTCAACGGACAGCGCCTGGTCATCCAGCAGATGAATCTCGCAGGTTCGAAATCGCTCCACTGCTTGCACCAGACGCGGCCATTCATCGTCGCTGAGCGTACCGGCCCTGAGATGCGATACCGCAATCTGCGCATCTGAACAGAACATTCTTTCGGCAGTTTGTCGCGCGGTGGCCGACGGTGTGTACAACAGCACGGGAAGTCCCTCATTCATGGCGACATGCTGAGCCACAGCTAGGGCAAAAGCCGTTTTGCCGTGCAACGGGCGGCCAGCCACGAAGCTCAGAGTTCCGGGCTGCAATCCGCCCATGAAGCTGTCGAGTTCGACCAAGCCGGTCCTAACGCCTGTGATCATCCCTAGCTGATTGTCAGCGGCTTGCACAACACGGTCGAGCAGATCCACGATCAGTTGGTGCATCGCGTGACCACTGGCGCCGGGTCGTTCTTCCTCGTCGGAGTCCCCATCTTGCGCGGCTCCTACAGCTCGCACTACTTCGTTGATCAGGTGGTTAAGTCCTTTGGAGCTCGGTGCGGCCAGCTTGCCGGCCATGAGCGGGGAATATTTGGCGATGTCTTCACTGTTGACCTTGTGCCAGATCGGCAAGATTTTCTTGTGTAACCCCGTCTCGAGCGACATGAGACTGTCGAGCTCTTTCAGCGGCCACTCCTTGCGCAGGTAGTCTGGGCTAAGCACCACCACCCCGTAACGCGACTGTGCAAGCCCCTTGTCAATCTCCCTGCGCAGGTTGTCGCCCAAGGTCATCTGGACCTCGTCTAGCCATACCTTGAGGCCTCGAGCTTCAAGCCCCTCGGCCAAAGGACGCACCACCTCTTGTTTGTCCTCGCTGGCGTGGCTGATAAACACGTGGTATTTCATGTGCTCAGTCTAGGGTAGGTCAGTTGCAATGCTACGTGCATCTGCCAGCAGCGCACAGAAAGGCAAGGCGGGCGTTCGACGTGAAGGTGACCGGTACGTGAGACATCACAGGCGCTACGCCGCGAGAACGCGCTTGATCGTGGAACGAAACTGGCCGTACTTATCGTTAGCGTCATCCACTTTCGCATAGAGTTCCTCAGCGAACCTGCCGTACCGAACGGACTCCTCCTCGGTAGGCCTACCCAGGTCCGGATTCAAGTCCGGATAGAGGCAAAATCTGTAACCGCCATCTTCTCGCTGTGCCCCATGCACAAAGAAGTTGAGGCTCGTCCAATTCCTCAATTCCCGCAGAGAGGCGCCAAGCGTTCGAGCTGCGTTTTGCACTTGGGCGTCAATGAACTGAGAAGCAGGCGCGAGTAGGTGTCGCACCGCGTCATCGAGATGCCGACCTTGTCGTGAGACATAGGCGTGTTGATTCTGGAGGTCGGCCAAGATCCACGCAAGATCCTCTTCGGAGACGATTCCGCTGAATTGATCGAACATGCGCCGGTCATGCGCTTTCTGGTCTATCAATACCTGCGATGATTTCTGGGCAGAGACAAGTTCCCCCACGTAGTGAACGAAGGCGTGGTACACAAGACCAAGGGCAACCAGTCCTAAGCCCCAGCCGAAGTGCGAGTCTGCCTCTGGCAGCTTGACTTCCAAGTATTTGGCAGCTACGGCGACCACTAGGTCTGACCACCACGGTGCCGCGAGGAGGAGCAGGCCCGTGAGAATCACTGCCCAAGTAAGCCGGTTGTAAAACTTCGGTCGAATGAGATCGACAATCCGTTCAAGAATTGAGAGGACGCGCTCAATATTCAAGGTGATGCCTAACGCGATGTGTGCAGGAGAACCTGCGAGATATTTTGGACACTGGTTTTTTTCTGAAAGCGGTTTGCAGCATAGGTTTCCGAAAACTCACTTGTCGGAATATCTAAATATTAGCATCCGAGAAACTCCGCAAGCATTAGCTGGGGGGCTAGAGCCAGCAAGCGTTCAGAACCTAGAGTGAAGGGCTGTATTGCAGCCAACTGATTGGTGAAGTGATAACCGGATTAGAGCGTGCGGCATCGTAGCCTTATTTCACGGCGCGACTGCTCGCCATGCGACGAGCGATCGATGCTCCCGAGCAGCAGCTCTCTGGGAAAGCAGTCGTCTGCGGCTGCGTACGCGACTGGCTGCTCACAGTCTCAAGCAGACATCGGTCACATCAGCCCGAAAGCTTTCTGTGGCCGGTCAAGGCCATCAAAGCAGCCGTTTCCTTAAAATTGAAGTCCGCGTTATCGAAATGGAATCCGTACTTCGACCGGCCCTACGTGCTTCGCGCTCGCTCATCCAATGAATTCCCGCCATGGTCAGCAAGCACTACGGCTACAGCGCCTTCTTCATGTACGCCACATAGAAGCCCTGAACGTAGTCATCGATGCGCCCGAACTCCTCGTAGCCCTGCTTGAGATAGAACTCACGCGCTTGCCATTCGAAGGTGTTCAACGTCGCATTGCGGGCACCCAGCTCGCGGGCTTTCTGTTCCGCCGTTTCGAGCAACCTTCGACCCAGGCCTTGGTGCCGAGCCGCATCGTCCACGAACAGCAGCTCCACGTTTAGCCAGTGCAATAACACGAATCCGCGCAACCCACCCACGAGCCCGCCCGTGTCGTCCTTTGCGCTGACCCAGACCGGCTGCACCTGCCCATACTCGCCGACAACCCGATAGTTGAACTGCCGCATGCGGCGACCCAACTCGCCCGAGTGCACCTCTTCAGCGGTTGGGGTGTAGATCTCGAAGTTGCTCATGATTCAAGAACCGGCTTCCAGCCGGCAGCGGTAGTCAAAGCCAGCGAGACGCAGCGTCACGCGCATCCATCTCGACCGGCGCACGCGACGCGATGAGCGTCGCAGCAAGATAGGCCCCGGCAACGGCGACCAAGGGCCGGGCCACTTCCTCGCCTCCCACCACCAGATGCCAGGGAAGATTGAACAGCGCAACAGTCCCCAGACCGGTGAGCAATCCGAGCTGCGAGCCCTGCCGATACAGCGTCAAGGTTCTGCCAAGGCAGGGCATCGCAAATCGGGGCTCTCCGCGCAAGCGTCGCAGCAAGGACATGGCCGTCTCCTCGTCTTCGGGTTTCTTTGCGCGCATCGTGCCATAGAGCCGAGTGCCCGTTCCGGACCGTACCGCCGTCAGCATCGGGTCAAGACCCGATCTCAGCGCGTCGACGTGCGATGCCGGTCCGAAGGGAAGGCGCTGGCCCGAAAGCGCCACGCCACCCATGCTCCCGCGCATGCCAACGCCGCCATGAGCCAGGGAAACACCGCGCTGCCCACGGTGCCGAGCAGCACGCCTCCCAGCAGTCCGCTGGCCGCGAAAGACAGGTTGAAGACCGTGACCAGCATCGACTGCGCGATGTCGGACGCGTCTCCGGCCGCATCGGCCAGCGCGGTCTGCAGCAGCGTGGGCGCGCCGCTGAAGCTCAATCCCCACAAGCACACGCCGATGAACACGAGCGCGAAGGATGAACCGGCCTCTCCCAGCGCCACGCCGACCGCCGCGAAGGTGCCGAGCGACCCCAGGAGCAACGCACGCAGATGACGGTCGACGAGCCAGCCCACACCCCAGAGGCCGATGGCCGTGGCCAGCCCGAAGCTGAGCAGCAGGGTATCGAGCCGGTCGAGCAGGCCGCGCTGCGCAAGGAATGGCGCGATGTACGTGTAGAGCAGGTAGTGCGCGAAGATCCAGAGCATGACGATCAGCAGCACCGGCCCGACACCGGGCGTGGCCAGCACCCGGCGATAGTCCGCCCGCTCGCCGCTGTCCCGGCCCGGCAGGTCCGGAACGCTCGCGCGCACCCAGACCACCAGCACCAGTCCGATCGCGGACATGCCGCCGAACATCCAGCGCCAGCCGATCTGACGGCCGAGCCACGCCGCCAGCGGCACGCCGAACGACAAGGCCAGCGGGATGCCGACCATGACGATCGCCAGCGCGCGACCTTGCAGGTGGCTCGGCACCAGGCGGCGGGCACAGGTCGCCAGTTCGCTCCAGGCCAGGCCGGTCGCGAGGCCGACGACGAGGCGCGCAGCCAGCGAGAGCGCGAGGTGGGTGGAGAGCGCGGTCACGGCATTGCAGGCACAGAACCCGGCCAGCGCGAGCAGCAGCACCTTGCGGCGCGACCACGCACGGGTGGCCGCCGTGAGCGGAATGGCGGCCAATCCGGCGCCGAGCGCGCACAGCGTGACGAACTGTCCGGCCCAGGCCTCGGACACCCCCAGGCCCCGCGCGATCTGCGGCAGCAGTCCCGCGGGCACCGCCTCGTTCGCCGTGGCCATGAAGCTGGTCAGGGTCAGCGCGAGCAGCGCGGCCCAGGGCAGCCGCGTGGCTGCATCCGGCTCGGAAGAAAGGTCGCTGAGGCGCGCTGCGGCGCCGATGGCTCGTGTCATGTCGGATGCTTCCTGTGTGTGCGGGGTCCTGGCCAGCCAGGACGGAAGCAGGCAGTGTGTGGCTGCGCTCCAACTTTGAGAATTGGGCGGAAAATTGAATGAACTTCAAATCCAAGTGAAAGATGGCAACCGATCGATGGGGCGACATGCGCCTGTTCGCGGAGACGGCTTCGACGGGCAGCCTCTCCGCCGCCGGACGCAAGCTGGGCTTGTCGCCCGCGGCGGCGAGCGCCCGGCTGAAGAAGCTGGAGACGGCCTTGCGCGCGAAGCTGCTCGACCGCACGACCCGGCACCTGCGGCTGACCGAGGAAGGCCGGCTCTATCTGGCGCACTGCGAGGTCGCGCTGCAGAGCATCCATGAGGTGGAAGCCCTGCTGCGCGAGGGGCAGGGCATGGTGCAGGGCAAGGTCAGGATCTCGGCCTCCACCGACTTCGGGCGGCAGGTGCTCGATCGGTGGCTGGACATGTTCGCGAGCCTTCATCCCGGCGTCCGGGTGGCATTGACCTTGACCGACTCGGTGTCGAACCTGCACCAGGACAACGTCGACCTCGCGATCCGTTTCGGGCAGCCCGAGAGCAGCGCCCTGGTCGCACGGCGGCTGGCACCCAATTGCCGGGTGCTCTGCGCCTCACCCGACTACCTGGAGCGCCACGGCACGCCACGCACGCCCGAGGCGCTCGCGGGCCATCGCTTCATCGTGCTGGTGACCGCGGCCGGGCCGCTCAACGAATTCCACTTCGCGCGAGGCGGCGAGACCTGGCAGCACACGGTGCCGATGGCCGATGCATGGGAAACGAATGATGGAGGACTCGTGCGCGCCTGGACGCTGTCGGGACGAGGCATCGCGCGCAAGACGATATGGGATGCGGCCGAGGATGTGCGGTGCGGCCGGCTTCGGATCCTGCTACCGGAGTACGTGGCGAAGGAACCGGGTGTGTACGCGATACGGCATGCCACGCAGTACATGGTCCCGCGGGTGCGGGCGCTGCTGGACTTCCTGGTCGAGCAATTCGCGCAGGAAGCCGAGCGGATGCGGGATATCTGGCCCGGCGAACGCTAGGCCTGCAGCGGCTGCGGCCACTGCAAGGCGCCCGCTCGCGCGGGCACCTTCATGGGCTTTCTCAGCCCTTCATGGCCTTGATGTCGGCCTTGGCCTTGTCGTGATCGGCCTTGGCCTGGTTCACGCAAGCGCTCTTGGCGTCGCCCGACTGGTCATCGCACTTTTCCTTGGCGACTTCGTAGGTGGCCGTGGCCTTCTCTTCGGCGACCTTCTTGGCGTGGCCGGCGGTCGGCTTGTATTGCTGTTCGAGTTCGGCCTTGGCCACGTTCTCCGTGCCCTTGGCCTGCTTCTCGCAGACGTCCTTGGCGTTGTCCTTCATCGTGTCGCACTGGGCCTTGGCGACCTTGTAGTCGGCCTCGATCTTTTCCTTGGCGACCTTGTACTGGTCCTTGGTCATGCCGTCGGCCGCGTTGGCTGCGCCCATGGCGAAGAACGACGATGCGATGGCGAGAACGAGAAGATGTTTTTTCATGAGAAGGCCCCTGTCTGGTTGAGTGTCTTTGTCACCGAGCCGCCCTGTGCGGCTGCAGTGAATGCACTCTAGGAAAACAAGGGGGACGAGCAGGTAGGACGACGGCGCTCGGGCGGCTAGGCAGACGCCACGGCTGCGCGCAAGCGCAGAGAGGGCGCGCTCAGTTCTGCACCGTGACCCACACGGCCCGCGGATCGCATTGCCGCGCGCATGCGAACACGTAGACCTCGTTGCTCAGAAACAGCACATAGCCTCGGGCCGAAGAACCGTCGGGCTGCTCGGGTGCATCGGGCAGCTTGAGAAACTGGAAGCTGTCGCTGACCTGGCAAACGAATTCCATCGGCGAACCGCAGGAACAGGTGAAGCTTTCTTCGTCCTGCACCCACTCGGGCTCGCCACCCACCGCGATGCGGTAGTACTCGTCGTCGGGCGCATCGGCCATCACGAGTTCGGCGGTCTGTAGAACGGGGGGACTGGGCACGCGATGCATGGCCCGCGGCTTCTCGAGCGATGCGAACCAGTGGCCTTCGCCCTGGTCCCAATAGGCCGGCGGCAACGCTTCGAAGGATTCGAAGCTCGGGATCTCGTTGTGCTCGGGGCACATCAGCACCGACAGCCTGCTTCCGTCGACAAACGGAAGCTCGGCCGCGCGAGGCAGCGTGAACTGGAGGAAGGGAATCATCTGCCGATCGCACTGGGTGCAACACGGCAGGCCCTGGCCCTCGGGCGCCAGATAGGCACCGCCCACGGAGTCCTGAGGAGATTCGCTGTCGAAGCGCAGGTTGAAGAATTTCTTCGGCACGTTTTCTTTCCTTGGGTGGGGCCGTCAGGGCTGCTGCACGATCTGGATCTCGTTGCCCGCCGGGTCGCGCAGCGTCGCGAGAATCCCGCCCCATTGCTGCCGCTCGGGAAGTCCGCTGAACGCGACGCCGAGCGACGAGAGTTCCTTGTACTTCGCATCGATGTCCTTCACGTCGAAGGACAACCCCGTGAAGCGTCCCACGAGCACCTGGTCCTCCGTCGGGGCGTCCTCGTCGACACGTTCGACCACCAGGCTCAACGGCCCCGAGCCGAACACGCAGTAGCCATGTTCGCGCCCGTCGGCCTTCAGCGGCAGGCCCAGTGTCTGTTCGTAGAAACGGGCGGCATCGCCGAGGTCCTGGACGAAGATTCGCGCGGTGTGAAGTTCCATGGTGCCTCCCGGGGCTATGTGGTTGCGGTCGAACGGGATGCTAACGCGTGCCTTGCCTGCGGCAAGCTCGATCATGAGCTAAGGATGCCGCTCCAGCCGACGCTTGAACACGTCGAGAAAGGCTTCGCCTCAACCCGACCTCCCGGCCTCCCCCTCGGCCCGAAATTCCACCGCCGGAAACAACGAAAACGCCACCGCCATGCACCGCGCCTCTTCCCCGGGGCTGCGTCCAAACAGCCGCTTGAATTCGCGATTGAACTGTGACGGGCTTTCGTAACCCACGCGCGCCGATGCGGCCGCCGCCGTCAGCCGGTCGCGGATCATCATCAGCCGTGCCTGATGCAACCGGATCGACTTGATGTACTGGATCGGCGAGGTGCGCGTGACCGTCTTGAAGTAGGTATGGAAGGCGGCCACGCTGAGCCCGGCATCGCGCGCCATGCCGCTCACGTCCAGCTGCTGCGAGTAATCGACGTGGATGCGCCGCAGAACCCGCGACACGCGGCCGAAGTGCCCCTGCTGTCCCAGTGCCGCACGGATGGCGCCGCCCTGCTCGCCGATCAGCACGCGATAGCACATCTCGCGCACGATGGCGGGCGCGAGCACCTTGGCCTCCAGCGGTGAGCTCAGGGCGTCGAGCAGGCGCAGCGTCGCATCCTGCAAGGGTTCGTCGAGCGGCGTGGAGACGATGCCCTGCGGTGGCGCGGCCGGGTGCTTGCCCGCCTCGGCCAGCGCCATGACCAGATCGGCGACGGCGGTCATGTCCAGGCGGATCGACACGGCCAGCATCGGATGCTCGGGGCTGGCATCGGTTTCCGACGAGAACGGCAGCGGCACCGACAGCACGAGGTAGTGCTGTGCGTCGTAGCGATAGACCTGGCCGTCGAGATAGCCGCGCTTGAGGCCCTGGCACACGATGACGATGCTCGGTTCGTAGAGCACCGGAGTGCGCGCGACCGGCCGGTCGGAGCGCAGGAAGCGCACGCCGTCGAGCAGCGATTGGGTATAGCCCTCGTGGGGCGCCAGCCGCAGCAGCAAGGCGCTCATGCGCCGTTCGCGTTCCAGAAGCATGGCTTCATCGTAGGGGGACGCCGATGCATCGCGTACAAAGGCATCACCCGAAATAGGAATAGGCAACGATCGTGGAGGAACGGGCCTGCTGCTTCCTTCCTTCGCTGCATAGCATCGCGCCGAGGCGGCAAAGACCTATCACCCGATCGCACCGAAGCCGGCGGCGATCGTCAACACCGTCGCCCACGTGATCGCACAACCCGCCGACATCGACGCGAACGAGATCGTCGTGCGCCCCACCGCCCGTGTTTGAAAGCCTCCTCATGAACATCCGCATCCCCACCTTCGCGCGCACAGCCATTGCCGTTCTGCTGCTCGGAAGCCTCCCCACCCTCGCCCTCTCGCAGACGACGCAGGAGCGCGCGCAGCGCGGCAATGCCACCGTGCTGCAACTGAACAAGGGGCAGACGCAATCGAATCTGGAACGCATGCGCCAGGAGTTCCCCTTCCTGGCCGAAGCGACCGAGGCCTATGCCCTGGGCGACGTGTGGTCGCGCACGCAGCTCGACAACCGCACGCGCCAACTGGCGGCCGTCGCCGCCTTCGCGGCGATCGGCGAGCCGGTGTTCATGAAGGTCCACGCCGGCTATGCGCTGAACATCGGCGTGAGCGAAGACGAGCTGAAGGAGATCATCTACATGGTGACGGTGCCGGCGGGCTTCCCCAAGGCGATCCGGGCCTCGCAGGTGCTGTCGGAGCTGTTTGCCGAGCGGCGTGCAGCGGGCACCAAGCCATCGCAGGGAAGCAGGTGACAGGGACCGCGATGCAGCGCCATCTCAAGGAATCAACAACACCGACCCCACCGTCCTCCCCTGCTCCACGTCCGCATGCGCCAGCGCCGCATCGGCCAGCGCGTAGGTCCGGCTCACCTCGACCTTCAGCGCACCGCTGCGCACCAGGTCGAACAGTTCGCCGCAGGCCTGGGCCCGGGTCTCGGGCGTGATGGCGTGGAAGCCGAAGCCCGGCCGGTGCAGCGCGAGGCAGCCCTTCTGCGCCAGCAGCATCAGGTCGAAGGGCGGCACCGGGCCCGAGGCGTTGCCGTAGTTCACCACGGCGCCGAAGGGGCGCATGCAGTCGAACGATGGAATGAAGGTGTCCTTGCCGACGCCGTCGAACACCGCGGCCAGGCCCTGGGGCGCGAGCTGCTTGGTGGCGGCCACGAAGTCCTCCTGGCGGTAGAGGATGGTGTGGTCGCAGCCGTACGCGCGCGCGAACTCGGCCTTGGCCTGCGAACCGACGGTGCCGATCACGGTGGCGCCCAGGTGCCGGCTCCATTGCGCGAGCAGGCTGCCGACGCCGCTCGCGGCGGCATGCACGAGGATGGTGTCGCCGGGCTGCGGCCGGTGGCAGCGGTGGATGACCACCGAGGCGGTCAGTCCCTTGAGCAACATGGCGGCGGCCTGGCGGTCGTCGATGTCGTCGGGCAGCCGCACCAGGCAATCGGCCGGCAGGTTGCGCGCCTCGGCGTAGGCGCCGGTGTCCTGGAAGAACAGGCCGCCGGTGCCGGCATAGGCCACGCGGTCGCCCGCGCGCCATTCGGTGACCTCGGCGCCCACGGCCTCCACCACGCCGGCCGCCTCGTTGCCGAGGATGACGGGGAAGCGCGGCCCGCGGCCGAGGTAGAAGCCGCCGTTGCGCACGTTGATGTCGGAGAAGTTGAGGCCGATGGCGGTGTGGCGCACGCGCACCTGGCGCGGCGCGGGCGGCGGCAGTTCGAGGTTCAGGGCTTCGAGGACCTCGGGTCCGCCGTGGCGATGGATGGCGATGGATTGCATGCCGCGAGTGTGCGCAGGAGTGCCGCGCCGCGCCCGTCCCCTCCGAGGGGACTGACACCACGGCGAGCGCGCCCGACAGTGGCGCCATGACCAAGGCCACCTTCATCTGCGCCGACGGCGCCCGCCGCGACGTCGACGTTCCCGTCGGCACCAACCTCATGCGCGCCGCCTGCGACCACGGCATCGACGAGATCGTCGGCGACTGCGGCGGCTCGCTGAGCTGCGCCACCTGCCATGTCTTCGTGGAAGACGGCCCCGCGGACGCACTGCCCGCCATGGCCTCGACCGAGGACCAGATGCTCGACTACACGGCCGCGCCGCGCCAGGCCATGAGCCGGCTCTCGTGCCAGCTCGTGATGAGCGCGGCGCTCGACGGCCTGGTGCTGCGCATCGCCAACCCGCAGGTCTGACGCCATGACCGCGAACTGGCTGCAATTGGAAGACAAGGTCTGCGTGGTCACCGGCGCGGCCGGCGGCATCGGCATCGAGATCGCGCGCGAGCTCGCGTCGGTGGGTGCCAGGGTGGCGCTGCTCGACCGCGACGAAGCGGGCGCGGCCCGCGCCGCGGCCGACATCGCGGAAAGCGGTGCGCGCGCGATCGCGCTGGGCTGCGACATCACCGACAAGGCCGACGTGGAACGCGCCGCGGCCGCGGTGGAGCGCGAGCTCGGGCGCTGCGACGTGCTGGTGAACAACGCGGCCACGATCTACGCCGCGGCGCTGATGGACATCGACATCGAGCGCTGGCACCGGCTGATGGCGGTGAACCTCGACGGCTTCCTGCTGTGCGCGCAGGCCTTCGGCCGCCAGATGATCGCCGCGGGCGGCGGCAGCATGGTGCACGTGGCCTCGATCTCGGGCCGCGTGCCGCAGCCCTACAGCGGCCCCTACAGCATCAGCAAGGCGGGCGTGAAGATGCTGTCGCAGCTGCTGGCGGTGGAGCTCGGCGAGCACCGCATCCGCAGCAACGTGGTGAGCCCGGCGATGGTGCGCACGCCGCTCACCGAAGGCATCTACACCCAGCCCGAGGTGCTCGCCAGGCGCGAGGCCATCGTGCCGGCCGGACGCATCAGCGGACCGAAGGACATCGCCGAGGTGGTGGCCTTCCTGGCCAGCCCGCGCTCGGGCTACGTGAACGGGCAGGACCTGCTGGTCGACGGCGGTCTCAGCACCGCCTGGCTGTCGCTGATTCCGCGCCCCGGCTTCGAGAAACAGGACGCGCAGGCCCGATGACCCGCGTGCGGCCCGGTGGCCTGGCGGCGTTGGCCACGGTGCACTGCTGCAGCAGCGCGATGATGCGCGTCTGCGATCCGATGCTGCCCGCGCTGGCGCAGACCTTCGGCGTCACCACCGGCCGCGCGGCGCTCACGGTGTCGGTCTACGCGGTGGCCTATGGGCTGCTGCAGCTGCTGTTCGGCCCGCTCGGCGACCGCTTCGGCAAGCGCCGCACCATCGGCTTCGCGGCGCTGGGCTGCGTGGCCGGCAACCTGCTCGCGCTGGCGGCGATGAGCCTCGAGATGCTCGTGGTGGCACGCTTCCTCGCCGGCGCCGCGGCGGCCGGCATCATCGCGCTGGTGCTGGCCTGGGTCGGCGACACCGTGCCCTACGCCGAGCGGCAGCCGGTGCTGGCGCGCTTCCTGATGCTGTCGCTGGGCGGCATGATCGCCGGGCAGTGGGTGTCGGGCGTGCTCACCGAATGGCTGGGCTGGCGCGCGGTGTTCGCGCTGCTCGCGGTGGTGTTCTGCGTCGGCGGACTCGCGATCAGCCTCAACCGCGAGGTGCGCGCCGAGCCGGTGCGCGCGCCCTCCGGTCACGGCCATGGGCACCTGCGCGACATCCTGCGCGTGCTGGCCGAACCCTGGGCGCGCTGGATGCTGCTGGTGGTGATGGCCGAGGGTGCCTTCGCCTTCTCGGGCCTGGCCTTCCTGCCGGCCTTCCTGGTGCGCGAATACGGCCTCGGGCTCTCGAGCGCGGCGGGCGTGGTGGCGCTCTACGGCGTCGGTGGCTTCTTCTATGCCTTCGCGGCGCGCCGGCTGCTGACGATATTTGGCGAAGGCGGGCTGGTGCTGGGCGGCGGCATCGCGCTGGGCCTGGGCTGGCTGGCGCTCGCGCTCGGCCGGCACTGGGCGCTGGCGCTGCCGGCCTGCCTGGTGGCGGGCCTGGGCTTCTACGCGCTGCACGGCACGCTGCAGACCCATGCCACGCAGATGGTGCCCGCGCTGCGCGGCACCGCGGTGAGCCTGTTCGCCTCCACCATGTTCCTAGGCATCGCGCTCGGCGTGGCCGTGGCCTCGGCGGCGGTGGACCGCATCGGCACGCGGCCGGTGTTCCTGGCCTGCGCGGCCGCGCTGCTGGCGATCGGCGCGGGCTTCGCGCTGAGCTTGCGGCAGCGGGCGGCGGCGAATCCGCGCCCGGCCGGCTGAAGTCGCGCGCCTGCGGTGCTTTTTTTCGGCATGCGCCGCGCGTATGCAGAATGCGTTCCCACGCAGGGGCGCCGGATCCGCCGGGCCTCATGGAAAAAAGCCAGGAGCACCCATGAAGAAATCCGAGTCGGGCACCGACCCCGCGATCTCCGCGCAGATCGACCAGAAGATCGCCGAGCTCGGCGACTGGCGCACCCAGACCCTGGGCCGCATGCGGCAACTGATCAAGGAGGCCGATCCGGAGATCGTCGAGGAACTCAAGTGGATGGGCACGCCGACCTGGTCGCACGACGGCATCGTCTGCACCGGCGAGTCGTACAAGGCGAAGGTGAAGCTGACCTTCGCCAAGGGCGCCTCGCTCGCGGATGCGGCCGGCCTGTTCAACGCGAGCCTCGAGGGCAATGCGCGGCGCGCGATCGACATCGGCGAAGGCGAGACGGTCGATGCGCAGGCCTTCAAGGCGCTGATCCAGGAAGCGGTGGCGTTCAACGTGACGAAGAAGGCGGCGAAGGCGAAGCGCCCGGCATAGTCCGCCGCGGACGAACGCTCAGTCGCCGATGCCCACCAGCTGCCGCGGATACCGCCGCGCCTCGAGCTCGTCGACCAGCGCGCAGGCGAAGTCCGCATACGAGATGCCGCTGCGGCCCTGCGCATCGCTGACCAGCGCGCCGACCGCGCAACGATAGCGGCCGCTGCGCTCGCCCGGCGCGATGCGCGCGGCGGGCGCGAGGCAGGTCCAGTCGAGCTCCGAGGCCGCGAGCAGGGCCACCGCTTCCTCGTGCGCTCGCACCTTGGGCAACAGCTCGGCCGGGAAGTCCGCCGTGTCGGCCAGCCGCCGGCCCGGCGCCACCGCGAGGCCGCCGGCACCGCCCACGGTGACGATGCGTGCAACGCCCGCCGTGCGCGCGGCCTCCAGCATCGAGGCCGTGGCGCGCACCAGCAGCTGCGCCAGCTCGGCCGGCGCGCCATAAGCGCTGACCAGCACATCCCGCCCCTGCAGCCCGCGCGCGAGCGCGGCCGCATCGAACACATCGAACTCGGCGCGCGGCAACGACCGCAGCAGGTGGCCGCGCCGCTCGGCCTCGAGCGCGACATGGCGCCCGACGCGCCCGCTGCCGCCCACCAGCGCGATCTTCAGCGGCGGCATCAGGCGATGCGGCCGAGCCCGGCGCGAAGGGTCGCGCCCGGCGCGGGTTCGAGCAGGTTGACCTCGGCGCGCTGGAACAGCGCCGTGCCATGGCGCGCACGCTGCGCCGCGAACTCGGCCTGCAGCGCGGCATCGCGGTCCAGCCGCTGGCGGCCGGCATGCCAGGCCGCGGCATCGGGCCAGGCATAGAGCAGCACGATCTTCTGCATGCCGGCGCCGGCCGCCATGTCCCACACGGCGAGCACGCGCGCGCCGGCCTCGCGCACGCGCGGCAGCCAGGTCTCGTGCAGGAAGACATTGGCGTTGGCGTTCTGCCCGGGCGCGATCTGCTGCTGCACCAGCTCGTGCAGGCCGCCCACGGGCTCCGCGGCCTCGGCCGCCGCGAGCGCCGGCCAGGCTGCGTTCGGCTTCAGGAAGAACAGGTCGTGGCGCTCCACCATCTCGTGGCCCGCGTTGGTCTCGGCGCGCACGCGCCACCACTCGGCATCGGCATAGAAGCTGGCCCACACGGCCTCGCGGTGCGCATAGTCACGGTAGGCCATCAGGTAGGCGAAGCGCGGCGCGTCGGGGCCGGCCACGGCCTGCCAGCGCGCGACGCAATCGACGCCGTGCTTCTCGAACAGGGCCGGGAAGTGGTGATTGAAGCGGTCGTGCACGTCGGCCATGCGGCCCGGTGCCACCGAGTAAAGGCGCAGCTCATGGATCATGGCCGCCACCATAGCCATGGCGCGGCGGCTGTCTGTCCCGCCGCAGGGGGGCAGGCAGCGACTATGCGCGTGCTAGTCTCGTGCGGATGGTCCCGCCCTCCCCCCTGAAAGATGCGAAGTCCGGCCATGGCGCCGACGAGACGACCGGCGCGGGCCCCGGTGCCGGTGCCGGCGACGAGGACGCGGGCGGCGTGCAGGCGGTCGACACCGCGGTGCGCGTGCTGTCCGCGCTGATCGACACCGGCGCGCCGCTGATGCTCAAGACCGTGGCCGAGCGCGCCGAGATGCAGCCGCCGAAGGCGCACCGCTACCTCGTGAGCTTCTGCCGCAACGGGCTGGCCGAGCGCGATGCCGCCAGCGGCGGCTACCGGCTCGGGCCGCTGGCGGTGCGGCTGGGCCTCGCGGCGCTGCGCCGGCTCAACGTGGTGCAGGTGGCCTCGCCCACGCTCGGCGAGCTGCGCGACGAGCTCGGCTTCACCGTCGGCCTCGCGGTCTGGGGCGCGGCCGGGCCGACCTTCGTGCGCTTCGAAGAGACCAACGACGCGCTGATCATCAGCGGCCGCCCCGGCTCGGTGATGCCGATGCTGACCTCCTCCACCGGCCGCATCTTCGGCGCCTACCTGCCGGCCTCGGTGACGGCGCCGCTGATCGACCGCGAACTCTCGGGCGTGCCGCATCCGGGCGCGACGCCGAACCCGGCCGCCGGCAGGATGACGCGCGCCGACGTCGACGCACTGTTCGAGTCGGTGCGCAAACGCAAGCTCGCGCGCATCCAGGGCGACCTCAATCCGGGGCTGCACGGCGTGTCGGCGCCGATCTTCGACCACGCGGGCGCGGTGGCCGGCGTGATCACCGTGATGGGCTCGGCCGGCCTGATCGACACCCGGCTCGACGGCCATGTGGCGACCGTGCTGTCGGCGCGCGCCGAGGACGTTTCGCGCCGCATGGGCTGGGGCTGAAACCGCCTGCCGCAGCGCAGCGGAGGGTTTCTCCTCACACAGTCAGGATTTCGATGAGCGTAATCTGATTACGGAATTTGAAACCTGCCCGGAACACAGAAGTCCGGGCAGCGAGCGCCCTCGAAGGCGCATGGCAGCCCCCCAGGAGACAACGATGATGACGGTGACGATCCAGGACCGGCCCCCGGTCGCCTCCACCTCGGAAGCGCAGCTCGCGCGCCTGGTCGACGGCATGGGCAGCGAGCGCTTCGCGCCCGCGCTCGCGAACTACCTGCATGCGCTGTGCGGCGCCGATCACTTCGCGGCCTTCCGCCTCGGCCAGGACGAGCTGCGCGAAGTGGCGGCCTGCTGCGTGCAGCCCGAGCGCACCGCGCGCGACCGCGTCGAGAGCTACGTCAAGCAGGGCCTGTGGAAGCACGACCCGGCCATGACCGAAGCCCAGCGCCGCGTCGACGGCGCGGCCGCGACCATCATCCACGTCGACTTCAGCGACCACGAATACGACGCCCTGCGCCCGCGCGTCTATCCGCACGTGCGCGACCGCATCCTGCTGTGCGGCCGCGGCACCAACGGCGCCTTCGGCCTCAGCGTGCTGCGCGCCGACCCGCACACGCCGTTCGCGCACGACGGCATCGAGCGCCTCGCGCAGGCGGCCGAGCTGCTGCTGGCGATGCTCTCGAAGCACGCCGACGTCTGCCAGAGCCGGCCCGACGTGGCGCAGGCGCTGACCACCCTCGACGAGATCGAGAACTGCATCGTGGCGACCAGCCCGCTGCCGCGCCGCGAGGCCGAGGTCTGCGCGCGCATCCTCTACGGGCTGTCGTCGGTCGGCATCGCGCTCGACCTCGCCGTGAGCGAGGAGACCGTGAAGACCTACCGCAAGCGCGCCTACCAGCGGCTGGTGATCGGCAGCGAACGCGAGCTGCTGACCTGGTATCTCGCGCGCTGGGGCCGCTGGAGCGCGGAGCGCTTCCAGACGATGGCCTCGCGCGCGCTGCACTAGAGCGCGACGTCACGCGTCCCCTGCAGCGGGACTGACCCCGGCGCCCGGCTGTGCCCCAATGAGGCCATGCCCGAGTCGCACCGATGCCGCCCCTGCTCCAACCCTCCGCCGTCCAGCTGATCCTCGAGGATCACCAGGCCCTCGCGACGGTGCTGCGGGCCCTGGGCGACAGCGTCGAGCAGGCGCGCCGCTCGGCCCGCCGGCCCGATTTCGACGAGCTGCGCGCCATGCTGTTCTACCTCGACGAGATGCCCGCGCGCATGCACCACGCGAGCGAGAGCGAGCTGCTGTTTCCGAAGATCCGCGAGCGCTGTCCGGCGCTGCGCCCGGTGCTGGCCCGGCTCGAGGCCGAGCACGAGCGCGGCGAGTCCTCGGTGCGCGAGCTCGAGCATGCGCTGACCGCCTGGGAGCTGATGGGCGAGGTGCACCGCGAATCCTTCCAGCTGCTGCTGCACACGCATGCCACCGTCTACCTTGGCCACATGGAGGTCGAGGAAAGCTATGTGCTGCCGGTAGCGGCCGACTACCTCTCGCCCGCCGACTGGCGCGAACTCGCCGAGGCGCTGGCGCGCCAGCGCGGCGACACCGATGCCGCGATGACGCAGGGCCACCGCGCGCTGTTCGCGCGCATCACGGCCCGCACCTCCTGCCCCGATCCCACGCTCCAGAAATGACCATGCAAGACATCGACGTTCCCATTCTCATCGTCGGCGGCGGAGGCTGCGGCCTCGCGGCCTCGCTGTTCCTCTCGCGCCAGGGCATCGCCAGCCTGCTGATCGAACGCCATCCGGCGCCGGGCCGGCTGCCCAAGGCGCGTTACATCAGCCAGCGCACCATGGAGCTGCTGCGCCAGTTCGAGGTGGCCGAGCGCGTCTACGAACGCTCGATGCCGCTGGCCCACATCTCTCACATCCGCTGGTGCACCACGCTGGCCGGCGACGGCGAGCTCGACCGCCGCACCTTCTACCGCATCGAATCCTTCGGCGGCGGCTCGCTCGCGCAGCACTATGCGAAGGACAGCCCCTGCGAATCCACGCTCTACCCGCAGGTGCGCATGGAGCCG
This sequence comes from Variovorax sp. PDC80, assembly GCF_900115375.1. Taxonomy (NCBI): domain Bacteria; kingdom Pseudomonadati; phylum Pseudomonadota; class Betaproteobacteria; order Burkholderiales; family Comamonadaceae; genus Variovorax; species Variovorax sp. PDC80. The sequence continues at coordinate 392,101 of NZ_FOWG01000007.1, read as the reverse complement.
CTGCTGCGCGAGCTGGCCTCGGCCGAGGCGAACGCGCAGGTGCGCTACCACCACCAGCTGCAGTCCTTCGAGCAGGACGACAACGGCGTGACCGCGCGCGTGCTCGATCGCGACAGCGGCGAGGAATACCGCGTGCGCGCGAAGTACCTGATCGGCGCCGACGGCGGCAAGACCGTGGGCCCGGCACTGGGCGCGGCGATGAGCGGCGCGACCGACCTCGCGCACATGGTCACGGTCTACTTCCGCGCCGACCTCTCGAAGTACTGGGACGACGACCACTCGATGACCACCTGGTTCGTCAACCCCGAGGGCGGCTCCTGGGCCAGCGGCGTGCTGGGCCAGCTCGGGCCCACGCGCTTCGGCCGGCATTCCGAGGAGTGGATGTTCCACTTCAGCTTCCGGCCCGACGATCCCTCGCGCTTCGAGGAGTCGTCGCTGCTGCCGCGCATGCGCGAGCTGCTCAAGATCCCCGACCTGCATCCCGACATCATCGGCATCGGCCACTGGACGGTCGAGGGCGTGCTGGTCGACCGCTACCGCTGGGGCCGCGCGCTGCTCGCGGGCGATGCCGCGCACCGCCATCCGCCGACCACCGGCCTGGGCCTGAACTCGGCGATCCAGGACGCGCACAACCTGGCCTGGAAGCTCGCGGCCGTGTTGAAGGGCGAGGCGCACGACAGCCTGCTCGACAGCTACGAGGCCGAGCGCCGCCCGGTGGCCGCGTTCAACATCCAGTGGGCGCTGATGACCTTCCAGAACCACCAGCTCACCGATGCCGGCATCGGCCTGGTGCGCGGCAACGCCGAGCTGAGCCAGGCGAACTTCCGCCGCTACTTCGCCGACGACGCCGAGGGCCGCACGCGGCGCGCGCGCCTCGCGCAGATCATGGAAGTGCAGCGCATGGAATGGCAGGCGCACGACATCGAGCTCGGCTACCACTACGAGCTCGGCGCGGTGATGCCCGACGGCACGCCCACGCCCGAGCGCGATCCGCTGGGCCAGACCTACGTGCCCACCACGCGGCCCGGCCACCGGCTGCCGCATGCCTGGCTCGAGCGCGACGGGAAGAAGATCTCCACGCTCGACCTGGTGCGCCCGGGCCGCTTCACGCTGCTGACCGGCCGCCAGGGCTCGGCCTGGGCCGATGCCGCGGCCACGCTGGCGCATGGTGCCGGCCTGCCGGTGGACATCGTCGAGATCCACGACACGGCCGCGGTGCGTGACCTCGAGGGCACCTGGCGCTGCCTGCGCGGCGTCTCGTCGGACGGCGCGATCCTGGTGCGGCCCGACCAGCACGTGGCCTGGCGCGCCATGGGCCGCGGCGACAGCGCGCACGGCCAGCTCGCGGCGGCCTTCGCGAAGATCCTGCAGCGCGATCTCGCGGCCTGACATTCCAACGAACGAGGAGACAGCCACCATGCAACGACGCACCCTGCTTTCGCTCCTGGCCACCGGCGCCCTGGCCCCCGCGGCCTTCGGCGCCGCTGCCCAAGGCAACTGGCCCAGCCAGCCGATCCGCCTGATCGTGCCCTACCCGGCCGGCGGCGGCACCGACTTCTTCGCGCGCCTGGTCGCCCCCGGCATGGGCGAGGTGCTGGGCCAGCCGGTGATCGTGGACAACCGCCCGGGCGCCTCCGGCATCATCGGCGCGACCGCCGTGGCCAAGCAGCTCGCGCCCGACGGCCACACCTTCCTGCTCGGCGACATGACCACCTACGCGGTCAACCCCGCGATGTTCGACAAGCTGTCGTACGACCCGCTCAGGGACCTGCGCACCGTGACCATGACGGCGAAGTTCGACTTCCTGTTGGTGGTCAATCCAAACACGCTGCCGGTGCGCAACCTGCAGGAACTGATCGCGCTGGCGGCGCGCACCCCAGAAGGCCTGAACTACGCCTCGCCGAGCGTGGGCACCACGCACCATCTCGCCACCGAACTGCTGGCGCGCGAGACCCGCATGAAGCTGGTGGCCATCACCTACAAGGGCGGCGGCCCCGCGGTGCAGGACCTGCTGGGCGGCCAGGTGGGTTTGATGTTCCTCGACCGCGCCACCGCGCGGCCGCACATCGAGTCGGGCCGGCTGCGCCCGATCGCCGCCGCCGGCGCCAAGCGCATCGCGGCCTATCCCGAGGTGCCGACCGTGGCCGAGCAGGGCGTGAAGGGTTTCGAGGTCGAGGGCTGGCAGGGCTTCACCGTGCGCACCGGCACGCCCGACGCCGTGGTGCAGGCGCTGCAGGCGGCCTATCTCAAAGCCATCGCGCCGGCCGAGATCCGGCGCAAGCTCGGCGAGGCGGGCATCGACCCGGTGGGCGGCACGCCCGAGCAGTTCACCCAGTACATCCAGTCCGAGACCGCCAAGTGGGGCCGCGTGGTGCGCGAGCGCGGCATCAAGGCCGAATGACGGCTACTTGAGGCAGGTCTTGGTGAAGACGCCGTCGTGCGCGGCCGTGGCCTCGCAGGCCGGCGCGGCGGTCTGGATGACCGTGGCGCCGGCGGCATCGTCCTTCTCCACCGCCCACGCCATGGGCGCGAGGATCGCGAGGAAGAACGATCCCAACAGGGCAGCACCGGCTGCCAGCGATCCTATTTTTTTCGTCATGTGCGGCTCCTGGTGCTTGCCGGGCAACAGGCCCGGCGCATGGGGACCGATGGTGGGGGCCGGGCGGGTGGGAACCCGTCAGTGCCGGAGCACGGCACTTGTAGGCGGGCGCTTATTTCAGTAATGGCAGAGCAGGCCGGTGCAATCGTAGGCGGTAGTGAAAACAAGATTGCTCCGAGTCTCCTCCACGCCAATGTTGCTGGGAAACGCGCCCTTGCTTCCCTCCTCGTTCAACAGGGCAACGAATGCCTTCTGGTATTCGGGATCGCTCAAACCGATCGCCGCGCCACCCTTCAGATCCAGCTTCGTCAGGTGATGCTTGAACACCGTCTTCTGAGCCGTGTCTTGAACGTACAAGCTCTCCGTCGTCGCGGTGGGAATGTCCGTCAAGAAGATCTTGCCGTCAGCGCCTAGCCGGTTTCCCTGGGAAACGCGCTCCTCATAGGTCTTTGCAACGGGGTTCAATGTGAAGGAACAGCGAGCAGTCGTCGGTTGTTCGCGCACGACCCGTGCACGTATCTGTGGCGTGCCACCTGTCGTATCGATCCCGACCTCGACATTGCAATATCCATCGCTTCCCATCTTGTTCAAGGACGCCAGGAATTCCGGCTTGTCCGAGTCCTTCATCGGAAATGCACCTGCATCGGCGTATTCGTACTTGATGTTCGCCGCGGTGTCCTTGCTGAAGAGGACACGGCCCGCTCCGGGCTCAAGAAGGAGCCTTGCCATCGAGTTGAGCTTGTAGCCTTCTGCACCGAGGGCCTGCAGCCTGGAAAGGTCCACGGCGTCGGATGCGGGAGCCAGGCGATGAACATATTCGGTTTTTTCTACACCCCAATACACCCCTCGGAGCGCCCCGCCCGCGCTGGAAATCGGAAGCAGATAGAAAAGTCTCTGCCCCGAAAACTTGGGAGTCTGGAGCTCCGTCAAAAGCGGATCCAGGCCGGCGAGCCCGGCATCTCCCAACGCAAAGGTGTAGCGCGTCGTCGCCATGGGAGGCTTCGGCGGATCGACCGGCGTCTCCGCCTGTGGCGTATCCGAGCCCGACGTGGGTGGCGTCGTCACGGGCAGTACGGGAAACCCTCCACCGCCGCCTCCTCCACCTCCACACGCAGAAATCGACAGGGCAAGACAAACCGAAAGGGCGACCCGCCCTTTTCCATTCTTCGACATTGGAGCTCCTCAGGTTCTTATATGCGCTGACATTCGTCATCAGCTTCAAGGGGTGTGACCCCCTCGACATCATCTCAGAGTCGTTCCTGCCGTTTTCCGCTCAGTGGCGTGCTCGCAACGATCCAAGCTCGGACGCGGCAGGCAGCAGGATCTTGCTTTCCTGCGCCACGAAGAAGTCGATGAGTACGATCGCCGCGCCCACCGTTGCCGCGATGATCGGTGCGGTGATCGTGTCGCGCGTGATCACCGATCCGAAGCGCTCCGATGAAGTGCTGGCTGTCGCCAAGCGAGAGTTGCTGGCGCTGCCAGGCGCCAAGGAAGACCAGGCCGTCGCCTCGCAGGCCGGTGCGGCGGTCTGAAATGGGCGGGCGCTGTGTTCAGGACTGCAGGGCCGCCCCCGCCGCCGCGCGAATCCGCTCGGCCGACTGGCGTGCGCGACGCATGATGGCCGGAGTGTCGTAGGCCACCAGACGGCCGCCGCGCTTGACGATGCGGCCGTCGACCATCACGGTCTCGACGTTGGCGGCGCTGCCGCTCTGCACGATCGCGGTCTCGGTGTTGCCCACCGGGCCGATGTTGAGGTCATCGGTGCGCACCAGGATGATGTCGGCACGCTTGCCCTCGACGATCGAGCCCGTGACATTGCCGAGCCCCAGCGCGATGGCGCCGTTGATCGTCGCCATCTCGATCACCTCGTGCACGCCCACCGGCTTCGCGCCCGCGCTCGGCGTGCCGGCCCAGGGCACGCCGAGGTTCCATGTGAAGCGCATCGCCTCGAACATGTCGGGCGGCGCGATCGAGGTGGCGTCGCTCGACAGCGAGACCGCGAGGCCCGCCGCGCGCATCGCGAACAGCGCGGCGCGCGCGTCGCCGGTACCGCTCAGGCGCAGCTCGGAATGGGTGGCGAAGCTCAGCGGCGTCCTGGTGCGCGCCAGCGCCGCGAGGTCGGCCGGGCTCGCGGGCACGTAGTGGGCGATCATGAAATCGGGCCCGAGGTAGCCGCGCCGCTCGTAGTCGAGCGCATCGACGTTGTTGGGCGCCTCCTGCGGCGCATGGATCGCGACCGGCAGCCCGCTGGCCTTGGCGAACTTCATCTCCTCGTGGAAGACGGCCTCGGTGCTCTGCTGCGGGCCGCGCAGGTTCAGACCCAGGTGCACCAGGCCGGCCAGCGGCGAGCGTTCGGAGAACCAGTCGCGCCGCACGCGCGCCAGGTCCTCGTAGCGGTTGAGTTCATCGGCCGGCATCTGGTCGACGTGGCCGTAGGAATAGCGTGCGCGCAGCAGCGACTGCCGGTGCGCGCGCAGCTCGGCGTCGGCATGGGCCGGCGAGCGCGTGTTGTGCGACCAGTTGTGCACGGTGGTGGTCCCGCCATGGGCCAGCTCGGCGCAGCCCAGCAGCACGCTGTTGTAGAAGTCCTCGGGCGTGTAGAGCGTGGAGGTCGCGCCCTTGGCCGGGTAGTAGGAGAAGCCGTCGCGCGCCGTGAAGCTGCGGCCGATCGCGCTCCACAGGTGGTAGTGGGAATTGACGAAGCCCGGCATCACGATGCGGTCGGTGGCGTCGATCACCTCGACGCCCGGCGCGCGCAGGCCGCGGCCCACCTTCTCGATGGTGCCGTCGCGCACCAGCACATCGGCGCGCGGCAGGGTGCCGGTGGCGCGGTCGACCGTGATCACCGCGCCGTTGCGGATCAGGTAGCTGCCGCGGCTGGCCCGGGCCGGAGTGGCGAGCGCTGGCGCGCCGGTGGCGGCCACCGCCAGGGCGCCGGCCAGGCGGATGAAGTCTCTCTTGCTGGTTTGCATGGGCTGTCCCGGTGAGGAAGTGAGGAAAAGGATCGCGCGCCTCAGCGCGCGTTGAGAAAGAAGGCCCCGGTCATCGCGAGCCCCGTCAACACCACGAACCCACGCACCAGCTCCGGCCGCAGCCGCCGCGCGGCCGTGCCGCCCGCATAGCCGCCGGCCGTGGCGCCGAGCGCCATCCACAGCGCGTGGGTCCAGACGATCGCGCCGCTGGCCGCGTAGATCGCGACCGCCATCAGCGTGAGGATGGCCGAGACGAAGTTCTTGATGCCGTTCATGCGGCCCATGTCCGCATGCCCGAGCGCGCCGAGCACCGCGAGCAGCAGGATGCCGAGGCCGCCGTTGAAGTAGCCGCCGTAGACCGCGACCGCCACGATGCCCAGGTCGGCGAGCCAGGCGCGCCCCGGCGTGGCGGCCGCGGTCCGCCGACGCACCAGCGCAGGCCCGATCGCGAACAGCAGCGTCGCGGCCAGCAGCAGCCAGGGCACGATGCGGCCGAAGGCCTGGTTCGAGGTCGACAGCAGCAGCGCCGCACCCGCCGCGCCGCCGAGCACCGAGAGCACGCCCAGCCGAAGCAGCGAGGGCGACATCGGCCCCGCGAGCTCGCGCCGCAGCGCCCAGGCCCCGGCCAGGTAGCCCGGCAACAGCGCCGCGGTGCCGGTGGCATTGGCCGACACCAGCGGCACGCCGACCAGCGCCAGCGCCGGCAAGGTGAGGAAGCTGCCGCCACCCGCCACGGCGTTGAGCGCGCCGGCCAGCGCCGCGGCGCCGCCGAGCAGCGCCCATTCGAACACCGTGGTCACGGCTTGCGCGCCGGCAGCGACATGCGGTCGGTGCGCAGCAACGCCGTCAGCACCACGCCCAGCGCCGCCAGCAGCGTGATCTGCAGCAACCCGGCCGAGCCCCAGCCCAGGCGCGCGGCGATGGCGCCGATGATGTAGCCCGCGAAGGCACCGGCGCCGTAGAGCGTGGTGACGAACACGCCGGTGGCGCGGTTGGTGAGCGCGGCGCGCACGGCCTTGATGTGGTAGCCGGCCAGGTTCACGTAGAGCACGCCGCTGACCACCAGGCCCCAGGCGAAGGACAGCGCGGACTGCACCCAGATGCCGGTGGGGCCCGAGAACAGCAGGAAGCCCAGCAGCCCGGTGCCGACGAAGCTCAGCGACAGCACCAGCTTGGGATGGAAGCGGTCGCCGAGCCAGCCGCCGAAGATGGAGGCGAACACGCCGAAGCCGAAGATGCTCATGACGCGGCCGGTGTCGGCCGGCGTGTAGTGCAGGTGCTCGCGCAGGAAGGTCGGGTACATGCCGAGGTAGCCGTAGATGCACAGGCCGCCGATCACGCTCATCGCGGTCAGCAGCACGGTGTTGCGGTTCCACATGCGCTCGGCGCCGCGCTGGTCGGCGCGCGTGTCGGCCGCGGCCACGTTCTCGGTCATGCGCCGGCCCACGGTGAGCGCGATCAGCGCCATGGCCGCGAAGCCCGCCACACCGAACACCACCAGCGGCAGCCGCCAGTCGCGCTCGGCGCCGATCAGGTGGCCGCCGAGCAGCGGTCCGACGATCGCGCCGATGCCGAACGAGAAGTTGATCGCGCCCACGGCCGTGGCGCGGTAGCGCGCGAAATGGCTGGCCGCGATCGCGATCACCACCGTGAGCTGCATCGCCTCGCCGATGCCGGTGGCCGCGCGGTAGGCGATCATGTCGGCGAAGCCGTGCGAGTAGGCCGTGAGCAGCGTGCCCAGCGAGAAGATGGCGATGCCGATCTGCAGCACGGTCTTGCGCGACAGCCGCGCCAGCAGGTAGCCGGTGGGCACGCCGGCCACCGCCATGCCGAGCGTGAAGATGGTCGACAGCAGGCCGGTGTCGGCCAGCCCGAAGCCGAACTCGCGGCGCACGTCGGCCGCGATCAGCGGAAAGATCTGCCGGTCCATCGCATTGAGCGCGTAGGACGCGAGCAGCACCAGGAACATGGCGATCTCGAGGCCGCTGATGGGCGCCTCGCGGCGCGCGTCGCCGGCCAGCGGCAGGGCCGAGGTGGTGGAATGCACGGTCTGTCTCCTTCTCGCCGGGGCGAGACTCTTGTTCTGGGAAAGGGAGCCCCGGCGCCGCGCGCCGAGGGCAAGTCTCAAGCGGCGTTGCGCGTCGCGAGATGCCAGTCGAGGATCTGCTCGCCGGTGAAGAAGCCGACGTCCTCGCGCTCGCGGATGTGCGCCAGCGCCTCGCGGAAATAGCGCAGCCGGTGCGGCGCGCCCATGATGTACGGATGCACCACCAGCGCCATCACGCGCGCCGAATCCCTGGCGTCGGCGTAGAGCTGCTCGAACTGGTCGATGGCGCGGTCGCGGTACTCGCTGGCCTTGTGGTGCTGGATCAGCATCATCGCCACGTCGTTGCATTCCTGCGTGTAGGGCACGTTGACGATGTGGCCGCCGTTGCGCGTCTTCAGCTCCACCGGCTGGTCGTCGAGCACCCAGTCGCAGACGTACTCGTAGCCCTGCTCGGCCAGGATGTCGGGCGTGTGCCAGGTCTCGGTGAGGCCCGGGCCGAGCCAGCCGCGCGGCCGCTTGCCGGTGTAGGCGCGGATCGCCTCGGTGGTTTTGGCGATGTCCTCGGCCTCGTCGGGCACCTTCTGCATGTTGCGCTGGCCGAAGCCGTGGCCGATGAACTCCCAATCGCGCGCCTTCGCCGCCCGGGCGATCGGCTCGTAGGCCCCGATGGCCGAGCCGTTGATGGCGAGCGTGGCGGGAATGCCGAGCGCGTCGATCGCCTCGAGCATGCGCCAGAAGCCGACGCGGTTGCCGTACTCGTGCCAGGCCCAGTTCGGGATGTCGGGCATGGGCGAGCCGCCGGCCGGCGGCGTCAGCACGGTGCGCGGCATGGTCTCGTCGATGTTCCATTCCTCGACGTTGACGATGACCCAGACGGCGAGCCGCTTGCCGCCGGGCAGCCGGCGGGCAGGACGGTCGGCGATGGCCGAATAGGCGATGCGTTCGAGCGGTTTCATGCGGTGTCTCCTTGGCCTTGTGCGTTCAGACGATCTCGACCTGCAGCGGCGCGAGCCCCTCGATGCGGCCCGTGAGCCGGTCGCCGCGCTGCACCGGGCCCACGCCCTCGGGCGTGCCGGTGAAGATCAGGTCGCCGGGCAGCAGGCGGTACTGCTTCGACAGCTCGCTGACGATCTCGTGCACGTTCCAGATCATCTTCTCGAGCACCGAATCCTGCCGCACGCTGCCGTTGACCGCGAGGTTCAGCGCGCCCGAGCGGATGTGGCCGACGCGCGCCACCGGGTGGATCGGGCCGCAGGGCGCCGAATGGTCGAAGGACTTGCCCTGCTCCCACGGCAGGCCGCGCTTGTTGCACTCGCGCTGGCGATCGCGGCGCGTCATGTCGAGGCCGGCCGCGTAGCCGAACACATGGTCGAGCGCGGTGTCGGGCGAGACGTTCGATGCCTCGCTGCCGATCGCCACCACCAGCTCGAACTCGAACTGGAAGTCCTCGGTCAGCGCCGGATAGGGCACGCGGCCATCGGTCACCACCGCATCGGCCGGCTTCTGGAAGAAAAACGGCGGATCGCGCTCGTCGCCCTCCTTCATCTCGCGGATGTGGGCCAGGTAGTTGCGGCCCACGCAGTAGACGCGGCGCACGGGGAACTGCCGGTCGCTGCCGACGATGTCGATGGAGATGGGGGCGACCTGGAGGGCGTCGGCGGCGCCGGGCGCTGGGCTGGGGGACATTGCGGTTTGTCTCTCTGGAAGGTTGTGGAAGGAGTGGCTAGAGTCTAGGAACGAGGCCCTTCGGCCTCAACGCACAGGCTTGCGCAAAGATATGCAATCCTTGCGATTCCTCGTGCCAGGCCCGCCATGCAACCAGCGCCCTCCCTCATCGACCCGCCCCTGCCGCGCTCCGGTGCCGCACGCCCCGCCATCGGCAACTACACCATGGCCACGCGGGCACAGCGCGCCTACTTCGGCATCCACGACCAGACCAACATCCTGCCGAACCCGGTGCCGCACCGGCACGAGTACTTCCAGATCTACGTCAACACGCGCGGCGAGACCACGCACTACATCGGCGGCGGCCAGCGCCCGATCGGTCCGGGCACGGTGAGCTTCGTGCTGCCCTTCCTGGTCCACTACATCCCGAACGCGCCCGACGGCGTGTTCCACATCATCAACATCAGCAAGGACTACCTGCTGCCCTCGCTCGACCTCGACGTGTTCGAACTGTCGGAGGTGCCGCTGGCGCGCGCGCCCGAGCTCGCGCCGTTCCGCTTCCAGCACTGCCTGGACTTCCGCTTCGACGCGGCCGAGACCGAAGCGCTGCAGGCGCTGTGCGAGCGCATGACGCAGGAGGCGCAGCGGCCCTCGGGCGAGGACACGGCCAGCCACCTGCTGATCCGCGGCCACCTGCTCAACCTGATCGGCATGGTGTGGCGGCGCTACGGCGAGGACTTCCGCCATTGCGAGGCCCAGGGCCTGGTGCTGCAGTCGTACAAGCAGGCGGTGCTGCGCTGCATCCGCTACATCACGCAGAACCTGGCGCAGGAACTGACCCTGGGCGACGCGGCGCAGGCCAGCCACGTGTCGGCCACCCACCTGGCGCACCTGCTCAAGAGCGAGACCGGCAAGACCTTCCTCGAGATCGTGACCGAACGGCGCATCGACCGCGCCAAGACGCTGCTGGTCTTCACCTCGACCTCGGCGGCCGAGATCGGCGAGAGCACGGGCTTCGCCGAACCGGCCCACTTCGCGCGCCGGTTCCGGCAGGTGGTGGGCACCACGCCCTCGGCCTACCGGCGCCAGTACCAGGGCGTGGGCGCGCGGACCTGGATCGAATAGCGGCGCCGCTTCGATGGACTCCCTGATCGCCGCCGCCGCGCGCGCGCTGGCCGCGGGCGATGCGCTCGGCGCGCTCAAGCGGGTCGCGCTGCGCGACGATCCGCCGGCGCTGGCGCTGCGCGGCATCGCCATGGCCCAGCTCGGCGACCATGCGCGCGCCCGCGAACTGCTGCGGCGCGCCGCGCGTGGTTTCGGCGCTCACGAGGCGCTGGCACGCGCGCGCTGCGTGGTCGCCGAGGCCGAGGTGGCGCTGGCGATGCGCGACCTCGGCGGCTCGCCGCGCGCGCTGCTGGCGGCGGCCGCCACGCTCGAGGCGCATGCCGATCCCGCCAACGCGCTGCAGGCCTGGCTGATCGCGGCGCGGCGATCGCTGCTGCTCGGCCGGCTCGACGAGGCGCGCGACGCGCTGGACCATCTCGACGGCCAGGGCCTGCCGGCTTCGCTCGCGGCCGTGGCCGAGCTCGCCACCGCCGAGCTGGCGCTGCGTTCCCTGCGCACCGCACCCGCGCGCGAAGCCCTGGCCCGTGCGCGCATCGCCGCCGAGCATGCGGGCGTGCCGGCCCTGCTGGCCGAGGTGGTCGACACGCGCGCCGCGCTCGACCGGCCCGCCGCGCGGCAACGCTTTGCCGGTGGCGAACGGATGCTGCAGCTCGACGAGGTCGAGGCGCTGCTCGACTCGGGCACGCTGGTGGTCGATGCCTGCCGCCGCGCCGTGGGCGCGGGCACGACGTGGCGCGCGCTGGCGCGCCGGCCGGTGCTGTTCGCGCTCGCCCTCGCGCTGGCCGAGGCCTGGCCCGGCGACGTCGATCGCGAAGCCTTGATCGCGCAGGTGTTCCGCACGCGCGACCCCGACGAGACCCACCGCGCGCGTCTGCGCGTCGAGATCGGCCGGCTGCGCGCGCTCGTCAAGCCGCTGGCGCGCATCGAGGCCAGCGCGCGCGGCTTCGTGCTGCGGCCGCACGACGAGCGGCCCGTCTCGGTGCTGGCGCCGCCGATCGCCGGCGAGCAAGCCGCGCTGCTCGCGCTGCTGTCCGACGGCGCCGCCTGGTCGACCTCGGCGCTGGCACTCGCGCTCGACGCCAGCCAGCGCACCGTGCAGCGCGCGCTGGCCGATCTCGAGGCCGAGGGCCGCGTGCGCGCCATCGGCCAGACCCGCGCGCGCCGCTGGCTGGCGCCGCCGCTGGCCGGTTTCACGACGATCTTGTTACTCCCCTCCACGCTCGCGATTGCATAGAGTTGTCTCCAAGGCGCCGATGTCCGGTGCCCTCCCAAGGAGCCAACCATGACAGCCAAGACCATCCACGACAGTTCCAGGGCCCGGGCGGCCGAGATCGTGCGCGAGTACGGGCCCTTCGCGGGCGCCACCCAGGTGCACGGCGTGACCCACGACGGCCAGCGCGTCTGGGCCGCCACCGGCGAGAAGCTGGTGGCCTTCGACCCCGACAGCGGCGAGACCACCAAGGCGCTGGACCGCACCTGCGATGCCGGCACGGCCTTCGACGGCACGCATTTCTACCAGATCGCCGAGGCCCGCATCGACAAGATCGATCCCGCCACCGGCCAGGTGCTGGCCTCGATCCCCGCGCCCGGCCAGGGCAGCGACTCGGGCCTCACCTGGGCCGAGGGCAGCCTGTGGGTGGGCCAGTACCGCGACCGCAAGATCCACGAGATCGATCCCGCGACCGGCGCCGTGCGCCGCACCATCGAGTGCAACCGCTTCGTGACCGGCGTGACCTGGGTCGACGGCGAGCTGTGGCACGGCACCTGGGAGGCCGAGGAGAGCGACATCCGCCGCATCGACCCGCGCAGCGGCGAGGTGCTCGAGCGGCTCGAGATGCCGCGCGGCACCGGTGTCAGCGGGCTCGAGTCCGATGGTGCCGGCCTCTTCTACTGCGGCGGTGGCCCGAGCGGCAAGGTCCGCGCGGTGCGCCGGCCCGCGCACTGATCCACCGAACCTCACGCAAGGAGCATCCGATGAATGCAACGACCACCGAAGCAGGCACGGCGCACCACGCCGTCGTCTCCAGGACGCAATGGACCGAGGCGCGCCGCGCCCTGCTGGAACGCGAGAAGGAACTCACGCGACTGGGCGACCAGATCGCGCGCGAACGCCGCGCCCTGCCCTGGGTGCGTGTCGAGAAGGACTACGTCTTCGACACGCCCGACGGCCCGCGCGCGCTGGCCGACCTGTTCGAGGGCCGCAGCCAACTGCTGGTACAGCACTTCATGTTCGCGCCGGGCTGGGAACAGGGCTGCCCGAGCTGTTCGTACATGGCCGACCACAACGACGGCGCCGCTCCGCACCTGGCCGCGCGCGACGTCACGCTGCTCGTGGTCTCGCGCAATGCGCTGCCCGAGATCGAGCGCTTTCGCGAACGCATGGGCTGGCGGTTCAAGTGGGTCTCGTCGGCGCGCAACGACTTCAACCACGACTTCCATGTCAGCTTCACACCCGAGGAATTCGCGAGCGGCTCGGTCTACTACAACTTCGCCATGCAGCCCTTTCCGCAGGCCGAGGCGCCGGGCATCAGCGTGTTCTACAAGGACGGGTCGGGCCAGGTGTTCCACACCTACTCGCGCTATGGCCGCGGCGTGGAAGTGATGATGGGCGCCTATCCGCTGATCGACCTCGTGCCCAAGGGGCGCGACGAGGAAGGGCTCGAGCACACGATGGCGTGGGTGCGGCATCACGACCGCTACGAGGCGCGGCCCGCGGCGCATGCGTGCTGCGGATCGCGCGGCTGAGACCCGACGCGAGGCATGCTCCATGACCGCGCTCTGGCCCTGGCTGGCCGTCGCGGGACTCGGCGCCTTCCATGGCCTGAGTCCGGCCAATGGCTGGATGTTTGCCGCGGCGTGGGGCGTGCAGGCACGTGACGATGGCAGGGCACGGCGCGCGCTGCTGCCGATCGCCGTCGGGCATTTCGCATCGGTCGCGATCGTGGCCTTGGTCGTCGCGCAGGGGCTGTGGCTGGACCGTGCGCTGGTGCAGGTGCTGGCTGGTGCGGTGCTTCTAGGCGCGGCGGTTTACCGGTTGTTTCGCAGCAGTCGATCCACCATCGGCTTGCGAGCCGGCCATGCAGGCCTCGCGGGCTGGTCCTTCGTGATGGCGACCGCGCACGGCGCCGGACTCATGCTGGTGCCCGCGCTCGTGCCGCTGTGCCTCACCGGCGACCCCGCGCGGGCCATCACCGCATCGGGCTCGATGGCGCTGGCGCTCGCCGCGGTCGCGGTACACACGGCGGCGATGCTGCTGGCCACCGGGTTGATCGCGACCGGCGTATGCCGCGGCATCGTGCGGCATCCGCGGTGGTTCGAAGGGCGGGCGCTGAAATGCGGCTGGACCGCGGCACTGGCGGCTACAGGCTTGCTGCTGATCGCGCTGCGCTGAGGGGCGAAAACCCCTTGGGCCAGCAGGTGCACGATTGCAACTGCGATGCGCCGACGTTCGAATAGCCCGATGACCGCATGGCTCCCCATCGACATCGCACCGCAACTCTCGCTCGCCCGCGTCGTGCTCGAACGCCACTTGGCCGGCACCCTCGAATCGCTGCACCTGTTCGGCTCGGCCGTCGACGGCGGCCTCCAGCCCGAGAGCGACATCGACCTGTTGGTCTGCGTGATCGCACCGCTGACGGCCGCGACCCGGCAGGCGCTGATGACCGACCTGCTCTCGGTGTCGGCCTCGCCCGGCACCGACGCGGCGCTGCGCCCGTTGGAAGTGACGATCGTCGTGCGCGACGAGGTGCTGCCCTGGCGCTACCCGGCGCGGCGCGAACTGCAGTTCGGCGAATGGCTGCGCGACCAGTTGAAGGCTGGCGTCTTCGACGCGCCCGAGCTCGACCGCGACCTCGCGATCCTTCTGACCAAGGCAAGGCAGCACAGCGTCCCGCTGATCGGCCCTGCCGCCGAGACCCTGTTCGATCCGGTACCCGCGAGCGACTTCGCACAGGCGCTGCACGACACCATCGGCATCTGGAACGAACCTGCGGACTGGGACGGCGACGAGCGCAACGTGGTGCTCGCGCTGGCGCGCATCTGGTTCAGTGCCGCGACCGGTGGCATTGCTTCGAAGGATGCGGCTGCGGCTTGGGTGATCGAACGGCTGCCCGATGCGTTGCGGCCATTGATCGCGCGGGCGAGGGAGGCTTACCTGGGGCGGGCGGAGGACGATCTGGCGGCGCGGCAGGGGGAGGTGGCGGCATTCGTGGCGTATGCCAAGCCGGCTGTCGAACGGGCGTTGGCATCGCAAGGGGATGGGCCGCACTGAACATTCGGCCGGTCATCGACTTGCCGTCCGTGGGGCCGTCCACGACGCTCCGACCGTACGAGTTCAGTTGGCCGGCGTAGACACCGCCAGCGGCTGCACCGCCAATCGCAGTCCCATGGCCCTGAGAATGGCCGACAGGCTGCTGAGCGCAGGATTGCCCTTCGGCGACAACGTGCGATAGAGCTGGGTCGGATTCAGCTGCGCCTGCTCGGCCACGGCCTGCACCCCGCCGAATGCCTGCGTCATCTGGCGCAGCACGATCAGCAGCTCGGCCTGATCGCCGTCGGCCAGGATGGTGTTGATGACCTCGAGCGCGAGGGCCGGATCGCTGCGATACAGCTCGGCCATCGCTTCGTCATGGGGCTTGCTTCTCATCGTCCGCTCTCCGTTGCCAGTCCTGCCAGTGAATCACCGCTTTGGCGATGTCCGTCTCCTGAGTCCGCTTGTCGCCACCGCACAGCAGCAGCACCACGCGATGGCCGGACAGGGCGTAGTACACCCGGTAGCCTGGCCCCAGGTCGATACGCAATTCCCAGACACCATCGCGGCAAAACTTGTGATCGCCGAAATTGCCCAGCTCGATCCGGGCTACACGACGAATCACCGACACCTTCGCCTGGTTGTCACGCAGGCGCTGCAACCAGTCCAGGTAGGGATCGCGGTGTTCGTCCGCCGTCAGATAGTGCTCGACGCTATAGGCATTCATTTTCGTTTATAGACGAAAAATGTCAACCCACCGATGCAAGGCCGCATCGACTTGCCATCTTTCGCCCCCTCCCTCACGCTGCTCTTGTGAGGTGAAGACTAACCCGATGGACCTCCGTCTGAAGGCGCGCCACGCTCAGGTGGAACCGCGGCGCGGCAGAAACTTGGCAGAAGTGCAAGGAAGGTGCGGGCGCGCAGTCGCACACAGGGGCTCCCGAAAGAATCAACCGCGTTTCGATCTCGCCTTGCCGCTCCCGCGCTTTCCTTTCGCAACGCCGGCCCCGCCACTTCGTTTCTCCTCACCCACCCGCAGCTCATGCACCAAATCCACCAGCGCCCGCAACGCCGCCGGCAGATGCCGATGCCCCGCGTAATAAAGGCACAACCCCGCCACCGGCACCGTCCACTCGTCGAGCACGCGCACCAGCCGCCCACTCGCGAGGTCCTCCGCCACATACCACTCGGCCAACTGCGCCACGCCCACGCCTTGCCGCACCGCCTCCAGCATCAGCATCGGCGCATCGAGCACCAGCGGCCCCGGCACATCGACAGTGAACGGCTCGCCGCCCTTCGCGAACTCCCACGGTGAGGGCACGCCACTCGGCAGGCGCGCGCGAATGCAGGCGTGTTGCATCAGGTCGGCGGGCACCTCGGGCCGGGGGCGGTTCGCGAAGTACTCGGCCGACGCCACCACGGCCATGCGCAGGCTGCCGCCGAGCGGCACGCGCACCATGTCGCGCGGCACCAGCGGCGCGAGGCGCAGGCCGGCGTCGAAACCCTCGGCGACGATGTCGACCATGCGGCCCTCGGTGACGATGTCGACGGTCACGCCCGGATGACGGCGCAGGAACTCCGCCACGAGGGGCCGGAACACCATCAGCGCAGCGCCCAGCGCGCTGTTGATGCGCAGGGTGCCCCCCAGCGTGGCGCGGCGCTCGCCGACGCTGTCCATCGCATCGCGGATGTTCGTGACGGCCGGGCGGATCTGCTCGACGAACTGCCGGCCGGCCTCGGTCAGCGAGACGCTGCGCGTGGTGCGATGGAACAGCCGCGCGCCGAGCCGGGCCTCGAGGCTCGACACGGCATTGCTGACGGCGGTGGTCGACATCTCGAGCTCCACCGCCGCGGCGCGAAAGCCCTGCCGCCGCGCGACAGCCAGCACCACCTCGAGTTCGATCAGGCCGCTCTTGTGCATTGTTCCGATTTTCTGGATGAGTCATCTCATTTTGATCGGATTCTCAAAACGATGGCGGATTCCTAGACTGCCTTCGACCCGCCATCCGGCGGTACCCGTCAGGAGTCAGCACCATGTGGAACATCGACAAGGCCTACATCGACGGCGCCTTCGTGCCCGTACAGGGCACCGAGGTCGTGGAGATCGCCAACCCCGCGACCGAACAGCGCATCGGCAGCGCGACGCTCGCCAACCGCAACGATGCGAAGCGCGCCATCGCGGCCGCGCAGCGCGCCCAGCCCGCGCTGGCCGCCACCGGCAAGGCCGAGCGCATCGAGATGCTCGAGCGGCTGCGCACCGCCGTGCTCGCGCGCACCGACGCGATCCGCGACGCGACCATCGAGGAGTACGGCGGCCCGCTCGCGCGCGCCCAGTGGGTCAGCGACTACGCCTCGCAATGCTTCGCCAACGCGGCGCGCACGCTCGAGGCCTTCGAGTTCACGCGCCGCGTGGGCGACTCCACGGTGACGATGGCACCGGTCGGCGTGGCCGGGCTGATCGCGCCCTGGAACAGCGTCGCCGGCTCGGTCTGCAGCAAGCTCGCCTCGGCGATCGCGGCGGGCTGCGCATCGGTCATCAAGCCGAGCGAGCTGGGACCGATCCAGGCCCAGGTGGTGACCGAGGCGCTGCACGACGCGGACCTGCCCGCGGGCGCGTTCAATGTGCTGCTCGGCCGCGGCGCCGACGTGGGCGACGAGATCGCCACCCATCCCGGCATCGCGAAGCTCTCGTTCACGGGCTCGACACCCACGGGCAAGCTGATCGCGCGCGCCGCGCTCGACACCATGAAGCGCGTGAGCCTCGCGCTCACCGGCAAGTCGGCCTCGATCGTGCTCGACGACGCCGACTTCGCGAGCGCGCTGCCGCTGGCGCTGAACGCGGCCTTCATGAACAACGGCCAGGCCTGCGTCGCGGGCACGCGGCTGCTGATCCCGCGTGCGCGCATGCGGGAAGCGATCGAGCGCATCGCCGCCATCGCAACAGCGTTGCGCGTGGGCGATCCGCGCGATCCGGCCACGGCCATCGGGCCGCTGCTGAACGCGGCCCAGTTCGAGCGCATCCAGCGCTTCATCCGGCGGGGCCGGGAACAGGGCGCGACGCTCGTGGCCGGCGGCGAGGGCAGGCCCGAGGGGCTGTCGCGCGGCTGGTACGTCAGGCCCACGGTGTTCGCCGATGTGCGCAACGACATGGACATCGCACGCGAGGAGATCTTCGGGCCGGTGCTGTCGGTGCTCAGCTACGAGGGTGAGGACGAGGCCGTCGCGATCGCCAACGACTCGCCCTACGGACTGCAGGCCTACGTGTTCTCCTCCGATGCGCAACGCGCCGGCCGCGTCGCCGCGCGCCTCGAGGCCGGCACCGTGCTCGTCAACCGCATCGCACCCGACCTGCTCGCGCCCTTCGGCGGGGTCAAGCAGTCGGGGATCGGCCGGGAGTTCGGGGTGTTCGGGCTAGAGGCGTTCCTCGAGCCGAAGACGATCACCACCGCCTGACCCCGAGCGCGCCGATCAGGCGATCAATCCCGCGCGCCCGAAGTAGTGGTCCGCAATCACCGGATCGTTCGCCAGATCGCAAGCCATGCCCTCGTGCACGATGCGCCCCTGCTCGAGCACCGCGGCGCGGTGCGCGGTCTGCAGCGCGAGGCGCGCGTTCTGCTCCACCAGCAGGATGGTCATGCCCTCGCGGTTGAGCTGCACCAGCGCGCGGAACACCTCCTTGATGATCACGGGCGCAAGCCCGAGGCTGGGCTCGTCGAGCATCAGCACGCGCGGGCGCGCCATCAGCGCTCGGCCGATCGCGAGCATCTGCTGCTGGCCGCCCGACAGCGAGCCCGAGAGCTGGTGGCGCCGGTCCTTGAGCACCGGGAACAGCGCATGCACGCGCTCCAGGTCCTGCGCGTCGCTGCCGCGCACGCCGGCGGCCTGGCGGCCGAGTTCGAGGTTCTCGGCCACCGACAAGGGCGCGATCACGCGCCGGCCCTCGGGCACCTGGATGATGCCGGCGCGCGAACGCAGGTGCGCGGGCATGCGGCCCAGCGGCTGGCCCTCGAAGCGGATCTCGCCGCCCGTGGGTACGAGGCCCGAGAGCGCGTTCACCAGGCTCGACTTGCCAGCGCCGTTGGGGCCGATCAGCGCGAAGATCTCGCCCTGCTTCACATGGAGGCTCACGCCGCGCAGCGCCTGGATGCCGCGGTAGTGGACGTCGAGGTTTCGGATCTCGAGCATGGTTCAGGCCCCCAGATAGGCTTCGACGACCTTCGGGTCGCGTCCCACCGCCTCGGGCAGGCCGTCGGCGATCAGCCGGCCCGAGGCCAGCACGTACAGGTGCGAGCACAGCGACATGACGAAGCGCATGTTGTGCTCGATCAACAGCACCGCCACGCCGCTGGCAGCCACGTTGCGGAAGATGCCCGCGAGGCTCTCGGCCTCGGCATCATTCATGCCGGCCACGGGCTCGTCGAGCAGCAGCAGCTTCGGGCTGGTGGCCAGCGCGCGCATCATCTCGATGCGCCGCTGATGGCCGTACGAGAGGCTGCCCGCGCGGTGCTCGGCCAGCGCGGCCATGCCGAAGCGCTCGAGCAGCTCCATCGCGCGCGCATCGAGCTCGCGCGCCTCGGCGCGCGCCGACGGCAAACCCAACAGGTTGGCCCACAGGCCGGACTTCTCGTGCCGATGGAAGCCCGCCACCACGTTCTCGCGCACGCTCGCGTCGGGCACCAGCCGGATGTTCTGGAAGGTGCGCGCCACGCCGGCGCGCGCGAGCGCGGGCGCCTCGTCGCGCGACACGTCGCGGCCCTCGAGCAGCACCCGGCCTGCCGTGAGGTGCAGCAGCCCGGTGATCAGGTTGACCACCGTGGTCTTGCCCGCGCCGTTGGGGCCGATCAGGCCGGTGATCTGGCCGGCCGGCACCTGCAGGCTCAGGCCGTCGACGGCCGGCACGCCGCCGAAATGGCGGGCCACGCCTTCGAGAACCAGGGTCGCGGTCATGGGCGCACGCCTCCTTCGATCGATGTCTTGACGATGGGTGCCTTGGGCACCGCCGGTGCCGCGGGCGCGCGCGATGCATGCCCCGCCTGGCGCCGCAGCCGGCGGTCGTGCAGCAGCGCGATCGCGGTGTCGGCCACGCCGCGCGGCAGGTAGACGATCACCAGCATCAGCAGGATGCCCTGCACCACGTTGCGGTAGTCGGCGAACACGCGGAACAGCTCGGGCAGGGTGGTGAGGATGGCCGCGCCCACGAGCGCGCCCCACACCGAGGTGCGCCCGCCGAGCACCACCATCGCGAGCACCGCCACCAGCATGCCGAAGCCGAACTCGCCGGGCGTGATGGCGTAGCTGCTCGAAGCCTGCAGCGCGCCGCCCAGGCCCGCGAGCAGGCCCGAGAGGATGAAGGCGATGCGCTGGTGGTAAGGCACCGAGATGCCGAGCGACACGGCCACGGTCTCGTCCTCGCGGATCACGTCCATCGCGCGGCCGATGCTGTGGCGGCCCATCGCGGCCAGCAGCACCACCACCGCGACCACGATCAGCAGCAGCTCGCCGGTGCCGGCCACCTTCGGAATGCCGCTGATGCCGATCGCGCCGTTGGTGACGCTGGTCCAGTTCTGCGTGGCCGACAGCACGATCTGCACCATGGCCAGGGTGGCGACCGCCTGGAACACGCCGCGCAGCCGCGACAGCGGAAAGGCCAGCACCGCGCTCGCCACGCCGCCCAGCGCGGTGCCCGCGGCGATCGCCGCCAGCGGCGGCCAGCCGGCCTTGACCACCAGCAGCGCGCAGCCATAGGCGCCGATGGCGGCGAAACCCGCGCTGCCGAGCGAGAACACGCCCGCGCGCAGCACGACGTACTGGCTCATCGCGAGCATCGCGTAGACCAGAATGTGGTCGAACAGCGACTGGTAGGTGTAGAAGAAGTTCATCATGCGCGTTGCACCCGCATGGCGGCGGACGATTGACCGAACAGGCCGGTGGGCCGGACCAGGATGACGACGAACAGCGCGGTGAAGACGATCGCCTCCGCCACGCCCGAGGAGACGTAGGCCACCGCGAGCGTCTGCACGATGCCGATCGCGAGCCCCGCGATCAGCGCGCCCGGGATGCTGCCGAGCCCGCCGAGGATGATGATCACGAAGGCGCGCAGCAGCAGCGGCTCGCCCATCGCGAAGTGCACCGAGTTGAAGACCAGCCCGATCAGCACGCCGGCCATGCCCGCGAGCGCGCCCGAGATCAGGAACACCTGCATGTTCACCGGCCCGGGGTTGATGCCCAGCAATCGCGAGGTCTGCTCCGAATAGGCCACGCAGCGGATGCGCTGGCCGAAGCCGGTGCGGTAGAGGTACCAGACCAGGCCAAACACCATCGCCACCACCAGCGCCACGATCACCAGCTGCAGCAGCTGCACGCGCACGCCGCCGATGGTGTAGATGACCACCGGGAAGGCATCGAAGGGAAAGCGCATCACGGCCGTGTTCGACAGCTTCTGCGCAAGCGCGAGCAGCACCAGGTCGGCGCCGATCGATGACACGATGGCCGAGAACTCCGGCGCGCCGCGGCGGCGCAGCGGCCGGAACGCGAACAGGTCGAGCGCCACCGACACCAGCCCGCCCGCGAGCATGCCGATCAGCAGGGCGACATAGATCGGCGCGTCGAGCACCGTGACCGCGTACAGGCCCGCGAACGCGCCCCACATGAACACCGAGCCGTGGGCCATGTTCATGATGTGGTTGACCCCGAACAGAAGGGTAAACCCGAGCGCGAACAGCGCATAGACGCTGCCCACGACCACGCCATTGAGTAGTTGTTGCATCAGCATGGCGGCGATCATCGGAATGCGGCCCTTGGTTGTATGTCCCCTTGCGACGGTACGGGTGCGCCCGGGGCCGCCGTCCCCCGCATGGGGACAGACGCGCGCGGCGGGCCTGCGGACACTGGGCGCAGCACTGTGCCGACCCTGGAGACCCCATGCGCTTTCCGCAACTGCCCGTCGAGGACGAGCTCGAGATCCGTTCCCTGTTCGCCCGCTACGGCCACCTGGCCGATGCCGGCGACCCCGACTTCGCCCAACTGTTCACCGAGGACGCCAGCTGGACCCGCGCCAACTCGCCACCCGCCTCGCAGGGCGGCAGCGGCCTGCCGCCCGAAACCATCCATGGCCGCGACCATCTGCTCGCGCTGATGGAGGAGGTGATGAAGAAGAAGTTCAGGCAGCGCATGCACCACCAGATGACCGACTTCTACGCCGTGCCCGGCGCAGGCGCCGACGAGGCCCACGGCCATGCGCGCGCGCTGATCACCGACTGGCGCGATGGTCCCGGCAAGATCGCGATGTTCGGCAAGTACGACCTGCGCTTCCGGCGCACCGACGAGGGCTGGCGCATCGCCGACATGACCGTGCGCGTGCTGCCGAGCGCGGATTGAAAAGGACCGACCCATGAACGCCACCGCCACCCTGTCGATCCCCGACGCACCGGTCCTCGACGAGGATCCGTTCTCCGACGCGAACATCGCCGATCCCTATCCGCTGTTCGACCGCATGCGCGAGATGGCGCCCGCGGTCTACGTCGCGCCGCACGGCTACTACGCCGTCACGCGCCATGCCGAGGCCGGCATCGTCGCGAGCGACTTCGAGCGCTTCACGGTCGAGGGCGGCGTGGGCATGAGCGACATCCGCAAGCCCGGCGCCTGGCGCACGCGCAGCCCGATCTCGGAGATCGACCCGCCCGAGCACACGCGCGTTCGCGCCGCGCTGCAGCGCATCCTGTCGCCGCTGGTCGTGAAGAGCTGGAAGGAGAAGTTCGCGCAGCGCGCCGAGGAGATCGCCGAGGCCGCGGTGGCGCGCGGCCGCATCGACGGCGTGGCCGACATCACCGAGGCCTACGTGCTCGAGGTGTTCCCGGCCGTGCTCGGCATCGCGGTGCCGCCCGAGCGCATCAAGCTCACGGGCGAGCTCAACTTCAACCAGCTCGGGCCGAACAACGCGCGCGTGGCGCAAGCGCTCGAGCGTGCCGCGCCGATCATGGACTGGTACCAGCAGGTGCTGCAGCGCGAGCACACGCTGCCCGGCGGCTTCGCCGAGAAGATCTACGAGGCCGAGGACGCGGGCCATTTCGACAAGGGCACGGCGCCGCTGCACGTGCGCTCCTTCTTCCGCGCCGGGGTCGACACCACCATCGCCGGCATCGGATCGACGCTCAAGCTGCTGGCCGAGCACCCCGACCAGTTCGCGCTCGTGAAAGCCAACCCGGCGCTCATCAAGGGCGCGTTCGAGGAGGCGCTGCGCCTGGAGTCGCCCGCGCAGGTGATGTTCCGCACCACCACGGGCGAGGTCGAGCTCGGCGGCGTCCGGCTGCGCGCCGACACCAAGGTCGGCTACCACATGGGCGCCGCCAACCGCGACCCGCGCCAGTGGCCCGATCCGGCGCGCTTCGACGTCACGCGCCAGACCGCGGGCGTGCACCGCGCCTTCGGCGTCGGCGCGCACGTGTGCATCGGCCAGATGATCTCGCGGCTCGAGGCCGAGAGCATCCTCGGCGCGCTGGTGCGGCGCGTGCAGCGCATCGAACCCGCGGGCGCATCGCGCTGGCGGCCGGTCAACACGCTGCGCACGCTCGACGTGCTGCCGCTGCAGCTGGTGGCCGAATAGCTTCGGCGCCGCTTCGGGTCGGTCCGTCCCCTGTGATGGGGACTGACGCAACCCGGATGCATGAAGACACTGCCATGGCCCCCTGAGAAAAACCGCGCACCTTCGCGCGCCCTTGGAGACACACCATGACCATGCATCGCAGAGCCGCCGTCGCCGGCGCGCTGCTTCTCGCCTTCAGCGGCCTCGCCTTCGGGCAGGGCAAGGAGATTCCCGTCGGCGTGTTCAACGCCATGACCGGCACCTACGCCTTCGGCGGCGTGCCGATCCAGAACGCCATGAAGCTGGCGCTGGAGGAAGCCAACGCGCAGGGGCTGCCCGGCGGCAACAAGTTCAGGATCGTCGAGGGCGACACCGCGGGCGACAAGGGCCAGGTCATCAACCTCGTCAACCAGTTCGGCAAGCGCGACAACGTGATGCTGATCCTCGGCCCCACGGTCAGCGCCGAGGCGCTGGCCGGCGCGCCGGTGGCCAACGACCTCAAGCTGCCGATCCTCGCCATCGGCAGCTCGCCCGGCATCCTCGCCACCGGCCCCTGGGCCTTCAAGATCCAGGCCACGCCGACCGACATCATGGGCTTCCTCGGCAAGCTGGCCTCGGAGAAGCTCGGCGTGAAGCGCGTGGTGCTGCTGCACGACCAGAGCAGCGACGGCTACATCGGCCAGAAGAACGCGCTGGCCGACTACTTCACCAAGGCCGGCGTCACCATCGCGGCCGACGAGAAGTTCATCTCCTCCGACTCCAACTTCCTCGCGCTCGCGACCAAGGTCGCGACCACGCCCACCGATGCCATCTTCATCGCCGCGCCGGCCGAGGTCTCGGCCAACCTGATCCTCCAGATCCGCCAGGCCGGGCTCGAGTCGAAGGTCAAGTTCATCGGCCCGTCGACGCTGGGCTCGGCCGGC
Source organism: Variovorax sp. PDC80 (assembly GCF_900115375.1). Classification (NCBI taxonomy): domain Bacteria; kingdom Pseudomonadati; phylum Pseudomonadota; class Betaproteobacteria; order Burkholderiales; family Comamonadaceae; genus Variovorax; species Variovorax sp. PDC80. The sequence continues at coordinate 367,940 of NZ_FOWG01000007.1, read as the reverse complement.
TTCATCAAGGCCGGCGGCAAGGCGGTCGAGGGCACCTACTTCGTGTCGGACTATTCGCCCAACAATCCCTCGCCGATGAACCAGGCCTTCGTGAAGGCCTACCAGGCCAAGTACAAGGCCGCGCCCGACAACTGGGCCGGCATGGGCTATGCGCTGGGCCAGGTCGCGGTGCAGGCGGTGAAGAACGCCGGCCCGAACCCCGACCGCACGAAGATTCGCGACGAGCTCGCGAAGCTCAACAAGGTGCCGATGGTGCTGGGCAACGGCACCTGGAGCGTGGATGCGGGGCGCAACCCGAGCTATGGCGGCGTGCTGCTGCAGGTGAAGGGCGGGGAGTTCGTGGCGGTGCAGTGATTGCCTGAGCGGGGCGCGGCGAGCGCGGACGGCGGGCTTGCCGCACAATGCGCCGTCCTTTCGACGCCCCCGGCCATGCCCCTTCCCAAGACCGGCCTGCTCGCGCAGGTCTCCGCCGCCCACCTCGTCAGCCACCTGCACATCATGGCGCTGCCCGCGCTGCTGCCGGTGTTGCCCGGCGCGTGGGGCCTGAGCTTCGTCGAGCTCGGCCTCGCGCTCAGCGTGTTCAACGTGGTCTCGGCGCTGGTACAGGCGCCGCTGGGCTTCGCGGTCGACCGCTTCGGCGCGCGGCGCCTGCTGATGGCCGGCCTGCTGCTGGGCAGCGCGGCCTTCGGCTCGCTCGCGTTCTCGGGCCACTACGCCTGGCTGCTCACCGCGATGGCGCTGGCGGGCATCGCCAACGGCGTCTACCACCCGGCCGACTACGCGATGCTCTCGGCCGGCATCGACAGCGCGCGCATGGGCAAGGCCTTCTCGGTCCACACCTTCGCGGGCTTCGTCGGCGGCGCCATCGCGCCGGCCCTGCTGATGGGCATCGCCAGCACGCTGGGCGTGCGCTGGGCCTTCGCCGCCACCGGCCTCGCGGGGCTGCTGGCCTGGGTCTTCCTGTTCGCGGGCGAGAAGCCGGCGCTTGCCGCACGGCCCGCGAGCAAGCCGAAGACCGCGGCCGGCGGCGGTGCCGGCGTTCGCATCCTCACGCCCGCGATCCTCACGCTGACCCTGCTCTACGTGCTGCTGAGCCTCAGCACGAACTCGATCGGCAGCTTCTCGGTGTCGGCACTGGTCGGCGGCTACGGCGTGAACCTCACATGGGCCAATGCGGCGGTCACGGCCTTCCTGTTCGCCAGTGCCTTCGGCGTGCTGGCCGGCGGCGCGCTGGCCGACCGCACGCGCCGCCACGGCCTGGTGGCGGCCGTCGCGTTCGCGGGCGCGGCCGTGCTCGCGGCGCTCGCGGCCTGGGGCCGGCTGCCCGATCTCGCGCTTGTGCTGTGCCTGGGCGCCACCGGCTTCCTGACCGGCGTGATCACGCCCTCGCGCGACATGCTCGTACGCGCCGCCGCACCGCCCGGCGCCGAGGGCCGCGCCTTCGGCATCGTCTCCACCGGCTTCAACATCGGCGGCGCGGTCGGCCCGATGCTGTTCGGCTGGCTGCTCGACCGCGGCCATTTCAGCGGCGTCTTCTGGGCCGCGGTGGTCTTCATGGCGCTGACCGTGATGCTGACCCTGCTGCAGGAGCACCGCGCCGCGCGCGCGCCGCGGCCGCTGTCCCGCCCCGCCGCGGGTTGAGGAAGACGGGGCGGCGACCGACACGCCCGCATCGCGCGGCTGGGCACACTCGGTCATCGACACCACACGGGCGCACCCGGCGCTCCACCGCATGCTGAGCTACGCAATCCAGAAGGTCGGCGACGACTTCCAGCAGACCCACCCGCAGGGCGAGACCACCCTCCTCGGCTTCATGGCCGCGATCGATGCCCATCCGTGGCAGCAGCAGCACAGCGAATGGAACGAGCAGCAGGACGGCCCGCTGCCCGCGCTGGTGCTGCGCAATGAGGCCGACCAGCGCGAGCTGTGGGTCACGCTGCTGGGCGACGGCACCGACCGGCGCGGCGAGTACCAGCTGCAGTCGGTGGCGATGCGTCCGCGCAAGGGCCTCTTCGGCAAGGGCAAGCTCGAGCAGGACGTCGCGGTGTTCGAGACCCGCGACCGCGGCGAGCTCGATCGGCTGTGCGAACTGTTCTGCGACGGGCAGTACGAGGCCTTCGATCGCGAAGCGGGGCGGATGGCGGCGCGCGAGGACGGCAGCGATTGATTCGCCGCGCCCCCGGGCGCTCTATCGGCCGGCGGGATTCGCGAGGTTGACGGCCTTGCTGCCGGACAGCAGCTTCTTCGCTTCCGCCTCGTCGGCCCCTCTGACCGCCGCGCAAGTCATGCTGGGGCTGACGACGAAGTAGTTCGACGATGCCTTCGCGGCGTCGAACTTCAGCGAGTCCTCCTTCCACGTCGGCGTGAAGCCGCCGAAGCATTTCACCCCCAGGTAGTGCTCGCCGGGCGACACCTGGAATTCGGCGTGCTCGCCGGAGCCGATGCCGAAGATGTCCTTGCCATCCATCGCCACCGTGTAGCCATTGGCCGCGCCGACGATGCTGCTGATGCGGACCACCACCACCTTGGCGGCGACCGAGGCATCCGGAACCTCGGGCAACGGACCGAGCCTGCCCGAGGTCGTGCCGCAACCGGCGAGCAATGCGGCCGTGGCCGCCAACACGAGCGTCTTCATCATCCTGTCTCCCTCCTGGTGATCGAATGGATCGAGCAACACGGTTGCATCGATGCGCTTGCGAGCGCGCGAGATCATATCGCCGGGATGGCGCACCACGGCCCGCGCGCAGATTCACCGTTTTCCGTTATCCTCCGCCCCGCCCGGACACCAAGATCCGGCCCTTGCAAGAAGGGGCGTTCACCGCCCGGAGACGGAGAGAGACAGATGAAATCGATGGCGTTCTGGCGTCCGCTGCTCGCGGCCGCCATGATGGCGGTTGCGGCTCTGCCCGCCGCGGCGGTGCAGGTGGTGGTCGGGCAGGTGGCCCCGATGTCGGGGCTCGAGGCGCGGCAGGGGCGGGCCTTCGGGGTCGGGCTCAAGCTGAGCTTCGACGCGATCAACAAGGCCGGCGGCGTCAACGGCCACACGCTGAGCCTGGTGCGCAAGGACGACCTGGGCCAGCCCGAGCAGACCGTGGCGCTGACCAAGGCCCTGGTCGCGGAGAACCGGCCGATGGTGCTCGCGGGCTACTTCGGCACGCGCAACATCGCGGCGCTCGTGGCCTCGGGCACGCTCGAGAAGGAGCGGCTCGCGCTGGTGGGCTATCGCTCGTCCGAGCTGCGCGCGCCGCCGCCGCTGCTGTTCAACATGCACGCCGACCTGCGCGAGGAGCTGACCAAGATCACGCGCCACCTCGCCACCATCGGCATCAACCGGCTCGGCGTCTTCTACGAGGACGTGCCCGCCTCGGGCGAACTGCTCAAGCTGATGGACGAACTCGCCGCGGCCTCGTCGTCGCGCATCGTGGTGCGGGCTTCCTACCCGGCAGGTACCACCAAGGTGGGCGACGCCGCCGAGGCCTTCCTCAAGGAGCCGCCGCAGGCCATCGTGATGCTGACCAGCACCGGCGCCGCCGCGGCCTTCATCGAACGCTACCGCATGGCGCCCAAGGGCACGGCGCAACTGGTCGCGCATTCGGGCGTCGACGTGGAGCAGCTGTCGCAGCGGCTGTCGGAGCAGCACATGCAGGGCATCGTGATCGCGCAGGTCACGCCGAGCCCGTTCCGCATCTCGAGCAAGCTGACGCGCGAGTTCATCGAGGCCACGGCCGGGCAGACATTGGAGGTACCGGTCAGCTACTCGATGTTCGAGGGCTACATCACGGGCCGCGTGATCGCCGAGGCGGTGCGCCGGCAAGGGCGCACGCCCACGCGCGAAGGCATGGCCGCGGCGCTGGCCTCGCTGGTGAACTTCGACTTCGGCGGCTACGTGGTCGACCTCGGCCCCAACGCCGGCGGCAACGGCACGCGCTTCGTCGAGCTCACGATCCTCAGCAACGCCGGCAAGATCCGGCAGTAGCGCCCTCCTCCCGTCCGATTCCTTCCGCGCGAAGCTTCTGCTAGCTTGAAGCCTCCCCCATCCGGAAGGAGCCGTTCATGGACGAAGACCTGGACACCCTGTCGCGCGATGACCTGATCGCCGAGGTCCGGAAGCTGCGCGAGGGCGTGCGCCGCCATCGCGATGCCACCGGCCACGACCTGTGCTGGCACCACCCCGACCTGTGGTCGCTGCTGCCCGAGAAGACGCCGCCCGCGATCGCGGTGCCGGCCTGGCCGCAGTTCATGCGCGGCTGCGTGAAGTACCGGCAGTCGCTGGAGCAGCAGGCGGCCGAGGCGCCGCGCACGACGCGCGAGTTCGGGGATTGATGCGATACCCCCACCGTTCGGGCTGAGCTCGGCCCGAACGGTGGTGGCTCATTTCTTCGGGGCGAACAACGCGCCCAGCGCCCGCGCCGCCTTGACCAGCGGCGACGGCCGCAGCTGCTGGTACTCCGCGCGCAACTCGGTGCGCAAGCCCTCGTCGATCTTCCCGGCGGGCAAGGCCAGCAGCAGTTCCAGCGTCTCGACCTGCCGCTCCACCTGCCCCACGTGGCCATAGCTGCGCGCGAGTCCGATGCGCGCCTTCACGACCTGGGCCGCGATGCCCTTGTCGGCCTCTTCGCCGCAGGCCTCCACCAGCGCCTCGCAGCAGGCCACCGCCTCCTCGTAGCGGCCGGCCTTGCGCAGGCGCACGCCGCGGTTGACGCTGGACTTCGCGGCATAGGTGCGCAGCGCGACCTCGGGCGCCCGCAGGCAGGTGTCGATCACATGGCCGTAGAGCGCGAGCGCGGCATCCAGGTCGGTGTCGGCAATCGTGATCGCCTTGCAATAGCGCGCATTGGCCACGCGCTCGCGCAGGTAGGCCACGTCGGAGCGGGCCCAGCGCACGATGATCGCGTCGTAGGTCTGCAGCTCCTCGGCGCGGCGGCCGAGCTTGTCGAGCTGCACCGCGCGGTTCGACATCGCGAGCGCGACGTCCTTCTCGGCCGAGGTCGAGAGCTCGTTGCCGTAGCGCGCGATGACCTCGTCGTTGACCGCCAGCGCGGCCTCGCGCTGCGACAGGCAGCCGAGGCTGTAGCCCTTGCGCACCATCGCGTCGAGGTAATGGCGCCGCAGCTCCGGGTGCAGCGATTCGACATGGGCCTGCAGCACCTCGTCGTAGCAGGCGATGGCCTCGCGGTGCTTGCCTTCCACGGCCAGCACGCGCCCGCGCTCGATGGTGGCGTCGATCGCATCGCGCTGCGCCAGCGTCAGGTCCTCGTACTGGTCGCCGTAGTTCACCGCCGCGCCCTGGCGCTGCAGCCGGTTGAGGCAGGTCAGCCGGCTGGCCGCGGCCTTGGCCAGCGTGTCGCGCATCGCCGCGCCGGTGGCATTCGGAAAGCGCGCGAGCAGTGCGTCGTAGACCGGCAGCGCGTCGGCCTCGCGCTCCAGCAGCATCATCAGTGCATAGGCTTGGTTGAGGTAGGCGCTGGCGACCACGCCCTCGACCTCGGCGCAGGTGTCGGCCGCGAAGGCCTGCACCAGCGCCGCGTAGGCATCGACCGCGCGCTGGAACTGCAGGCGCCCGCGCCAATGGGCCGCGAGCGCGTACTGCGCCTTCACCGCGATCGTGCGCAGGTCCTCGGCGGGGTCCTTCGCGAAGCGCGCGACGAGCGCATCGACCGCCGCGGCGAAACGATGTTCGGCCTCGGTCACGGCGACCTCGATCGCGCGGCCCTCCTCGTCCTTGCCGTTCGGGCGCGGATGCGCGGCGGGCGCTCGCGCCCGCAGGATGTCGCAGCGCAGGTCCATGGCGCGCGCGATGGCGCGGCGCAGGGCCGTGTCCTCCGCGCCGCGGGCCTCGGTCCAGCCTTCGAGCGCGCGCAGGGCGCCTTCGACATCGCCACGGGCCTCCAGGATCCGCGCGCGCTCGATGCGGCCGTGCACGCATTGCAGCCGCGTGTAGGCATCGGCGGACTCGGCATGCAGCGCATCGAGTTCCGAGAGCGCCGACAGCGCCTCGTCGCCACGGTCGAGCGCGCGCAGCGCCCAGGCCTCGAGCAGGCGCGTGCGTGCCAGCTGCGGCTGCAGCAACGCGCTGCGGTCGTCGCCGAAGCGTTCGAGCAGGCGGCGGTAGCCGGCCAGCTCGCGCGCCGGGTCGTCGAGCGGCACCAGCTGGTCGAGCATCGCGAGCAGCAGTTCCTTGCGGACCTGCGCATCGGCCTGCCCGGCATAGCGCGACCACTGCCATTCGGCCAGTTCGTCGGCACGGTCCTCGTCGTCGGGTTCGGCTTCGCGGTCGCGCAGCAGTTGCGCCTTGACGCGCAGGATGCGGTTCACGCAACGCAACACGGTGGCGTCTTCGCTGTCCGCATGCGGGTCCAGCACGGCATCGCAGGCCGCGAGCAGGCGCTCCTCGAGGTCCTCGTCCTGCGCGCCGCGCAGCAGGTCGCGCTGCAAGGCGAGCGCGAGGTCGGTCCGCGCCAGCGCGAGGGTCTGGCGCCGGTCCGGCTCGGCGGCCTCGGCATGGGCGTCGATCAGGGTGCGCAGCAGCGCACGGGCTTCCTCGTTGCGGCCCAGAGTCTCGAGCAGGCGTGCATGGGCATGCAACGCTTCGGCGGCCTGCGCCTTCAGCGCGGGCTCGTCGACGGCTTGCAGGTCGTCATGCAGGGCCGCGTATTGCTTCAGCGCCTCCTCGTGGTAGTCGAGCTCCGCCAGCATCCGGGCCTGCGCGGCACGCACGCGAGCCACGAGCACGCGCGTCGCGGGCCAGTCGTCGCCGCCGAAGCGCCGCGCCAGGTCCTCGCAATGCCGCACCATGTCGACCCGCGCGAAGGTCGCGCCACCGGCGGCGCGCAGCCTCGCCTCCTCGAGCCCCGCGGCGACGATCCATTCGCGCAGCGCCAGCGACTGCGCCTGCTCGAAGCGGCGCTGCACTTCCCGCAGCAGGCCCAGCGCGGCCTCGGCGTGGCCGGTCGCAGCCAGCGCGCGGGCCTTCTCGCACTGCGCACGCGCGATCCACGGCCAGGCCGCGACCGGTGCGAACACCGGCGCCAGCACATCGCGCGCACCGGGCTCGAAATGCGCGCACAGCACATCGGCCACCGCCACCACCTCGGCCGTGCGCCCGAGCGAGTCCAGTGCCTCGACCTGCCGGAACCAGGCCGAGGCCAGGTGCTCCTGCAGGTCGGGCGAGGCGCTGTCGGCGGGCGTGCTCAGCGGCAGCAGCCGCGCGACGAGCGCTTCGGCCTCCGCGAGGGCCGATGCGGCGGTGGAAGGGTTGGCGAAGCGAGGCGAAGGGTCCGGGCGATCGATGTCGTGCAATCTCGTGTCCTGGCTGGGGCTCTGCGTTTCATTCTCGCCGCCGGCCGGCTGGCCCGCGCTTCACCAGAACGAATCGTCCTCGCGTGCCTTCACCACGCGCAGCCGGTGCTCGGCGATGCGGCGGATCAGGTCCTCGGGCAGCGGCTCGTCGTAGCGCACCTTGAGCAGCTCCTTGGTGGTCTGGTGCCCGGCCAGCTCCTTGCGGAACGCCTCGAGCGCCGCGGCCGAGGGCGCGAAGCCCAGGTGGGCCTTGTGGGCCGAGAAGGCGAACAGGAAGCGCGGCTCGATGAAGAAGGGCGTGCCCCACTTGATGGCCTCCTGGGCCTCGGGTGCCACGCGCCGCAGCAGCGCGCGCAGGCGCCGCAGGTGCGCATGGGCCTCGGGCGGGGCGGCGGCGATGTAGTCGTCGACCGTGGCGGGCGTCTTGCTGGCCATTTCGTTCCCCTGTCGCGGGCTCAACCGCCCTTGCCCTGCACGTCCTTCGGCGACCGGCCAAACCTCGCCTTGAAGGCGCGGCTGAAATGGCTGAGATCGGTGAAACCGAACTCGAGCGCGGCCTGCGACACCTGCCGCACGCGCCCTTCGGCGAGGGCCCGGTAGCTGGCCTCGAGCCGCTGCTGCCAGAGCCAACGGCCGGGCGTGGTGCCCTCGGCGGCGAACAGCCGCATCAGCGTGCGCAGCGACAGGTGGCAGTCGCGCGCGATGGTCTCGCCGTCGAGCGTCGGGTCGCCGAGCCGGGCACGGAGGTAGCGCTTCACGGCCGCCAGGCGCCCGTCGCGCGCGCCGGCCTCGACCTGCGAGGGCGCGAGCTCCGCCTCGAGCGCCGTCGACCAGATGTCCATCGCGGCCTGCGCGAGCGCCGGCGGCGCATCGTCGTGCAGCGCCATCAACTGCTGCAGCACCGATCCCGCGAGCGCGGCCAGCTTGGCCTCGCGACCGACCGGCCGGGCCACGAATTCGTCGGCCGCGCCGATGCGGCTGGTCAGCAGCGCGCGCGGGATCGCGACCATGACCGCATGCGACCACTCGCCGAACTCGAGGCTGAAGGGACGCGACTGGTCGTGCAGCACCATGTCGCCGGGGCGCATGCTCACGCGCCGCTCGTCCTGGCTGAAGCGCGTGTTGCCGCCGAGCGCGAACCAGAGGAAGAATTCATCGCGCGGATCGCGCCGGATGTCGGTGGCGCCGCGCGTGACGCGGATCGTCGCCGCGCCGGGCAGCTTCGACTCGATCTCGTTGAGCGCGAGCGCGCCGAGCCCGCGCTGCGACACCCTGGCGCGGAACGCCGCGCCGCCCGGCGCGTTCGCGCACTGCGTGACCGAGTAGCTGCGGCACGTGACCTGGTGCCACTTCTCGAAGCTGTCGCCGGGTTCGACCAGGGTTTTCATGGAATGGATGGCAGGTGGAGAACAAAGCTTGGCAAGCCGGGGCCAGCGCGGACGGCCGGCGCGACCCAAGATCGCCGCACCCGCCACCATCCGACTCACCCACCGAGGGGCCAATATGCCTTATCAGATCGATCGCATCAATCCGGCGACCACCGCCGTCATCGTCGTCGACATGCAGAACGACTTCGTCGCCGAGGGCGCCCAGCTGCGCTCCGCCCAGGCCGCGGCCATGGTGCCGACCTTGGCGCGCACGCTGGCCACCTGCCGCGAGCGCGGCATCCGCGTGATCTACACCGCCCACGTGCACCGGCGCGACGGCTGCGACATGGGCCTGTACGACGACCTCTACGGCCCGATCGCCGACCGCAGCGCGCTGGTCGACGAGACGCCCGGCAGCGAGATCTTCGCGGCGCTCGCACCCGCCGCGGGCGAGCACGTGGTCAAGAAGCACCGCTACAGCGGCTTCTTCGCGACCGACCTCGACCTGATCCTGCGCGAGTGGGGCATCGACACCGTGGCGATCACCGGCACCACGACCGAGAACTGCTGCCATGCGACGGCGCGCGACGCGATGTTCCGCAACTACAAGGTCGCCTTCCTGTCGGATGCGACCGGCACCTTCGACTACCCCGACGTGGGCCAGGGCGCGATGCCGGCCGAGGCGGTGCACCAGGCCACGCTGACCATCCTGGCCTTCTCGACCGCGCACGTGATGACGAGCGAGGAGTTCGTCGCGCGGATCGATCGCTGAGCCTTCGCGGCCTTGCGCGTCGGTCAGCGCGGCGGGCTCTGCACGGTCGCCGCGACGATGCGGCGCACCACCGGCAGCAGCACGAGCAAGGAGGGAAACGCGGCCAGCCACGAGACGCCCCAGGCGCCCATCCACATTCGAGGCCATTCTTCGCTGAGCCCCACGCTCTTGAGCGTCGCGATGCCGGCCACGATGCACGACATGAAGACCGACAGCAGCAGCGGCATGAGGATGCCCGCGCAGCGCGCCGGCAGTTTCCGGAGGCCGCGGCTCATGCGGCGGCCAGCTCGCGGATGTATTTCGCCAGCGTGCGCGGCGCGCGGCCGAGGATGGCCTCGAGCGTGAGGGCATTGCCGCCGAGCCCGTGCGCCGCATAGTGCGCGTGGACCTTCGACAGCAGCTGCAACTGGCGCGCGTCATAGGGCGGGCGCGTCCGCTCGACCCAGCCTTCGAAGTCCAGCTCCCGCGCCGCCACCGGCCGGCCGAGCGCCTCGCCGGCCATCGCGGCGATCTCCTGCGGATTGAAGCGGCCGGGCGCGCACAGCTCGAACGAGCCGTAGGCCAGCCGGTCTTCGGTCAGCGCGATGGCCGCGACCTCGGCGACGTCGCGATAGTCCACGCGCGCGATCCGCGTGTGCACCGGGTAGGGCTCCGCGAAGACGCCGTCCCGCGCCATGCCGGGCCAGGCGCCCCGCAGGTTCTGGAAGAAGTTGGCGGGATGCAGCAGCGTGTATTCGAGCTTCGACTCGAACAGCGCGGCCTCCACCGGGACCTTGCTCGCGTGGTTCGCGAGCGTGACGTGCGTCGGCTGGATCACCGACGAGAACACGAACTTGCGCGCCCCGGCCTGCTGCGCGGCGGCGACGAGATTGCAACCCATCTGCGTTTCGTCCGCCTGAAAGGCCGGGCCGATGTGAAACACGCCGTCCGCACCCGCGGCCGCGCGCCGCAGGCTCGGCGGATCGCGCAGGTCGGCAACGACGGCTTCGGCGGCGCCGTTGCCGATCGCCTGGCGCCGGCCGGATTCGCTGCGCACCAGCGCGCGCACCGTGGCACCCCGCCGTACCAGCGCGGGCACCACGAGCGCGGCCACGCGGCCGGTGGCGCCGACCACCAGCACCGTGGGTCTATGTTGTTCCATGGATGATTCCTCGATCGATGAGCGGCACCAGGCCGCGGAGTCCCGAAGATAGGGACGACCACCGCACGCGTGAATCCACGGCGGCCGCCAAAGACCTTCATCCAGAACGGAAGAATCCATGGACCAGATTCAGGACATCCGCGCCTTCGTCGCCATCGTCGAGCTGGGCAGCCAGAGCGCCGCGGCTCGCCAGCTGGGGCGCTCGGTGCAGTCCATCAGCCGTTCGCTGGGCGTGCTCGAGCGCAGCATCGGCGTGCAGTTGATCCGGCGGACCACGCGGCAGTCGTCCCCCACCGAGGTGGGACGGGCCTACCACCGGCGCGTGCAGGCCGCGCTGGCGGAGTTCGACGCGGCCGCGGCGGAGGCGAGCAGCCAGTCGAGCGCGCCGCGCGGCCTGCTGCGCGTGGCCGCGCCCGTGCAGTTCGCGCCGGCCTTCGTCGTGCCGCTGATCGGCGCGTTCATGCAACGCTACGCAGGCATCGAGGTGGACCTCACCGCCTCCGACCGTTTCGTCGACCTGATCGAAGGCGACATCGACCTCGCGATCCGCATCGGCGAACTGCCCGATTCCGAACTGGCGGCGCGGCGGCTCGGCGACCTGCGGCTCGTGGTGTTCGGCGCGACCGACTACTTCGCGCGGCACGGGCGCCCGCAACGCCCCGAGGACCTGGTCGATCACCAATGCCTGGTGCGCACCACCCACGGCAACGACGCCAACTGGCCGTTCACCATCGATGGCCGGCCGCGGCGGGTGAAGGTCTCGGGACGCTTCCGGGCGGACAACACCGCTTCGCTCTATGCCGCGGTGGCGAACGGCCTGGGACTGTGCTTCACGCCGCTGTGGCAGATCCGCCATCTGCTCGAGAGCGGCCGCATCGAGCTGGTGCTGACCGAATTCGAGTCGCCGAGGGTTCCGGTGCATGCGGTGTGGCCCGCGGCCCGGGGCAGCTTCGCGCGCGCGAAGCTGTTCGCGGACTTCGCGGCGCAGAACCTGCCTTCGCTCGAGCCCGGGTTCAAGGCTTGAGCACGACGAGCAGTGCGATGCCGCCGAGCGCCGCGACGCACAGTCCCGGGCTGATCCGGATCCATGCGCGCTCGCGGGTGTTCGTGCCCTCGAGCTGCCTTCTGAGACAAGCCGACAGCACGCCGTGCAGTCCCGACAGCGCGAACACCAGCACCAGCTTCGCGTAGAGCCAGCCCGCGCCGAACCAGCCGCCCAGGCTTGCGAGCGCGATGCCCAGGCCCCATGTCGCGACCATCGCGGGCACGGTGACGCGGCGGTCCCAGCGCAGGAAGGCTTGCCCCATGCGCTTCTCGTGCGGCAGCAGCACGCTGCCCGAGCGGCCGAGCGCGGCGGCCGCCACGCCGAGCAGCAGCAGGCCGCCGGTCCAGGCGAGCACCGCGGCCAGGTGCAACGCTTTGAGCCACAGATAGGTCATGGGGAGGCCGGCTCGCGGTCGAGCAGCTTCCAGCTGTAGAAGCCACCGCCCGGCAGGCAGGCGAAGAGCACGAGCTTGAAGCCCATGCGCTGGGAGACGTCCTCGAGCGTCGCCGCGTTCACGACCTTCCAGCAGAAGCCCAGGAAGACCAGGCCATGCAGCGGCCCCATGAGGCTCACGGCCCAGGGCAGGCCGGCGAGGTGTTTCATCGGCACCGCGACCAGCAGCAGGATCAGCAGCGTGGCGGCTTCGAGCAGGCAGAAAAGCCGGAGACGGGAAAGGCGCAGGGCTCGGGACAGCAAGAGCAACTCCATGACGGGAACCCCCGTAGTCTCCCCATGCATTGCCCGAAGCGAAAGTGGCCGGATTGACAAGCTTCGACTGTTTCTCGCCAACCATGGAAGAATCCGCCGCCATGACATCCCGTGCCCCGAACACACCGCACCGGCTCGCCGTGCTCGCCCTGCCCGGCCTCATCGCCTTCGATCTCGCGAGCGCCTGCGAGGTCTTCGGCCATGCGGAACTCGCGCCCGGCCAGCCCTGCTACCGCATCGCCGTCTGCGGCGAACGGAAGTCCTTCGACAACGGCAGCTTCACGCTCACGGTCCGGCACGGGCTCTCGGTACTCGAAGCGGCGCAGACCATCGTCGTGCCCGGCATCGCCGATCCCGCGGCACCGATCAGCCGCGCCGTGCTGCAGGCACTGCGCACGGCCTCGGCACGCGGCGCGCGCATCGCCTCCATCTGCTCGGGCGCTTTCGTGCTGGCGCAGGCCGGGCTGCTCGACGGGCTGAGCGCCACCACGCACTGGGTCGCGGCGCCGCTGCTCGCCGAGCTTCATCCGCGGGTGGAGGTCGATGCCAAGGTGCTCTACATCGACCACGGCCAGATCCTGACCTCCGCGGGCGCGGCCGCGGGCCTGGACCTGTGCCTGCACATGGTGCGCAAGGACTTCGGCGCGGCCGTCGCGGCGCGCGTGGCGCGGCTGTCGGTGGTGCCGCTGCACCGCGAGGGCGGCCAGGCCCAGTTCATCCAGCCGCTCGACCTGCCCGCCGAGCGCGACCTGCAGCCGCTGCTCGCCTGGGTGGAGCGCAACCTGCACCGGCCGCTGTCGCTCGACGAGCTCGCGCGCCAGGCCTGCAGCAGCCAACGCACGCTGAACCGGCGCTTCCAGGACCAGTTCGGCGTCTCGCCCGCGCAATGGCTGATCCGCGCGCGCGTGCGCCGCGCGCAAGAGCTGCTGGAGCGCACGCGCCTGGGCATCGAGCAGATCGTCGCCAAGGTCGGGCTGGGGTCGGCGGCGAACTTCAGGGCCCAGTTCCAGCGCGTGGCGGGCGTGAGTCCCAGCGCGTACCGGCAGAGCTTCGGCGCGGGGCCGAAGGCCTGAATTCCGCGGCGCCGACGGTGCATCGGCGCGCGACTACGAATCCTAGTAGTCGCGTCTTCGGCCGGCCCAAACGGCAGTAGAGTGCCGCCCGGAGCGGAAACGTTTGCACCCCCGGTTCGATGCCATGTGGCCAAACGAAGGCCTTCCTTCGAACCTTCGACTGATATCCGTCGCCGAACGTAGTGGAATGGATGTGTCGCCATTGCAATTTGGTTGCAGCTTCTTACGGTTGAGCGGCACGAGCTTCTCTACAGTGCTCGGTTTTGCATGCGGGAGACGGTCCGCTCCTGTCGTCGCCCTTCACGTTTCGCTTCAGGGAGTTCCATGCCCACGCCCGCCTCCAGCCGGGGCCGCAAGATCACCGCGACCTCCGATGCCATGCCCATGCTCGATGGGGTGGCCGCCCTCGAACCCGTCCTGATCGAGGGCGAGGAAGCATTGAGCCGCCCCTATCGCTACACCCTCACGCTGACCACGCCGGCGTCGAGCGCCATCGATGTGCGCTCGGCCGCGAACGTCAAGCTCAAGCCCCTGATCGGCGAGGAGTTCGGCGTGCACATCCTGCTCGACGGCCGGCCCGGCGGCGCGCAGCAGCAGCGCCATCTCTCGGGGCTGGTGACCCGGGCGCGCTTCCTGCGCCTGGAGCAGCGGCGCGCGCTCTACGAGGTGGTCATCGAGTCGTGGCTGAGTCTGGCCCAGCGCTCGCGGGACTTCCGGATCTTCCAGAACAGGAACGTGCTCGACATCGTCGACGAGGTGCTCGGGGCCTACGGCTTCGCGCTCTCGATCCGCGCCACGGGCAGCTATCCGCCGCGCGAGTTCGTGGTGCAGTACGGCGAGACCGACTACGACTTCGCGAGTCGCCTGCTGCACGAGTGGGGCCTCTACTACTACTTCGAGCACGCGGCCAACAGCCACACGCTGGTGATCGTCGACGACATGCAGGCGCACGGTCCCTTCCCCGCCGGGGGCTACGAGCGCATTCCCTTCAGCGCCGCCGAGGCCTCGTCCAACGAGGAGCACTGCCATCACTTCCAGCTGGCCGAGGCGCTGCAAAGCGGCCAGTGGGTGACGGGCGACTTCGACTTCACGCGCCCCAAGGCCGACCTGCTGCGCACCAAGGCGATGCCGCGTCGCACCCGGCATGCGACGCGCGAAGTGTTCGCCTGGCCGGGCAACTACGCGGCCGAGGCCGACGGCGAGCAGATCGCGCGCGCACGGATGGAGGAGACCGGCGCCCCCGGCCAGGTCGCCAGCGGCGCGGGCAACCTGCGCGGCCTGGCGGCCGGCTACCGCTTCACGCTGACCGACCATCCGCAGGACAGCGCGAATGCCGACTACCTCGTGACCGCCGCGCGCCTGTCGCTGCAGGAAGCGGGCGACGCGACGGGGCTGGAGGAGTTCCGCTGCCGGGTCGAGTTCGAGGTGCTGCCGGCGAACAACATCTTCCGCCCCACGCCCGACGCGACCAAGCCGCGCACCACGGGCCCGCAGACGGCGGTGGTCACCGGCCCCGCGGGCCGCGATATCTGGACCGACCAGTACGGGCGCGTGAAGCTCAGCTTCCACTGGAACCGCTACTGCAGCAAGGACGAGAGCAGCTCGTGCTGGGTGCGCGTGTCCTCGCCCTGGGCCGGCAGCAACTTCGGCGGCATGCAGATCCCGCGCGTGGGCCAGGAGGTGGTGGTCGACTTCGAGTACGGCGACCCCGACCGCCCGCTGATCACGGGCCGGGTCTACAACGCGGACAACATGCCGCCGTGGGACCTGCCCGCCAATGCGACCCAGAGCGGCCTGCTGTCGCGCAGCTCCGAAGGCGGCAACGCCGCGAACGCGAACGCGCTGCGCTTCGAGGACAAGCTCGGCGAGGAGCAGCTCTGGCTGCATGCGGAGCGCGACCAGCTGCTCGAGGTCGAGAACGACGAGGTCCACACCGTGGGCCGCGACCGCAACAAGACCGTCGAGCGCGACGAGACCCACCACATCAAGAACGACCGCACCAAGACCGTCGACCGAAACGAGACGATCACGATCCACGGCCAGCGCGAAGAGACCGTGGACGGCGACGAGGCGGTCACCGTCAAGTCGAACCGCAGCCATGCCATCACCGGCACCGAGACCCTGACGGTCACGGGCGACCAGACGCACATCGCCAAGGCGCACCGCACCGCCAGCGTCACGGGCAACCAGACCACCTCGGTCACGGGCACGGATTCGCTGACGGTCACCCAGGCCCGCACCGTCACGGCGCAGGACAACGACCTGTGGAACGTCACGCTGGGCCAGACCACCACCATCGGGCAGGCCTACAAGGTCTCGGCCCGCTCGCATGCCGCGACCTACAACGACGCGATGACGCTCAACGTGCCGGCCGGCCCGGCCTCGGCCACCGCGCAGGGCGACGTCTCGCTGACCAGCTCGGCCGCCAACCTGTTCGGAACGGCCGCCCTCAACATGGGCCTGCTGGCGCAGGGCGGTGATTTCTCGGCCGTGGCCTCGGGCAGCGTGGGCGTGAGCGCCGAGGGCGGCACGCTCGATACCTTCGCCTCGGGCGCCATGACGCATGCGAGCCCGACCAGCGTGGTGCTCGATGTCGACGGCACGGCGGTGGAGGTCACGCCGGGGCGCATCGTGCTGCGCGCGGGCAGCGCCACGCTGATGCTCGATGCCTCGGGCGTCACGGTGAACGGCACCAAGATCTTCCTGAACTGCTGAGGGCCGCATCGATGTCCTCCGCGGCACCGGTGCGCAACCCGGTCGAAAAACGCATGGCCCGGCTCCACGACCTGTGGTGGGAGCGCACCGACGATGCATCGCTGCGCGCGGTCGTGCTGCGGCTGCCGCCCGACTCGCAGCGCATGCTCGATGCCTTCTTCACCTTGCAGATGGTGGACAGCGACTACGCCACGCCCGACCTCTTCCTGCGGCTGGACGCGGCCTTCGAGACCGGCTACCGCTACAGCCACGAGCTGCGCCAGGCCCTGATCGAGACCTTCCTGCACAACCGGCCGCAGCTCGCGAAGCAGGGCGTGACCGATCCCTGGGAAGAGGAACACGCACCCGGCCGCGACAGCGCCGCCGGCTTCGTCGACACCGGCCTGTCGCTGGCGCGTCACCTGCGCCGCCAGCGGCTGTCGGTCGTGCTGCAACCGGGTGGCGTGAGCGACGCGGCCTGCTTCGAGCGCTGGCTCGACGCGGCGATGCAGGCGCCCGTGCCGCCACAGGATGCCGGGCTGCTGCGGCTGGTGCTGGTCGACGACAGCGACTCGCGCGCCTGGCAGCCGCTGGTGGAGCGGCATGCGGGCGTCGTGCGCGTGGTCGATGCGCCGCTCGACATCCTGGAGGCCGCGCGCGAGATCGCGGCCCAGGCGGGCGGCGGGAGTGGCGGGGCCGCGCTGTTTCGGCAGCTCTATGCCGACATGCTGGTGCTGCTTCGCCGCGGCGACGCGGCCGCCGTGGAAGCGACCGCCGAACGCGCCGCGCGGCTGGCCACGCGCAACGGCTGGTCCGACCAGCGCGCCGTGCTCGACGTGATGGTGGGCGGCGCCTGGCTGCAGGCGCGCGACGTCGCGCGCGCGGTCGCGCGCTACCGCCAGGCCCGCGCCGCGGCGGCGCAGGCCACGCAGGCCGGCAATCCGATGGGCCCGATGCTGCTGATGCAGGGCTGGATGGCCGAAGGCGGCGCATGGGCCGCGGCCGGCGACATGAAGCAGTCGGCCCATGCCTTCGAGCAGGCCGCCGAAGCGGCCCGCCGCGTGCCCAACAGCCTGTTCGCGGTCGAGGGCCAGCGCGCCGCGGCCCAGGCCTGGCTCGGGGCCGGCGAGCGCGACCGGGCCTGGGCCTCGGCGCTGGCCGGCGTGCGCGAGGCGCGCGCCATGGCCGACGCCGACCGGCCGAACAGCACGGTGCCGCAACTGCTGCAGGACATGCTCGCGCTGCAGGACCCCCGACGCTGCGAGCGCATCGCGCAATGCGCCACGGCCTACGAGCGCGAGGCGCGCGCGGCCCTGGTCGAGGCGGATCTCGCGGGCCATCGGCTCGGCACCCATCCACCGCCGAGCGCCATCGCGGCGATCGAGACGCAGCTGGTGCAGCGCTACGAGCAACTGTTCCAGGGCCAGCTGCGCGAGCGCGAACAGCTGGTGCAAGGCGGCGAGGAGGTGTTCCGCACCGTCGTCGCCATGGGGCGCCAGTGGCTCGACCCGGTCTGGAGCGGGCTGCCGCACGTGAAGCATCCGCTGGACCTCGCGCCCGGCGAATGGCGCGAGCCGCCCGCGTTCGCGCGCCTGCCCGATCCGCAACCTTTCGTCGAAGCCGCCTGAAGGGCGCCGACTCCTCACGCCACAAGGAAAGCACGTGTTCTTCGCGGCCAAGCATTTCGATCCGCAGCTGGGCATCGATGCCCACACCTACCTGGCGCCGCCCGGCGTGTGGCCCACGGTGCACATCGGCATCGTGATGGACCCGTTCGACTACCTGCCGACCATCCAGGTGTCGCCCGACAACCCGATCGTCAAGGGACTGGGCGCGCTCGGCACGGCGACCGAGGCCGCCAAGAACGCCATCGGCGAAGGTACGGCGTCGCCTGAGATACCGGCGCCGCCCGGCGCGCCGCCGGCCGAGGGCGCGATGCCCGAGAGCATCTCGCTGCCGCTCGGCGCCACCGTCGAGGTGGCCGGCGTGCGGCGCGCCAACGCCGGCACCGGCGGCGTGGACTTCCACATCCTGGTCGGCGCGCCGATGCCAATCATCAAGGGGCCGGGCGGCCCGCAGTTCGACGACGAGCTGTTCATGGGCAGCCGCACCGTGCTCGCCGATGGCGATCCGTTCTCGCGCATCACGATGCCGGTGCTCGGCTGCAACATCGTCGGCCTGGTGCCGCCGTTTCGTCCGCGCAAGCTGGTCAAGCCCGTGCGCCTGAGCCTGATGCTGCCGACCACCTTCAACGTGGCGATCCCGCCGCAGGTGTTCGTCGGCGGACCGCCCACCATCTCCTGGGGCGCGATGATCCAGCGCGGCCTGTTCAAGGCGCTGGGCCGCGCCTACACGCGCATCGCGCGGCGCGTGTTCAAGAACATGCCGCCGGGCTTCCTCAAGTGCCGGGTGCTGCGCGCCGAGCCCGTGGACATCCGCGACGGCAGCGTCTGCGTGACGCACGAGGACTTCCACGTTCCCGGGCGCCTGCCGCTGACCTGGACCCGCGCCTACGCATCGCGCGACCACGACTTCGCGGGCCACTGCGGCCGGGGCTGGCAGACGCCGGCGGACCTGCGCCTCGTGGCCGAACCCGACGGCCTGCTGAGCCTGCACGGGCCGGAGAGCTGCGCGCTCTTCCCCTCCCTGCCCCGGTCCGAGCGCGAGCCGGTGCGCGACCTGGTGGACGGCGCGCGCCTCGAGCGGCAGGGCATGCGCCTGACGGTGCGATTCAAGGACGGGCTGCGCCTGCACTTCGACGATGCCCTCTCGCCGGCGGACGAACTGCGGGCGGCGGCGCTGCCGATCGCGTGCATCGAGGATGCCTGCGGCAACGGCTGGCGCTTCGTGCGCGACGAGGGCGGCGCGCTGGTGCGCATCGTCGAGAGCGGCGCGCACGGGCAGCCGGGGCGCAGCATCGAAGTGCGGTCCGGCGGCGGCCGCATCGAGGCGATGGCGCTGCGCGACCCGCTCACCGGGCTGGAACATCCGCTGGTGAGCTATCGCCATGCCGGCGGCGATCTCGTGGCGGCCATCGACGCGCTCGGCGCGGCACGCGAGTTCGCTTACCTGCAGCACCGCATGGTCCGCCACACGGATCGCCTGGGCCTGAGCTTTCACTACGCCTACGACGACCGGTGGCGGGTGGCGCATGCCTGGGGCGACGGCGGCCTGCAGGACTACCGCTTCGCCTACGACGAGGCATTGCGGCAGACGGAGGCGACCGACTCGCTCGGTCATCTCACGGTGGTCAAGTTCGACGAATCCGGGCTGCCGCTCGCGGAGATCGACCCGCTCGACGGCGTGACCACCTTCGAGTACGACGACTCGGGCCGCACAGTGGCCGTGACACGGCCCGAGGGGCTGCGCACCGCGTTCGTCTACGACGCGCACGGCAACCTGCAAAGCACGCGCTGGCCCGACGGCAGCACGATCCGCAACGAATTCGACGACGAGGATCGCGTGCTCGCGGTCGTCGACCCGAACGGCCAGCGCTGGTCGCAGGGCTACGACGAACGCGGCCTGCTGGCGAACCAGCGCGATCCCCGCGGCGCGGTCACGCGCTTCGAGCACGACGCGCACGGACAGCTCGTGCGCCATGTCGATGCGCGCGGCGCCGTCACGCAGCTCCAGTACGACCGGCACGGACGGCTTCTCGTGCTGACCCATCCGCTGGGCGCGCGCACCCGCTTCGAACACGACGTGCTGGGTCGGCTGAAGGCGCAGCGCGACGCGCTCGGGCGCACGACGCACTACCACCACGATGCCAAGGGGCGCACGCTGCGCATCGAGCGCCCCGGGGGCGGACATGCCGCCTGCGCCTACGACGCCGAGGATCAACTGCTGCTCTACGTCGACGAAGCAGGCGCGCGCACGCGCATGCAGTACTTCGGGACCGGAAGCCTCGCCGCGCGCGTGCAGCCCGACGGCCAGGCGGTGCGCTACCACTACGACACCGAGGAACGGCTGGTCGGGCTGACCAACCAGCGCGGCGAGCGCTATGCGCTGCGGCGCGACGCGCTCGGCCGGATCGTCGAGGAGGTGGACTACTGGAACCAGTCGCGCCGCTATGTCTACGACGGCGCGGGCCGCCTGAGCGCCACCGTCGACGCGCTGGGACAGCGCGTGGCCTTCGCGTGCGACGCGATGGGCCGCATCACGCGCAAGACCTTCGACGATCCGCTGCAGGCGGGGCGCCAGCGCCAGGAGCATTTCGTCTACGACCGCCTCGGCCAGCTGGTGGAGATGCGCAACGACGCGATGCACGTGCGGCGTCGCTTCGATGCCGTCGGCAACCTGCTCGAGGAGCGCCAGGGCGGCTTTCGCGCGAGCTACCGCTACGACGAGGTCGGCCATCGGATCCTGCGCGAGACGAGCGCGGGCCATCGCCTGCGCTATGCGTTCGACCTGGGCAACCAGCTGCAGGGCATGACGATCGACGACGACCCGCTGATCGCCATGACGCGCGACGCGCTGGGCCGCACGCTGAGCGAGCGCTTGGGAACGGGGCTGGAGCGCCGCTTCGCCTACGACGAGCGCGACCTGCTGACCGCGCAGCGCCTGCTCGAGGATGCGGGTCCGGTGTTCGACACGCGCTACGACTACGACGGCGCCGGCAACCTCGAGTGCCGCGCCGACAGCCGGCAGGGGACCGATCTCTACCGCTACGACGCGCTCGGCCAGTTGCTCGAACATGCGGACCCGCAGGGCCGGATCCAGCGCTTCCTGCACGATCCGGCCGGCGACCGGCTGCACACGCGCGTGCGGCAGGCGCCGCGGGCCCGCGTTGCCGGCGGCGAGAACGACCCCGAGGCCGTGCACTGGACGCGCGAGGGCAGCCTCGACGGCACCCACTACGTGTTCGACCGCGCGGGCGACCTCGTGCAGATGCACGATGGCATGCCGGCCGGGGACGCGCTGCAGCTCGTCTGGGATGCCAACCACCGGCTGGTCGAGAGCCGCAGGGGAACGGCTGTCACCCGCTATGGCTACGACCCGGTCGGCCGGCGCGTCTTCAAGCGCGGTCCTCAGCGCACCACGTGGTTCTTCTGGGACGGGAACACCCTGCTGGGCGAGCTGACCGAGGACAACGACGCGCCGCGGCCACCGCCGGCCCTGCCGTCGAATCCCGTGCTCCAACTGGCGGGCGCGCGCCGTTCCTCGGCGGCCTCCGGAACGAACGACGCGCGCTACCTGACGGCGCGCGAGTACGTGCACTATCCATCCACCTTCGTGCCGCTCGCCCTCGTCGAGCACGACGGCGTCCGGAGCGCGGTCTTCCACTACCACGTCGATCCGAACGGCTGTCCGACCCGCCTCACGGACGGGCAAGGCCGCACGGTCTGGTCGGCGAGCCATGCGGCCTGGGGCGCGATCCGCGCGCTGCAGTGCGAGGAGGTCGGCAATCCGCTGCGCTTCCAGGGCCAGTACTTCGACCAGGAGACCGGGCTTCACTACAACCGCCACCGCTACTTCGATCCCCGCAGCGGCCAGTTCGTCTCGCTCGATCCGCTGCGCCTGGGCGCGGGCGAGAACCTCGTGCGCTATGCCGAGAACCCGCTGCTGGGCATCGATCCGCTGGGGCTGGTGGGCGGCGAAAGAATCCCCTATTGGGAGATCAACGAAACGGGCCAGCACGGGCGCCCCATCCTCGCGCGCGTCACCGGCGACGACGGCAAGTTCGACCACTACGAGAACCCTGGCCATCACGATCCCAACATGCGCTCGCCCGGCCGCGGAACCGATCGCTACAACACGGGCAAGAGCGTGCTGCCCGCCAACCATCGCGAACTGTTCGAGAGCAGCCGCTCCTACCCTGGCGATCGCAGCGTGCGCTATGCCCGCGACAGCCAAGGCAACGTGCACCAGTTCCAGGACTCGGGCGCGCGGATCTTCCACTGGGCCGGTTCCGACAACGGCGTCTCGCTGCACGGCACGGTCGACCACCTGCGCATCAATGCCGCGCGGCGCCGCTTCGCGTCGACCGTGCCCGTGTGCCGCGCCTAGCGGCGCGCCTCGAACCGACGGCTTCAAGGACAATCGCACCACCATGCCCGCACACATCTTCGGTACCCGGGAGACCCTGCAGTTCGACATCGCGCCCAAGGACCCCGAGAGCTTCGCGATGCGGCAGGTGGACATCCACGCGGCCGGCACGCACGTGACCGCGACCGACAACGGCGTCTACGTGCCCAGCTTCCTCTTCACGCTGCACAGGACCCTGAAGAGCTTCCGCAACCCGGCCCGCTTCCAGCCCAGGGCGGACATCTTCGGCGACCGCGGACCCGTGGACATCCACCGGATACTCGCCGACGCGCCGGAGCCATCGCCCGATCCCGGCGACTTGCCGGACCTCTGGGCCTTCCTCCAGTTCGGGGACGTCACGCTGCGGGTGATGAGCTTCCTGATCCCCACCGCGCACGGCGTGTACCTGAGCTGCGAAACGCCTTCGCGGGAGACGCCGCAGCAGCCCGGGATCCGGGTCGTCGAAGTGTCGGTGGACGCGCTGGCGCGGACCATGACGCAGGCCTTCGAGGCCGTGGCCGCCGAGTACGAGGGCGACAAGTCGTCCGTGTCCTGATCCGCCTGATCCGCCTGATCCGCCTGATCCGCCCGCCGGCGTCGAGAGAGGTCGCGCCTAGTCGATCGCGATCTTCGCCCGCGCGACCACGTCCCTCCAGCGCTCCAGCCCCTGCCGGATCGCCTGCGTGACCGCCTCGGGCTCGCTGGATTTCACCGCATAGCCCAGGCGCGCCAGCCGCGCGGCCAGCTCGGCATCGAGGGCCTTGCGCGTGGCGGAGCGGATCGTCGCGAGCACGGAGGCCGGCACGCCGGCCGGTGCCAGCAGGCAGTACCAAACCTCGTAGTCGACCGAGGGCCCGCCGATCTCCCTGAGCGTGGGCACCTCGGGCAGCTGCGTGCTGCGCTGCGCGCCGAACACCGCGATGCCGCGCAGCCGCCCGGCCGCGATCTGGCTCGCGACCGAGGGCGAGGTGGCATAGACCATGTCGATCTGCCCGCCCATCGCATCGTTGACCGCCGGCGCCGTGCCCTTGTAGGGCACGTGCAGCGACTGCAGCGGCGAGATGGTCGAGAGGTACTCGCCCACCAGGTGCGGAGAGGTGCCCGCGCCCGGCGTGCCGTAGCTCAGCGAGCGCTTTTTCGATAGCGCGACCAGCTCCTCGAAATTCTTCGCGGGGAAGTCGGGCCGCACGGCCATCACCACCTGCGTGCTGCCGACCATGCTCACGGGCGCGAAGTCCTTGAGCGGATCGAAGCGCGTGTTGCGGTTCACGCTCGGGTTGGTCGCGAGGTAGTCGTTGGCGAACAGCAGCGTGTGGCCGTCGGCCGGCGCGCGCGCGACGAAGTCGGTGCCCATGTTGCCGCCACTGCCCGGGCGGTTGTCCACGACCACCGCGCGTCCGAGCAGCTGGCCGAGCCGCTCCGCGAAGGGCCGCGCGATGGTGTCGAAACCGCCGCCCGGCGGAAACGGGACCACCATCGAGATCGGGCGCGATGGGAATTCCTCGGCAGCCCATGCGCGCGGCAGCGGCGATGCCGCAAGAGCCGCACCGAGCCCCAGCACGATGCGACGGCGTCGGCCGCCGGACTGAAGGTCGCGCATGCTCACAGCCTCGGCAGCTCGATCTGCAGCAGCTCGCTCGCGGCATCGGCCGTCATCGCGCTGGCCGCCTCGCCGCTGTAGAGCGAAGACCGCGCTTCCCAGTCGCGCTTGCCTTCATCCGCGTGACCCTTGCCGGCCAGCACGAACACGATGGTGTTCGGCGGCACCTCGATGCTCCGGCCCGCCTCGAGCGCGATCAGCGACAGCACGGTCCGCGCCTCGGAGAAGCTGCCCAGGTGCTTGCGCGACACGCCGGGCCGCTGCGCATCGCCCAGCCATTGCGCGGCAGCGGGGCGAATGAAGATCGGCTTGTCGTAGCGGCTCTCGGGATAGCGCAGCTCGCGGCCGTTGATGTGCTCCCAGACGGCTTCGTAGGCATCCTGGTTGCGCGTGCCGCCCTCGGGCTTGTCGACCTTGTAGACACCGGCCTCGAAGCGCCCGTTCTTCTTCAGTTCGGCGATGCCGCGCTGGAACGCCGCCTCCGACACGTAGCCGCTGCGGCTCGCGCCGCCGAACTGCAGCACCAGGGTGAGCGACTCGCCCGCGATGCTCTGCGGGCCGTAGAACACGCCCTCGGGGAAGTAGCCGATCATTCCCGGCTTCATGACGCCGTCGCGCGCGAAGTCGGCGTCGCCCTCGAGCTGCACGCGCACCTGGTCGAAGTTGTGGCGATGGCGCGGCGAGTCGAAGTCGTTGAAGGTGTTCGAGAGCTGGAGGAAGAAGTTGCCCGCGCTGCCATCGCGGCCGGACAGCAGCGGGTGGTAGCGGAACTTGCCGCCGCGGGCATGGGTGCGCTCGATCATCGTGAGATCGCGCAGGTTCAGAATCTGCTGCATGGAAGAACTCGTCTCCTTGTTGGAATAGTCCGCATGCTGACGCAGTCCCCGCCACAAGCCCAGCGACATTAATTCACGGCAGCGTTGCCATTGCGGCAACGCTGCTCGCAGCCCACCATGAAACCCCGACGCCCCCTGCTCGACCATCTGAACCTCGCCACCCTGAAGCTCGTCGCGGCGATCGAGCACGAAGGCAGCCTGTCGCGCGCGGCCGCCACGCTGCACATCGTGCCCTCGGCCGCGAGCCGCCGCATCACGCAACTCGAGAACGCGATGGGCGTCGAGCTGCTGCACCGCACCGCGCGCGGCGCCGGCCTGACCGCGGCGGGCCTGTCGATCGCGCGCTATGCGCGCGCGATGATGGAGGACGTCGACACCCTCGATGCAGAGCTGCAGAACCTGCAGGCCGGCGTGTCGGGCCGCATCCAGCTCGTCGCCTCGATCTCGGCCATCGTGCAGCACCTGCCGCAGGACCTCGCGCTGTTCCTGCAGCAGCACCCGGGCATCAAGATCGAGCTGGCCGAGCACACGAGCGCGGAGATCGTCGAGCTGCTGCTGCAGCGCAAGGCCGACGTCGGCGTGTTCGTCGCCGAGGGCGACATCCCGGGCCTCAAGCTGCAGCCCTACCGCACCGAGCAACTGGTCGTGATCCTGCCCATGAACCACCGGCTCGCGAAACGCAAGCGCCTGCGCTTCGAGCAGTTGCTGAAGGAGGAGTGGGTGGAGCTGCCGCCCGGCACCGCGCTCGCGAGCCGCGTGGCCAAGGAAGCGCTGCGGCACGGCGTTCGGTTGCGCACGCGCATCCAGGTCAAGGGCATGGACTCGGCCAGCCGCATGGTGCAGTGCGGCCTCGGCATCGGGCTGCTGCCCCAGGCCAGCCTGGAGCAGCAGGCGAAGTTTCCGAACCTGGCCTTCGTGCCGCTCGACGAGCCCTGGGCGCATCGGGTCAGCTACCTGGCGGTGCCCGCGCTGGCCGAGCCGGCGCCGGCGAGCCGGATGCTATTGCAGGCGTTGATGGGGCTTTGAGCGGTTCCGGGGCAGGCCCCGGCCTCAGCGCGGCGCCTGTATCAACGGATCGAGCGCCGCCCGGATCCTCCGCACCGCCAGCTCGCTCGCCAGCGTCTGCGGCCCGCGCCCATAGGTGCCCGCGAGCCGGATCAGCCGCAGCTGCTCGCGCTGCAGCCGCGTCTTGAGCCGCCGCGCCCTGGCGCCGAAGGCCCGGCCCATTTCGCGGCGCACGCGCCAGCGTGCCAGCGGCTGGCCCAGGCGCACCCACTCGTCGTCGCGGATCAGTTCGCGCTCGGGCACGAAGTAGGCCGCGAGCGCGTGCAGGTAGGCACCGTTCTCGCGCGCGGCCTCGCGCCAGAACAGCCAGGCCGCGATCAGCACCGGGATGCCCTTGACCAGCAGCAGCAGCGCCATCTCGCCATAGCCGCCGTCGAAGTAGTCCTCGAGCAGCGGCGAGTTCCAGACGAAGTGCATGGCCCAGGCCAGCACGAAGCACAGCACGGCGGCGCCGATGCGCGTGACCAGCCGCCGCTCGGGATGCAGCAGGAACCAGGCGACGCCGAAGGAGGCGATGGCGGTGTAGGCCGCGTGGCTCCACAGCCCGCTCATGAGTCCGCGCGTGAGCAGGTTCAGCAGCACCGGGTAGACCTGGTTCTCGAGCGGGAAGCGCATCGAGGCATTGACGGTGTAGGTCAGGTTCTCGACCACCTGGAAACCGAGCCCCGCCATGGCGCCGACGATGAGCACCGACAGATAGGTCTGGAACTGGTTGCGCGCCACCAGCACCAGCAGCACCACGCCCGCGAGCTTGAGGAATTCCTCGGTGATCGGTCCCGCGACCGCGGGCCCCCAGGCCGCCACGAATTCGGGCGAGATCAGCTTGGCGCACAGGCTCTGGATCGCGATGTTGGCCGGCGCCGCGAAGTACACGGCGCCCATGCCGCCCCAGGCGAAGGCCAGCACGAAGGCCTCGGGCGGATGCTGCTCGAGCAGGTCGAGCGTGCGGAACACCAGCAGGAAGGCCAGCGTGTAGAGGCCCCACACCACGAGCCCCAGGAAGGCCGTGATGGGCACCACGCGAAAGCCCATCGAGAACATCTGCACGGTGTAGAACAGGCCGTTGACGATCAGCGCGCTCAGCAGCCAGAAGGCGGCGCGGCGCGGCTGGAAGAAGGAGTCGGTGCCGACCGGCCACGGCGACTCGTCGCTGTCGAAGGCGGTGGTGGTGATGGTGGTGTCGTGGCTCACAGCGGCGCCTCCAGGTCCATCGACTCGAGCATGCTGCGCGCGTCGGCCATGGCCTCGTCGAGGCCGTCGCTGCCGCCGTAGACGTCGATCTGCACCAGCGACTTGCGGCGCTGGTCCACCACCTGCCAGAAGCGCCCGGCGATCTTGCTGCCGTAGTAGGCGAAGGTCTTGCCCTGCAGGCCCCACATGGTGACGAAGTCGGACACGTCGCCCTCGATGCTCAGGCCCTGGCCGCGCTCCATCAGCCGCTGCTGGCGCACCAGCGGACCGTCGGGCCCGCCGGCCCAGGGCAGCGTGGTCACGAGGAACTTGTGGTTGCCCTTGAACAGCATCAGCGAGCGCCCGGCCTTGGAGCGCGCCACGTCCATCTGCCAGCCGCGCGCGGGCTCGAAGCGCGCATGGCCGACCGACACGGTCTCGCCGGCCGGCAGCGGACGCGCGCCGGGCGTGTGGCGGTCCCAGAAGATCAGGCCGCCGACATAGGCGGCGATGGCGAGGAAGACCGCGAGGGCGCCCGGCCAGGTGCGGTAGGGGATGCGGCGGGAGGGCTCGTGCATGGGGGCGATGGTGCCATGGCGCGGCGGGGGCGATTCCGCCTGGCGCGCGGCCGGCGCGGCGCGGCGAGGGCCCGCGAAGCGGCGCGCATCCGATGCGAACTTTTCACTTCGGCGTCAGTGTGCGGTCAGTCGTCCTATGTCATGCATCTGCCACCGGGAGGTCATACGACCCCCGCATGATCCGCCCCGCGCCCGCCGGCCCCTTCGCAGGGGCGGCGGGCGTTTCGTCACCTTTTTCGCGGATCTTTTTTCATGATTTTTTCCCTTCCTCGCACTGCGCGCGCGACCTCGACGATCGCCGTCGCCGCAGCGGTGCTGCTGCTGTCCGCCTGCGGCGGCAGCGACAACCAGAACGCCGGCTTCTTCCCGCTGCCGCCCTCGGGCTCCAACCCCGGCCAGACCACGCCCCCGCCGGCCGAATCCGCGCCGCCGGTGCAGGTCGCGTTCATGCCCGACATCCACTTCCACGACGTCTACGCCAACTTCAAGGACGGTTCGTTCCCCGGCGTGTTCAATCAGAAGTCGGGCCGCAACGCGACGATCCGCCTGATGCATGCGCAGATGACCTCGACGCGCCTGTTCAACGAGAACTACTTCGCCTTCATCACCGCGCTCGACGACGCGGTGGCGCGCGGCGTGAAGCTGATCGCGCTGCCCGGCGACTTCTCGGACGACGGACAACCGGTGCACATGCGCGGCCTGAAGAAGGTGCTGGACGACTATGCGAACAAGCACGGCATCCAGTTCTTCGCGGCCCCCGGCAACCACGACCCGAACAAGCCGCTCGAGCGCGCGGGCGGCAAGGCCGATTACCTGGGCATCGACCCCACGACCAACCGCGTCGGCGCGCCCCAGCCGATCTACAGCCGCGGCGGCAACGGCGACTGCGCGGCGTCCAACTACAGCGGCGAATGGGCCAAGGTCAACAGCAGCTACTGCACCGAGGAAGTCAAGGAACAGGGCTACGCGGGCATCACCGAGGCGCTCGACCAGCACGGCCTGATGCCCAAGGCCGGCTACCGCTATTTCGAGACGCCCTACAGCAGCTACAGCTACCAGAACTACGACTTCGCGAAGGCGAAGGAACAGGCGGCCTGGAGCAAGCGCACCTTCGAGATCTGCGCGCAGGGCGCGGGCGGCACCTACAAGAAGGACGGCTACACCTTCTGCCATGACGTGCCCGACACCAGCTACCTGGTCGAGCCGGTCGAAGGCCTGTGGCTCGTGGGCATCGATGCCAACGTCTACGTGCCCACCGGCACCGGCCCCAACGACTTCAACGGCTCGGGCGACGCCGGCTACAACAAGATGCTGACCCACAAGCCGCACGTGATCGCGTGGCTCAAGGACGTGGTGGCACGCGGCAAGAAGCAGGGCAAGCAGGTCGTGGCCTTCAGCCACTTCCCGATGAGCGAGTTCTTCAACGGCGCCTCCGACGACATCATCGCGCTGCTCGGCGCGGGCAAGATGCAGATGGTGCGCCGTCCCGCCGAGGACGTGACCAAGGCACTGGCCGACACCGGCCTGCAGGTGCACGTGGGCGGCCACATGCACTTCAACGACACCGCCGTGCGCAACTACGACGACGGCCATGGCCTGGTGAACATCCAGGCACCGTCGATGGCCGCCTACGTGCCGGCCTACAAGCTGCTGACCTTCAAGGACGCGACGCACATCGACGTGCAGACCGTGCGCCTGGACAACGTGGCGCGCTTCGACGAGCTGTTCGACCTCTACCGCGAGGAACACCGCTTCTTCACCGACTTCCCGGGCCGGCTGCCGGGCGGCAGCAACGGCGTGCTGTGGGACCGGACCGTGCTCGACGCGAAGAGCTACGGCGAGTTCAGCACGCGCTACATGTCGGAGCTGGTGCGCCTGCGGCTGCTCAACGACGACTGGCGCTGCGAGATGCGCGAGCTGGTGAAGAGCCCGATCTACGGCTCCGACCTGCTGGTGCTGTCGCAGCTGCAGACCAAGGTCACGCTCAAGCAACTGGGCAACACCGGCAACCGCGGCCTGCTGAGCAGCGCCTTCTTCTCGTGCCTGGGCGACGCCGGCGGCGACGGCAGCGCGCAGCAGGCGGCCTATGCCAAGGACTACGCGGATGCGGAAGCCAGGGCGCGCGCGCTCGCGGGTGCCAACGGCATGCGGCTGGAGGACTTCAACCAGTGGAAGGCGATCGACCTGGCTGGCGACTTCGTGCGCCTGGCCAATGCCGGCGACCTCGCGTTCACCGACATCCCGGCCGACCGCGCGCGCCAGTACAAGCTGATCGCCCAGGCCCTCGAAGGCACCAACACCGCGCTGACGCTCAACGGCAGCCAGCAGGTGATGAACGACAACCCGGCCCATGCGGTGTTCCAGGCGCGCTTCAAGCCGCTGATGCAGATCCTGCTGAAGCTCGCCCGCGGCGCGCCGACGCAGCATTTCGTGATCGATCTGCAGACCAACAAGCTGACCGACATGACGTCGGCACCGGCGCCCTTCTGAATCGCAGCGAAGACCCAGACATGACATCGAAGAACAACATCCAGCGCCGCGGCCTGCTGCTCGGCGCGGGCGGCGCGCTGCTGGCCGGTTGCGGCGGCGGCGGAAGCAGTGGCGGCTTCCCCTTCGTGCCGGCACCCGCGCCGGCCCCGGCTCCCGCACCGGCACCCGCGCCGGTGGCAGAACCCGAGGTCACCGCCCCCACGCTGACCGGCCGCGCCGTGCTGCCGGCCGACAGCTACGTGGCCGGCCCGACCTCGGGCCAGTTCATCTCGGGCGGCGACTACACGCGCGCCAAGGACACCTATGGCTACACCCTGCCCTTCCAGGGCAAGCAGCCAATGCAGGGCTTCTCGGCGCTGGTGCCCAGCGGCATGCCGGGCGTCTTCTACGCGATGCAGGACAACGGCTTCGGCGGCCGCGCCGCCTCGCCCGATGCCCTGCTGCACATCTACGCGGTGAAGTTCGACTGGGCCAAGGGCCAGGTGATCCCGGCCAACTTCCAGACCGGCGAGACGCTCGCGTCCTTCAGCGAGCAGAGCTACATCCGCCTGAGCGACCCCTATCGCAACCTCGGCTATCCGGCCGTGGCCGACATGGTCAACTATCCCGGCGCCTCGGTGTCGCCGGCCGGCCAGACGCTGGCCGTGGACCCGGCGATCGTCTCGGGCCGCCTGCTGACCGGCTACGACATCGACCCCGAGTCGCTGCAGGTCGATGCGCAGGGCAACTTCTGGATCGGCGACGAGTTCGGTCCCTTCCTGCTGAAGTTCGACCGCCAGGGCCGGCTGGTCGCACGCGAGGTGCAGATGCCCAACCTCGCGAAGATCGGCGGCAATCCGCTGGTGCAGACGCCGAACAACCCGTACATCCAGTCGAACACCTCGGTGGCCAACCTCGGCGGTTCGGGCGGCCTGGAAAGCATGGCGATCAACGCCAGCCGCACCAAGCTCTATGCGATGTACGAGAAGGAGATGAACGGCGACAACGCGCAACGCCGCATCATCAGCGTGTTCGACCTGGCCTCGCAGAACTTCGAGCCGCGCGTCTACGCCTACAAGGTCAGCACCGGCCAGCGCATCAACGGCGACGGCAACCTCGAGACCGAGGTCTACAGCGTCAACGACATGGTCGCGATCAACGACACCGAGTTCCTCGTGGTCGAGAAGGACAGCGGCGCGGGCGATGTGCGCAGCGGCAAGTTCCCGGCCTCGGGCACCTGGCGCAACGCGGCGCGCTTCAAGCGCGTCTACAGGATCGACCTCGCGCAGGTCGACAGCAGCGGTTACCTCAAGAAGGAGGAGATCGTCGACCTGATGGCGCTGAGGGACCCGAAGGGCCTGGGCGGCGATGCCACCATCGACGGCGTCTTCGCGTTCCCGATGGAGTGCGTGGAGGTGGTGACGATCGCCGACGCGCAGACGCTGATGCTGGTGAACGACAACAACTACCCCGGCGGCTCGCCCTCGCGCCTGCCGAACAAGGTGGACGGCAACGAGTTCATCCGCATCCGGCTGCCGAAGCCGCTGGCGCTGCCGCCCGCGAAGGCTTGAGCGCGCGCGGCGCGGGGATCGCGATGCGCCGCAGCGCCACGGCCGACACCACGGCCAGGGCCGCGATCCCCACGGCCGCCACGGCGGACGACACGCCGAGCCCGGCCACGAAGGCGTGCCGGGCCTCGTCGAGCAGGCCCGCGGGCAGGCTTTGCGCGAGCGAGGTCGCGGTCCAGAGGCCCTCTTCCACCGCGCGGGCGGCCTGTTCGGGCAACCCGCGCGGCAGGTGCTCGGCGACGCCTGCGCGATAGACCACGGTCGTCAGGCTGCCGAAGATCGCCACGCCGAGTGCGACGCCGAGTTCCTGCACCGTTTCCGACAACGCCGAGGCCGAGCCCGCATGGGCGGCCGGCGCCGCGCCGATCACGAGGTCGGTGCCCAGCGCGGCCAGCGTTCCCAGTCCCAGGTAGATCAGCGAATAGCCGGCCACCGCCCAGCCCAGGCCCTGCGTTGCCGGCAGCACGGGCAGCAGCGCGAGCAGGCCATGGCCCAGCGCCGACAGCGCGAGCGACGCGGCCATCACGAAACCCGGGCGCACGCGCCGCGCGACCAGCGGCGCGCCGATGCCGGCCACCAGCATCGCGAGCGCGGGCGGCGCCATCCACAGGCCGGCCGTCACCGGCGGCAGGCCGATCACGAGCTGCAGGTACTGCGTGACCAGCAGCAACGCGCCGCCGACGCCGGTCAGCCCGACCAGCAGCACACCGAGTGCGACGCTGAAGCTGCGGTCGGCGAACAGCCCGATGTCGAGCAGCGGATTCGCGAGTCTGCGCTGGCGCCGCACGAACGCGATCGCGCAGGCGATGCCGAGCAGCAGCGCCAGCGTGGTGGCAATGCCCCAGCCGCTCTTCGCGCTCTGCTTGACCACGTAGACCAGCGGCAGGATCGCCGCCAGCGACAGCGCGACGCTCGCGAGGTCGAGGCGCGCGCGTTCCGGTGCCCGGTATTCGGGCAGCAGCAGCGGCCCGCCGATCCACAGCAGCAGCACCACGGGAATCGCCACCAGGAAGGCCGAGCCCCACCAGAAGTGCGCGAGCAGCAGGCCGCCGACCAGCGGCCCCGCGGCCATGCCGAAGGCGAACATGGTGGCCCACACGCCGATCGCCAGCGCGCGCTGGCGCGCATCGAGGAACATGTTGCGGATCAGCGCCAGCGTGGAGGGCATCAGCGCCGCGCCCGCGATGCCGAGCAGGGCCCGCGCGGCGATCAGCAGGTTGGCGCTGGGCGCGAACGCGGCCAGCACCGAGGTGACGGCGAAGGCCGCGGCGCCGATCAGCAACAGGCGGCGGCGCCCGATCGCATCGCCCAGCGCGCCCATCGTGACCAGGAAGCCCGCGATCATGAAGCCGTAGGCATCCATGATCCACAGCGCCTGCGTGGCGCTGGGCTGCAGGTCCTCGGCCAGCTTGGGCAGCGCGAGGTAGAGCAGCGTCACGTCGAGCCCGAGCAGCATCGTGGGCAGCGCGAGCATGGCGAGGCCGGCCCATTGGGCCAGGCCCGCGCGCGCCGGCGGCGTTGTCGCAACGCTGTTGCCGTTGTGCTTCTTGAGACCGAAAGCCATGCGAGCCACTCCTGAATGATGAAGGAGCGATCATTCTGGGAACGGAGCGGCAACAGGACAATATTTCCTCTCATGCTATTACTGGCAGCAATACGAAGCGCGGTGCGCCATGGCGTCTAGATCGCTCGACCGCACGCGCACCGAACTCTCGGCCTTCCTGCGCGCCCATCGCGAGCGGCTCGCGCCCGCGGACGTGGGCCTGCCCAGCGGCGGACGGCGCCGCACGCCGGGCCTGCGCCGCGAGGAGGTGGCGGCGCTCGCGGGCGTGGGCATCACCTGGTACACATGGTTCGAACAGGGCCGCGAGATCGGTGTCTCGGAAGCCTTCCTGCTGCGCATCGGCAAGATCCTGCGGCTCGACGATGCCGAGTGCTGCCACCTGTTTCTGCTCGCGCAGCAGCGGCCGCCCTCGGCCGAGGCCCATCACTGGCCGAGCATCCCTCCGCTGGTGCAACGCCTGATGGACGAGCTGGTCGCGCGCCCCGCCTACGTCACCAACCTGCGCTGGGACGTGGTCGCGTGGAATGCCGCGGCCGACCGGTTGTTCGGCTTCTCGGGCCGGGAGCCCGCGCAGCGCAACTTCCTGCGCCTGGCCTTCGCCGATCCCGAGCTGCGCCGGCGCTTGCCGGACTGGAAGGAGGATGCGCCGCGCCTGCTGGCCGCGTTTCGCCGCGAGCTCGCGGTCGCGCCCGACGATCCCGCGATGCTGGAGCTGGTCGATCAGTTGCGGCGGCTGTCGCCCGACTTCCGGCGCTGGTGGGACACGCCGCGCGATCCGCAGCCCTCGCGCGGCATCTCGGCCCTGCTGGCCGAGGGCCGGCGCGTGGCCTTCGAACACGAGGCGCTGACGGTGGACGAGTACCGCCACCTGCGCATGGTGGTGTACTTCGAGGACGGCGCCGGGCCGCTCAGCGAGAGCTCGTTGCCGGCCGCGCGGGAATCCACGCCACCAGCGGCGCCAGCCAGCGCGGTCGCCAGCTCAGCGTGAAGGTCACGGCGAGCGCGGCACCCGCGAGCGCCATGAACCAGACCAGCGAGGCCATCGAGACATGGTCGACGCGCAGGCACAGCAGCAACGACACCACCAGGCAGGCGGCACCCAGCACGCGCAACACGCGCGCCATGCGCACCGGGTAGGCCGTGCCGGGGCGCGCCTGCTCCCAGTGCACGTCCATCGACAGCGCGAACAGGCCCGCGCCCACGAGGTTGGCGGCCAGCGCGGCCGCGAGCATCAGGGCCTCAGACACGGGCCACCGCCGATCCGTTCGACGCCGACACGGTGGTAACGGCAGTCGCGGCGGCACGGCGCCGCAGCCTGCGCGCGGCCACCACGGCCAGCGAGACCGCCGCGAGCACCGACAGGTCGACGCCCGCCACCGGCCAGTAGCCGCTGCCGATGGTGCGCAGCAGGTGGTCGCCCGTGGTGATCCAGTTCAGCAGCACCGCGGCCACGCCCAGCAGCGCCACGGCCCAGCACTGTTCGGCCCAGGCCGGTGCGAGACGGCCCTGCGCCGTGGGCGCGGTGCGCCACAGGCCATGGAGCAGCGAGACCAGCCAGGCGCCCGCGAAGACACCGATCTCCCAGTTGCCGCGCAGCGGCAGCTCGGCCGGCAGCAGGCGGTTGGCGACCAGCATGGAGAAGGTCGCGATCAGCAGGCCCGGCACCGTCGCGACCGCGAAGGCATCGACCCAGCGCGCGCCCTGCAGGCCCTGCTTCGCATGCTGGCGCTTGCGCTTCTCGACGAAGAAGATGAAGCCGGTGGCGATGCAGGCGCAGCCG
This sequence comes from Variovorax sp. PDC80, assembly GCF_900115375.1. Taxonomy (NCBI): domain Bacteria; kingdom Pseudomonadati; phylum Pseudomonadota; class Betaproteobacteria; order Burkholderiales; family Comamonadaceae; genus Variovorax; species Variovorax sp. PDC80. The sequence continues at coordinate 333,187 of NZ_FOWG01000007.1, read as the reverse complement.
GCCAGCCCGCCCAGCACGTAGAACCAGCGCAGCAGCCAGTGCCTGAAGTGCTGCAGGTGCAGCCCGGTCAGGAAGTCCTTGATGCCCGCGACCACCGTGGGCGCCGGATCCTCGCGGATCACTTCGCCGGTCGCGCCGTTGAAGTGGATGCCCTCGCCCGTGAGCGTGACCCGGTCGGTGCCCGCGCGGTAGACGCTGACGTAGGCGTTGGCATCGTTCACGTGCTGCACGTTGAGCATGCCGACCTCGCCCGCCATGCCGCGGCTGGCCCAGCGGCGCTGGGCCTCGGCCACCATCGCGTCGACCGAGGCCAGCGTGCCCGGCGTGCCCGCGCGGTCGTGCGGCAGGCCGGTCTCCTGGGCCTCGAGCTTCTCGTGCAGTTCGTGCAGCGGCTCGAGCTGGGTGTGGCTGACAGGGAAATAGACGCCCGCGAACACCACCAGCCCCGACAGCGCGAAGATGAAATGGAAGGGCAGCGCGACCACGCCCGTGAGGTTGTGCAGGTCGAGCGCGCTGCGCTGCACGTGCTTGGCCGGACGGAAGGTGAACAGCTCGCGGAAGATCTTGCGGTGCATCACCACGCCGCTCACCAGCGCGATCAGCATCACCAGCGCCGCGAAGCCGACGATCCAGGTGCCGAGGTTCAGCCAGTTGATGTGCAGGCTGTAGTGCAGCGGATAGAAGAAGTCGCTGCCGATCTTCAGGCGGTCTTCCGACAGCGTCTTGCCGGTGCGCGGGTCGATGGTGGCGTAGCCCCAGACCGCGTCTTCGGGGTCCTTGGCATTGGGCAGGATGAAGCCCGAATAGATGCTCAGCACCGGGTCGCGGTGCGTGGTGTAGGCCAGCCACTGCTTGGGCTCGAAGCTCGTCGCCATCGGGCCGTTCACGCGCGAGCGCGCCTGCTCGATGTTGGCGGGGGCGGGCTTCACCTCCTTGAACAGCGGCAGCAGCACCTGGTCGAACGAGGGCATGCGCTGCGGCTCGAAGCGCGTCTCGGGGATCGCCCAGCGGTCGATCTCGCGGTCGAACACCGACAGCGAGCCGAAGAAGAACACGACCATCAGCACGAAGCCGAGCACCAGCCCGAACCAGGTGTGGAGCCAGGCCATCGAGAGGCGGAAGTTCTGGAACACGGAAGTCTCTCCTCGCGGGAATGGTTCGGGTCGGGTCGGGTCAGAGCAGCGCCCGCTGCACCAGGGAAGCCGCCGCCGTCATCGACAGGCCGCCGCCGGCCAGCACCAGCCACACGCGCTTGATGTTGGCGGCCGAGAACGCCCAGAGGAACGCGACCAGGAACACCAGGAAGGCCAGCATGCTGGCGAGCGACTCCGCGTCGTGGAACGGCATGCCCGCGGCGAACAGCAACCCAATGCCGAGCGCGACGAAGCCCCAAGAGAACGCATAGCCGCCGAGCACGGCGGCGCCGATGCGGGAGACGATCTGCAGGGCGGGGACAGCGTTCTGGGCCATGGCTTTCTTCGACGGGATGGATGACGGCGGCAGGCGTGATGCCTTGCCGATGCCAGCCTCGTTTCAGTGGGCCCGCATGCGCGGCTGTTCGAGGCAATTGATAGTCGTTCTCATTCTATCAAGCAGGTTCGGGCGGGCCCGATCTCGTCACGATCCGAAGGGCATTCGATTCGAAGCGGCAGTCAAGGGGTCTGCTGCGCCGCGTGCTTGACGCGCAGGATCTCGACGATGCGCGCTTCGCGCAGCACGCGATAGAACACGATGTAGTTCCGGTGCACGACCAGCTCGCGCACGTGGCTCGGCAGACCGGGCCTTCCACTTCGGCCGAGTTCGGGGTGTTGCGCAAGGGGCAGGGTCTTGTCGCGCAACTCCTGGCCGAAGCTGCGTGCCCGCGCCGGGTTGTCCTTGCCGATGTAGCGAACGATGGCACGCAGATCGTCGACCGCCTTCGGCCGCCACTCGATGCGGCAAGGCGTCATGCGCGTTTCTTCGCGGCGGGCTTTCGTCCGGCCGTCGGGGCCGCGATGTCGGCCTCGATGAGGGCCATCACTTCATCGTGCGAAAGATTCGGCCGGGGGTCGTCGACGGCCTCCTGGATTTCCGCTGCCAGCCACTCGTTGTAGGCAGCGGCTTCGTGCGCCTTGCGCAGGGCCTGCGCACGGTTGTCGGTGGAACGCTCCACGGGCTCGCGCTCGGCCGGATTCCACTCGCTGGCATCGAACTGCCCGACGGTGATGCCCAGGTCGCGCAGCACGCTCAGTGCGGTGGCCGGATTTCCGAAGCGGCGCGGCTCGGTGCTGCGGGCCTTCGCCAGAACGGCGCCGTCGCCGTTGCGCGTGGCGATCTGGACGAGAAACGCGCCCCCCTGCCCTTTGAGCGTCACGCTCGAAACACCGCCGGCTTCGGAGGCCGTGCGGAGTTGCTCCAGGGTCATGCTCTGCATGGTGCCTCCTTGCAGTCAAACAACGTCCATTGTGCAAGACTTGTTGAAATCGTGCAAATCGCGGCGCCGGTTCGAGGCCCCCGTCACATCTTCAATTGCGTCAGCGCCCAGGCCACCATCGCCAGCTGTGCGACGTTCACCAGCATCCCCGCGATGTGCAGCTTGCGGAACGCGACGATCGAGGCGTCGACGCCCGGGATCGTGCCGCGCAGCGCGTCCATGCGCGGGATGATGATCCAGCCCCGCAGGGCGAAGGCGAGCCCTCCGATGACTGCGGCCCCGAATGCGAAGACGAGCTTGCCCGACCAGACATAGCTGAGCGCCGCGGCGCTCGCCGTCAGGATCACCGCCACGTAGTAGACGTTGAACAGGCCCCGGATGAAGCGTCCGTCCAGCGGCGTGTCGTGCTTGAGCACGAGCAAGGGCAACGAGCCCATCATGAAGAAGCCCATCCAGACCAGCAGGACGACGGTGGCAGCGAGCGCGACGACGATAGGGAGCATCGGGATCCTCCGCGACCTCGCGGCGCTTGCCGGGGCCGAGGCGGACTGTAGCCGTTCATGCAGACATTGCGAAGGTGCTTCGGCGGGCCACCGCGTTGGGTGCGATCGCCGTCTCAGAAGCCCTTGGGTTGGCTCCTGGCTTCCAGAATGGCCGACTGCAGCTTTCGCTTCACGACCCCATCCTGCAGGTCGAGCCGCCCGCGCCGCGGATACCTCGGCGTCTTTCCGGGCACAGGGGCGAACCAGACGTCATCGAAGGGCAGGCGATGATGGTTGACCAGATCGAACTTGGTTGCCTTGGTCAGGCCCGTCTTTTCGCTGGCCTCGATGACGAACTCTCCCGGATACACCATCGAGGTGTTCTGGGAAGTGGCATAAGCGACCACCACCACCGAGCCGCTCGGGTCATCGTTCGCCTCTTCGATCTGGAGCACCAATGCCGGACGGTTCTTGGGACCGGGAACTCCCACCTGCTGCGGAAAGCAGCATTCGACGATGTCCCCGAGCCGCGGCCGGGGTTTCCAGTAGAGCCCGCTCACAGCAGCGAGTCGATGACCTTGCCTTTTTTCTTCGGCTCGGCCTGCGCGATGGCCTGATGCTGCGTCTTCGTGAGCGGAACCAGACGCTCTCTGTCCTGTTCGATGAAGACTTCGTCTCGCAGCCTGGCAAGGGCGTACAAGACCGTCTGGGTTTCGTTGAAGCCCAACTTCTTGGCCAGCGCCCGCAATGCATCTCTCGACACAGTGGTCAGCGTGTCATCCTTGAAGTTCAGCTTCAGCGATTGTTGGTTGGTGGTGGCGGGCATGGGGCCTCCGAGATGGGTACAGGATGCATATTTTATATGCATCGAATAGGCATCTCAAGGCTGCTGCCATACGCTCAAGCCGTCATCCCCCATCCACGTTGTAAACCCCACCCGTCACGAAGCTCGCCTGCGGCCCCAGCAGCCAGAACACCAGGTTCGCCACCTCCTGCGCGCTCGCCGCGCGCTTGAGCGGCTGGTTCAGGAAGTGCTGCTTCAGCGCCGCCTCGGCCTGCGCCTCGGTGCGGCCGTCGACGAGGAAGGTGCTGCGCAACAGCGGCGTGTCGATCGGCCCCGGGCAGATGGCGTTGATGCGGATGCCGAGCGGCGCGAACTCGAGCGCCGCCTGCTGCGTCATGCGGATCACCGCGGCCTTCGAGGCGCCGTAGACGCCGAGCCCGGCCTCGGCGCGGCTGCTGCGCTGGCCCGACACCGAAGCGGTGTTGACCATGGTGCCGCCGCCCTGGTCGCGCATCGCGCGCGCCACGGCCTGCATGCCGAGCAGCACGCCGCGCACATTGACCGCGAAGATGCACTCGAAGTCCTGCATGCGGAAGTCGAGCAGCGAGGACTGCGGGCCGACGATGGCGGCGTTGTTGTGGAACAGGTCGATGCGGCCGAACTTGCGCAGTGCCGTGTCGACGTAGCGCTGCACATCCGCCTCCTGCGCGACATCGGCCGCGACGCCGATCGCGTCGCGCGCATCGAGCCCCTCGAGCGCGCGGTCCAGCGCGGCCTCGTCGCGGTCGACGATGGCGACACGCGCGCCGGCCTCGAGCAATTGGCGCGCGAGCGCCAGCCCCACGCCGCTGGCACCGCCGGTGACGACCGCCACTTGGCCCTCGAACACGGGCGCGCTCATTGCAGCGTGACCTCCAGCGCGCTCGGCGCGCGAAACACGAAGGTATGCAGGTGCGTCGCGCGGTCGGGCTCGACCAGCCGCATGCGCGGGAAGCGCTTGGCGAACTCCTCGAACACGATCTTCATCTCGAGCCGTGCGAGCGGCGCACCCAGGCAGAAGTGCACGCCGTTGCCGAAGGTGAGCTGCTTGCGCGCATTCGCGCGACGGATATCGAAGCGCTGCGGGTTCTCGAACACCTCCTCGTCGCGGTTGGCCGAGGCGAAGGACAGCACGATCGGCGCGCCCTTCGGGATCGTCACGCCGCGGAACTCCACGTCCTCGAGCGCGATGCGGCGCCAGCCGATCACGGCGCCGGCATAGCGCATGCCCTCCTCCACGGTGTTGGCCGCGAGCGAGGGATCGGCGCACAGCGCCTCCCACTGCTCGCGGTTCTCGAGCAGGCTGCGGAAGGTGTTGGTGAGCTGGTTGGTGGTGGTCTCGTGGCCCGCGAAGGCAACGCCGAAGGTGTGGGTGATGATTTCGGGAATGGTCATCACGGCGTCGTCGCCATTGCGGATCGCGAGCATGCGGCTGGTGAAGTCGTCCTGCGGATGCTTCTCGCGCTCGCGGACCATCTCGGTGCAGTACTGCCAGAACGCCACCATGTTGCGCGCGCCCTCGAGCTGCTCGGCATGGGTGGCGGGGCTGAAGTCGATCACGCTGCGTGCGCCGGCCCAGTGCTTGACGCTCGGAATGTCCGAATCGGGAATGCCCAGCACCTTGAACACCACCTGCGCCGGCAGCTCGTAGTTGACCTCGCGCAGCAGGTCGACGGCATCCTTGCCCTCGACGCGGTCGATGGCCTCGTTCACGAGCCGGCGGATGTGGCCGTCGAGCTTGACGAACTCGCGCAGGTTCAGCACCTGTCCTGTCACGCCGCGGATGCGCTTGTGCACCGCGCCGTCGAGGCTCGAGTGGCTGCCGGTCTGCGCATAGCCGCCCTCCTTCAGGATCGCCTGCGCATCGGGATGCATCGGCGTCACGGGCCGCGTGGTGTTCTGCGACGAGAAGCGCGCGCCGTCGTGCAGCACGCTGTAGACGTCGGCATGCCTGGTCAGCACCCAGTAGCCGATCTCCTCGCACCAGAACACGGGCTCGTCGCGCCGCTGGGTCTCGAAGGCCGCATGCAGCTCGGGGCTGAAGTAGGGCTTGAAGTCGGCGGACGGCGAAGTCCCCGCATGAAAGGGGCAACCGGCAATGGCATTCATCGGGAAGTCTCCTGGCGTGGGTTGTCTTGGAAGAGGAAGCGTCAGCGCATCAACATGCCGCCGTTGACGTCGATCGTGGCGCCCGTCACGAAGCCGGCACCGGGCGACACGAGGTAGGACACCGCGGCCGCGATCTCCTCGGGCGTGCCGATGCGGCCCAGCGGCACGGCCGCGGTGCCGAGGTACTTCTGGCCGCGCTGCGCCTCGGGCACGGTCTGCTGCAGCATCGGCGTGTCGATCGGTCCCGGCGCCACGGTGTTGACGGTGATGCCCAGCGCGGCGGCCTCGCGCGCCACCACCTTCGCCAGCGCGAGCACCGCGCCCTTCGAGGCGCTGTAGGCCGCGCCGCTCTGCATGCCGCCCATCTGCCCCGCGAGCGAGGCGACGGTGACGATGCGGCCATGCTCGATGGCCTGGCCGCCGCAGCGGCGCAGCATCTCGCGCACGCAGAGGAAGGTGCCGAGCGCATTCACGCGCAGCACGGTGTCCCACTCCTGCAGCGTGATGTCGACCGTGGGCAGCCGCCCCGGCGCGGGCTGCGCGCTGAGGATGCCCGCGAAGCAGGCCAGCACGGCCACGCTGCCGAGCTTCTCCTGCACCGTGTCGAAGGCGGCGCGCACGCTGTCCTCGTCGGCCACGTTGCAGCCCAGGCCGATGTGGCCCTGGCCCGGCAGAGCGGCGGCGGCGCGCTCGGCGGCCTCCGCATGCAGGTCGGCCACGGCGACGGTCAGGCCGTCCTCGGCCAGCCGCCGGGCGCTGGCCAGCCCCAGCCCGCCAGCGGCGCCGGTGATGAGTGCGATGCGCATGAGAAGACTCCTGGGATTCAGCGGTCTGGATGGGCGTCGGCCCAGCACTGCACCAGCGGTTCGCTGATGTAGGCGCTCGTGGTCTGGCCCCCGTCGACCGCCAGCACCTGGCCCGTGACGTAGCCCGCGTCGTCGCTGCAGAGGAAGGCGGCCGCGCCGGCCACCTCCTCGGGCAGGCCGGGCCGGCCCATCGGCGTGGTGCCGACGATAGTGGCCTGGAAGCGCGCGGTATTCAGCCGCCCTGCGGTCTGCGGCGTGGCGATGATGCCGGGCGCGATCGCGTTGACGCGGATGCCCTGGTCGGCATAGTCGGCCGCGAGGTTGCGCGTGAGGCCGATCACGCCGGCCTTGGCCATCGAGTACACGGCCTGCCGGCGGTAGCCCACCAGCCCCAGCGTGGACGCGATGTTGAGCACCACGCCGCGCGCCGCGATCAGCGCCGGGAAGGCCGCGCGCGTGACCATGAAGGTGGCCTTCTGGTTGATGTCGGCGAACCTGCGGTAGTCGTCGTCGGTGGTCTCGTGGAACGGCGGGCAGTTGCCCAGGCCCGCGTTGTTGACCAGCACGCGCAGGTCGCCGAAGCGCTCCATGCATTCGTCGACGATGGCCTGCGGCGCGCCATCGGCCGTGACGTCGGCGGCGAAGACCTGCAGGTGCTCGTCGCGCGGCAGTTGCGCGAGCCCCTCGGCGTTGATGTCGACCGCGAGCACGCGCGCGCCCTCGGCATGCAGGCGCAGCGCGATGGCGCGGCCGATGCCCGAGGCCGCGGCGGTCACGATGGCGGCCCGGCCGTCGAAGCGTTTCATACAACTTCCCACACTTCGTAGATCGGCCCGTCGCTCTCGCGCGTACCGGTACCAATGGCGATGCGGTCGTTGAGCCACTCTAGGTTTGGTACAGCCGTTTCGAACTGCACCGCGACGCGGAAGTAGTCCTCTCCGCGCGCGATCGGCTCACGATTCACGATCTTGCGCATGATCTCGCGAGTGGGCCCGTTGCGACGTCCGTTGTAGGTCATGTAAATGAGTCCGCCGCCCTCGGCCTCGAGCACCAGCCGCACGTCGAGGTGCAGGCCGCCATCCGGCCGCTCGAGCACCACGTCGGCGCCGCCAGGCAGCACCCGGCCGCGCAGCCGTTCTCCCTCAAAACTGCCGCCGCTCACGCACATCACGCGCCGCGTGTAGCCAAGTGGCACGGCTCCGATGAGCTGGGGCGGTGCAGTGACCTCAGCCTTGATCTTGAAAAGCGGACGCAATTCGATCATGGTCGTGCCCACAAACCACTCACTCGCCGGCCTTCTCGCCGTGGCCGCCGCCGTAGCGCTTGCGCACGTCCTGGATCAGTTCCAGCAGCGCCTCGGGCACGTCGCGGCCCTCCGCCTTGGCCTTGCGCTTGCAGTCCTCCCACAGCTTGAGGTCGGCATAGCCCTTGTCGGTGTGGCGGTTCCATTCCTTGTCCAGCGGCGTGGTGATCTCGAGGCGCACGCCGGCCGGGTCGTGGAAATAGATCGACAGGATCAGCCCCTTGTGGTCGGTCGGCCCGATCACCTCCACGCCCTGCGAGGTCAGCCACTCGTACCACTTCGTCACCTCGGCGCGATCCTTCGCCTGCAGCGCGATGTGGTTGAAGATGTCGTAGGCCGGATGGCTGGACTTCGAGGGCGCGGGCACGCCCGGTGCCTCGAAGAAGGCCAGCGTGGAGCCGTCGCCCATGCGGAAGAAGATGTGGAAGTAGGGAATCGCGTCGCCGGTCGAGGGCACGCTGTCGTCGAGCACCGTGCTCGCGAGCTCCATGCCCATGATGCGGGTGTAGAAGTCGGTGGTGGCCGCCGCGTCGGGCGTGACCCAGGCCGCATGGTTCAGCATCATCGGCGTGAGGCCGGGGTTCGGGGTCAGCGGGGCCTTGGGCTTGGTGCTGAGATCGGGTGCAGTGGCTTGCATGAAGCGTTTCTCCGTGTTGATGTCGGCTCTTGGAACTGGTTCTTACAGCTGAGGGTCGGCGATGCGAACGGCGATGCCGTCGAGCGCCTCGCTCATGACGATCTGGCACGACAGCCGGCTGCCCGCTTCGCGCGGCGCGGCCGTGTAGTCGAGCATCTGGTTCTCGGTGTCGACCGCGGGCGGCAGCCTGTCGATGAAGGCCGCGTCGACGATCACGTGGCAGGTGGCGCAGCTCATGACGCCGCCGCAGTCGCCGACGATGCCTTGCAGGTCGTGGCTGGTGGCGGCCAGCATCAGGCTCTGGCCGTCGGCGACCTCGAGCTCGGTGCGCTGGCCGTCGGGATGGATGTAAATGGCACGGGGCATGGAAGGACTTTCTCTCAGGCGGCCGTTCGCGTCAGTCCCCTCGACGGGGACGTGGGGCCTCGCCACCGCGCAGGCGGCGCAGCACATTGCGCACCAGCCCCACGAAGCCCTGCGGCATCAGGAACATGCACAGGATCAGGAAGCCCGCGAAGATCGCCGAGGGCGCCGACTTCGAGATCTGGTCGGCGACGTTCGGTATGAACTGGATGAAGGCCGCGCCCACCAGCGCGCCCGAGATGGTGCCGAGCCCGCCCACCACCACGCCCACGAGGAAGAACACCGACACGAACATGCCGAAGCTGTCGGGCGCCACGAAGGCGGTGGCGATGGCGCCGAGCGAGCCGGCCACGCCAGTGTAGAGCGCGCTGATGCCGAAGGTCATGGCCTTCACGTGCGGCACGTTGACGCCCATCGCGGCCGCCGCGGTCGGCTGCTCGCGGATCGCGATGGTGGCGCGGCCCAGCCGGCCGCGCAGCATGTTCCAGGCGCAGACGAACATCAGCGCCGCGATCGCGAGCACCACGAGGTAGAGCCACTGGTCGGCCGACAGCTGCAGGCCGAAGGGCGCCTCGGGCTTCGTCAGCACGATGCCCTGCACGCCGCCGGTCCAGGGCTCGAGCGCCTTGTGCTTGAGCAGCTGCGGCGTGGCCAGCGCGAGCGCGAAGGTGGCGAGCGCGAGGTAGTGGCCCTTGAGCCGCAGCGCCGGCCAGCCGAACAGGAAGCCGAAGCCGAAGCACACCGCGGCCGACACCGGCAGGGTGGCCCACCAGGCGACGCCGCCGTGCTCCATCAGCACCGCGGTGACATAGGCACCGAGCGCGTACAGCGCGCCATGGCCCAGCGAGAGCTGTCCGTTGTAGCCCACCAGCATGTTGAGGCCGAGCACGCCGATGGCGGTGATCAGCGTCATGGTGACGAGGAAGAGGCGGTAGTCCGACAGCGCGAAGGGCAGCGCGAGCGATGCGATGGCCAGCAGCGCGAAGGCGGCGATGCGCCAGGGCGAGCGCGCGGGCGCGGCATCGGCGGCCAGGGCCGGTGCCTGGTCGGGAATGAAGGGCAGGGCCGACATCGTCAGACCCTCGCCACCAGCTTGCGGCCGAACAGGCCCGAGGGCCGCACCAGCAGCACGGCCACGATCAGCACCAGGGCCAGCGTGAGCTTGAGCTCGGTGCCCACGAGGTAGGTGCCCGCGAGGTTCTCGACCACGCCCACGATCAGGCCCCCGACCACCGCGCCCCAGGGGTTGTCGATGCCGCCGAGCAGCGCCGCCGCGAAGGCGTAGATCAGCACGCCGCCCATCATGTTGGGCTCGAGGAAGACCACGGGCGCCACCATCAGCCCGGCCACCGCGCCGATCAGCGCCGACAGGCCCCAGCCCAGCGAGAGCATCAGCGACACCGGGATGCCCGCGAGGCGCGAGGACACCGGGTTCTCGGCCGAGGCGCGCATCGCGAGCCCGACCTTGGTGAAGCGCAGGAAGACATAGAGCAGCGCCATCACCAGCAGCACCACCGCCACCGTGCCGAGCTCGTGGCCCGAGATCAGCATGCTGCCGCCGGGCAGCTTGTCGGGGAACGGACTCGGGAACGGTTCGAGCTGGTGGCCGAAGATCCAGCCGGCCAGCGAGTTGATGCCGACGAACAGGCCGATGAAGACCACGATCACCGACAGCTCGGGCACGTCGCCCAGCGGCCGCAGCACCAGCCGCTCGATGGCGAAGCCGGCCACGAAGCCGAAGGCCAGCGTGGCGAGCGCGGCGGCCCAGTACGGCAGGCCCCACTTCAGCAGCAGGAAGGCGATGAAGGTGGAGAACATCGCCATCTCGCCCTGCGCGAAATTGATGTGGTGGGTGGACTGGTAGATCATCACCAGCGCCAGGCCGAGGCAGGCGTAGATGCCGCCCATGGCGATGCCGGAGGCGATCTGTTGCAGCAGGCTGTACATGGGATGGGTCCTTGTCAGAAGCCGAGGTAGGAGCGGCGGATCTGCGCGTCGTCGCGCAGCTGCTTCGCGGTGCCCGAGATGACGGTGCGGCCGGTCTCGAGCAGCCAGGCGTGGTCGGCGATCTCGAGCGCGCGCGCCACGTTCTGCTCGACCAGCAGGATGCCCACGCCCTCCTCGCGATTGACCACGCGCATGATCTCGAAGATCTCGCGGATCACCAGCGGCGCGAGGCCGAACGAGGGCTCGTCCATCAGCAAGAGGCGCGGGCGCTGCATCAGCGCGCGGCTGATCGCCAGCATCTGCTGCTCGCCGCCCGAGAGCGTGCCGGCCTGCTGCCCGCGCCGCTCGCGCAGCCGCGGGAAGTAGCCGAACATGCGCGCCATGTCCTGCTCGACCTCGGCCTTGCCGCGGCGCAGGTAGGCGCCCACGCGCAGGTTCTCCTCCACCGTCATGTTGACCAGCGTGCCGCGGCCGTCGGGCACGTGCGCGATGCCCAGCGCCGCGGTCTTCTCGGTGCTGTGGCCATCGATGCGCTGGCCCGCGAGGCGGATCTCGCCGGTGCGCCGCACCAGGCCGCTCAGCGCGCGCAGCGTCGTGGTCTTGCCCGCGCCGTTGGCGCCGAGGATGGTGGTGATGCCGCCCTCGGCGACCTCGAAGTCGATGCCCTCGAGCACGCGCGTGGGGCCGTAGAAGGCCTCGAGGTTCTTCACCTCCAGCAGCGCGGCCATCAGGCGGTCTCCGTGCCGAGGTAGGCGCGCACCACTTCCGGGTCGGCCTGCACCTGCGCGGGCGGTCCGTCGGCGATCTTGCGGCCGAAGTTCATCGCCACCACCTGGTCGGACACCCGCATCACCAGGTTCAGGTGATGCTCGACCAGCAGCACGGTCACGTGGAAGCGCTCGCGCACGTCGAGGATCAGCTGGCGCAGCCCGTCGACCTCCTCGTGGTTGAGGCCGGCCGCGGGCTCGTCGAGCAGCAGCAGCTTGGGATCGGCCACCAGCGCGCGCGCCATCTCCACGCGCTTGCGGGTGCCGAACGAGAGGTTCTTCACCGGCGTCTCGGCCAGCGCCGAGAGGTCGAGCAGGGCCAGCAGCCGCTCGGTGCGCTCGCGCACCTCGGCCTCCTCGCGCCGCACCGAAGGCAGGCGGAAGGCATTGGCGAGGTAGCCCGTGCCGGTACGGCAATGGCGGCCCACCATCACGTTCTCGCGCACCGTCATCGCGGGGAAGAGCGCCACGTTCTGGAAGGTGCGGCCGATGCCCGCCGCCGCGATCGCGTGCTGCGGCTGCGCGAGCAGGTCGACACCATCGAACACGATAGCTCCCGCGGCCGGCGTGTAGATGCGGCTCAGGCAGTTGAACAGCGTGGTCTTGCCGGCCCCGTTGGGACCGATCAGCCCGCAGATCTGGCCGCGGCGCACCTCGAAGGAGATGCCGTCGAGCGCCACGATGCCGCCGAAGCGCACGCCGAGGCCGCTGACGCGCAGCAGCACGTCGTCGGCGGCGGCGGTGGTGGAGGCGGAGGGGGTTGTCATGGCGGGCAGTATTCGCCGCGCATCGCGGGCCCGTCAGTCCCCTGCCCGTGGTACAGGCCGCGCTGTCCCTTGCCACGGGGACAGACGCCGCGCGACGCGGCTGCCACATTCGCCGCACTCCCCTCTTCCCACTCCTCATTCACTCATTCCCTCGTGGAGGCACAGCCATGGACTACGGACTGCAGGACCGCGTGATCCTCGTCACCGGCGGCGGCAGCGGCATCGGTCGCGCGATCGGCATCGAGGCCGCGCGCGGCGGCGCGCGCATCGCCGTCGTCGACGCGGTGGCCGAGCGCGCCACGAGCGTGGCGGCCGAGCTGCGCGAACTCGGCGCGCAAGCCGTCGCGCGGACGCTCGACGTGCGCGATGCCGCCGCCTGCGAAGCCGCGGTGGCGCGCATCGAAGAACAGCTCGGCGCCATCGACGGCATGGTGGCCTGCGCCGGCATCTCGCCGCCGGCGCCCGCCCACACCATGCCCGACGAGCTCTGGACCCGCTGCCTCGACGTCAACCTCACGGGCATGTTCCGCTCGCTGCAGCCCGTGGGCCGGCGCATGCTCGAACGCCGGCGCGGCGCGATCGTCACCGTGGCCTCGATCGACGGCCTCGGCGGCCATGCGGGCCGCGCGCACTACAGCGCCTCGAAGCATGGCGTGATCGGCCTCACGCGCGCGCTCGCCATCGAGTGGGGCCGCTTCGGCGTGCGCGTGAATGCGCTCGCGCCGGGCGTGGTCGACACGCCGCTCGTGCAGGCCAACATCCCGCCCGACCACCTGCAGTACGCGATGGTCGACCGCAACCCGCTGGGCCGCCTGTGCCGGGCCGAGGAGCAGGCCGGCCCCGCGCTGTTCCTGCTATCCGACGCCGCGAGCTACGTCACCGGCTCGGTGATGACCGTCGACGGCGGCAGCGCCGCGGGCTTCTTCACGCGCTGGAACGGCGCCGACCTCGGCTCGCGCGCGCTGCTCGAGGCGGGCGCCTACGGCGCGCCCGACTGAACCGGACTCTTTGCACCACTCCCTGAAGGACAACCACCCATGAAGAACCTCTTCGACCTGCGCGGCGAGCGCATCCTGATCACCGGCGCCGGCGGCGCCATCGGCGGCGCCACCGCGCGCGTGTGCGCCGCGCTCGGTGCCGAGCTGTTCCTCGCCGACCTGAAGGCGCCGACCGAGCTGGCCGATGAGCTGAAGGCACGCGCCGCCGCGCTCGACAACACGAAGCGCGACGACGTCAATGCACTGCTGCAGGACATCGGCGAGATCGACGCGCTGATCGACACCAGCGGCTATTACGTCAAGGGCGACTGGCTCGATGGCGGCGACGAATGGGAGCAGCTGTTCGAGCGCACCATGGCCGTGAACGTGAAGGGCCCGGTCAACCTGTTGCGCGCGGCCCTGCCCGCGATGATGAAGCGCGGCAGCGGCCGCATCGTGCTGACCAGCTCGATGGCCGCGCGCAACGCGGGCTCGACGCTGGCGGTGGAGCCGGCCTACGCGGCCTCGAAGGGCGGGCTGTCGGCGCTGGTGCGCTACTTCGCGCGCCAGGCCGCGGCCTCGGGCGTGGTGGTCAACGGCGTGGCGCCGGGGCCGATCTTCACGCCGCTGCTGGTGTCGGCGAACCAGCCCTTCACCGTCGACCAGTACCCGATGAAGCGCCTGGGCCAGCCCGAGGAGATCGGCTGGCCCGCCGCCTTCCTGGCCTCGCGCGGCGCCAGCTTCACCACCGGCGCAGTGCTCGACGTCAACGGCGGCATGTGCTTCTCCTGAGCCGCGCATGACGACGCAGCCTGCGACGCCCACCGCGCTCGACGGCCTGTGGGAGCCGGTGCGCATCGGCCCCGTGCAGGCGCTCAACCGCATCTACCTGCCCGCGCACCAGGTCAGCCTGCCGCCGCTGGCCTATGGCGCCTACCTGGCCGAACGCGCGCGCGGCGGCGTCGGCCTGATCGTCACGCACGGTTTCCATGTGCATCCGGCCAGCGCGCGCGCCGGCGTGTCGCCGTGGGAGCCCGGCTGGGCCGATGCGGTACGAGCCTTCGTCACCCCAAGCAAGCGGCTCGGCGTGCCGGTGATCGTGCAGGTCACGCACATGGGTGCCAGCGGCACGCGCCGCACCGACGACATCGCGCACTGGGGCGCCGTGCTCGCGCCTTCGCAGCTGGCCTCGCCGGTGCACCGTGCGATGCCGCAGCCGATGGAGGAGGACGACATCCGCGCGGTGATCGAAGGCTTCGCCGCGACCTGCGCCAACGTGAAGGCCGGTGGCGGCGACGGCGTGGAGATTCACGGCTCGCACGGCTACCTGCTGAGCAACTTCCTCTCGCCGTACTGGAACCGGCGCGATGACGAATGGGGCGGCGACACCGAGCGCCGCACCCGGCTCGCGCTGGAGATCGGCCGCGCGGTGCGCGCGCGCTGCGGCAGCGATTTCGCGATCGGCATCAAGCTGAGCCTCGACGAATACCTCGGCGAGGCCGGCACCACGCCCGAGGAAACGCTGCGCGTGGTCGCGCTGCTCGAAGCCGAGCGCCTGTTCGACTACGTGTGCCTCTCGCACACCGACTACCACCAGAACCACCGGCTGGTGCCGCCGCAGTCGAGCGGCGAGACCGCGCCGCTGGCCGCCAACGCCGCGCGCGTGCGCGAGGCGCTGCGCGGGCGCATCCCGCTGCTGATCCAGGGTTCGGTGCGCGACATCGCCACGGCCGCACGGATCGTCGCGCACGGACAGTCCGACATGGTCGGCCTGGTGCGCGCCCAGATCGCCGACCCCGAGATCGTGCGCAAGGCGAAAGAGGGCCGCGCCGACCAGACCCGGCGCTGCGTCGGCGCCAACCAGGGCTGCTGGCGACGGCTGGGGCAGAACGTGAGCTGCACCGTGAACCCCGAGGCGGGCCGCGAACTGCAGTTCGGCGCGGCGCTGCCGCGTCCCGCCGCCACGCCGCGCACGCTGCTCGTGATCGGTGGCGGCCCGGGCGGCCTTAAGTTCGCGGACAGCGCGGCCGCGCGCGGCCATCGCGTCACCCTGTGGGAACGCACGGACCGGCTCGGCGGCCAGATCCGCCGCGCCGGCCTGCTGCCCGACTACGCCTCTTGGAACTTCCTGGTCGACGACCTCGAGGCCTCGCTGCGCCGGCGCGGCGTGGAGATCGTGCTGCGCCGCGAGGCCACGGCCGACGCGGTGGCCGCCTTCGGCGCCGACGAGGTCGTGGTGGCTACCGGCGCGCGCTGGCAGCGCGGCGGCCGCTCGATGTTCCGCACTGACCGCGACGCGATCCCGGGCGCGGAACTGCCACACGTGACGGACGCGCTCTCGGCGCTCGACGACCTGCCCGCCTGCGGACGCCGCGTGCTGATCGTCGACGACAACGGCGACTACCTGCCGCTGGGCCTGGCCCGGCTGCTGAGCGCCGCGGGCCGCGAGGTCACGGTGGTCGGCGCCGACGCGCTGCTCGGCCGCAAGCTCGAGCCCACGCTCGACTGGCCCTGGCTGATGCCGCGCGTGGCCGCGGCCGGCGTGGCGCTGCGCGCCTCGACCACGGTCGAGCGCATCGAGCCGGGCCGCGTGGTGCTGCGCAGCACGCTGGGTGGCGCGAGCGAGACGCTGGCGGCCGACACGGTCGTGCTGTCGATGCTGCGCGAGAGCGAGGACGGGCTGTACCACCAGCTGAGGTCACGCGGCCTCGCGGTGCGCCGCATCGGCGACTGCGTGGCGCCGCGCGAGGTGGACGATGCGGTGCTCGAGGGCTTCAGGGAGGCGCAGGCGATCGGCTGAGGCCGGGCCACGGCCCGCGTTCAGGCAATGCGCACGAGGTAAGCCGGCAACGGCGGCTCGGGCAGCACGGCCAGCACCTTGAGCTGCTGCTGCGTGCGCTTGCGCGCGGCCTGCAGGTGCGCCGCGAGCGCCTCGGCCGCCTGCGCGAAACGGCCCTCGCACAGGTGCTCGACGATCTGCCGGTACTCCTCGATCAGCGCGGGATGCACCGGCTGGTGGAACATGCGGCAGAAGGTCTGATGGACGATCAGCGGCATCTGGCATTGCCGCAGGATGCCGAGCATCTTGGTGTTGGGGTGGTGCGCCAGGCAGGTGTCGTGGATCTGGCTCTCGATGCGCAGCAGCTCTTCCGTGTCGACGGCCGCGGGATCGCGCAGCACCTCGCGCAGGCCCGACAGGAACTGCGCATCGAGCTTCGGTGCGCTCTCGCGCAGCGCGGCCGGCGCCAGCAGCAGCCGGACCTCGAAGTCCTGCGCCATGGCACGTGCCGTCAGCGGGCCGGCACGCCAGGCCGCATAGGCGCTCTTCTCGACCAGGCCGCGGTCGACCAGCCGGCTCAGCACCTCGCGCAGCGCGCCGCGGTTCACGCTGAAATGCTGCATGGCCTGCGCTTCGTCGATGCGGAAGTGGCCGAACACGATGGCGGCCGAGATCGACTGCTCGAACTCGCTGTAGATGCGCTCGCTCTCGGAAGGGATGTAGATGGTCGCGTCCTGCGCATCCTGCCCGAGCGAGGCCTCGTCGATCGGCAGCCGCAGCGGCTCCACCTGCTGGCCGCGCGGCGCGACCATGTAGCCGCGGCCCATGAACTTCTGCAGCAGGCCTTCTTCATGGAGCAGGTGGAAGGCCTTGCGCACCGGCACGCGGCTGGTGCCGAACACGTCGGCGACCGGACCTTCGAGCAGCACCAGCCCGGGCACGATGCGCCGGTCGACGATGGCCTGGCGCAGCCGGTGGCGGATCAGTTCGTAGCGCAGCTTCCGTTCACCAGCTTCGGTGCTTTCCTCGGCCGACGCGGGGTCGGAGGCTGGCGGACTCATGGTCTTCTCATCGCTGTCGTGCAGTCGCGTCTCGGTGTCTCAACAGGGGTTCAGCCGCTGCGCAGGAACTCGGTCCATTTGCGCACCAGATAGTTGTGCTCGTCCATGACGGTGTTCCACACGGCCACGTCGCTCATGCGCTGCGCGTAGGAACCGCCGTCGCGCACGCTGCCTTGGCGGATCAGGATGGTACCGTCAGTTCCCGGCAGGTCCTCGGCCGCTGGCAGGCCCGCGTACCAATAGCCCCATTCGGCCGCACTCAGGTGCGCGCGCGTGCGCAGCGGGTTCGAGATGTAGAAGCCCTGGCGCGCCATCACCGCGCCGGCCCAGCCCGAATGCCACCAGTTCAGGTAGCGGTAGGCCGCGTCGAGCTTGGGCCCCTGCGCGCGGCGCGCGATGCCCAGGCCGCCGTACCAGGCCCGATAGCCTTCGCGCGGACGTGCCAGCCGGTAGGCCAGGCCGGCCTGCTCGTACTGCGCGATGGCGGGCGACCAGTTGCTCTGGATCGCGACGCGCGCATCGATCATCATGCGCGCGGCATCGGCGTAGTTGCCCCAGAAGCCGCGGAACAGGCCGGCCTTCTTCTTGGCCATCAGCAGCGCGATCATCCGGTCGACCTCCTCGATCTCGAGGTTGCTGATGTCGCCGAACGCCATCTCGCCGCTCGCGCGCAGCGCCAGCACGGCGTCGAGCGCGCCGATCGCGGCATCGGCCTGCAGCGCCACGCGGCCATTGCAGGCCGGCGACACCAGCCACGACCAGCTCTCCTCGGTGCCGAACAGCGACGGGATCTCGGCCGGCAGGTAGACGAAGCTGTCGGCGTTGTGCGTGAGCGGCAGCATGCTGATCTGCGCGCTCGGCGCGTCGCCCACGCTGCCGTCGGGCTGCACGTAGAGGCGCGTCACGGGATTGCAGCCCTGCCCGTAGCGCGCGTCCGGCGCGATCCGCCCGGTCTTGGGCAGCGCATTGACCTCGGACCAGTGCTCGATCCGGTCCAGCTCGATCGGCTGCAGCGCGCCGGCCGGCCAGAGGTAGTCGATACTGTGGAACCATTGGTCGTAGACGTCGAAGCTGCCCTGCTCGATCACGGCCTGGCGCTGCGCGTCGAAGCCGTCGAGCACCTCGAAGTGGATGCGCAGGCCGAGGTCCGACATGGCGCGCTTGCGCACGGCTTCCGTGAGCGTGACCGACGTGCCCAGCACGCGCAGCTCGGTTCTCTTCGATGCCAGGGCGGCCATGGCTACGCTTTCGAGGTGAGAGGATTCGGCCCGGCTTCCCGCGGCGCGTAGAAGCGTTCGAAGGCTTCCCACGAAGCGCGCACGTCCGCCTCGGACAGGCCCTGCACGATGAAGACCAGGCGCGAGCGCCGGTCGTCGTCGGGCCAGTCGGCCAGGTGTTCGGGCGGGTGCATCAGGTGCCCGATCCCGTGCAAGACCGTGGGTTGCCCGTGCGCGAAACCGTCGGCCGCGATGCCCAGCAAGCCCTTGATGCGCAGCAATCGATCGCCATGACGATGCACCAGCAGCGTGAGCCAGAGAGTGAGGGTGAACCATTCTAGGGGCCGCTCGAACACCAGGCAGAACGAGCGCGCGCCCGTGCCGGCCAGCTGCTGCGCATGGGTGCCGCCGATGCGCGCGGGCACCGGCCGTGCGCCGGCACGCGGCCGCAGCGTGCCCGCGGCGACGCGCGCGATCCAGCCCGCGGTGTCGTCGCGAGAAGCGCCGTCCGCGAGATCGTCGAGCCAGGGCACGGACGCCGCCGAAGGCGCGTCCAGTTGGCGGGCCACGGGGTTGAGTTCCGCCAGCATCGCCCGCAGCCGCGTCGCCTGCCCGGGTGCCACCAGGTCGGTCTTGCTGAGCCACAGCGTGTCGGCCGCCGCGACCTGCGCGATCCATTCGGGATGCTGCGCCTGCTGGCGCTCGGCATGCAGGGCATCGACCACGGTGGCGACGAAGGCCGGCCGGAAGTGATGGCGCAGCTGCGCATCGCCCAGCAGCGTGCCCAGCACCGGCCCCGGCGTGGCCAGGCCCGTGGTCTCGATCAGCACGCGGCGGAAGGCCGGCAGTTCCCCGCGCTGGCGGCGCGACAGCAGGCGCATCAGCGCCTCCTTGAGTTCGCCGCGGATCGAGCAGCAGATGCAGCCGTTGTCGAGCAGCACGGTGTCGGCGTCGATCGCGCCGACCAGCAGGTGGTCGAGGCCGACATCGCCGAACTCGTTGATGAGCACGGCCGTGTCGCCCGCGGCGCTGCCCTGCAGCCAGCGCCGCAGCAAGGTGGTCTTGCCGCTGCCCAGGAAGCCGGTCAGGATGCCGACGGGCAGGACCTCGAAGGCGATGTCCTTCATGGCGCGTCGTCCTTCGCGGGCCATGGCATGGCCAGCGGATCGATGGTGCGGCCCAGCAGCTGCTCGGCCGCGCTCCACAGCGCGCTGAAATCGGGCACCAGCACGCTCGCGCCGGTCGGGCCCTGCAGCAGGTAGGACTGCCCGTGGAAGTCCTGCAGCTCGAGCCGGAACAGCCGCAGCAGGCGGTTGGCCCGCGCCACCTGGAGCAGCCGCTGGCGCCGTCCCTGCACCGAACCGGCCGCCGCATGGCTCCAGTGCGCCGTCCCCTGCAGCAAGCCGCACATCCCGCACATGGTCCACCGCCTTTCAGGGCATCACGTCGCCGGAATTGGGCCCGAGCGTCTGGCCCACGTAGAGATTGCCGCCGGGATCGGAGGCCAGCAACACCGCGGTGGGCGCCACCTCTTCCACGCGGCCGAAGCGGCCCAGCGGCAGGCTGGCCTCCTTGGCCCGCTTCCAGTCGGCGCTGATGCCGTCGACCAGCGGCGTGGCGATCGGACCGGGCGCGATGGCGTTGACCAGCACGTTGGCCGGCGCCATCTCGAGCGCCAGCGACTTGGTGAAGCCGATCACGCCCGCCTTGGCGGCCGCGTAGTGGCACAGCTCGACACCGCCCTTGATGCCGAGCTGCGAAGCCACGTTGATCACACGCCCCCAGCGCTGCGCCGCCATGTACGGAATGGCGCGGCGCGCGCAGAGGAACACGCTGCGCAGGTCGACGCGCAGCATGTCGTCCCACATGGCGGTCGGCATGTCGGCGCAGCGCGACTGGGTCAGCATGCCGGCGTTGTTGACCAGGATGTCGATGCCGCCGAAGGCCGCCACGCAGGCATCGATGGCCGCGTTGGCCACCGCCTCGTCGCCGATGTCGCCGACGGCGGTCTCGACGCGGCCACCGGCTTCGCGGCAGCGGCGCGCGGTGTCGTCCACCCGCGCGCGATCGATGTCGGCCAGCAGCAGGTCGGCGCCGGCGCGCGCATAGGCCAGCGCGATGGCGGCGCCGATGCCGCTGCCGGCGCCGGTCACGACGGCGCGCCGCCCGTTGAGGAGTCTGTCGTTCATGGGTGCTCCTGCCGGTTCAACCGGGCCAGCGCACGGTGAGGCCGCCATCGGCGATCACCGACTGGCCCGTGATGTACGACGCGTCGTCGCCGGTCAGGAAGCGGATCAGCGTCGCGATCTCGCGCGCCCTGCCGACCCGGCCGAGCGGAATGCCGGCGGCCGCCTGCCGCAGTCCCTCGGGACCGAGCGAATTGACCGGGTCGAGCGATTGCGGCGTCTCGATCAGTCCGGGAATCACGCAGTTGCAGCGGATGCCGCGCGGCGCGAGCTCCATCGCCACGGCACGGCACAGGCCGGGCACGCCGGCCTTCGCGGCCGAGTAGTGGGCATGGTTCTCCCACCCGTACACGCCGCCGGCGATCGACGACACCGCGACCATCGCGCCGCCCTCGCCCATGTGGCGCGCCGCGGCGCGGAAGGTGCGCATCACGCCGCTGAGGTCGACGTTGATCACGTCCATCCATTGCGCATCGCTCATGGCGGTGAGCGCCGCCTGGCGCAGCAGGCCCGCGTTCGCCACCGCATGGTCGAGGCGGCCGAAACGCTCGATGGCGGTCTGCGCGAAGCGCTCGACCTGGTCGGCATCGCCGACGTCGACAGGCACCATGACGCAGCGGCCGCCGGCGTCGCTCACCAGCCGCTCGGTCTGCGCCGGGTCGTGCGGATCGCCGGGGAAATAGCCGCCCACGACCGCGACATCGATTTGCGCATAGGCCAGCGCCAGCGCCTGGCCGATGCCGCTCGCGGCGCCGGTGATCAATGCCACGCGGCCTGTTCGTGCTCCTGATGTAGTCATCGGGTTGCTCCTTCAGCGCACCGACTTCGGGTCGACGTGCGGCACCAGCAGCATCACGACGCCGGAGATCGTGCAGGGAATCGCGCCCCAGTAGACCGCGGCCTGCACCCAGTCGGCGCCGTGCGACAGCGTGTAGGTCACGCCGAAGCCCGCCGCGATGGCGCCCACCTGCCCCATCGCGTTGACGAAGGAGCTGGCGGTGGCGCGGATGTGGCTCGGGAAGCTCTCGCCGACCAGGAACAGCACCGCGGCATAGGGGCCGATCAGGAAGAACAGGCCGAGCGAGTACAGCGGCACGATGCGCCAGAAGTCGCCCTGCGGCGCCTGCAGCATCAGGTAGAACGCGAGCCCGCCCAGCACCCAGCCGATGGCGACGGCATTGCGCCGGCCGATGCGGTCGCCGAGCCAGCCGTGGAACATGTAGCCGAGGAAGCCGGCCAGGTTCGAGACGATCAGCACCTGCAGCGCATTGGAGAAGTCCACGCCCTTGCCGGGCGTGCCGCCCGAACCGCCGAGCACCGAGGTGCCCAGCACCGCGAAGATCACGATGGCGAACCAGTTGAGGAAGAAGCTCAGGGCCAGCGACAGCGTGGGCCGCAGCGACGCGCCCTTGAACATGGCGGAGATGCCGGTGTGATGCCGCGCCGACAGGTCGATGCCCTGTGCCTGCGCGAGCCGCTGCGCATCGGCGGCCCGGCCTTCGCGCTGCAGCCGCGCGATGCGCTGGCCGGTGATGAACTGCGGCGTCTCGACCAGCCGGCGGCCGAGGATCGCGATCACGATGGCGGGGAACATCGCGAACACGAAGGACAGCGCCCAGCCGCCGCCTTCGCCGAACCAGCGTTCGCCCAGCGGATAGAGCGCCGCCACCAGCGCCGCGGTGAGCACCGCGCCCACCGGCCAGCCGCCCTGCACCAGCGAGTAGATGAAGCCGCGCCGCCTGGTGGCGGCCGGATCGGTGTGCACCAGCGAGAACAGTTCGCTGAGGTAGGTGGCGTTGATGCTCTGCTCGGCATAGCCGAGCCCGGCCAGCGAGCGCACCAGGATCAGCAGCACGAAGCCCACCCCGGCCGACAGGCCGATCACCCAGCCCGCGAAGGCCGTCAGCCCCGAGCACAGGGCCGCGCCGGCGACCGCGATGATGATGCCCTTGCGCCGGCCCAGCCGGTCGGCGATCGGCCCGATGCCGAAGGCCACGATGACCGTGCCGAGCGTGACCCAGGTGTTGAGGTTGGTCTGCTGGTCGGCGGTCCACTTGAAGTGGTCGCCGAGCCGGGGCAGCAGCGTACCGAACAGGATGAAGTCGTAGACGGCGAACACCCAGGCGAAGAAGCACACCCAGGTGGCGTAGTTCACCTGCTTCTTCGTCACGGTCGGCGGCGTCCAGGCGGCGTCGGCCGCGGCTTGGGGAGGGATCGAGGCGGTCATGGTCGTTCTCTGTGGAAGGGGCGGTGCAATGCCGGGGCCTAGCCGCGCGGATGGCGGCGCAGGAAGTCGTCCGCGATCTGGTCGCAGGTCATGAAGCGCACGCCGGCGTGGGACTGGAAGTGCTCGATCAGCCGCTCGAGCATCAGCAGCACCTGGGGCCGGCCCGAGACGTCCGGATGGATCGTGATCGGGAACACCGCGTAGTCGTGCTCGCGGTAGACCCAGTCGAACTGGTCGCGCCACATCTGCTCGATGTCGCGCGGGTTCACGAAGCCGTGGCTGTTGGGCGCCTTCTTGATGAACATCATCGGCGGCAGGTCGTCCAGGTACCAGTTGGCCGGGATCTCGACCAGCGAGGTCTCGGTACCGCGCTCGAGCGGCTTCATCCAGCTGTCCGGATGCTTGCTGTAGTCGATCCGGGTCCACCGGTCGCCGACGCGGACGTAGTAAGGGTGGAAGTCGTTGTGCATCAGGCTGTGGTCGTACTTGATGCCCTTCTTGATCAGCAGCTCGTTGGTGACAGGACTGAACTCCCACCACGGCGCGACATAGCCGGTCGGCGCCCGGCCCGCGAGGCGCGTGATGACGTCGATGCTGCGGTCGAGCACGGCCTCTTCCTGCTCGGGCGTCATCGCGATCGGGTTCTCGTGGCTGTAGCCGTGGATGCCCAGCTCGTGGCCCGCGTCGACCACGGCCTTCATCTGGTCCGGAAAGGTCTCGGCCGAGTGCCCGGGCACGAACCAGGTGGTGGTCAGGCCGTACTTCCTGAACAGCTTCAGCAGCCGCGGCGATCCCACCTCGCCCGCGAACATGCCGCGCGAGATGTCGTCCGGCGAGTCCTCGCCGCCGTACGAACCGAGCCAGCCGCCGACGGCGTCCACGTCGACGCCGAAGGTGATGAAGATTTCCTTGGTCATGTCATTGCTCCTTGAAGTGGGGTGAAGAAAACAGGTGCCCGAGGGAAAGGGCGATCTGCAGCAGCCGTGCGTCCTCGCCGCGGGGGCGCATCAGCTGCAGGCCGGTGGGCAGGAGATCGGTGCTGCCATCGGGCGCGGCCACGCGCTCGACGCCGCTGGGCATCGCGACGGCGGGCGTGTCGAGGAAGCTGCCGGGCATCGTGAGCCGCAGCGTCGCGAGGTTGGTGCGCGCGAAGAGCTCGTCGTCGGCCTCCAGCGGCTGCAGCAGCGGCGCGGTGTGCGCGGTGGCGGGCAGCACCAGGGTCGCGCCCTCGAGATCGCGCTCGAAGGCGGCGATCAGCCGCTGCCGCTCCCAGCGCAGGTGCAGATAGCGCGCGGCGCTGACATCGCGCGCCGCTTCGAGCCGGCGGCGCACGCGCGGGTCCATGGCCTCGGCCTGCGGCGCATCGAGCCGCGCCTGGTGAATCGCGAAGGCCTCGCTGGCGCCGAGCCAGCCGTGGTTGTCGATCAGCGCCTGCACGAGGTGCAGGCTCTTCGCTTCGCGCTCCACGACCGTCGCGCCCGCGGCGCGCAGCCAGCGCATCCGCGCCCGCAGGTTCTCGCGCACCGCCGTCGTGACGCGCTCGCTGTCGAGGATGGCGGGGTCGACAACGAAGGTCTGCTGCGCCAGGGTGCGGCGGGCTGCGTCGAAGCCGCCGGCGAGCAGTTCGCGTGCTTCGTCGCCGCGGCCGCCCTGGAGCACCGCATCCATGGCGATGCAATCGGCCACCGAGTGCGCGAGCGGCCCGACGGTGTCGAGCGACGGGGCGAGCGCGAACACGCCCGTCATCGCATGGCGCAGCCTGCTGGCCCGGTAGCCGACCAGCCCGTTGAACGATGCCGGAACGCGCACCGAGCCGGCGGTGTCGGTGCCGATGCCGATCGGCGCGATGCCGAGCGCGACGGCCAGCGCGGCCCCCGAGGACGATCCGCCGGGTGCCCTGGCACGCGTGCCGAGGGCCGGGTTCACCGGCGTGCCGAAGAACGGATTCAGGCCCAGCCCCGAATAGGCGAACTCGCTCAGGTTGGTCTTGCCGATGCAGACCATGCCGGCCGCCTCGGCATGCGCCACCAGCGTGGCATCGGCCTTCGCCGGTTCCGCGTGCGCGAGCAAGGCCGAGCCGGCCGTGGTCGGTGTGCCGCGGATGTCGAACAGGTCCTTCCAGGTCAGCGGCACGCCGTCCATCGGACCGAGCGGCGTGCCGGCCCGCCAGCGCGCGGTGGCCCGTTCGGCCTGCGCGAGGGCGCGCGACACGGTGAGCTGCGTGAACACGCCGCGCGCGGTCTGCGCCCGCGCCAGGCAGCGCTCGGCGACCTGCGTGGGCGTGAGCTCGCGCCGGGCGTAGGCGGCGGCCAAGGCACTGGCCGTCGTTGCTTGTTGTGCGTCGGTGAAGTTCATGATCCGTTTGTTTTGTACTTTGATGACAAAGTACATTTCAGGCGGATCGTAGGTGCTTTTGACGTGCCTGCCTTAGGCGTTAATGCTTATTGACGCGTGGACTCGATCTTTGGATCACGCGTGCGCGAACGCTTGTCTTGACGCAAGTTAGCAACGTAGCTAACATTCTCATAGAAGGCGACAACGGCGCGATGCACATTGCATGGCGGGTTCCGCCTCATCGAAAGGACGCACCATGGGACACGCACAGATCAAGACGGTTTCCAGCCGCGAGTTCGTGCACAACGTCAGCGCCGCCCGGCGCGTGGTGAGCGAGGGCGGCACGGTCATCATCACCGACCGCGGCGAGCCGACCCAGGCGCTCATTCCGATCGCCGAATACCGCCGCCTCACGAAGACCGACAAGAACCTGGTCGAGCTGCTGCGCATGCCCGAAGCCGACGCCTTCGACCTGGACGTCGAGCCGATCCGCATCGGCGCCAAGGACATCGACGCATGACGCGCGATTGCTCGCACACGAACGAGCCCGAGGGAGGACGGCGCGCATGATGTGGCTGCTGGACACCAACGTCGTTTCCGAAGTCCGCAAGAGCAGTTGCCATGCGAACGTGCAGGCCTGGATGGTCGCTCATGCCACCGGGGACATGTACCTGTCCGCCGTCACGGTGCTGGAGATCCAGCGCGGCATCAGCCAGGCCGCGCAGCGCGGCGACGAATTGCAGGCCGAGGTCTTCCATCGCTGGCTCGAGACCATGGTGCTCCCGGCCTTCGCCGGCCGGATCCTGCCCGTCGATCACGTGGTGGCCCGGCGTGCCGCCAGCCTTGCTTGGGCCGATGGCCGCGACTACCGCGATCCCCTGATCGCCGCGACGGCGCTGGTGCACGGCGCCACGGTGGTGACGCGCAACCTCAAGCACTTCGAAGCGTCCGGCGTGCCGCTGATGAATCCCTGGGACTACACAGGCGGCTGACGGACCGGCTGCTACATTCCCGCGTCCCCCGCCGATCCCGCCCATGTCGACCTCCTCCGGCCCAGCCCAGAAGCAGCGCTTCGAGGCCCTCTCCAATTTCCGCCACACGCTGCGCAGCTTCCTGCGCTTCAGCGAGGACGCCGCGCGCGAGCAAGGCATCACGGCGCTGCAGTACCAGCTGCTGCTTCACACACAGGGCTTTCCGGACCGCGACTGGGCCTCGATCGGCGAGCTGGCCGAACGGCTGCAGGCGCAGCCGCATGGCGTGGTGGCCCTGGTGTCGCGCTGCGAGGAAGCGGGCCTGGTCGTGCGCAAGCCCAGCACCGTCGATCGCCGGCAGGTGGAAGTGCACCTGCTGCCCGCGGGCCGCAAGAAGCTCGCGCGCCTCGCGACCGCGCATGCCGACCAGCTCGCGACCTTGGCCGAGGTGGTGCGGCTCGCGAGCAGCCTGCGCGACTGATAAGGTGTGAATGAACCTGCTGCGCCCGCGGGTCGGGCATCCGCAACGGCCGGCATCGTGCGCGGGCCGGTCGTTAAAATCCGCGACTTTCCTTCAATCCCCTCATTCGCCTCCCCATGCTCCTTCGCTTCCCCGCACGCTCCGCCCTCCTCCTGTGTTCGCTGCTCGCCACCGCCGCCGTTCGAGCGGAGCCCGCCGATGCGATGGAGATGGCCGAGCGCTATGCGGATGCCGAGCACTGCATGGAGCAGATCGTCGGCAAGCGCTGGGAGATGCGCTATGGCGTCGAACTCGCGCGCAACCAGTGGGGCGCGCTCGAGCCCACGGGCCGCTCGATGGACAGCGCGCCGCAGGCGATCCGCATGGCCGACATGAGCTGCCGGCGCGAACTGAGCATCGAGCGCCAGCCGCGGCCCTGACACCGCGCATGCTCAGCGCTCGATGGTGATGAGTTCAGTCATGGGCTTCCATGACTTGCCATCGAACTGCGCGAGCCGCGCCTGGCGGATCGGGTAGTAGTCGTCGGCGCGGAAGTTGATCTTCATGCCGGGCAGCAGCATGCCGAGCTCGATGTCCTTCAGCCCCTGCACCTGCTTGAGGAAGTTCTCGCGCGTGAGGTTGTCGCCGCAGCGCTCGAGCACCAGCGCCGTGAGCTGCGCCCCCATGTAGGTGTAGACCGAGGTGGTGTCGCCCGGATCGTCGTTGGGCAGGTACTTCTTGAAGAAGGCCAGGTACTCCTGCATCGCCTTGTCGTTGTTCCAGGTCGGGTCCGACGGCGTCTTGAACCAGTAGCTCGACACCAGCCCCACCGAGTTGTCGAGGCCGGCCGGCGTCAGCACGCCGCTGATCGAGCTCGACACGTAGGGCACGATGTAGAACGGCTTCCAGCCGATCGCCGCCGCCTTGCGGATCGCCTGCGCCTGCGCCTTGTTCGAGGTGAAGGCCACCAGCACCTCGGCGCCCGAAGCCTGCAGCTGCAGGATCTGCGAGTCGACGGTCGGGTCGCTCATCTCCTGGCTCACCTCCTTCACGATGTTCGACTGCTTCGCGCCCAGCGCCTTGCGGAAACCGCGCATGTACGACTTGCCCACGTCGTCGTTCTGGTAGAGCACGCCGATCTTCGCGTTGGGCTTGGCCTCGACGAGGTACTTGCCGTAGATCGAGCCCTCGATGTCGTAGGCGAAGGAGAAGGGCACGGTCCACGGCGTGGTGGCGGAGTCGTGCAGGTTCGGGCTCGAGGCATAGAAGAAAACCTGCGGCACCTTCTTGCCGTTGAGGTACTTCTGCACCGAGGTCTGCGAGGCCGTGCCCATGGAATTGACCAGCGCCAGCACCTGGTCGGACTCGACCAGCTTGCGCGTGCCCTCCACGGTCTTGGGCGGACTGTAGGCATCGTCGACCGACAGCAGGTTGATCTTGCGTCCGTTGACCCCGCCCTTGGTGTCATTGAGCATCTTGAAGTAGGCCACCGACATGCGGCCCACCATCGAATAGGCCGAGCCGGGACCGCTGTAGGCCACGGTCTGGCCGAGCTTGATCTCGGTGTCGCTGGCACCGGGGCCGTAGGTCTTCTGGGCCTGTGCCGTCGCCGCGGTCGCGAAGGCGGTGCAGGCCACGAGGGCTAGCAGGGAAGCGCGCATGTGTGTGTCTCCTGGTTCCGGGGATGGTCGTTCTTCGAGCCGGCGCGAGTACATCAAGCGGCGCGCGCGGCGTCTGTCCCCTTGCCGGGGACGCAGCCTCTCGACGGGCCCGCGCCGTCCCCGTCAAGGGGACTGACGCGCGGCGGACAGCCATCGAGACTCGATGCATTCCCCCACGCCAGGAGCCCCTGCATGACCACCACCGCCGAACCCGTCGCGCTGCGCGACGCGCCCGTGCTGGACATCGACCCGTACGCGATCGAGGTGCTGCTCGATCCCTATCCGTTCCACGAGGCGCTGCGCGAAGCCGGTCCCGTGGCCTACATCGCGCCGCACGGCATCTATGCCGTGGGCCGCCATGCCGAGGCCAAGACCGTGCTGGCCGACCATGCGCGCTTCACCAACGCGGGCGGCATCGGCATCCAGGACATCCGCAAGCCCGGCGAGTTCCGCATCCCGAGCCGGCTGCTCGAGGCCGACCCGCCCGACCACACGAAGATCCGCTCGGTGGTCACGCGCCTGCTGTCGCCGCTGGTGATCCGGCGCTGGAAGGAAGGCTTCGAGCGCAAGGCCGAGTCGCTGGTCGAACGACTGCTCGAGCAACGCGAGTTCGACGGCGTGGAGGACTGCGCCGAACGCTTCGTGCTCGAGGCCTTTCCGGCCGCGGTGGGCGTGCGCCTGCCGCGCACCGAGACCCTGGCCATCGGCGAGATGCGCTTCAACCAGAGCGGCCCGCGCAACGCGCTCTACGAACGCGCGATGCAGGCCGCGCAGCCCTATCTCGCGTGGTTCGAGCAGAGCGTGTCGCGCCAGGGCGTGATTCCCGACTCGATCGCCGAGCTGCTGTTCCGCGCCGAGGACGCGGGCGAACTCGACGAGGGCATCGCCTCGAACGTGGTGCGCAGCTTCGTGGGCGGCGGCACCGACTCGACCATCGCCGGCATCGGCTTCACGCTGCACCAGCTCGCGAGGAATCCCGCGCAGTGGGAGCGCGTGCGCAACGAGCCGGCCAAGGTCAAGGCCGCGTTCGAGGAAGGCATCCGCCACGAGACGCCGTTCCAGGTCACCTACCGCACCACGCGCGGCGAGACCGAGCTCTCGGGCGTGCGCCTGGCCCCCGACACCAAGATCGGCGTGTTCATGGGCGCGGCCAACCGCGACCCGCGCCAGTTCCCCGAGCCCGAGCGCTTCGACGTCGACCGCCCCGCGCTCGCGGGCAGCCACGTCGCGCTGGGCAACGGCATCCATGCCTGCATCGGCCAGATGCTCGCGCGCCAGGAATCGGAAGCGCTGATCGGCGCGCTGAGCCGCCGCGTGGCGCGCATGGAACTCACGGCGCCGGCCAGCTACCGGCCGATCAACCAGATGCGCACGCTCGACCGGCTGCCGATGCGCATCGTGCCGGCATGACAACAGGCAGCGAAGCGCGCGGTCCGCTCGCGGGCCTGAAGGTGCTCGAGATGGGCCAGCTCATCGCGGGCCCCTTCGCCGCCAAGACGCTCGGCGACTTCGGTGCCGAGGTCATCAAGATCGAGCCGCCCGGCGCCGGCGACCCGCTGCGCAAGTGGCGGCTGCTGAAGGACGGCACCTCGGTCTGGTGGCAGGTGCAGTCGCGCAACAAGCGCTCGATCGCGCTCGACCTCAAGGACAGCGAGGCGCAGGCCATCGTGCGCCGTCTCGCCGCCGAGTCGGACGTGCTGATCGAGAACTTCCGCCCCGGCGCGCTCGAGGGCTGGGGGCTCGGCCCCGAGGCGCTGCTCGAGGCCAACCCGCGGCTGATCGTGCTGCGCGTGAGCGGCTACGGCCAGACCGGCCCCTACCGCGACCGCCCCGGCTTCGGCGTGGTGGCCGAGGCCATGGGCGGGCTGCGCCATCTCACGGCCGAACCCGGCCGGGTGCCGGTGCGCGTGGGCATCTCGCTGGGCGACACGCTGGCCGCGCTGCATGGCGTGATCGGCATCCTGATGGCGCTGCAGGAGCGCCAGCGCTCGGGCCGCGGCCAGGTGATCGACGTGGCGCTCTACGAGGCGGTGTTCAACTGCATGGAAAGCCTGCTGCCCGAGTACGGCGCCTTCGGCGCGGTGCGCGGCGCGGCCGGCAGCGCCCTGCCCGGCATCGCGCCGAGCAACGCCTACCTCTGCGGCGACGGCGGCTATGCGCTGATCGCGGGCAACGGCGACAGCATCTTCCGCCGGCTCATGGCCACGATCGAGCGCCCCGATCTCGCGGCCGATCCGGCGCTGGCCGACAACGCCGGCCGCGTGGCGCGCGTGGCGGAACTCGATGCCGCCATCGGCGCCTGGACCGCGCAACGCGACGTGGCCGAGGTGCTCGCGCGGCTCGACGAGGCCTCGGTGCCGGCCGGCCGCATCTACTCGGTGGCCGACATCGCGGCCGATCCGCACTACCTCGCGCGCGGCATGCTGCAGACCATCGCCATGGGCGACGGCGATGCGCTGCAGGTGCCGGGCATCGTGCCCAAGCTCTCGCGCACGCCCGGTGCGCAGCGGCGCAACGCACCGCGCCTCGGGCAGGACACCGACGCGGTGCTCGCCGAGATCGGCCTCACGCCCGCGCAGATCGCCGAGCTCAAGCGGCGCGGCGTCGTCGCGGGCTGCGAGGCATGAGCACGATGCGCGCCGCCTTCTACACGCGGCAGGGCGAGGCGGCCGAGGTGATCCGCATCGGCGAGCAGCCGCGGCCCGAGCCCGGCCCGGGCGAAGTGCGGGTGCGG
This sequence comes from Variovorax sp. PDC80, assembly GCF_900115375.1. Taxonomy (NCBI): domain Bacteria; kingdom Pseudomonadati; phylum Pseudomonadota; class Betaproteobacteria; order Burkholderiales; family Comamonadaceae; genus Variovorax; species Variovorax sp. PDC80. Next base: position 302,163 of record NZ_FOWG01000007.1, on the reverse strand, counting down.
CTTCGCAGCTCGGGCGTGAACCCCTCCGACTGGAAGATGCGGCGCGGCGGCGGTGGTCGCGCGCTGGTGGCGCCGCTGATCGTTCCGCACAGCGACGGCGCCGGCGTGATCGACGCCGTGGGCGATGGCGTGCCCGCCGCGCGCATCGGCGAACGTGTGTGGACCTGGAACGCCCAGTGGCGGCGCGCCTTCGGCACCGCGGCCGACTACGTCGCGCTGCCGTCGGCGCAGGCCGTGCCGCTGCCGGCCGCGCTGGGCTTCGCCGAGGGCGCCTGCCTCGGCATTCCGGCCTTCACCGCGCTGCATGCCGTGCGCCTGGCCGACTGCGGCCCCGGCCAACGCGTGCTGGTGGCGGGCGGCGCGGGATCGGTGGGCCACTACGCGATCCAGTTCGCGAAGCTGCGCGGCGCCGAGGTCATCGCCAGCGTGAGTTCGGCGCGCAAGGCCGCGCACGCCATCGCGGCCGGTGCCGACCATGTCGTGGACTACCGCGAGCAGGAGCTCGGCGACGGCGTGCAGGCCCTCACGGGCGGCGCGGGCGTGGACCGCGTGATCGAGGTCGATCTCGCGAACAACGCGGCGCACTACCCGAAGTTGCTGAAGCCCGGCGCGCGCGTCGTGGTCTACGGCACGACCGGCCTCGATGCCGTGCTGCCGGCCGTGGTGCTGATGCAGAAGAGCGCCGCGCTGAGCTTCTTCACCATCTACGAGATCGCGCCGGGCGAGCGCGAGGCCTGCCTGCGCGAGTTGCTGCCGCTGCTCGAGGACGACCTGCTGCTGCACACCATCGGCCAGCTGCTGCCGCTCGAGGAGATCGTGCGCGCGCACGAGCTGGTCGAGCGCGGCGAGGTCCTCGGCAACGTCGTGCTCGGCATCGACTGACGCCCTTCCACCCCATCGTTTCCCAGAGGTTCCCCATGATCGAAACCGACGTGGTCATCATCGGCAGCGGCGCGGCCGGACTCACCGCCGCCATCACCGCGCGCCAGTCGGGCCTGGAGGTGCTGGTGGTCGAGAAGACCGCGCTGTTCGGCGGCACCACCGCCTACTCGGGCGGCGCGCCGTGGATTCCGTGCAACCACGTGATGAAGCAGATCGGCCTCGACGATTCGCGCGCGGCCGCCGAGACCTACCTGCGCGCCGTGCTCGGCGACGCCTACCGCGACGAGCTCGTCGCCAGCTACCTCGACCATGCGCCCGAGATGCTGGCCTTCATGGAGCGGCACTCCGAGGTGCGCTTCAAGCCCTTTCCGCTGCCCGACTACGAATCGGACCTGCCGGGCGCGGCGCGCAGCCGCTCGCTGTTGACGCAGGCCTTCGACGGCCGGCTGCTCGGCCACCGCCTGGCCGACCTGCGCATGCCGCTGCCGCAGCTGATGCTGTTCGGCAGCATGCAGATCGAGGGCGCCGACATCCATCCGATGCGCCATGCGCTCAAGACCTGGGCCGGGTTTCGCCACACCGCGCGCGTGATGCGGCGCTTCGTCGCCGACCGGCTGCGCTACGGGCGCGGCACGCGCATCGTCAACGGCAACGCGCTGGCCGCGCGGCTGTTCCATTCGGCGATCCAGGCCGGCGTGACCCTGTGGAAGAACACGCCCGCGCTCGAGCTCACGATGCGGGACGGCCGCGTGACCGGCGTGGAGATCGAGCGCGAGGGCCGCCGCCTGCAGGTGGTCGCGCGGCGCGGCGTGCTGCTGGCCACCGGCGGCTATGGCGCGAGCGAGGCGATGCGCCGCAAGCACATTCCTTTCGCCGAGCACCACCATTCGCTGCAGCCCGAGGGCAACGTCGGCGACGGCGTGCGCCTCGGCGTGGCGGTCGGCGGCCTGCACGATCCGGCCCACGCGGGCGACTGCATCTGGACGCCGGTGTCGGTGCTGCGCAAGCCCGACGGCGGCATCGTCAAGTACCCGCACATCTTCATCGACCGTGCCATGCCCGGTTGCATCGCGGTCGGGCCCGACGGGCGGCGCTTCGTCAACGAAGGCGGGTCGTACCAGACCTTCGTGGGCACGATGCACCGGCGGGGCATCACCACCGCGCACCTGATCGCGAACCGCGACTTCCTGCGCCGCTACGGCCTCGGCCTCGCGCGGCCCGCGCCCTTCAGCGCACGCTCGCTGATCGAGGCGGGCTACCTGATCGAGGCGCCGACCCTGGCGCAGCTGGCCGGGCGCCTCCACATCGATCCGCACGAGCTCGAGGCCACGGTGCGGCGCTTCAACGAAGGCGCGGCGCGCGGCGAGGACCCCGAGTTCGGCAAGGGCGCCGACGCGCACTCGCGCTTTCGCGGCGACCAGGCGCATGCGCCCAATCCGGGCGTGGCACCGATCGGCGACGGGCCCTACTACGCGCTCGCGCTGCATCCGGGCGATCTCAGCACGGTGGGCGGCCTCGAGACCGATGCCGAGGCACGGGTGCTGACGCCCCAGGGCACGCCGATCGAGGGGCTCTACGCGGCCGGGCTCGACATGAACTCGATCATGCGCGGGCGCTATCCGGGCGGCGGCAGCAGCATCGGGCCGGCGATGACCTTCGGCTACATCGCGGCGCGGCAGATGGCGCAGGCGCGCCCGGCGACGCGGCCGGCCGAGGCCCGCGCTCAGACGATCGGCGCGTAGCCGGGCGCGGCCCAGCGCAGGGTCACGCGCGTGCCCTGGCCGGGCCGGCTGTCGATGGCCAGCCGCACGCCCATGGCCTCGGCCTGCTCGCGCAACCCCACCAGCCCGTAGTGCCCGGGCGCGATGGCCCGGCTGTCGAAGCCCACGCCGTCGTCGACGATCTCCAGCTGCAGCACGCCCGGGTCGGCAGGCTGCAGGCGCAGGCCCAGGTGCCGCGCGCCCGCATGGCGCTCGACATTGCGCAGCAGTTCCTCGCACATGCGGTACACGGTCTCGGCGGGCTCGGCGGCCAGCGCCGGCAGGTCGGGCGCGAGCTCGCAGTCGAGCACGATGCCCGTGCGCTCGTTCATGCCCCGGGCCAGCTCGACCAGCGCCGCGCCCAGCCCGATGTCGCGCACCGGGTTGCTGCGCAGTTGCTCGATGGCGCGGCGCGCCTCGTCCAGGCCCTCGCGCGCGGCCTGCTCGGCGCGCATCAGCTCGTCGGGCAGTTCCTGCGGCTGCGTGGTCGCGATGTGCTTGAGCACGCGGATCTCGGTGAGCATGGCCATCATCGAATGCGCCAGCGTGTCGTGCAGGTCGCGCGCCATGCGCAGACGCTCGCGCATCACGGCGGACTCGCGCGACTCCTGCGCCAGCCGGCTGATCTCGGCGGTGCGCTGGCGCACGCGCTCGTCGAGTTCGGCGTTGAGCAGACGCAGCTCGTCGCGCTCGCGCTGCAGCGTGTCGAGCAGCCGGTCGAGCGCCGTGCCCAGGCGCGCGGCCTCGTCGGCGCCCTCGGGCACCTCGATGCGCGAGGCGCTGCCGGCGAGCACCGCGTCGGCCGAGCTCGCGATCACGCTCACGCGGTGGGTCAGGCGGTGCGTCATGGCCACGCCGACCACCGCGGCGCACAGGCCCAGCATGCTGAGCACCAGCGTGATGCGCCATTCGATGGCGGTCGCGAACGAGGCCAGCGAGGCCACCGGCTCCACCACCACCACGCGCCAGCCCAGGCGCCGCAGGGTGCCGTCGCGCTCGGTGCGCGGCGCCGCCACCAGGAAGGGCTTGTTGTCGACCAGCCGCCGCACCCGGATGCGCGCCGGCAGGTCGGCGCCATCGGTGCCCAGCCCGGCGACCGTCGGGTCGAAGGGCGCGGCCAGGTCGCCCCTCTCGCGCCAGCGCGTGCCGAGCAGGGCCGCCGGGCCGTGGCGCACCATGCCGTCGCGGTCGATCAGCAGCCACTCGCCCGGCGAGGCCTTGATGCCGGACACCGTGTGGTCCACCCATTGCCAGCTGAGCTGCGCCGCGACCACGCCGACGATGGCGCCGTCGGCGTTGCTCACCGGCGCGCTGAGCTTGAGGAAGTGCTCGCCCGGCGAGCGGCCCTCCTCGATCCACGCATCGGCCAGCCCCTGCGAGATCCACGCATGCTGGTTGACGTTCTCGCCCACCACCTTCGGGTCGGTGGCCGCGACGATGAAACCGTCCGCGTCGGTCAGCGCCAGCCAGATCAGGTCCGGCACGCCGCGGTGCACCGCCTCGAGCGAGCGCTGCCGCCACGCGGCGTCGTCGCCCTGCACGTCCTGCGACAGGATCGAGGCCACCACGCTCACCGACTGCAGGCGCAGCAGCATCGCGGTGTCGAGCTCGGCGCTGACGTGCTCGCCGGCCGTCTCCAGCCGCTGCGAGTGCACCTCGAGCAGGGTCGAGCGCACGAAGCTGCGCAGCCAGAGGTTGGCCGCCAGCGCCAGGCAGATGGCCAGCGCGATCATCAGCCAGCCGATCGCGGCGGCGAGGCTGCGTCGGGGGTCGATGCGCTGCAGCAGGCTCATCGAGAGGTCGAAGCCGGCGGGGCGGGAGGGGGGCGCGCGGTCATGGGCGGCGCATTGTCGCAAAGGACCCGGGGCGCGTCAGCCCATGACTTTCGGTATGGGCACTTACCCTGAGATCTCGGGGTTTTCCTCGGGTCGCGGCGTGACTTCCGGCAGGCGCGAGCAGTTATTTTCGAGACGACAGTTGCGTCCATCGCGCAGCGTGTCGAGAGATGCGCCACATCCACCCCGTTCGACAACGCCGCGACGCGATCGGCGTGACCTGCCAAGGAGACATTCGACAATGAGCACCCCCACATCCCTCTCGCCGGCCGTCGGCGCCTCAGCCGGCGTCCCGGTACGCTGGTACGCCAGCCGCTGGACGCAGCTGGTCGTCGGCATCGTCTGCATGATCGCGACCGCGAACATCCAGTACGCGTGGACGCTGTTCGTGCCGGAAATCCAGAAGTCCTTCGGCTGGGAGCGCGCCTCGATCCAGATCGCCTTCACCATCTTCGTGCTGGTCCAGACCTGGCTCGCGCCGATCGAGGGCTACTTCATCGACAAGTTCGGGCCACGGCTGATCGTGGCCTTCGGCGCGCTGTTCATCGGCGCGGCCTGGGTCATCAACTCGCAGGCGACCACGCTGCTGGGCTTCTACATCGGCGCGGCCGTCGGCGGCATCGGCGTGGGATCGATCTACGCCACCTGCATCAACAACGCGCTCAAGTGGTTCCCCGACCGCCGCGGCCTGGCCGTGGGCCTGACGGCCGGCGGCTACGGCGCCGGCTCGGCCGCGACCATCCTGCCGATCGCCGCGATGATCGAGTCGTCCGGCTTCCAGGAAGCCTTCTTCTTCTTCGGCGTGATGCAGGGTTCGCTGGCCTTCCTGGCCGCGTGGTTCCTGCGCGCCCCGAAGGCGCACGAGATCCGCGCCTCGGCCAAGCTCACGCAGAGCCGCCGCGACTACACGCTGAAGGAAGCGCTGAACACCCGCCTGTTCTGGCTGATGCTGCTGATGTTCTCGTGCGTGGTCACCGGCGGCATGATGGCCGTGGCGCAGCTGGGCGTGATCGCGCAGGACCTGGGCGTGAAGGAGTTCAAGGTCGACCTGTACTTCTTCGTCATGGCCGCGCTGCCGCTGGCGCTGATGCTCGACCGCGTGATGAACGGCATCTCGCGCCCCCTGTTCGGCTGGATCTCCGACCACATCGGCCGCGAGAAGACCATGGTGATCGCCTTCACGCTCGAGGGCATCGGCATCATCGCGCTGGGCTACTTCGGCCACAACCCGTGGGCCTTCCTGATCCTGTCGGGCGTCGTGTTCCTGGCCTGGGGCGAGGTCTATTCGCTGTTCTCCGCGCTGGCCGGCGATGCCTTCGGCACCAAGCACATCGGCAAGATCTACGGCGTGCTGTACTGCGCCAAGGGCGTCGGCGCGCTGTTCGTGCCCATCGGCAACCTGATGATGGAAGCCACCGGCACCTGGTCGACCGTGCTCTACACCGTGGCGGCGCTGGACCTGTTCGCCGCCTTCCTGGCCATCGTGGCGCTGCGGCCGATGCTCAAGGCGCACGTCGAGGCCTCGTCCGCGAATCCCGCGGGCAAGCATGGACGCTTCGGATTGAGCGAATGACCCGCTCGAGCAAATGAGCGACTGAGCGAATGAACGACGCCGGGCACGACCCGGCGTCTTTTTTTCTTCAGGACTGTTTTCTTCGCGCGAGCACGAGCACCGCCAGTTCGGTGCGCGTGTTCGCGTGAAGCTTTTGCATGATGCGGCTCGCGTGGTTCTTCACCGTGCCCTCGGCCAGGTTCAGCGCCGCCGCGATCTGGCGGTTGCTCTGCCCCTTGGCGATCAGGTCGAGCACCACGGCCTCGCGCTCGGTCAGCGGATCGGGCGCCTCCTGCGGCTCGGCCGACGCGGGCTCGGCGGAAGCCGGCGGGTCTTCCACCGTCACGTCCTGCGCCACGTGGTTGGCCAGCAGCCGGAACTGGTCCATCACCTTGCGCGCGATCTGCGGCGTCATGCGCGACTCGCCGCGGTGCACCGCGCGCACCGTGTCCAGCACCTCCTCCTCCGACGCATCCTTGAGCAGGTAGGCCTGCGCGCCGGCGCGCACCGCGTCGAACACCAGGTCGTCGCGGTCGAAGGTGGTCAGCACCATCACGCGGGTGCGCGGCAGCGCGGCCGTGATCTCGCGCGTGGCCAGCACGCCGCTCTGGCGCGGCATGCGCAGGTCCATCAGCACCACGTCGGGCAGCAGGCGCCGGGCGAGTTCCACCACCTCCATGCCGTCGGCGGCCTGGCCGACGACCTGGATGTCGGATGCCGCATCGAGCAGCATGGCCATGCCGCGGCGGATCAGCGGCTGGTCGTCGGCGACGAGGACCCGGATCCGCGGGTCGGCGGGCGCAAGGGATGGAACGGGCGAAACGGTGGTGGCGCTCATGGGGGCATCGGGGGAGATGCGCCCATTGTGCGATGCAGGATGGCCCGTGGCGGACAGGGATGGCCCTGAGGCAGCCGGGTATTTTCGGGCCCCGGGGCCCGGGCCGGCCGCCGCCCCCGGCGTGGCGCGAAAATACCCCGAAAAAGACCGTATCCGGCCGGTCGGTGCCCCCTGGAGACATACCCCCACGCCAGGGTTTCGGAGCCCGCGCGGCGGAACCGGGTCCCGTCCGCGCGACAATCCGGGTCTACGGCCAGAAAAAGGGCCCCCCGACGGCCGGAAATCCCAGTGACCCGACAGCCCAGCATCTACGGAAGAAGCGCATGAGCACGAAGCAACCTACCATCATCTACACCCTGACCGACGAGGCGCCCCTGCTGGCGACCTACGCATTCCTGCCCATCATTCGCGCCTTCGCGAACCCGGCCGGCATCAACGTCGAAACCAGCGATATCTCCGTGGCGGCCCGCATCCTGGGCGAGTTCCCCGAGCTGCTGAGCGACGACCAGAAAGTGCCGGACAACCTCGCCGAGCTGGGCAAGCTCACGCTCAAGCCCGAAGCCAACATCATCAAGCTGCCCAACATCAGCGCCTCGGTGTCCCAGCTCAAGTCGGCCATCAAGGAACTGCAGGGCAAGGGCTACAAGATCCCCGACTACCCCGAAAACCCGACCACGGACGAGGACAAGGACATCCGCGCGCGCTACAACAAGTGCACCGGCAGCGCCGTGAACCCCGTGCTGCGCGAAGGCAATTCCGACCGCCGCGCGCCCAAGGCCGTCAAGGAATACGCCCGCAAGAACCCGCACAGCATGGCCGACTGGAGCCAGGCCTCGCGCTCGCACGTCTCGCACATGCACGGCGGCGACTTCTACCACGGCGAGAAGTCCATGACCCTGGACCGCGCGCGCAACGTCAAGATGGAGCTCATCACCAAGAGCGGCAAGACCATCGTGCTCAAGCCCAAGGTCGCGCTGCTGGACCGCGAGGTCATCGACTCGATGTTCATGAGCAAGAAGGCGCTGCTGGCCTTCTACGAGAAGGAGATCGAGGACGCGCACAAGACCGGCGTGATGTTCTCGCTGCACGTCAAGGCCACCATGATGAAGGTCTCGCACCCCATCGTGTTCGGCCACTGCGTGAAGATCTTCTACAAGGAAGCCTTCGAGAAGCACGGCAAGCTGTTCGACGAACTGGGCATCAACGTCAACAACGGCATGGTCGACCTCTACACCAAGATCGCCACGCTGCCCCAGAGCACCCAGGACGAGATCAAGCGCGACCTGCACGCCTGCCACGAGCACCGCCCCGAACTCGCGATGGTCGACTCGGCCAAGGGCATCACCAACTTCCACTCGCCCAACGACGTGATCGTGGACGCCTCCATGCCCGCGATGATCCGCAACGGCGGCAAGATGTGGGGCGCCGACGGCCGCCTGAAGGACGTCAAGGCCGTGATGCCCGAATCGACCTTCGCCCGCATCTACCAGGAGATCATCAACTTCTGCAAGTGGCACGGCGCCTTCGACCCCAAGACCATGGGCACCGTGCCCAACGTCGGCCTGATGGCCCAGAAGGCCGAGGAATACGGTTCGCACGACAAGACCTTCGAGATCCCGGAAGACGGCGTCGCCAACATCACCGACCTGGACACCGGCGAAGTGCTGATGAGCGAGGACGTCGAGCAGGGCGACATCTGGCGCATGTGCCAGGTCAAGGACGCCGCGATCCGCGACTGGGTCAAGCTGGCCGTCAACCGCGCGCGCAACTCCGGCATGCCGGTGGTGTTCTGGCTCGACGCCTATCGCCCGCACGAGGCCCAGCTGATCACCAAGGTCAAGATGTACCTGCACGAGCACAACACCTCGGGCCTGGACATCCAGATCATGAGCCAGGTGCGCGCCATGCGCTACACCCTGGAGCGCGTGGTCCGCGGCCTCGACACCATCAGCGCCACCGGCAACATCCTGCGCGACTACCTGACCGACCTGTTCCCGATCATGGAACTGGGCACCTCGGCCAAGATGCTGTCGATCGTGCCGCTGATGGCCGGCGGCGGCCTGTACGAGACCGGCGCGGGCGGCTCGGCCCCCAAGCACGTGCAGCAGCTGGTGGAAGAGAACCACCTGCGCTGGGACTCGCTGGGCGAGTTCCTCGCGCTGGCCGTGAGCCTCGAAGACCTGGGCCTGAAGACCGGCAACAAGCAGGCCGCCATCCTGGCCAAGACGCTCGACACCGCCACCGGCAAGCTGCTCGACAACAACAAGAACCCCTCGCCCAAGACCGGCCAGCTCGACAACCGCGGCAGCCAGTTCTACCTGGCGATGTACTGGGCACAGGAACTCGCCGCGCAGACCGACGACACGGAACTGCAGGGCCGCTTCAAGAAGCTGGCGGAGGCCCTCTCGTCCAACGAGCAGAAGATCGTCGACGAACTCGCGGCCGTGCAGGGCAAGGCCGTGGACATCGGCGGCTACTACCTGGCCGACAAGGCGAAGTTCGAAGCCGTGATGCGCCCGAGCGCCACGCTCAACGCAGCGCTGGCCTCGGCCCAGGGCTGATCGACAGCGCGCGGGTGGCAGCCGTGAAGCCCTCCTGGCTCGCGATGCTCCCCGCCGTGCTGGCCCTGGCCGGCGCGGCGGGCACCGTCCACGCGGCCGAGGACTGCGAGGCCCTGCGCACCCGCATCGAGTCGAAGATCGCCGCCGCCGGCGTGGCGCGCTTCACCGTGGCCGTCGTCGATGCCAATGCGTCGACGAACGGGCAGGTGGTGGGGAGCTGCGAGCTTGGCAGCAGGAAGATCGTCTATGAAAGGGACGTCGGCACTGGGGCGGGGTCGGCGCCGGTGGCGGCGGGACCGGGCTCGGCTTCGGTGGGGGAGCCGATGTTGACCGAGTGCAGGGACGGGACTGTGTCGATGGGTGGGGACTGCAAGTAGTTTCCTGAGGCATCACGTCCTGCGTGGCGCTGCAACCCAGGTGGTCAGGGCTTCTTCAAGACCCTCCCACGATGGCCCTCCAACCCATGCCACGTAGCCGTCGGGCCTGACCCACACGGCCGCCGGTGCACCGACCTCGCCGATCACCGGAAGCTCCCAGGTGCCATCGAAGCTGGCATCGACCACCTGGACCTTGTCGGCCAGGCGTTCCACATCGGGGCTGCCCGGCATCCCGAAATTCAGCAGCAGCGGCCGCGCCGAGTGCATCAGCGTGAAGACGCGCTTCGTACCTTCCGCGGTCACGACCTCGAGATCCGGCATCCTCCTGCCCACCAGTGGATGCCCCTCTCCCAGGTCGTACCGGATATCCAATCCCGACATCATCCCCGCGAAGCGCTTGCGCGGCTCCTCCATCCGAAGCAGCTCCGACATGCTTTCCGCCAGCGCCTTGCTGCGTTCGTCCTGCCGCCGCAGCGCGACCTGCGCCAGCGAATTGCGCAGCACCAGCGCCCCCACCGGATGCCGCTCCGCCTGATAGGTATCGAGCAGGCTGTCCGGCGAGATCCCCTTCACCACCTGCGCCAGCTTCCACCCGAGGTTGAAGGCATCCTGCACGCCGAGATTGAGCCCCTGCCCGCCCGCCGGGTAGTGCACATGCGCCGCATCGCCAGCCAACAGCACGCGCCCCTGCCGATAGCTGGCGGCCTGCCGGGCCATGTCCGTGAATCGCGAGATATGAAGCGGGCTGTGGACGCTGAAGTCGGTGCCGTAGTGCGCCATCAAGCATTCGCTCAGATCGCGCAGCGTGAGCGGGTCCGCGCGCCCCACTTCGCGCTCCGTCACCATGATCCGCACAGTCTTCCCGTCGTCCATCCGGCTGAGGCCATGGATGCCGATCGCGTCGTGACGCATGCCCCAGGTGGGTTCGTCGGCGATCTCGGCCTCGGCGAGGATGTGGCTCACGGTCGGGTCCCATCCCGGAAACTCGATCCCCGCCGCCTTCCGGATCACGCTGCGCCCGCCATCGCAACCAACCAGGTATTGCGCACGCAGCGTCTGGCCGTCGCGCAGATGGACGTCGACACCGGCCTCGTCCTGATCGAAACCGACCACCTCGCGCTCCCGATACGTGGTCACCCCCAGTTCGGCAATCCAGCCCGCAAGAATGCGCTCGATGTGCTTCTGCCACAGCGCCAGTCCGTAGTTGTGCCGCGTCGGAAAGTCGCTGATGTCGAGCCGGTTGAGGCCGAACGCGGCCACCTGGGCGGTCTGCCCTTCGGCCAGGAACCGGTCGACGATGCCGCGCTGGTCGAAGATCTCGAGGGTGCGCGCATGCAGGCCGCCGGCGCGCGATCCTTCGATCTCCTGGTTCGAGCGCCGCTCGAGGATCGCGACATCGACGCCGGCCAGCGCCAGTTCGCCCGCGAGCATCATGCCGGTCGGGCCCGCGCCCGCGATCAGCACCGCATGCCCATCGCCAGGCGCAGTGACGCTTGCGGAAATCTCGTCCTGGGTTCGGCCCGTCTCGTTCGATCGACTCATTGCCTGCGGTCCTCCATGCGATGGCGTACGGCTTGTTCGGATACCACCAGGGCCCTGTAACATCGCCCTGCTTGGCCTCGACCAGACAACAGGTACGCCCCCATGCGGTTGCTCCCCATTTTCGTGGTTCTGCTTGCGAGCGCGGCATCCGCCGCCGACGGCCCGACCGCCACGACGACCACGCTCTACAAGTCCATCGGCCCCGACGGCCGAACGATCTACAGCGACGTTCCACCGCCACAGGCACGCGAATCGAAAACGCTGACGTTCAAGAACCTGCCGGCCAGCCCCCTGTCCGCGGAGACCCTCGCTTACATCGAGCAGTTGCGCCAATCCGCGGACAGCCGGGCATCGGCACCGCCTCCTCGCGACACGGTGCTGTTCTCGGCCAAGTGGTGCGGCTTCTGTCGGCAGGCGAAGGCCTACCTGGCGGCCAAGGGCATCGGCTATCGTGAAGTGGACATCGACACCAACGAAGGCAAGCTGGCCTATGCGCAACTGGGTGGCAACAATGGCGTGCCCCAACTGTTCGTGAATGGCCGAGGTCTCACCGGCTTCACGGCCTCTGCTTACGACGCCTTTCTGCAGCCCCGCAAATAGGACCGCGTCGAAGCGAGCTCATTCGGATTGCGATTTTTTCGTGTCGGGCTTTTCGACCCAACTGCGAAGAACGTCCAGGATGTCGCGGGTCGAATGCGGCATATCGAGCGCGACCGCATGGGATAGACACAATCGACGCTCATCGAGAAGAAAATTCCCATGCTGCCCGGAACCGCAAGACCCAACACCGGCCTCCTCGCGACGATAGCCGCCGCGCTGTCGGGATGCGCATTCCCCTACCATTCGGCCGAAGGTCCGGATCTGGCAACCGTACGGTTCGTCAATCTGGGCTTCGACAACGTGATTCCGTTCGAGTCACCTCAGGGCGATTGCAGGGACACCCAGGTATTCGGCAACCACCTCGCCAAGACGGGAGAGGGCGTGGGACATGGCCAATCGGCATCGACACAGGCCCGGCCCAACAAGCTGTTCGTCGTCAGTTTCTCGGGTGTGAGCGCTCTGAAGCTCTGTGGCGTTCCCGCCGGACTCGTTCCCGAACCGAATGGCGAGTATGAGATCACCCTGCGCAGGGATAGCAAGATTTGCTGGCTCACGGCTACTCAGAACAGCGCGACAGGCAAGAAGGACATTCCACTGGTACTCATCAAGGTTCATCGACCAGCGTTCGGCCCCCAATGGTGCGAAGTCGTGAAGCCCACGGAATAGCAAGCGGGCCTCAGCCTAACTCCCCTCCCTCCACCCCCCCGGCGTCACCCCATGCAGCCGCACGAACGCCCGCTGCAACGCATCCACCGACCGGAACCCGCTGCGGCTCGCGATCCGTTCCTGCGTCCACCCGGTCTGCCGCAGCAACTGCGCCGCCGCCGCCACGCGCGTGCGCTCGACGAAGCGCGCGGGCGTGCACCCCGTCTCGGCCGCAAAGGCACGCGCGAAGTTGCGCGGGCTCATGCCCACGCGTTCGGCCAGCACCTCGACGGCGAGCTCTTCCTGCGGATGCGTGCCGATCCACGCCACGAGTTCGCGCAGCCGGTGGCTCGCGCTGGCCTGCGCCTGCAGCGCGGGGGTGAGCTGCGGCTGCTCGCCGCCGCGCAGCATCGGCAGCGCCAGGGTGCGCGCGATGTCCATCGAGACCTCATGGCCCAGATCGTCCTCGACCAGCGCGAGCGCGAGTTCGATGCCGGTGACCACGCCCGCTGAAGTCCAGACCTTGCCGTCGCGCACGTAGATGCGCTGCTGCCGCACGCGCACCTGCGGCCGCAGTTCCTGCAGCATCTCGCACACGCGCCAATGGGTGGTGGCCTCGCGCCCGTCGAGCAGGCCGGCCGCGGCGAGCGCGAAGGCGCCGCTGCACACGCTCGCGACGCGGCGCGCGCGCGGCGCGGCCTGGGCGATCCAGTCGCCGATGCGCTGCTCGAGGATGGCGTGGCGCACGGCGGGCTCGTCGCCGCCGGCCACGATCAGGGTGTCGATGGCGGCGGGCAGCGCGTCGAGGCTGCGGGTGTCGCCCAGCTGCAGGCCGCTGTTGGTCGACACGGTGCCGCCGTCCGGCGAGGCGATCAGCACTTCGTAGCTGCCGGGGCGCAATTGCTCGGCCTTGCTGAACACGCTGGCGGGGCCCGCGACGTCGATGGCCTCGACGCCGTCGAACGCGATCAGCACGACGGTGCTGGCAGGAACCGCGGCTTCTTCGTCCTTGTGGGTGGGGGTCGGCATTCCTAAGCTCGGTGCATCGAGGTCATGAAGGGGATTCTCCATGTGGAACGGGCTGCGTGCGCTGCTGTGCGCGAGTATGGCGGCGATCGGGTTGGCGGGATGCGGCACGGGCACGCGCGATGCGGCGGTGCCGCCCGCGGCGCACGACGAGGCGGCGCTCGCGCGCGACCGGCAGGCCTTCGTCGAGGCCATGAAGCCGCGCCGGCCCGGCCGGCCGGTGGTCGCGATGCTGGCGCTCAACGAAGGCACCGAGCTCACCGACCTGCTGCTGCCGCACGCGGTGCTGCAACACGCCGACGTGGCCGAAGTGCGGATCGTGGCACCGCGCGCGGGCCGGGTCACGCTGTTCCCGGCGCTGCAGGTCGAGGGCGCGCAGGACTTCGCCACCTTCGACCGCGCCCATCCCGCGGGCGCCGATTACGTGATCGTGCCCGCGATGGAGCCAGCCGACGCACCCGCGGTGAGGGCCTGGCTGCAACAACAGGCCAGCCGAGGCGCGCGCGTGATCGGCGTGTGCTCGGGCGCGCTCGTGCTCGCGCAGGCCGGCCTGCTCGACGGCCGGCGCTTTGCCGGCCACTGGTACGACCGCGGCACGCTGCGCCAGCGGCCCGGCGCCACGCATGTGCCCGACCGGCGCTACCTGGTCGATCGCGACGTGGCGACGACCACCGGCATCACGGCCTCGGTGCCCGCGACGCTCGCGCTGGTCGAGGCGATCGGCGGGCCCGCGAAGGCCGCGGCGATGGCGGCCGAACTCGGCGTGGGCAGCTGGGGTCCGGCGCATGCGAGCGCGCCCTTCGGCCTCACGACCGGCCGCGGTGCCGAGTACCTGTTCAACAAGGCCGCGTTCTGGCGCGGCGAGCGTCGGCAGCTCGAGGTGCGCGACGGTGCCGACGACATCGCGCTCGCGCTGGCCACCGATGCGTGGACGCGCACGGGGCATGTCGATGTCGAGGCGGTCTCGGCCTCGGGACCGGTGAAGCTGCGCAGCGGGCTCGTGCTGGTGGCCGGCCCCGCCACGCGCGAGGCAGAGCCCCTGCCGCTGGTGGTCACCCTGAAGCCGGTGCAGCAGCTCGACCGCACGCTGTGCGAGATCGCGGGTCGCTACGGCAACGCGCGGCGGGACTGGGTGATGCAGGAGATGGAGTACCCGCGCACGGCGGCGAACACGGCCTGCGCGTCCTGATCAGCCACCGTCCGCGGCGATGAAGTTGCGCCCGCGCGCGCCGGCCAGCGCCTGCAGGATGCGTTCGCTCCAGTCCGCCTCGGGAATGCCATAGCTCAGCGGATCGACGCTCACGCCCAGTCCCTCGAGAAAGGCGCTCAGCGACGCGACGGCATGCTCGATGTCATGCGCATCGAACACCGAGAGCAGCAACGCATCGAGCGCCGGATCGCGCCCGGCCGCGAGCTGCATGATGCGCGGCAGGCTGAACGAACACGCGATGCCATGCGGCACGCCATGCCGCAGCGTGATGTCGTAGGACAGCGAATGCGCGAGCGCGGTGCGCGTGTTGGAGAACGCCAGGCCGGCCTGCAGCGCCGCGGTGGCCAGGCGCTCGCGCAGCTCGGGCCGGTCGGGCCGCGCCAGCAGTTCGGGCAGCGTGGCGACGATGCTGCGGGCCGCGCTCACGGCCAGGCTTGCCGACACCGGGTTGCGGTGCACGTTCCACAGCGACTCGAGCGCATGCGACAGCGCATCGAGGCCGCTGGCCAGGGTGGCCGCATGCGGCAGGCTCAGCATCAGGTCGGCATCGACGATGGCGGCCTCGGGCCAGGTCCACGGCAGTTGCAGCGACAGCTTGCGCGCGCGCGCCTGGTCCCACACGGTGGCCCAGGGCGTGACCTCGCTGCCGGTGCCCGCGGTCGTGGGAATGGCCAGCAGCTGTCGGTGCCGCCGGACCGCGGCCGGCGCGCTGTCCGCGCCTTCGAGTAGCGCGAGCAGTTCGTCGAAGCGCCCGGCCGCGGGGCGCGTGAGCATCACCTTCGCGCAGTCGATCACGCTGCCGCCGCCGAGTGCGATGACGCAATCGACCTCCGCATGCTCGCGCCACAGCCGTTCGTACATCGGCGCCAGCCAGGCCACGTCGGGGTTCGGCAGCACCTCGGTCTCGACGGCCACGAGGCGCTCGCCCAGCAGGCCACGGATGCGATCGACGAGGCCGAGGCCGACCGCCTCGGGGAAGGCGATCAGGATCGCGCGGCGTGCGCCGAGCAGCCCGGGCAACGCATCGAGCGAGCCGCAGCCGGCATGCACGTCGACGGGGTTGTAATAGGTCCACATGATGGGTTCGGGAAAGCTGGCGCCACGGCCGCGTCATGCGGCCGGGCGCGCGAGAGAGAAAAGATCCGCGCGGCCTTCAGTGCCGGCCGCTGTGCTGGATGCGGTGGCGCAATTGGCTCGAGAGCAGGTCGGCCACGATCACCATCACGGTGATCACGATGATGCAGGTGGCGGTCTCCTGGTAGCGGAACAGCTTGAGGCTGCTCACCAGCTCGAAGCCCAGCCCGCCCGCGCCCACCATGCCCAGCACGGTGGCCGAGCGCAGGTTCACCTCGAAGCGGTACAGCACGACGGCGATCCAGGCCGTGACGACCTGCGGCAGCACGCCGAACACGATGACCTGCAACGGCCGCGCGCCGGTGGCGCGCAGGGCCTCGAGCGGGCCCTGGTCGATCTCCTCGATGGCATCGGCGAAGAACTTGCCGAGCATGCCCGCGCCATGCAGCGCGAGCGCCAGCACGCCGGGGAACGGACCGAGCCCCACGGCCGACACGAACACCAGCGCGAGGATCAGCTCGTTGATGCTGCGCACCACGTTGAGGGCCTGGCGCGTGCACTGGTAGACCCAGCGCCGGCTCTGCAGGTTGCGCGCCGCCAGGAAGGACAGCGGAATGGCCGGCAGTACCGCCAGCAGCGTGCCCCAGACGGCGATCTGGATGGTCTCGAGCGCTGGTGCGACCAGACGGCCCAGGATGTTCGTGTCGGGCGGCATGGTGCGGCCCAGGAAATCGAGGATCTGCGGCAGGCCCGCCGCCAGTTCGGACCAACTGAGCTGCGCGCCGCCGGCGCTCCATTGCAGCGCCCAGCCGACCACGCACAGGCCGATCAGCAGGTTGAACCAGCCGCGGCGACTCTCGGGCAGCGGGCCGGTCCAGGCATATCGGGTCGAGGGGGTGTTCATGCGTGTCCTTCGGTGCGTGCCAGCAGCGGCAGCGGCACGGCCGCCGGGGCGGCGGGCTCCTTGCGGTCGGCCGCGGGCTGCGGCACGTAGATGCGGTCGATGTCGTCGGGGCCCATGGCCTGCGGCGCGCCGTCGAACACGACGCGGCCCTGCGAGAGGCCGACGATGCGGTCGGCGAACTCGCGCGCATAGTCGACCTGGTGCAGGTTGCACAGCACGGTGATGCCGAGGTCGCGCGAGGCATCGCGCAGGTACTGCAGCACCTTGCGCGAGGTCTGCGGGTCGAGGCTCGCCACTGGCTCATCGGCGAGGATCAGCCGCGGCTGCTGCGCGAGCGCGCGCGCGATGCCCACGCGCTGCATCTGGCCGCCCGAGAGCGAATCGGTGCGCGCATGGGCCTTGTGCGCGAGGCCCACGCGGCCCAGGCATTCGTGCGCCAGCGCGATGTCGGCGCGGCTGAAGAAATGCAGCACCGAGGCCAGGGTCGACACCGCGCCGAGCCGGCCCGTGAGCACGTTCTTCAGCGCGCTGAGCCGCGGCACCACGTTGTGGTGCTGGAAGATCATGGCCACGCGCTGGCGCAGCGCGCGCGTGTCGGCGCAGTTCACGGCGTCCATGCCGTCGACCCTGAGCTCGCCGCCGTCGGCCAGCGCCAGCCGGTTCACGCAGCGCAGCAGGGTCGACTTGCCGGCGCCCGATTCGCCGAGCACCACCACGAACTCGCCCGCCGCGGCATCGAGGTCCACACCGCGCAGCACGGCGTTGTCGCCATAGCGCTTGGTGAGCTGCCGGATGCGGATCACTTCATGCTCCGCAGGTCGAGCTTGAGCACCTTGGCGGTGTCGCGCACCACGTTGTAGGCCGCGTCGGTGGTGGGCTGGAAGCCGTTGAGCACGCCCTGGTCGCCCCAGGGCAGGTCCTTCACGTTGGCCAGCGCCTTCGCGATCTTCGCCTTCAGCGCCGGATCGAGGTCCTTGCGCCAGACCATCGGCGACTCGGGGATCGGGTTCGACGACCAGACGATCTCGAGCTCGTCCTGCTTGACCTGGCCCTTGGCGATGGCGCTCGCGAGGATGCGGTCGGCCACGGCGGCGGCATCGACCTTCTTGTTGGCCACGGCCAGGATGCTGGCGTCGTGCGAGCCCGAGAAGATCACGCGGCCGAAGAAGGTCTC
Organism: Variovorax sp. PDC80; assembly: GCF_900115375.1. Lineage (NCBI taxonomy): Bacteria > Pseudomonadati > Pseudomonadota > Betaproteobacteria > Burkholderiales > Comamonadaceae > Variovorax > Variovorax sp. PDC80. The sequence continues at coordinate 284,183 of NZ_FOWG01000007.1, read as the reverse complement.
GGGGTCGTAGCCGGCCTGCAGCAGGCCCGACTTGGGGAACAGGTGGCCCGAGGCCGAGGTCGGGTCGACGAAGGCGAAGCTGCGGCCCTTGAGGTCGGCGGTCTTGGCGATGCCGCTTTCCTTGCGCGCGATGATCACGCTCTTGTAGGAGCTCTGGCCGGTCTTCTTCGTCACGGCCACCGCGAAGGCTTCCACGTCCGCGACCTGGTTCGCGAGCACGTACGAGAACGGGCCGAGGTAGGCCACGTCGAGCTTCTTGGAGCGCAGCGCCTCGATCACGCCGTTGTAGTCGGTCGCCACGAAGGGCTTGACCGGCATGCCGAGCTGCTGCTGCAGGCTGTCGAGCACCTGGCGGCTGCTCTCGATCATGGCCTGCGAGTCCTCAGCCGGGATCAGCCCGATGGTGAGGGGCTGCGCGGCCAGGGCCGGCAGGGCGGCGACCGCGGAAACTGCCGAAAGGGCCAGGGCGATCAGGCTGCGGCGCAGGCGAAGGAGGGTGTTCATGGTGGTGTCTGGGGTGAAAGAGGACGGAATGGGACCGGAACGGCAGGCATCGGCCTGCGACTACCCCAAGGCTAAGAACGCCATGTGACAGGCGCATATCAGATCGATCACGGATTTGTCACGATTCCATTCAAACAATCTATGGATGTCCGCTGCCAAACTCCGCGCCTTCCTCGCCGTCGCCCAGCACGGCAGCTTCAGCGCCGCCGCGCGCGCCGTGGGCCTGAGCCAGCCCACGCTGACCACCCAGGTCCAGGCGCTGGAGCGCCAGCACAAGGTGATGCTGTTCCACCGCCAGGGTCACCGCATCGAGCTCACCAGCGTCGGCGAGCGCCTGCTGCCCATCGCGCGCCAGATCGCGGCGCTCGAGCTCGATTCGTACAACCTGCTGCACGACAGCGGCGACCTGCAGTCGGGCGAGCTCAAGCTCGGCGCGGTCGGGCCCTTCCACGTGATCGAGATGGTCGACGCCTACCGCCGGCGCTATCCGCGGCTCGACGTCTCGATCCGCATGGGCAATTCGTCGTCGGTGTTCAAGGACCTCGAGGAATACGCGGTCGACATCGGCGTGCTCGCGCGCTTCCACGAGGCGCCGGGTTTCAGCGCGACGCCGTATGCGCGCCATGCGCTGATCCTGTTCGTGCACCGCGACCATCCGTTCGCCAGGCGCGGCGAGATCCGGCTCGAGGAACTGCACGGCCAGCCGATGCTGCAGCGCGAGAGCGGCTCCAGCACGCGGCGCGCGCTCGACGAGGCCTTCGCGCGCGCGGGCGTTCGGCCCAAGCTCGCAATGGAGATCGGCAGCCGCGAGGCGATCCGCGAAGCGGCCGCGCGCGGCATCGGCATCGGCGCGGTCTCCGAGGCCGAGTTCATTCCCGACGCGCGCCTGCGCACCGTGCGCATCGAGGGCGATCCCGCGGTCACGCAGACCTACCTCTACTGCCTGCAGGTGCGGCGCGAGAGCCGCGTGCTCGCGTCCTTCTTCGACGTGGCGCTGAAGCTGCGCAAGGGGGAGTTCGAAGGCGCCTCATGAGCCGCGCCGCGGCCCATCGACCTGACGAAAAAACCGACAGGACGAACGAAATACTCATGGGCTTTCGTCTCTCGCACGTCACCCCGCTCTTCTGTAATTCGGCCACTCCATCACCAGAGGCCGATAGACATGCCAGTCGAGCAACTACCCCACGCCCCCGCGGACCGCGCCACGCCGGCGCGCCGTTTCCCTGAATCCGCGCGCCCCCGCGGGGCCGCATCGACGCGCGCCTTCGCGCTCGCCGCCACGCTCGTCGCCGCGCTCGCGGGCTGCGGCGGCGGCAGCGGCGGCGGCGCCTCGCTGCCCTTCCTGCCGCCCACGCAAGGCGGCGGCGATGCGCCCGAGGGCCCCTCGACGCCGGCCGTGAGCCGCGCGCTGGTCATCGACCTCGATGGCGCCACCTACGGCGCGGTGCGCAGCGGCATCGCCGCCGGCACGCTGCCCAACCTCGCGAAGCTCGAGCCGCGGCTCGCCTACAGCGGCGGCATGGCCGGCACGCCGAGCCAGCAGCCCACGCTCGACACGCCCGGCTGGGCCACGCTGCTGACCGGTACCTGGGCCGCGCGCCACCAGGTGATGTCGGAAGCGCCGAAGCAGGCGATCCGCGGCGCCACCGTGTTCCAGCTGGCCAAGGCGAAGAACGGCACGAGCAACGGCGCCGCCGTGGCCTCGGCCGGGCTGGCCCAGTTGCTGGCCTCCGAGCACGACAGCGGCACGCTCGATGCGCTGGCCGACTGCTCGCAGGACGCGACCGCCACCGACTGCGTGACCACGCAGGCCACGCAACTCATCGGCGGCAACTACGCCACCGTGCTCGCGCAGTACCGCGCGAGCAAGGACGCGGCGCTCGACTTCGGGCTCGCCTCGCCCCAGTACGCGGGCACGCTGGCCACGCTCGACAAGGCGGTCGGCACGCTGCTCGCAGCCACCGCGAAGCGCGCCAACGAACGCTGGCTGGTCGTGATCACCGGCAACCACGGCCTCAGCGACAACAGCCAGGACGACGGCTTGCCGCTGGTGCCCGAGTCGAGCACCTTCATCGGCCTGAACCAGCCCGCCAACATCGCGGCACAGGGCATCGGCGCGGCGCGGCCGCAGACGCTGGCCGAGCTCTACGGCTACGCCAGCATCGCCGACGTGGCGCCGACCGTGCTCGGCCACCTGAAGGCGCTGCCCGATGCGAAGGCGTCCCCGATGGACGGCGGCCGGCTCACCGGCGCGCAGCCCGTGTCGCGGCTCACGGCTTCTGTGCTCGACAACAACTCCGCCACCGTGAGCGTGAAGCTCGACTGGGTGGCGCCTTCGGCCGGCGCGATCACGGTGCTGCGCGATGGCCAGCCCATCGCCTCGAAGCTGCCGGCCGGCACCACCACCTTCACCGACAGCCAGCTCGCGCAGGTGCTGACGGCCAAGGGCAGCTACCAGTTCGACTACACGGTGCAGGCCGGCGACGGCGACGACGCGGCCGCGCGGGCCGTGCTCTCGCCGCGCGTGTCGTACGTGCCGCCGGTGCCGCTGGCGCCGACGCTGAAGAACGGCCTGGTCTCCTACTACCCGTTCAGCGCCACGCTGCCGCCGGTCGATGCCATGGGCCACAGCACCATGGGCCCGGCCGCGAGCGACCTGCCCGCGGCGGCAGGCCTGGTCGTGCCGGGTCCGTTCCCGGGCACGCACGGCCTGCTGATCGACACCAACTACGTCACCACCGCGGGCATCGAGGGCTACCGGCTCACGCCGGCCGAGGGCTTCGACATCGCCAAGGGCACGGCACCGCAGTTCACCATCGGCCTGTGGTTCAAGACGCCGGCCTGCGTCTCGAAGAACAACGTGACCATCCTCTCCAACAAGAGCTATGTCAGCGGCGGCAACGCAGGCGTCGCGCTCGGCCTGTTCGCGAGTTCGGGCGACCAGTGCGGCGTGGCCTTCAACATCGGCTCGGGCGGCGGCGTGCGCGCGGACGGGCCGACCAGTCCCTACACGCAGATCGCCATCGATCGCTGGGTCTACATCGCCTTCTCGGTCGACGGCGTGGCCAAGACGATGAACATGACGGTGTTCGATCCCGTGACCAGCACCACCAACCGCGTGGCGGTGGGCAAGTCGACCGGCGCCGTGGACCTCTCGAAGCTCTCGCCGTACCCGCACTGGGGCATCGGCGACGACGGCACCGGCACCTTCCTGATGAACAAGTGCAATGGCTCCGTCACGCCGCCGTATGTCGCGGGCAAGTGCGCGACCGCGCCCACCTACCAGGAGCATTTCGGCGACCTCGCGATGTGGAACCGCGTGCTGACCGATGCCGAGCTGCAGTCGATCTTCCTGTCGAACAAGCCGCTGTCGACGCTGTCGGCCAACTGAAGGGAAGCGCGATGACATCCATGTTCTTCCCCGGATGGCGCGCCGCCGCGAAGGCGCTCGCTCTGGCCTGCGCCGCGGCCGCGCTGCTCGCCGCCTGCGGCGGTGGCGGCGGATCGGGCGCCCCGTTCGCCGCGCCGCCCGCGGCCAATGCGGGCGGCGATGGCGCCGCCGCGCCCCAGGTGCCGATCGTCTCGGCGCCCGGCAACGGCGCCGAATCCGGCGCCGACGTCCCCGTCCGGAATTCCAGGCTCGATTGCGCGCCCTGAGCGCGCGCGTCCGGCCAGCCACCCTCACCGCCGATCACCATGACCACCTTGAACCGCCGCGCCCTGCTGCGCGCCGCCGCGGCCAGCGCCGCCCTCGGGCCCTTCCCGCCCGCCATCCAGCGCGCGCTGGCCATTCCCGCCAACAACGCGACAGGCACGCTCAACGACGTCGAGCACGTCATCATCCTGATGCAGGAGAACCGCTCCTTCGACCACTACTTCGGCACCATGCCCGGCGTGCGCGGCTTCAGCGACCGCTTCACGATCCCGATGGCCTCGGGCCAGCCGGTGTGGCTGCAGCAGAGCGCGGCCGACACGGTGCAGCCCTTCTACCTCGACGCCACCAAGGGCAACGCGCTGCGCGTGGGCGGCGCGCACGACTGGGGCGACCAGCAGGCGGCCTGGGACGGCGGGCGCATGGCGGCCTGGCCGAAGGCCAAGAACACCAAGATCTCGATGGGCCACCTGCGCCAGTCCGACCTGCCGTTCCACTGGGCGCTGGCCGATGCCTTCACGGTCTGCGACGCGTACCACACGTCGATCCACACCGGCACCTTCACCAACCGCATGTTCCTGTGGAGCGGCACCAACGGCGCCAACGTCGTCGGCCGCGCCTGCGTCACCAACGCCAACTGGGGCGGCCTCGGCCCCTCGGGCGACGGCCTGAACTGGACCACCTACCCCGAGCGCCTGCAGGCGGCCGGCGTCAATTGGAAGGTCTACACGCGCCCCGGCAACAACAGCAACAACAACCAGCTGGTCGCCTTCGCGTCCTACCGCGCGGTCGACGAGCAGCTGCGCGCGCAGGGTTCGCCCAACGCGGCCTACGGCCCGGCGATGGAGGCGCTGTCGCCGCTGTACAAGGGCTTCGGCAACACCATGCCCGACGGCGGCTTCCTGCAGGCCGTGGCCGACGACATCGCCGCGGGCACGCTGCCGCAGGTGAGCTGGATCGTCGCGCCCGGCGCCTACAGCGAGCATCCGAGCATGTCGGTGCCGCAGCAGGGCGCCTGGTACATCCAGACCTTGCTCGACATGCTGACCGCCAATCCGGAGGTCTGGAGCAAGACGGTGCTGATCATCAACTTCGACGAGAACGACTGCTTCTTCGACCACGTGCCGCCGCCGGCGCCGCCGTGGCGCAACGCCGACGGCAGCCACGAGGGCAAGTCGACGGTGGACATCGCGAACGAGTACTACACGATGCCGGCGCCGGCCGGCGATTCGAGCCAGCGCACGCCCGACGGCCGGCCCTTCGGCGCCAGCTCGCGGCTGCCGATGCTCGTGATCTCGCCGTGGAGCGTGGGCGGCTGGGTCAACTCGCAGGCCTTCGACCACACCTCGACCCTGCGCTTCCTCGAGCAGCGCTTCGGCGTGCGCGAGACCAACATCAGCCCGTGGCGGCGCGCGGTGTTCGGCGACCTGATGTCCTGCTTCGACTTCCGCAACCCCAACGGCGCCCGGCCCGCGCTGGTGCCCGCGCCCACGCGCGCGCAGGCCGATGCCACCTACTCGCAACAGGTGGCATCGCCGGGCGTGCCCGTGCCCGCCGCGGGCTCGGTGCCGCTGCCCTCGCAGGCACTGGCGCTGCGCCCCTCGCGCGCGCTGCCCTACCGCCTGCACACCAGCGCCAACGTCGACCTCGCGGGCCGCCGCGTGTGGCTCATCTTCGGCAACACGGGCACGCAGGGCGCGGTGTTCCACGTCTACGACGAACTCAACCTCACGCGCTATCCGCGGCGCTACACCGTCGAGGCCGGCAAGATGATCTCCGACGCCTGGCAGGCCAGCACTGACGATGCGGGCCGCTACAGCCTCTGGGTGCTGGGGCCGAACGGCTATCACCGGCGCTTCAAGGGCCAGCTCGGCGCGCTGGCCGGCGCGGCCAACCCCGAGGTGCGCGTGTGCTACGACCCCGAGCGCAACGCGGTCCGCCTCACCATCATGAACATGGGCGAGGCCCCGGCCGCGGTGACGGTGCGCGCCAACGCCTACCGCGGCGACGGCCCGTGGACCTACACCGTGTCGCCGGGCATGCAGCTCGAGCCCTCGTGGAGCCTCGCCGACACCCACAGCTGGTACGACTTCACGCTGACCATGGGCGATGGCTTCGAGCGGCGCTTCGCTGGCCGGCTCGAGACCGGCCAGGACGGCACCAGCGATCCGGCGATGGGCGTCGCCGCCTCGTAGTGCAAGGTGCCGCCGCCCAGCGCGGCGGCACGCTTACACGAGGCCATCACGATCGGCCGGCATCATGGTGCGTTTCGCAACGACCCACCGATCCCGGAGACCCGCAGTGACGCTCAACCAGATCCGCGCCTTCGTCGCGGTCGCCCACGACGGCGGATTCACGGCCGCGGCACGCACGCTGGGCATGAGCCACAGCACGCTCAACTCGCAGATCCAGATGATGGAGCGCGAGTACGGCGCCGAGCTGTTCCACCGGCGCGGGCGCCGCGTCGAGCTGTCCGCGCTCGGCCTCGAGATGCTGCCGCTGGCGCGGCGCATGATCGCGCTCGAGGGCGACATGAGCTCGCTGCTCGACGACAGCGGCAAGCTGCGTCACGGCTCGCTGAAGGTCGGCGCGGTCGGCCCGTACCACGTCACCGAGATGATCGAGGCCTACCACGCGGTGCATCCGCGCATCAAGATCTCGGTCACGCTGGGCAACTCCGAGGTGGTGCTCGACGCGCTCGACCGCTACGTGAGCGACGTGGGCGTGGTGGCAAGCCGCTTTCCCGACGAGCGCTATCACATGCAGCTCTATGCGCGCTACCCGGTGATCGCCTTCGTCCATGTCGGCCATCCGTTCGCCAAGCGCGAGGCGATCGCGCTGCGCGAGCTGTCGGGCCAGCCGCTGCTGATGCGCGAGCCGGGCTCGACCACGCGCAAGGCGCTCGAGGACGCGCTCGCCAAGCAGGGCATCGCGGTGCAGGTCGCGATGGAGATCGGCAGCCGCGAGGCGCTGCGCGAGGCCGTCGCGCGCGGGCTGGGCATCGGCACGGTCTCGGAATCCGAGTACGTGCCCGACCCGCGCCTGCGGCCGGTGCGCATCGAGGGCGACGTGGTCTCGACCCACATCCACGTGTGCTGCCTGCGCGAGCGGCGCGACAGCCGGCTCATCGCCTCCTTCTTCGAGGCCATCGCCGATCGCACGGCGCCCGCGGCGTGATGCGGCCTTATGCGAACGACGGCTAAGCATCCCTGAAAGCCTTCGTTGGCCCGCCACCGGCGGCCACCTTAGTCTGCGTCGATCCTCTTTCAGCAAGGACCCCGCAGATGAACGACCGACTCCAGCGCGTGCATGCCTCGCGCTCGGCCGCCGTGAAGGCCGGCCTCGACCATCCCGTGATCGACACCGACGTGCACGTCAACGACTTCGCACCCGTGCTCGAGGACTACGTGGCGCAGTACGGCGGCAACAAGCTGGTCGACGCGCTGCGCAAGGCGCTCGGCGGGCGCTTCGTCACGCGCAACGGCGGCGGCAAGGACTGGTACCAGCAGTCGGCCGAGGAGCGCCAGTTCCACCGCACGCTGCGCGCGCCCTGGTGGGCCCGCGTCACGCGCAACACCTACGACCTCGCGACCTACACCCTGCCCGCGCTGCTGCACGAGCGCCTGGGCGAGCAGGGCTCGGACTACTCGATCCTGTTCCCCAACGACGTGCTCTCGCCGGCCGCGGCCGGCAGCGAATACCGCCAGCCGCTGCACCGCGCCATCAACCACTTCCACGCCGACCAGTACCGGCCTTACGCCGACCGCCTGACGCCGGTGGCGGGCATCCCGCTGCACTCGCCGCGGGAGGGCATCGAGGAGCTGGAGTTCGCGGTCAAGACGCTGGGCCTGAAGGTCATCAACATCGCGGGCGGCGTGCGCCGCCCGATCCGCGCCATCGCAGAGAAGTACCCGGCCGCCGAGCATCCCGAGATCGCCAAGCAGGTCGGCTACATCGACTTCTACGGCATCGACAGCGAGCACGACTACGACCCGTTCTGGGCCAAGGTGGTGGAACTCGGCGTGCCGGTGACCACGCACTACGGCAGCCAGGGCTGGACCGGCCGGCAGTCGATCAGCAACTACATGAACAACCACATCGGCCACTTCGCCGATGGCTCGCAGGCCTTCGCCAAGGCGCTGTTCTTCGGCGGCGTGACGCGGCGCTTTCCGGGGCTGCGCGTGGGCCTGCTCGAAGGCGGCGCGGACTGGGGCTCGCACGTCTACACGCACCTGGTGGACCGCTGGGAGAAACGCAACCGGCATGCGGTGCGCAACTACGACCCGGCCGAGGCCGACATCGAGCTGCTGGCCTCGCTGTTCGAGCGTCATGGCGGCGACTTGCTCAAGGGCCGCACGCTCGACAAGGCCACGCTGCTGCGCGACAGCCTGGGCATCTCGGCGCTGCCGCACAGCCGCGAGCCGAACGAGAGCGAGATCGACGACTTCGCGCTCGCGGGCATCGAGAACGTAGAGGACATCCGCGACCGCTGGGTGAACAACTTCTACTTCGGCTCGGAAGCCGACGACCGCACCGTGGCCGCGGCCTTCAACGACAAGGTGAACCCGCTGGGCGTGAAGATCAACGCGATCTGGTCGTCCGACGTGGGCCACTGGGACGTGCCCGAGTTCACCGAGCCGCTGGCCGAGACCTGGGACCTGGTGCAGCAGGGCGTGATCTCGGCGGCCGACTTCCGGGCCTTCGTGTTCGAGAACCCGCACCGCTTCTACACCGAGGCCAACCCGCGCTTCTTCGAAGGCACCGAAGTCGGCCGCAAGCTGGCCGCGAAGAAAGGCACGCCATGAAGCCCGTGCGGCATCTGCTGCGCTGGACCGCGCTGCTGGCCACCGCCCTCGCGGCCTCGGCGCAGGCCGCGCCCGACACCATCCGCATCGGCGTGGCCACGGCCGGCGGCGGCGATCCCGTCACCTGGGGCGGCTCGCCCGGCGGCGTGGCGCGCGCCAACAACTGGCTCGAGGAAGAGTTCAAGGCCTCGGGCATCAAGGTCGAGTGGCTGTTCTTCAAGGGCGCGGGCCCGGCCGTGAACGAGGCGCTGTCGAACAAGCAGATCGACTTCGCCTACCAGGGCGACCTGCCCTCGATCGTCGGGCGCTCGAACGGCCTCAAGACCAAGGTGCTGCTGGTCAGCGGCGCGCGCAACAACCTCTATCTGGTCACGCCGACGCAATCGAACATCCAGTCGATCAAGGACCTCAAGGGCCGCACGGTGTCGATCTTCCGCGGCACCAACGGCCACCTGGTCGCCATCAACGTGCTCGCGGCCGAAGGCCTGGCCGAGCGCGACATCAAGGGCGTGAACCTCGACACCGGCAGCGCGCAGGCGGCGCTGGTCTCGAACGGCGTGGACGCGGCCTTCGGCGGCTACGAATGGTTCAAGGTGCGCGACCAGGGACTCGCGAAGGTGGTCTATTCCACCCAGGGCCGCGATCCGGCGCTCACGCGCCAGGCCGCGCTGCTGGTGCGCAGCGAGTTCGAGCAGGCCAACCCCGCTGAGGTGCAGCGCGTGGTCGACGTGTTCGTGCGTGCCGCCCACTGGTCGTCGGAAGAGAAGAACCGCGACGAGCTGTTCCGCATCTGGGCCCGCAGCGGCACGCCGGTCGCCTCGTGGACCGCCGAGTTCGACAAGCAGCCGCTGGCGCAGCGCAACTCGCCGTTGGCCGACGACTTCATCGTGGCACGCTACAAGGCCGTCGTCGGCGACGCACTCAAGCTCAAGCTGATCCGCCGCGAGGTCACGGTCGACGACTGGTTCGACACGCGCTATCTCAAGGCCGCGCTCAAGAAACAGGGCCTCGAGGGTTACTGGAGCGCCTCGGACGCGAAGGGTCAACCGAAGGGCGGGCCCGCGGTCGCGTCGCGATGAGCGCCGAAGCCGAACTGTCGGCGGTCCTGCAGCGCGAGCAGGCCGCACCGCTGCGCCTGTCGCTGCCGTGGCACCGCATCGGCGACGCCGCCCTGCCCTGGCTGCTGCCCGCCGCCTTGCTCGCGCTGTGGTTCGTGGGTGCCGGCCAGGGCTGGATCTCGCCGCAGGTGCTGCCGCCGCCCGAGTTCGTGGCCGAGACGCTGCGCGACCTCGCGACCAGCGGCGACCTCTGGCTGCACGTGAGCACCAGTTTCGCGCGCGTGGGCGTGGGCTTCGCGATCGGCACGCTGTTCGGGCTGCTGCTGGGCACGGCCATGGGCCTGTCGCGCCGCGTCGAGGCCTACCTGCTGCCGAGCTTCAACGCGCTGGTGCAGATCCCGGTGCTGGCCTGGCTGCCCTTCGTGCTGCTGATCGTGGGCATCGGCGAGCCGCTCAAGTACATCCTGATCGCCAAGGCGGCGCTGGTGCCGGTGGCGCTCAACACGCTGCAGGGCTTCCGGCAGACGCCGCAATCGCTGCGCGAGGTCGGCGAGGTCTACGGCTACAGCCGGCGCCAGCAGGTGCTGGAGATCGTGCTGCCGCATGCCGTGCCCACGCTGTTCACGGGCGTGCGGCTGGGCTTCACCAAGGCCTGGCTGTCGCTGGTGGTGGTCGAGCTGGTCGCCTCGAGCGAAGGGCTGGGCTACCTGATCGTCTATGGCCGCCAGCTGTTCCAGCTCGACCTGGTGATGGCCGCGGTGGTGATCGTGGGCGCGATCGGCTGGGCCATCGACCGCCTGCTCGAGCGGCTCGAGAACACGCTGCACCGGCACCGCCCGGGCGGTGCCGCGCGATGAGCGCGCCCGCCTCCCTGTCGCGCGACGCGGCCGAGCTGGCCGCGGTGCAGCCGCTGCGGCCCGTCGAGCGCAGCCGCTGGCGCGGCCTGGTGCTGCCCGCCGTGGCGATCGCGCTGTGGGCGCTGCTGTCGTGGCTCGACGTGGTGAACTCGGCGCTGCTGGTCTCGCCGCAGAAGGTGCTCGCGACCGCCGCCGACCAGATCGTCAGCGGCCGCCTGTGGCGCGCGCTCAGCGCCAGCCTCGCGCGCGAGGCCACGGGCTTCCTGATCGGCACCGCCTCGGGCCTGGTGCTCGGCGCGCTGCTGGGCCTGTGGCCGCTGTTCAACCGCATCGTCGGCCCGAGTTTCAACACCTTCAAGCAGATCTCGCTGTTCGCGTGGATTCCGCTGATCTCGGTCTGGTTCGGCCTCGGCGACGTGGCCAAGGTGGTGTTCCTCTCGCTGGCCGCGCTGGTGCCGGTGGTGGTCAACACCTGCGACGGCATCCGCACCGTGCCGCCCGCGCTGCTCGAGGTGGCGCGCGTCTACGGCTTCACGCGCTGGCAGACGCTCACGCAGGTGGTGCTGCCGGCCGCGCTGCCCGCCATCTTCACGGGCGTGTACCTCGCACTCATCTATTCCTGGCTCGCGACCATCGGCGCCGAGTACCTGCTGGTGGCCGGCAAGGGCATCGGTAACACGCTGATCGAGGGCAGCGAGCATTTCCAGATGGACCTGGTGATCTTCGGCATGTTCGTCATCGGCCTGGTCGGCTGGCTGATGAATGCCTCGGCGCGCGCGCTCGAACGCCGGCTGGCGCGCTGGACCGGCCGGGCCTGACACCTCTTCTTCTCCGCACCATGAGCACCTCCATCGCATCGAACGATCTCGACATCCGCGGCCTCGGCAAGCGCTACGCGCAGGCACAGGCGCGCGGCGGCGAACTGCAGGTGCTCGAGAACATCGACCTGCACGTGCCGCCGGGCAGCTTCACCAGCATCGTGGGCGCAAGCGGCTGCGGCAAGTCGACGCTGCTGCGGCTGGTCCTCGGGCTCGACGACCAGTACGAAGGAAAGATCCTGCTCGGCGGCCAGCCGATCGCGGGCACCGGCCGCGAGCGCGGCATCGTGTTCCAGGACCACCGGCTGTTCCCGTGGCTCACGGTCGAGCAGAACATCGCCGTGGGCCTGCGCAACGCGCCGCTCGGCGCGAAGCAGAAGGCCGAGCTGGTGGCCGAACACGTGGCGCTGGTCGGCCTCGGCGGCTTTGAGAAGTCGTGGCCGCACCAGATCTCGGGTGGCATGGCGCAGCGCGTGGCCATCGCGCGCGGCCTGGTCAACCGGCCGCGCGTGCTGCTGCTCGACGAGCCCTTCGGCGCGCTCGACGCCCTCACGCGCGCGCGGCTGCAGAACGAACTGCAGCGCATCTGGCAGAAGGAGCGCATCACCATGCTGCTGGTGACGCACGACGTGGAGGAAGCCGTTTTCCTCGGCGACCGCGTGGTGGTGATGCAGCCCTCGCCGGGACGCATCCGCCGCACCGTGGCGGTGGACCTGCCGCATCCGCGCAACCGCAGCGATCCGGCGTTCATCCGGTTGCGTGACGACGTGCTGAGCGATTTCGTCGATGCGGGAGTCGACGAGCGCCGCGCGCCACCGCGCGACGACGAACCCGGCGAGGCACGGCCCTCGCGCTTGCAGCTCGCGTGGTGAGCGTGGCTCGCCGCCATCGACGCGATCAGCGCCCCCGCTGCCGGATGTACGCCTGCGGCGTCATGCCGATCTGCTTGCAGAACATGGCGATGAAGGCCGAGGGCGAGCCGTAGCCCAGCTCGATCGCGACGTCCTTCACCGCGCGCCCCGCCTCCAGCAGGGCGATCCCGCGGATCACCTTCAGGCGCTGGCGCCACTCGCTGAACGGCATCTGCAGGTCGCGCTCGCAGCGCCGCGCCAGCGTGCGCTCGGTCGAATGCACCGTGGCGGCCCATTCGGCGAGCGAGCGGCCATCCCAGGGTTGCGCCTGCAAGGCCTCGAGCACGCGGCCCAGCTGGGGATCGTCCGACATCGGCAGGTAGCTGTCGTGGCCGGGCGCGATGGCCAGCTCATCGCGCAGGACCTCGAACAAGCGCTGCTCGGCCGGGTCGCGCGGCACCTCGATGGAGCGGCTGCGCAGGCTGTCGAGCACCGCCTGCGTCAGCGGGCTGATGACCATGGTGCAGGCACGCTTCGGCAGCAGGTCGCACAAGGCCTCGGCCAGGTAGACCGTGGCGTAGCTGGCCGCATGGCGGTTGCTCGACAGGTGCTCGACGCGCGGCGGAATCCACACGCCGTACTGCGGCGGCGCCAGGAAGACCCGGCCGCTCATCCCGACCTCGATCACGCCCGAGATCGCATGCACGAACTGCCCTTCCTCGTGGCTGTCGCGCGGCGCGGTGCCGCCCGGCGCCAGGTGCACGACCTTGAAGAGCACGGGCTGGCCGTCGGCGGCGGATTTGAGGGGTCGCTTCATGTTGTCCGGCTTGCTCGATCGCTTGTCCGATTGGATGGGCTGTTTTGCAAGCCGTCACTCTAGACTGCCTTCGGCCCCGCAACCATTGCCTACCTAGAAGGAGACACCGCCCATGAATGCACGACCCGACGACCGGCTTCCATCGGACCAACAGGTCGAGGAATTTTCGCGCGACGGCGCCATCGTGCTGCGCGGCGTCCTGCGGCCGCCCGAGGTCGAGCTGCTGCGCCAGGGCATCGATGCCAACCTCGCCGCGCCGAGCGTGCGCGCGAAGGTGGCGAGCCGGCCCGACGACCCGGGCTTCTTCATCGAGGACTTCTGCAACTGGCAGGAGATCCCGGCGTACTGGGACGTGATCTCGCGCTCGGCATTGCCGGCCGCCGCGGCCAGGCTCACGAAGAGCACCCAGGTGCGGCTCTATCACGACCACATGCTCACCAAGGAATCGGGTACGCGCCAGCGCACGCCCTGGCACCAGGACCAGCCCTACTACAACGTCGAGGGCAGCCAGAACGTCAGTTTCTGGATTCCCGTGGATCCGGTGTCGCGTGCCTCCACGCTGGAGCTCGTCGCCGGATCGCACAAGGGGCCGTGGCTGATGCCGCGCACCTTCATGACCAACGAGGCCAAGTGGTTTCCCGAAGGCGCGCTGGCCGACCTGCCCGACATCGAGGCCGACCGCGCGGCCCACGACATCCTCGGCTGGGCCGCGGAACCCGGCGACGCCATCGCCTTCAACATGCTCACGCTCCACGCCTCGGCCGGGCTCGAACCCGGTCGGCGGCGGCGGGTGTTCTCGGTGCGCATGCTGGGCGACGACATGCGGCATGCACCGCGGCGCTGGAAGACCTCGCCGGATTTCCCGGGGCTGGCCGAGCAGCTGCCGGCGGGCGCGCCGATGGCGCATCCGCTGTTCCCAGTGCTGTGGCCGCCGGCTTCCAGTTAACGGGCCGCGAGGCGTTCCGCTTCCAGCGCCGCGCGAACGCTGGCGCGCTGCCCCATGCGGACCATGAAGCGCTGGATCGCCGCGTAGCCCGAGAGATCGAGATTCACGCGCGGCGGCCATGACAGCACGTTGTAGAGATAGGCATCGGCCACCGAGAACTCGGCGCCCAGCACATAGTCGTGGGTCGACAGGTGCTCGTCGATGTAGGCGAACTTGCTGGTGAGGTTGCCGTCCGCGAATCGCTTCTTGGTGTCCGCATCGAGATACGGCGAGAACATCACGGCCATGCCCTTGTGCAGATCGCTCGCGACGAAGTTCAGCCATTCGAGCGCGCGGTAGCGCGCCCGCGTGCCGAAGGGTGGAAGCAGCCGGTGCTCGGGATGTCGGTCGGCAATCCACTGCAGGATCACTGCGCCTTCCGTGAGGAGGTCGCCGTCGTCCAGTTGGAGGACGGGAATGAAGCCCTTGGGGCTCACCTGGAGGTAGTCGCCTTCGACCGTCGTCTTGGTCTTGAAGTCGACCTTGATCAGTTCATAGGCCTGGCCGGCCTCCTGCAATGCGATCTGCGAAGCAAGGCCGCAGGAGCCGGGAGCGTAATAGAGTTTCATGGCTGACTAGAGAGCGGGCACCAGGGCATCGAAATCGCTGGCGTCGTGGCGCTCGCGCAGCACGGTGCCCGGCGCGCCCGACGTGCGGTTGACCACCCTGCCGCGCGCGACCGCGGGCCGCGCGGCAATGGCTTCGTACCAGCGCAGCAGGTGCCTGTAGTCCTCGACGGCCAGGAACTCGTGGGTGTTGTAGACGCCGTAGAGACTGCCCGGATACCAAGGCCACACCGCCATGTCCGCGATCGTGTACTGATCGCCCGCGAGGAACTCGTTCGACGCGAGGTGGGTGTCGAGCACGTGCAGCTGGCGCTTGGTCTCCATCGCATAGCGGTCGATCGCGTATTCGATCTTGAACGGCGCGTAGGCGTAGAAGTGGCCGAGACCGCCACCCACGAACGGCGCCGAACCCATCTGCCACATCAGCCAGTTGAAGGTCCGGGTGCGCGCACCAGCTTCGGTCGGCAGGAACGCGCCGAAGCGCTCCGCGAGATAGACGAGGATCGAGCCGCTCTCGAAGACGCGCATGGCCGGATCGGTCGATGAGTCCACCAGCGCCGGGATCTTGGCGTTCGGATTGATGTCGACGAAGCCGCTTCCGAATTGCTCGCCCTTGAAGATATCGATCAGCCACGCGTCGTACTCGGCGCCCGAGTGCCCCGCGGCCAACAACTCCTCCAGCATGATGGTGATCTTCTGCCCATTGGGTGTTCCCTGCGAGTAGAGCTGCAAGGGATGCTTGCCCACCGGCAGCTTCTGCTCGAAGCGAGGCCCCGACGTCGGGCGATTGATCCCGGCGAACTGGCCGCCATGGACGGCCTTCGGACGCCAGACCTTGTCTGGCACATAGCCCAAGGGCTGGTTTTCATCCACGGGGATGTCGGTCATTGATCGCTCCATATGCACCGGAATCACTTTGATTCCTGGGAATCCAGGACTCTTCTTTCGGTGCAGAAATTCTATGGAGACGACTTCATTTGATATACGGGCTCATATCGAATTGAGCATTCGGCATCCCGAACAATGCAACGGCTCGGCGACATTGAAAGACTTTCTTCGAAACTTCCAATCAGACCGAGTCTCGGCCCTGTCGCATGACCGGATGCTTCGCGAAAAGCTCCGCCACCCAGTCGACGAATACCCGCACCTTGTTCGACAGGTGACGGTTCTGCGGAAAGACCACGTGAATGGGCATCGGGTCGTTGCTCCAGTCCTCGAGCACGGGCACGAAGCGGCCGTCCTCGATCATGGGCCGCAGCAGGAAGTTCGCCATCTGCACGATGCCCAGCCCCGACAGGCCCGCCGCCGTGTACGCATAGCTGTCGTTCAGCGCGATCTGGCCGGGCAGCACGAGCTGCACGCGCTCGCCGCCGCGCGTGAAGTCCCAGTGGAACATCTCGCCCGTGCGCGCGGAGAAATAGTTGACGCAGCGATGCCGCGCCAGGTCGTCCGGATGCAGGGGCCGGCCATGGCGCTCGATGTAGGCCGGCGAGGCGCAGGTGACGTAGTGCATCGCCCCGACGCGGCGCGCGACCAGGCGCGAGTCGCCGAGCTCTCCGCCGCGCACCGCGCAGTCCACGCCCTCCTCGATCAGATCCACGGGCCGGTCGCTGCAGCCGAGTTCCAGATGGATGTCGGGATAGCGCGCGAAGAACTCGGGCAAGGCGGGAATGATCACCAGGCTGGCCAGGCCCGTGGGCGCATCGACGCGCAGGCGCCCCGCGGGACTGCGCCGCGTGCGCGACAGCGACTCGTCGGCCTCGCGCACATCCGACAGGATGCGCAGGCACCGCTCGTGATAGGCCGCGCCTTCGGCGGTCACGCTGACCTTGCGCGTGGTCCGGTGCAGCAGCTTGGCCGACAGCGAGGACTCGAGCGACTGGATCAGTGTCGAGACCGTCGCCTTCGGCAGCTTCAGGTTCTCGGCCGCGCGCGTGAAGCTGCCCGTGTCCACGACCTGCACGAAGACCTCGATTGCCTGCAGCTTGTTCATCGCTCGCCCGGCCCCGCCCGTCATGCCAGGAAAGCCCGGGTGCCCTCGGCCTGCTGGAGGACCCAGCGGCAGAAGCCGTCGACCTCGGGGCGGCCGACCGCATTCGGATTGACGACCATCCAGTAAGCGCCCGGGCCCGCGGTCCGGAACGCCTCGCCGAACACCTCGTGCAGCTCGTTGCGTCGTAGCAGGTCGGCCACCAGCGGCAGCCGCGCCAGCGCCAGCGCGTGGCCCGCCACTGCGGCCTGCACCTGCTGGTAAGTGAAGTTCAGGTGCATCCAGTTGCGCGGCTCCAGCTCGGCATGGTTGTGGATGCGTAGCCAATGTCGCCAGCTCGCGAGCCCGGCCGAGGCATAGGCGTCGTCCTCCTCGACCAGCGTGTGCAGTGCAAGGTCGCCGACGCTCTTCAGCGGTGGCGCATCGCCGAGCTCGATCTGCCGCGCGAAGACCGCGCTCATGACCGGCGTCAGCGACTCGTTGAACAGCCGCGTGGCACCGGCGGGCGCGAACTTGGGCGCGCAGTAGCGCAGGAACACGTCCGTGTCGGGACTCTCGATCGGCGCCATCGCATCGCTCGACGAGACACGGATGTCGATCTCGGTGTTCTCGCGCTGGAACTGCTCCAGCCTCGGCAACAGCCACAGCGAGGTGAACGAGGCGAAGGTGCTGACGGTGACGCGCGCCTTGGCGCTCGGCGAGCGGATCTGGCGCACGGCCTCGTCGAGGCGGTCGAGCATCGGGAACAGGGCCTTGACCAGCACCCGGCCCTCGGCGCTCAGCTCGACCGAGCGCGTGCTGCGCGCCAGCAGCGTCGCGCCGACGTCGCTCTCGAGTGCCTGGATCTTGCGGCTGACGGCCGACTGCGTCAGATGGAGTTCCGCCGCCGCGGCATTGAAGTTGAGATGCCTCGCGACCGCGGCAAAGGCGCGCAGGGGTCCGATCGATAGAGGTCTTTGACGGTCCATGGAAAGAGTGATGGCACCGCATCGCGAGACGGATTGGTGCACGCAGGACTCTACGCAAGAACACCGCACCGGGTGCGACGCGCGGCGCAATTGTGAGTTGCGTGTGCCGATGCATCGAATCGATCCGTCAAACCTAAGATTTCTTCGCCAGCCCGAGTCAAGGGCTGTTCTTTCAATTCAATGCAACCGATTCGAGGTCTCTCCATGAAATTCGCAATCTTCGTTTTCTCCGATCCCAAGGCCGGTGAAGAAGCCATGGGGCGCCTCTTCAATGCGCTCGCGACCGCCTACGACTTCAAGCAGCGCAACGTCGAAGTCGCCATCTATTTCCAGGGCACCGGCACGCGCTGGGCCGGCGTGGTCGGCAATGCCGACCACCCGGTGCATGGCCTCTACAAGGCCGTGGAGGACAAGGTCGCGGGCGTTTCCTGCGGCTGCGCCGATGTCTTCGGTGCGCGCGAGGACGCCATCAAGAACGGCTTCGAACTGGTGACCGGCAACGACGTGCCGGGCACGTCCGGACTGCCGAGCATCGGCGCCCTGACGGCCGATGGCTTCACCGTCCTGACCTTCTGATCGACCGATGTGACCGTCGCCGCGCCTAGAGCGCGGCGATCTCCTTGCGCAGCCTCGGGCCCACCAGGTCGATGAAGCTTCGCACCCTGGACGAGCCGAATCGGCTCTCGCGATGCAGCAGGTGGATAGGCAGCGAGCCGCTCGCGTAGTCGACCAGGATCGCGCGAAGCTCGCCGCGGCGCACCTTGTCGGCCACCTGGTAGCACGGCAGGTTCACGATGCCGATGCCGCGCACGGCCGCATCGATGGCGGCGTCGCTGCCGATCACATCGAGCACCGGCCTGAGCTTGACCGAGAAGGCGTTGTCCTTCGACTTGAACTTCCAGACCGCCACCTGGGCCGACACCTCGGCCGCGATGATCCTGTGCTTCTGCAGATCCATCGGATGCACCGGCTCGCCGTGCTTCTCGAGGTAGGCCGGCGAGGCATAGCTCAGCCTGCGCACCTGGCCGACCTTCAATGCCTTCATGCCCGAATCGGGCAGCTCGGCGATGCGGATGGCCACGTCGAAGCCTTCGTCGATCAGGTTCACGGTGCGGTCGAGAAAGATCGCCGAGATCTCCATCTCGGGATAGAGCGCCAGGTATTCCTTGATCAGCGGAATGATGAAGAGCCGGCCGAAGACCGTCGGCGCGGTGATCCGCAACTGGCCGCGCGCGACGATGTTGGCGCCGATCACGGAGGCCTCGGCCCGCTCCACCAGCTGCAGCACCGCGCGGGAATCCTCGAGATACCGCTGCCCGCTCTCGGTGAGTGCCAGCCCCCGGGTGTTGCGCTGGAAGAAGGCGACGCCCATCTTCGACTCGAGGTGGTTGATGGCGCGCATGGCCGCGGCGGCCGAGATGTCGAGCCGCCGCGCGCCGCCGGCCAGGCTTTGTTCCTCGCCGACGGCGACGAACACCGTCATCAAATGAATGTCATCCATGGCACCACCATTGTCCTGGCTCGACCGTCCTGCGTCGTGCGCAATTATCAATTGCGGTCCGTCTGCTTTCCGGTCGCCGCGTCGATCGGCACAATTTTTTTCCAATGACCGTTCTCGAAGGCATCGATCCATGACGACCAGCGACACCCTGTTCCACGAAGGCGAATTGATGGCCCAGCGCAACGCGGGCGAGAGAGACATCGCCGTGCGCAACGGCGCGACCGTGGGCCGCACCATCATCCGGGGCGCCTTGCCCTTCGTGCGCCAGCAGAAGACGGCCTACGCCGCCAGCCTGGATCCGAACGGACAGGTGTGGGCCTCGATCCTGCTCGGCGAGCCCGGCTTCCTGGCTCCCAGCGACGACGCGGCCATGCTGTCGGTCGACCTGGGCCAGGTCGCGAAACTCAATGCGGACCCGTTCTGGGAGAACATCCGGCACGACGCGCGCATCGGCCTGCTGCTGCTGGAACTGCAGAGCCGACGCCGGCTGAAGATCAACGGCGAGGCCCATCTGGAGGGCGAGCGGCTCGAGGTCCAGGTGACCAAGTCCTTTCCCATTTGCCCGCGCTACATCCACCGGCGCGAGATCGTGCTCGCGGACGCGGGCGAGGCGACACCCTCCTCGACCTCCAGCCGGGGCAACGAACTGGGTCCGGCTCAACTCGAACTGATCGCGGACGCCGACACCTTCTTCCTCGCATCGGCGCATGCCACGCGCGGCGCGGACTGCTCGCACCGCGGGGGTCCGCGCGGCTTCGTGCGGCATGCGGGCGATGGCGTGCTGAGGATTCCCGACTACAACGGCAACAGCATGTTCAACAGCTTCGGGAATTTCCTGCTGAACCCGCAAGCGGGCCTGACCTTTCCCGACTACGAGCGGCGCCGCGTGCTGCAGCTGGCCGGCACGGTCGAGATGATGTGGAACCAGGCCGACCCCCAGGGCCTGACGGGCGGCACCGGCCGGTTCTGGGAGTTCAAGCCCTCGCACTGGATCGAGAGCGAACTGCCGGCGACGCTGCAGACGAAGTTCATCGAGTTCTCGCCCTTCCTGCCCTCCTTGCCCGAGGTGAACTGAGCATGCGCCTCACCGTGACCCGGGCCGAGCCGTTGGCGGACGGCGTGCGCCTGATCCGGTTGCAGGATCCCGCCGATGCGCCGCTTCCGCGCTTCGATGCCGGCGCGCACATCGAACTGAGATTCGAAGTCGATGGTCAACACCTGCTGCGCAAGTATTCGCTGGTCTCCGACACCGGAGCGTTCGACCGCTACGACATTGCGGTGAAGCGCAACGACAACGGGCGCGGCGGCTCGCGCTTCCTGCACGACGTGCTGGCCGTTGGCGACACGCTGGAAGTCTCTATGCCGATCCATGCTTTCGGCATTGCGCCTGCCGCCAGCCACCACGTGCTGATCGCCGGCGGTATCGGCATCACGCCGATGCTCGGCATGGCATCGGCGCTGAAGCAGCGCGGTGCCTCCTACGAACTTCACTATGCGGCCAGGCACGACCGGGAGATGGCCTTTCGCGACCGGCTGCTCGACGATGGGCACGACACGCTGTTCCTCTACGCGACGCGGCAAGGAGAATCCCCGCGGCGCATGGATGTGCGAGGGCTGCTGCAGCCTCATCTGCGCGACGAAGGCGCTCACTTCTACGTCTGCGGTCCGGCGAAACTCATCGACGATGTGCGCCTCGCGGCCGTGGCCCATGGTGTTGCGTCGTCGCGCATCCACTTCGAGAGCTTCGGGCCCGCGTGGAGCGCCGCCGACACGAAGGTCCGGCTCGCATTGACCGAATCGGGACTCGAACTGGAAGCCTCGCCCGGAACCACCTTGCTCGATGCGGTCGAGGCCGCGGGCGCGTGGATCCCGTCGGACTGCAGGCGCGGCGAATGCGGTGCCTGCATCGTGAGCTACAGCGGCGGCACGCCGATCCACCGTGACAACTGCCTGACACCGCAGCAGCGCACGCATTCGCTGTGCCTGTGCGTGTCCTGGGCCGAGCCGGGCGACAGGCTGGCCCTTCGGGTGTGAGGCCGCCCCTCAGTTCAACGCCTTGCTGCCGCGCAGGCGGTGCACCAGCAGGTCGATGAACGCGCGGGCGCGCGGCGATTCACCGCG
This sequence comes from Variovorax sp. PDC80, assembly GCF_900115375.1. Lineage (NCBI taxonomy): Bacteria > Pseudomonadati > Pseudomonadota > Betaproteobacteria > Burkholderiales > Comamonadaceae > Variovorax > Variovorax sp. PDC80. Next base: position 262,690 of record NZ_FOWG01000007.1, on the reverse strand, counting down.
CTCCTTCTCGTAGACGACATGGACCGGCCAGGGCGGCTCCTCGTGGTCCGGCAGCACGATCGCCAGGCGGCCGGCATCCAGATGCGCGGCGACCTGGTAGGAGAGCAGCTGCGTGATGCCGCTGCCGAGCACGGCGGCCTCGAGGGCCGCATCGTTGGTGCCGACGATCAGCCGAGGCGCGAGGCGAAGCGCGACGCTCGTGCCCTTGGACCTGAACTTCCATTCGTTGCCTGGAGACAAAGGCGCAGCCATCACGACCGCATGCCGATCGAGTTCCGAGGGATCGCGCGGCGTGCCATGCGCCTTCAGGTAGCCCGGCGATGCGCAGAGAACGCGCCGGACCTGCCCCACACGGATGGCCTCGAGGCCGGTGTCGGGAAGAAAGCCGATGCGGATCGCGACGTCCATCCCCTCTTCGCGAAGATCCACGATGCGGTCGAGGAAGTAGCCCGAGATGCTCATCCGGGGAAACTGCTCGAGGTAGGCATCGATGCAAGGCATCACGTGCGAGATGCCGAACAGCGCGGGCGCCGTGATGTTGAGATGCCCCTGCACGGCGCTGTTCACGCCGCGCGCCGCCTCGGCCGCGTCGGCGAGCTTTGCGAGGATGAGCCTCACGTCCTCGAGGTAGCGATGCCCGACATCCGTGAGCCTCACGCTGCGCGTGGTGCGCAGGATCAACTTCACGCCCAGGTGTTCCTCGAGGCTGGCGATCGCGCGCGTGACGGCGGGCGCCGACATTCCCAGGCGTCGCGCCGCGGCGGCGAAGTTCTGCGCTTCGGCCACCGCGAGGAACACGGTCATCAGGTGCGCGCGATCCACTGCGGTTGCTACGGTTGTGGTGTCTGTGGGGAGGGCCGGGCCATTCTACGTTTCGAAGCGGACGGTCCTTCCCCTCGACAGGCCTCGCCGGCAATGGCCAGTCGCCGCTCATCGATTCCCGATCCGCATCAATGGGCGCGCGCGATGCAAACAACTCGATAGTCGCGTGGCGCATTCGGAAAGAATGAGCCATCGAATGCGGTGCGCATCACCGCGCGATTCAACCCAGGATCGAATCCAGCAATGCAATCACCCCCTCTCTCCCTCGCGACCCGCGCCATCCACGCGGGCTACGACGCCTCGGCGCACCAGGGCGCGCTGAACCCGCCGATCTTCTGGTCCTCGACCTTCGCCTTCGACTCGGCCGAGCAGGGCGCCGCGCGCTTCGCGCAGGAAGAGCCGGGGATGATCTATACGCGCATCACCAACCCGACCGTGCAGCTGCTCGAGGAGCGCCTCGCATCGCTCGAGGGCGGCGAGGCCGCGCTCGCCTTCGGCTCCGGCATGGGCGCGATCTGCACGCTGATGTGGACCTTGCTGAGGCCGGGCGACGAGCTGCTCGTCGACCTCACGCTCTACGGCTGCACCCATGCCCTCGTGCACCACCTGCTGCCCGACTTCGGCATCGTCACGCGGGTCGCGGACTTCACGCAGCCGGGCGAGCTGGCGGCCCATCTCAACGCGAGGACCAAGCTCGTTCTGTTCGAGACGCCCGCGAGCCCCCACATGCGTGTCGTCGACATCGCGGCGGTGTCGGAGATGGTCCATGCGCACAGCACGGCGTTGGTCGCGGTCGACAGCACCTATTGCACGCCCTACCTGCAGCAGCCGCTGAAGCTCGGCGCCGATGTCGTGGTGCATTCGCTCACCAAGTACATCAACGGCCATGGCGACGTGATCGCGGGCGCGCTGGTCGGCACCCGGGCCTTGATGTCGACGCTGCGCTTCGTGGGCATCAAGGAGCTGACGGGAGCCTGCATGTCGCCGATGGATGCCTACCTGATCCTGCGCGGCCTGAAGACGCTGCCGGTGCGCATGGACCGGCATTGCGCGAACGCGCAGCGCGTCGCGGAGTTCCTCGAAGCCAGGTCCGAGGTGGCGCGCGTGAAGTTCCCGGGACTGCCCTCGCATCCCCAGTACGCGCTGGCACGGCGGCAGATGTCGCAACCGGGCGCGGTGATCGCGTTCGACATCCACGGCGGACTCGATGCCGGACGGCGCTTCATCAACGCACTGCGCCTGGTGACGCGCGCCGTCAGCCTCGGCGATGCCGAGAGCCTGGCCCAGCATCCCGCGAGCATGACGCACGCGACCTACACGCCCGAGGAGCGCGCGCAGCACATGATCGGCGACAGCCTGATCCGGCTGTCGATCGGGCTGGAGGGGATCGAGGACATCCTCGAGGACCTGCGGCAGGCGCTGGAAGCGTCGCCCGCCGGCTGAGCGGCCCTAGGCCACGCGCGCCAGCAAGCCCCGCACCTCCTCCGGCCGCGGTATCGGCGCCACCGCCCCGAAGCCCGTGGTCGTGAGCGCCGCCGCCGCATTGGCATAGCGCACCGCCTGCGCGATCGCGTCGCCCGCGGCCAGCCGCGCGAGCAGCGAGCCCGCGAAGCAGTCGCCGGCACCGGTGGCATCGACCGCCCGCACCGCATGGCCCGCGATGCGCTCGCGCGACGACGGCGTGGCGAGCACCGCGCCGGCCTTGCCGAGTTTCAGCACCACGGTGCGCGCGCCGGCCTCGAAGCACCAGTCGAGGATGGCGTCTTCGCCGTCGAGGCCGGTGAACTGCTGCGCATCCTCGATGCTCGGCAGGAACAGGTCCGACAGGCCCACGGTCTCGCGGATCACGGCGCGGGCGCGCGCCAGCGGCCAGAGCTTGAGCCGCAGGTTGGCGTCGTAGCTGACCTGCACGCCCTTGGCGCGCGCGATGGCGATGGCTTCGAACACGGTGTCGCAGGCGCTCGCGCTGATGGCCTGGCTGATGCCCGACACATGGAGGAAGCGCGCGCCCTCGATGGTGCCGCGCGGCAGCCCGGCCGGCACCATGCGGCTGGCGGCGCTGCCGGCGCGCAGGTAGCTGAAGGCATGGCCGTCGCCGTCGTGCGTGACGAAGTACATCGCGGTCGGCGCCTGCGCATCGCGCGCCACGCCGTCGGTGGCCACGCCCTCGGCGCGCCACAGGGCCATCAGCGCGTCGCCCCAGGTGTCGCTACCCACGCGCGTGAGGTAGGCGGTGCGCGCGCCCTGCCGGGCGGCGGCGATGATGGCGTTCGAGGTATCGCCGCCGAAACCTTGCAGGTAGTTGGGCTCGCCAGGGCGGACCTGGTTGAACTCCACCATCGGTTCGCCGAGCGCGACGATCTGCGCCGCGCCGGTGGCTTCAGATGCGGCCATATTTCGCCAGCCCCTTGCGCAGCGAGCGCTCGGCCACGATCAGCTTGGCCTGCTCGAGCTCGCGCTGGTCGATCTCCTGCGCCATCGCGAGCACGGCCTCGGCATGGGCGAGCGGCACGATCACCACGCCGTCGATGTCGGCCACCACGATGTCGCCCGGGTGCACCATCACGCCGCCGATCATGGTCGGCACGCCCGAGCTCAGGGTCTTGTGGCGGCCCAGCGTGGTGCCCGGCGAGACGCTGCGCGCGAACACCGGGAAGTCGTAGTCGCGGCGGATCTCGGCGATGTCGCGCACGCCGCCGTCGAGCAGCGCGCCCGCATGGCGGTTGGCGAAGGCGCCCGCGGTCATCAGGCCGCCCCAGACGGCAACGTCGCTCTCGCCGCCGATGCCGATGCAGATCACGCTGCCCTCGGGCGCCTCGTCGATCAGGTCGAGCGCATGCTGCGGCGGCACGAACTCGTCGGTCGGCACCTCGATCACGGTGGCGGCCGGGCCGACCACGCGCTTGTCGTTGATGCGCGGCTTGATTTCGTGGTCGAGGTAGCCGCGCTTGCCGGTGACCTTGTCGACGGCATCGGCGACCGAGGCGGTCGCGACCTTCTCGAAGGCGGCGATCAGTTGCTGGGTGTCCATGGATCTCTCTCCTTGTGTATGTATGCGATGGGCTGGATGACGGCGAATGGCGGGCAGGCTCCCGCCCGCCCTCCTCGCGGAGGGCGGCGAAAAAGCGAATCAGGGGTTCAGGCGCTCACTGCGCGGCCTTGGCGATCTCCTCGCGCGCCTGCTTCATCAGCGCGGCGCCGATCTGCTCGGTGAACTTCTCGTGCACGGGCTTGACCTTCTCGCGCATGCGGTTGGCCTCGGCGGCCGGCAGGTCGACCACCTGCAGGCCGTGCTTCTTCATCTGGTCGACCAGCTTGCGCGTCTCCTCGCGGTTGATCTGGCGCTGGTAGGTGCCGGCATCGACCGCTGCCTTGCGCACCACATCGCGGTCGGCCTCCGAGAGCTTGTCGAACCACTTCCTGCTCGCCAGCACGATGTAGGGCGTGTAGCTGTGGGCGCTCAAGGTCAGGTACTTCTGCACTTCGTAGAACTTGCCCGACTCGATCAGGCCCAGGCCGTTCTCCTGCGCGTCGACCGACTTGGTCTCGAGCGCACCGTAGAGCTCGGTGTAGGGCAGCGGCAGCGGGTTGGCGCCCAGGGCCTTGAAGGTCTCGATGTAGACCGGGTTCGGGATCACGCGGATCTTCAGGCCCGCGATGTCCTCGAGCTTGTTGACCGGGCGACGCGAATTGGTGAGATGGCGAAAGCCGTTCTCCCAGTAGGCCAGCCCCACCAGGCCATGGGTTTCGAGCTTCTGGAACAGCGACTGGCCGACCGGGCCGTCGAGCAGCGAGTCGGCCTCCTTGAAGCTGGAGACCAGGAACGGCAGGTCGAGCAGCGCGTACTCCTTGACCACGCCGACCAGGCCCGAGGTCGGGCCCACCATCAGTTCCTGCACGCCGCCCTGCAGCGCCGACTGCATCTGCGCGTCGGTGCCGAGCTTGCCGCTGCCGTAGGTGTTGACGTTGATGCGGCCGCCGGTGCGCGTCTTCACCAGTTCGGAAAAGCGCTTGGCCGCCAGGCCCTGCGAGTTGTCGTCGCTGGCGCCGTAGCCGAACTTGCCGGCCTGCGCATGGGCCAGGCCGAGCGCCGCGGTGGCCGCGAGCGCGACGATGATCTTCTTGAGCATGCTTGTTGTCTCCTTGTTGGATGAATGAACGGTGTCAGCGGAACCAGGTGGCGGGCACGAGGACCAGCGCGGGGAACAGGATCAGCAGCAGCAGCACGACGAGCTGCGCCGCCATGAAGGGCATGACGCCGCGGATCGCGTCGTCCATGCGAATGCGCGCCACGCCGGCCACCACGTTGAGCACCGTGCCCACGGGCGGCGTCACCATGCCGATGGCGTTGTTGATGATGAACAGCACGCCGAAGTAGATCGGGTCGATGCCGGCCTCCTTGATGATCGGCATCAGCACCGGCGTGAGGATCAGGATGGTGGGCGTGAAGTCGAGCGCGGTTCCCACCAGCACGACCACCGCCATCAGCACCAGCATCAACAGCGTCTTGTGCTCGATGAAGGGCTGCGCCAGCGCCACGATCTGGTCGGGGATGTTGGCCACCGTGATGAGCCAGGCCGACACCAGCGAGGCCGCCACCAGGAACATGATGATGGCCGAGGTCATGGCCGCGCTCAGCAGCGCGCGGTAGAGGTCGCGCAGCGACAGCGCGCGGTAGACCACGGTGCTCACGAACAGCGCGTAGGCCGCGGCCACCACGCCGGCCTCGGTGGGCGTGAACACGCCGAGCTTGAGACCGAAGATGATGATCACCGGCAGCCCCAGCGCCCACAGGCTGCGCAGCACGGCCACGCCGATCTCGGGCAGGCTGCGGCGCGGCGCCGGCTGCACCGTGCCGCGGCGCGAGAGCCACCACCAGGTGACGATCAGCGAGGCGCCCATCATCAGGCCCGGCACGATGCCGGCCATGAACAGCTTGGTGATCGACAGGCCCGCGGCCACGCCGAACACCACGAAGCCGATCGAGGGCGGGATCACCGGCGCGATGATGCCGGCCGCGGCGATCAGCCCGCTCGAGCGGCCCACGTCGTAGCCGGCATTGCGCATCATCGGGATCAGCAGCACCGCCACCGCCGCGGTGTCGGCGATGGCCGAGCCCGAGACGCTGGCCAGCACCAGCGCCGTGAGCACCGCCACGTAGCCCAGGCCGCCGCGGATGTGGCCGATGACGGCCATCGCGGCATCGACGATGCGCCGCGACAGGCCGCCGAGGTTCATGATCTCGCCGGCCAGCAGGAAGAAGGGCACCGACATCAACAGGTAGTTGTCGGCGCCGTCGACCAGCTTCTGCGCCAGGATCTGCACGTCGAAGCTGTTCATCTGCAGCATCAGCGCGACGCCGCAGACCATGAGGGCGAACGCGATCGGCATGCCCAGCGTCATGGCGCCGAGCAGCGATGCGATGAAGGTGAAGACGGTCATGGAGTGGCCTCTGTCCTTGCGCTCAGTCGGCGGCGCGGTCTTCGCTCTCGCGCACCGTCACCAGCTGCGCGTCGCTGAGGTCGCCGCGCAGTGCCTGCCAGAGGTTGGCCAGCAGGGTGATGCCCATCAGCACCGCGGCCACCAGCCCGACCAAATAGACCGCTGCCACCGGGATGCCCGAAACCGGCGCGTGGTTGTCGAGGTTGACGCGGGTCTGCTCCCAGCAGCCCAGCCACAGCATCACGATGCAGCCCAGCATCAGCAGATGGCTCAGGACGAAGAAGGCCAGCTTGCCCGCATGCGGCAGCCGGCTGACCACCGTGTCCATGCCCAGGTGCGTGCCCTGGCGCAGCGCGACGATCGAGCCGATGAAGGTCAGCCAGACGAACAGCATGCGCGACACCTCCTCGGTGAAGGTGATGCCGGTGTCGAACACATAGCGCAGCACCACGTTGGCGAACACCATCAGCGACATCACGGCCAGGCCACCCACGAGCGCGTGCTCGAACCACCGGTAGAGCCGGTCCATTGCTGCATTCATCTTGTCTCCTGTTCTATGGCAACAAATATATCAGATGCCAGATATGGAACGCCAGAGATCAGATCCGGTATTTCCCGAGGGCCGGTCCTGTTAGGATCGCGCATGGCCCCGCCCCGTCAATCCGCCCTCTCCGTCAAGGTCGAGCGGCCCAAATCGCTCACCGAACTCGCGATCGACCAGATCCGCGCCGCCATCGTCAGGGGCGAATTGGGGTTCGGGGAGGCGTTGTCGGAGTCGGTGCTGGCGGCCACGCTGGGCATCAGCAAGACGCCGGTGCGCGAGGCGCTGCTGCACCTCAAGATGGAAGGGCTGGTCGAGGTCCATCCGCAGCGCGGGACCTTCGTGTTCCAGCTCGGCGAGGCCGAGGTCGCGAACATCTGCCGCTTCCGCTCGATGATCGAATGCGAGGCGCTGGCCGACGGCATGGAGCACCGGCCCGAGGCGCTGATCCAGGCGCTCGAGAAATGCCTGGACGACATGGCCGCCGCCTTCTCGAAGCAACAGCACGACGAGTTCCCGCGCCTGGACACCGAGTTCCACAACGCCATCATCGAGAGCTGCGCCAACGGCTACATCCAGTCCGCGTACACGCTGGTGGCGGCGCAACTCACGGCCCTGCGCTACCGGCTGCCGGCCGAGAACAGCCAGGTCACGCACTGCCAGGACAACCACCGCGTGGTGGTCGACGCGATCCGCGCCAACGACGCGGCGCGCGCACAGGCGATCCTGCGCGAGCACATCCAGAGCACGGAGCAGGCTTATCTGATCGCCTGCCGCAACATGGTGGCGCCGGCGCGCGGCGATCGCGCGGCCGTCTAGCAGGCCGCCAGCTTCTCGGTCATTTCGTCCCTGGGGCCCGGCGCCTCGCTGGGCGCGTGCATTGCATGTCCCTCGGACGACCGTGACACATCCAACAGGCGATTCGGCCAAATAAGAAATATCACCAGTTCATTTCCTCCAATTGGCACAGTTCGTGCAGACTTTTTCGGAAGTCAACAGGGAGAGTAAATGAACAATGATTCACGGATTCGGTCTGAAATAATCCCAGGGCGACATTCTTTTTTCAGAATCAAAGCATCGCGCTTTCGCCAACGCACAGAAGTCTTCGCTGCACCTTCTGTTCCGTTGCACCCCGACTCCCTTCTCTCGATGCCATCGGGCTTGCCATGCCCCGGCATCGCCATGCCCAGCTCGCCGCATTGCCGGTTGCAAAGGGCCTGTCGCCTAGAGCGATAACCCAAAGATTGTCGAGATTCGGTGCTCATGGAAAGAGTGCCGATACGTGACGTTCGCGCGGCCATTTGCAATGCAAATGGCAGCTCGTGACCGACACGTGGGTGAACGCCGCATGACAGATCGGCCGTTCTTCTTTTGCCTTTAGGGAAACAACACAAATGCTTAATAGAAGCTTAATTCGAACCATCTTCATGGCTTATTCAGCCGCCGCGCTGGCGGCATGTCGCGTCGGGATCGGCGCGCTCGGTTCACGACCTGTCCGGGCCAGCGAAGCCGGCGACTGAGCTCGCCTCCACCGACCACACAAGGGAATGTCGAAATGAAAAAGAATGTCGAAGCGTCGAACACCGCAACGAACAAGGGCCGAAGGCTGACAGCGCGAGGACGCCGGATCGCCGGAGCCACCGCGGCGGCTCTGCTCGTCGGCGCCTGCGGCGGCGGGGACGGTACCTCCTCCGTTGTCTACCTGCCCGTGGCAAACGCACCGCAGACCATCACGCAAGAGCCACCTCCCGGGCCGATCCCGGCGCCGGTGCCGCTGCCCGATGTGGGGCCTCAGTTCGAGAACTCCCCGACGGGCGTGCCGTACCCCAAGCTTGCCGGCCTCTACCCCGGGCACGACGGCCCCACCGTCGAGAACGGCATGGTGCTGCCGTGGCTCTCTCCGAACCGGGAACCGTTGAAGTTCAGCGTCAAGGTCCAGACGGCGCTCGATACCGACAACAACGGCAAACCCGATCGCCTCGCGCTGCGCATCGTGCAACCGGCGGAAGTGGCCGATGGGTTGAAGACACCGGTGATCGTTCGGCCGTCCTTCTACTACGGGGACCCGGCCTACGTCGGGAAGCGACAACCCTTTCTTGGCGAAGATCAGTACCTGCGAATGGGCTACACCGTCGTCTACGCCGACACGATCGGGACCTACCAGTCGGAGGGTTGCGCCAGCATCATGGACAGCGCGGAGCGTCAGGCCATGGCCGACGTCGTTCGCTGGCTGGCGAGCGATCCGTCCGCACAAGGCTTCGACGAGAACGGTGCTGCGGTGACCGCGGCCTCCTGGTCGACGAACCACGTCGCCATGGAAGGGATTTCCTACGGTGGGACCCTGCCCATCATGGCCGCCGCGATGGGGGTCACCGGACTCGAAGCCATCGTTCCGGTGGCTGGCATCAGCAATGCCTACGACTATTTCTCACGGTACAACGGTGTGGTCCCCGACGAGCTCGGCGTCATCACTCTCAACGGCTATGCCCAGATATACAACGATCAAAGCCCGCCGGCCGAATGCACCGCCAGCTTTGCCAAACTGGACGCGGGGGTCGACGACGAAACACTCGCCTACACCGACTTCTGGAAAGAACGCAATACGCTCGCACTGGCGGGCAACATCAAGGCCGCGACGCTCATCTCGCACGGTCAGAGCGACAACAACGTCAAGACGAAGAACGCCGTTCAGTTGTATCAATCGCTCCATCGGATGAAGAAGCCGGTGCAACTGTGGTTCCATGCCAAGGATCACGACGATCCGGCCTGGCAGAAGGAATGGCAGAAGCAGATCATGCTGTGGTATTCGCGCTATCTCTTTGGCGTGAACAACGGCGTCGAGGCCCAGCCGACCTATGTGCGGGAAACACCACCCGGAGACAAGGTTGCCGGAGACCTCGGCGGCGAGCCGCGGACCGACTTGAGCGACACACTGACAGGTCACTGCAATCAGCCTGGCTCCGGTGCTCACAACCCGAGGGATTGCGTCACCTCGGGCGGAATCATGGTGAAGGAAGACGCCTGGCCGGCAACGAAGACGGTTTCGTACTACCTGCATCGCAACGCCGCCTCGGACACGGGTCTTCTGTTGACGCCGGACGCCGGGGAGGGCTCAGCAGGAGAACCCTTGACGCTGAGTTATGGCGCCGACAGCGGGAGCTTCGTGTCCCGGCCTCTCGTGAATGCAACCCGCTTTGCCGGCACGATCTACGTGACGACAACCGTCAAGCTCTCCAACGGCGTCAGCAATCTCAAGGCAAAGCTGTTCGTCGATGGACAAGCGGTGACCTGGGGCTGGGCCAATCCTCGCTTCCACAAGTCCCTCGAGAAGCCGGAGACCATTGCGCCCGATACGGCCTACAAGGTCTCGCTGGAGATGATGCCGCGCGACTTCACCGTCTTGCCGGGCAGAAAGATTTCCGTGGTGATCGAGGGGTACGACAACTGGGGCGGTGAGACGGTCTCGCTGGACCTGGCCAACACGACCCTGGACATGCCGCTCGTACCGAAGGCGAATCCCGTTGCCGTGATGAAGCTCAACTGACAAGGTGTGAAGAGGCCTGCACGCAGCGGGCGGGGCCATGGCGACATGGCCCAACCCGAATCATCGAAGTTGGTCCAATGGGAGGGGAAGTCGCGGCCGCACACTGCCCGGGTCCTTTCATCGACTTCATCCCCATGACCGCCACCCCGATCATTTTCCGCCCCGTCGATTCCGACGCGGACCTCCTCGCCTGCTACCCCATCGTGCGGCAACTGCGCCCGCACCTCGCGAGCCCCGAGGCCTTCCAGCAGGCCGTGGCCGAGCAGCGCCGCGAGGGCTACCGCATGCTCGCGGCCTGGCAGCACGATGCGCCCCGCGGCTTCGCGGGCTACCGCTTCCAGCGCAACCTGATCCACGGGCGCTTCCTCTATGTCGACGACCTCGTGACCACGCAGGACGAGCGCAGCAGCGGCGTGGGCAGCGCGCTGCTCGGCGCGCTGAAGGCACTGGCGCGCGAGGCCGGGTGCACGCGCCTCACGCTCGATACCGGCATGGACAACGCGCTGGCGCAGCGCTTCTACTTCCGCAACGGCCTGCTCGCGCGCGGGATGCATTTCGGATTCGATCTGCGATAGGGCCTGCCTGGCTGTCAGCCGATCGCGTACGCCATCGTTGCCCATGGGCTGACGATCGCGCGACACCGGAGCTCTACAACCGGGAGCTGTTCCAGGTTCAACGAAGGAGAGTTCCGGATGTCACAGACGAACAAGGCCATCCTCGAGCAGGCCAACGCGGCCATCGTCGAGGGCGACTACGAAGGTTTTTTGAGTGCCTGCACCGACGACACGAAGTGGACCTTCGTGGGCGAACAGACGCTCGACGGCAAGGAAGCCGTTCGCCAGTGGATGGCCCAGACGTACAAGGAGCCGCCGAAGTTCGACGTGCATCGGCTGGTCGCCGAGGGCGACATCGTGGCGGCCATCGGCGAGATCACGCTGAAGGACGAGGCCGGCAAGGCGACCCATCACAGCTACTGCGATGTCTGGCGCTTTCGCGACGGAAAGCTGGCCGAGCTGCATGCCTTCGTGGTCGAGACGGGAAGCACCGCATGACCTCCACCGTTCGACATCGCCGCATCCAGGTCGGCAACGTGGACACCTTCTACCGCGAAGCCGGCCCGCCGGATGCGCCGGTCGTGCTGCTGCCGCATGGCTACCCGTGCTCGTCCTACGAGTTCCGCAACCTGATGCCTCTTCTCGGGGACCGCTGGCGGCTCGTCGCGCCCGACTATCCGGGCGCGGGGTACAGCGCCACGCCCGACGACTTCGACTACAGTTTCGATGGCTATGCGCAATTCCTCGACCGCTTCGTGAAGACGCTGGGCCTGTCGCGCTTCGCGCTCTACCTGCACGACTTCGGCTCGCCGATCGGCGCGCGGCTGGCGATCATGGCGCCCGAGCGCATCGTGGCGCAGATCATCCAGAACGGCGACATTCCCTACGAGGATGCGCTGGGCCCGAAGTACGCGGAGATCGAGGAGACCTGGACCTTGCCCGAGGCCGAGATGCGCGCCCGACTGGCGAAGGCCATCGACGAGGAAACCTTCAAGGAGGAGTTCCTCAATGCGCTGGACGACGAGCGCGCCGACCGGATTCCGCCGGACCTGTGGAAGCTGCACTGGTCGCTGGTCACACCGAAACGCAAGGAGGTTGCGATCGACCTGATCGCGGGCCTCAAGCAGAACCGCGCGTGGTTTCCCGCGCATCGCCAGTACCTCGCGACCCACGAGCCGCCGACGCTGATCGTCTGGGGGCCGCACGATCACTACATGCCCGAGAAGTCGGCGCGCGCCTATCTGCGCGACCTGCCGCAAGCCGAACTGCATCTGCTCGATGGCGGGCACTGGCTGCTCGAAACGCACCTCGAGGAGGTGTCGGGCCTGATGCGCGACTTCCTGGGCAGGGTGCACGCCTGAGCCGGATCAGGCGCTGGCGTGGAGCACCCTGAAGCGATCGGGCTTCGAGGGATCGCGCTCGACCACCTGTACCGGCGGCCAGGCCCATTGCAGAACATCGATGCCCGGCACGCGCGAGAACCGGAGCGGGCCGCGGCTGCTGTCGAAGGTCCTTTGCGACCACGCTTCGGCGATACCCTCGCGCCGCGCACCGTGCGATCGCATCGCCTCGGCGAGCACGGTGATCGTGTCGTGGCCCTCGAAGGCGACGAACGAAGGCGCCACACCCAGTCGCTCGCGCAATGCCGCTTCGATGCGCATGGCTGACGAACCGAGGTGCTCGGGCAGATAGCGAAGAAACGGAATCGCCGCGCCATCCACGCCCAGCGCCGCCATCCATTCGGCGAACTCGGGTTGCCCGGCCGGCGCGCCGATCCGCATGCCGGCAAGGCGCGGGTCATGGCGCACGGCCTTGACGATGGGCACGGCCGGCTCGGGATGGCCGGCCAGCATCAGGACGGCCGTCGCGCGCTGCTCGAACAGCTGGTCGCACAGTGCCGCGGGCGACAGCGCTCGCGCATCGAGCTCGATCAACATGCCGTCGCGCGCGGCCAGGTGCTCGCGCAGGATGCCCGTGCCCGCCGCCCAGTAGACGCTGGCATCGGCCGCGACCGCGATGCGGCGATGGCCTTCGCCGAGCAGGAAGTCCGCATAGATCCGCCAGCCATGCGACTGCGCCGGCGCCAGCCGCGCCACCCAGGGCGTCGGCTGTTCGCACAGTGCATCGAGCACCGCCGACGCGCAGAGGAACGGCAGGCCGAGCGCATGCGCGCGCGCGGCCGCCGCGCGGGCGACCACGCTGTGGTACTCGCCCGCCAGCGCCACCACGCCGAGGCGGGCCAGTTCGTCCACGGCGGCCATGGCCTTGTTCGGATCAGCCGCGGTGTCCCTCACCACCAATCGAAGCGGCCTGCCCGCGATCCCGCCTGCCTCATTGATCTCGAGGGCGGCCAATTCCATGCCCGCCAGCAGATGCTCGCCCGCCTCGACCCAGCCCGGCCGGCTCAGCGGCGCGAGCGCGCCGATCTCGATCGCGGAAGAACGCATCAGCCGCTCAGGCGAAGCGCTTGGCGCCCGCCACGCAGAACACCACGACCACGGTCGAGGCGATCATGGTCCAGGCCACCGGCTCGCCGAGCAACAGCCCGGCCAGCAGCAGGCCGAAGAAGGGCTGCAGCAATTGCAGTTGCCCCACGCCCGCGATGCCGCCGAGCGCCAGGCCGCGATACCAGAAGACGAAGCCGATCATCATGCTGAAGACCGACACGTAGGCGAGGCCGGCCCAGGCCGGCGCGCCGATGCGGTCCCAGGCATGCGGCAGGGTGAACAGCGCGATGGCGGCCATGAGCGGCAGCGACAGCAGCAGCGCCCAGCAGATCACCTGCCAGCCGCCGAGGCGGCGCGAGAGCGTGGCGCCTTCGGCATAGCCGAGTCCGCACACCACGATGGCCGCGATCATCAGCAGGTCGCCCTGCAGGCTGCCGCCGCGGCTGCCATGCAGCGCGAAGCCGGCCACCACAGCGGCGCCGACGATCGAGAACAGCCAGAAGGCGGGCCTGGGCCGCTCGCCGCCGCGCAGCACGCCGAAGATCGCGGTCGACAGCGGCAGCAGTCCGACGAAGACCACCGAATGCGCGGCATCGATGTGCTGCAGCGCGAGCGCGGTCAGCAGCGGGAAGCCGACGACCACGCCGATCGCCACCAGGGTCAGCGGCACGAGGTCGGCCCGCTTGGGCCGCGCCTCGCGCAGCGCGAGCAGGAACACCGCGCCCAGCAAGGCGGCGATCACCGCGCGCGCGCCCGTCAGGAACAACGGCGAGAAATCGGCCACGGCCACGCGCGTGGCGGGCAGCGAGCCGCTGAAGATGAGCACGCCCAGCAGGCCGCTGCCCCAGCCGGCGGAATGTCGTCGAGATCCTTCGCTTGTCATCCCCTCAGCGTATCGGCACGGCGCAAGGGAAGGAAGGCACAGAGGCATACAATTTCGCCAAACTGTATGGCTCGACCTGTCCATACAGTCACCAGGAAGGCGACGAGGATGAGCGGTGTGAAGGCGACGATGCGGACCGATGCGCTGATGGACGCGGTGCGCGCCAAGATCGCGAACCGCGCCCTGGTGGAAGGCGATCGCCTGCCCTCGGTGCGCAGCTTCGCCGAGACCATGGGCGTCTCGCCCTCCACCGTGGTCGAGGCCTACGACCGCCTCGAGGCCGAGGGCGTGATCCGCGCGCGGCGCGGCTCGGGCTTCTACGTGACCGGCGCCAACCTGCCGCCGATGGCGCTGGCCGAGATGGGCGCGCCGCGCGAACGCGACGTCGATCCCTTCTGGGTCTCGCGCCAGTCGCTGGATGCCGATGGTTCCTTCCTCATGCCGGGCTGCGGCTGGCTGCCGGCCGACTGGATGCCGCATGCGGCCCTGCGCAAGGGCCTGCGCGCACTGAGCCGCGCCGACGACGCGCTGCTGGCCGACTACGGCAGCACGCGCGGCGCGCTCGCGCTGCGCCGCCTGCTGCTGGCGCGCCTGGCCGACGAGGGCATCGCCGCGACGCCCGAACAGCTGCTGCTGACCACCTCGGGCACGCAGGCCATCGACCTGATCTGCCGCCTGCTGCTGCGGCCCGGCGACACGGTGCTGGTGGACGACCCCTGCTACTTCAACTTCCAGGCGCTGCTGCGCGCCCACCAGGCCAGGATCGTGGGCGTGCCGTTCACGCCCACCGGCCCCGACGTCGCGGCCTTCACGCAGGCGCTGGCGCAGAACCCGCGGCTCTACATCACCAACTCGGCGCTGCACAACCCCACCGGCGCCACGATCTCGCCGCAGACCGCGCACCGCGTGCTCGGCGCGGCCGCGGCGCAAGGGATGACGATCGTCGAGGACGAGGTCTTCGCCGACTTCGAGCCCTCGCCCTCGCCGCGGCTGGCGGTGCTCGACGGACTGCAGCGCGTGATCCGCATCGGCAGCTTCTCCAAGACGCTCTCGGCCTCGGTGCGCTGCGGCTACATCGCCGCGCGCCGCGACTGGATCGACGGGCTGGTCGACCTGCAGGTGGCGACCCAGTTCGGCGGCCCGAGCCCGGTGGCCACCGAACTGATCGCCGGCGTGCTGGCCGGCGGCAGCTATCGCAAGCACATGGACGAGGTGCGCCAGCGCCTCACGCGCGCGCGCAAGGACGCCACCGAGCGCCTGGCCGCGCTGGGGATCAAGCCCTGGCTCGCGCCGCGCGGCGGCTTCTACCTCTGGTGCCGCCTGCCCGATGGCCTCGACTCCGCGGTGCTGGCGCGGCGCTGCATGGAACAGAAGGTCGTGCTCGCGCCCGGCAATGTCTTCAGCGTCTCGCAGACGGCGGGCTCGTTCGCGCGCTTCAATGTCGCGCAGCTCGGCGACCGGCGCGTGTTCGGCATCCTCAAGGAGGCCATGAAGGACAGCATGCCGCCGCGCCCTGCGACGGCCAGGCGCAAGCAAAGCGCGGCCCTGTGAGAATCCATCACGCTCCCACTCCACCCGATCTCCAGCCGCCCGTGCCGTCCACCGAACTCCAGGGATTCATCCTCACCCGGCGCTGGCGCGATGCGCCCGGCGGCACCGAGATCGAGTTCTGGCTCGCCACCGACGAGGGCCCGAGGAAGGTGCTGCTCAACGCGCAGAGCTCGGTCGCCTTCGTCGCGGCGAAGCACAGGCAGGCGGTGGAAGCCCACGCCCCGGAGCTGCCGGGCCTGCAGCTGCGCGAACTCGCACTCAAGACCTTCGGGCAGGAGCCGGTCGTCGGCGTCTACGTCACGCATTTCCGCCAGCTCAAGCGGCTGGTGCGACTGCTCGAGGCGAAGAGCATTCCACTGCTCGAGGCCGACATCCGGCCGCACGACCGCTACCTGATGGAGCGCTTCATCACGGCGGGCACGCTCGTGGAAGGCGGCAGGCACGACGGCACCGCCATCGTCGATCCGCGGCTCAAGCCCGCGCCCGCCTACCGGCCGCGGCTCAAGGTGGTGTCGCTCGACATCGAGACCAGCCAGCACGAGGAGCTGTACTCGATCGCGCTGGACGGCACCGGCGAGCGCGTGGTCTACATGCTGGGCGAGGCGCCCGCGCAGGCGGCGAGCGAGCCGCTGGGCTTCTCGCTCGTCTACTGCGCGAGCCGCAAGGCGATGATCGAGCGCCTCAACGACTGGTTCGCGCACAACGACCCCGACGTCATCGTCGGCTGGAGCGTGATCCAGTTCGACCTGCGCGTGCTGCAGAAGACGGCCGACACCGCCGGCACGCCGCTGCTGCCGGGCCGCGAACGCCGGCCCTTCGAATGGCGCACGCATCCGGGCAAGCAGGGCTACCTGTTCGCGACCACCGCGGGCCGCGTGATCATCGACGGCATCGAGGCGCTGCGCTCCGGCATGTGGAGCTTCCCGTCGTTCAGCCTCGAATCGGTGTCGCAGGCCTTGCTCGGCGAAGGCAAGGCCATCGGCGACGAGTACGACAAGATGGCCGAGATCGAGCGCCGCTACCAGCAGGACAAGCCGGCGCTCGCCACCTACAACATCCGCGACTGCGAGCTGGTGCTGCGCATCTTCGAGAAGACGAAGCTGCTGAGCTTCGTGCTGGAGCGCGCGCAGACCACGGGCCTGCAGGCCGACCACTTCGGCGGCTCCATCGCCGCGTTCAGCCACCACTACCTGCCGCGCATGCACCGGCTGGGCTACGTGGCGCCCAACGTCGGCGAGATCCTCAGCAAGGCCTACCCGGGCGGCTACGTGATGGACTCCAAGCCCGGCTTCTACGACTCGGTCGTGGTGCTCGACTACAAGAGCCTCTATCCATCGATCATCCGCACCTTCCTCGTCGACCCCGTGGGCCTGGTGGAAGGCATGCGGGCGCAGGACCCGGCCACGGGCGTCAAGGGGCCGAACGGCACCCTGTTCTCGCGCGACAAGCACTGCCTGCCCGAGATCGTCAGCACCTTCTGGCATGCGCGCGACGAGGCCAAGCGCGCGAAGAACGAGCCGCTGTCGCAGGCGCTGAAGCTGCTCATGAACTCCTTCGCGGGCGTGCTGGGTGCGTCCGACTGCCGCTTCTTCAACCCCGACCTGGTGTCCGCCATCACGCTGCGCGGCCACGAGATGATGCGGCTCACGCGCGACTTCGTGGAGGAGCGCGGCTACGAGGTCATCTACGGCGACACCGACTCCATCTTCATCTGGCTCAAGCGCGCGCATTCCAACGAGGACGCGCACGCCATCGCGGCGGCGCTCACCACCGAGATCAACGCCTGGTGGACCCGGACCCTGCACGACGAACAGGGACTGCGCAACTTCCTCGAGATCGAGTTCGACACCCACTACAAGAAGTTCTTCATGCCCACCATCCGCGGCTCGGAGATCGGCAGCAAGAAGCGCTATGCGGGCCTGAGCGTGGATGCGAAGGGCCAGGAGGAGATGGTCTATCGCGGCCTCGAGATGGCACGCAGCGACTGGACGCCGCTGGCGCGCCAGTTCCAGGAAGGGCTGCTGTCGCGCATCTTCCACGACGAGCCCTACCGCGACTTCGTCACCGACTACACGCGCTCGATGCTGGCGGGCGCCAAGGACGAGCTGCTGATCTACCGCAAGCGGCTGCGCCATCGGCTCGACGACTACCAGGTCAACGTGCCGCCGCAGGTGCGCGCGGCGCGCATCGCCGACGCGTTCAACGACCGGGCGCAGCGGCCGCGCCAGTATCAGAACGGCGGCTGGATCCAGTACGTGATGACGCGCAACGGGCCCGAGCCGCTGGAAGCGCGGCAGTCGCGCATCGACTACGAGCACTACCTCGCGAAGCAGCTGCGGCCGATCGCGGACGCGATCCTGCTGCCGATGGGGGAGAGCTTCTCGGCGCTGACCTCGTCGCAGTCGCGCCTGTTCGAGGAGTGATCAGATGCGGCCGAAGTCGCCGCCGCGCCCCAGTCCCGACGCAAAGCGGCCCGCGCCATCGGCGCCTTCCTGGTGGTGCGCCTCCACGCCGTTGGCCCACTCCACGCGCATCGCATCGCGCAGCGGCAGCCCATGGCTCTCGTGGACCGTGCGGCGGTCGGCCCGCACGGCGGCCTGCGGAAAGCGCGCGATCTCCCTGGCCATCGCCTCGGCCGCCTGCCGCGCCTCGCCATGCGGCACCAGCTGCTCGCACATGCCGATGCGCAGCGCCTCCTCGGCCGGCACCTTGCGGCCGGTCAGGATGATCTCCATCGCGCGGCCCTGCCCCACCAGCCGCGGCAGGCGCACCGCGCCGCCATCGAGCAGGGGGATGCCCCAGCGGCGGCAGTAGACGCCGAAGTAGGCGCTCTCGGCCATCACGCGGATGTCGCACCACAGCGCGAGCTCCATGCCGCCCGCCACCGCGGGGCCTTCCACCGCCGCGATCACGGGCTTCGACAGCTCCAGCCGCGTCGGCCCCAGCGGTCCCCGCGGCGCCGCGTTGGCGCCCATCGGAAACGCCAGGCCGCGCACGATGTCCTGGTCGAAGCGCTCGCGGTCCGCCAGCGTGCTCGCGTACTTGAGGTCCCAGCCGGCGCAGAAGGCGCCGCCCTCGCCCCACAGCACCGCGACACGCGCCTGCGGATCGCGGTCGAAGGCCTGCAGCTGCTCGACCAGCGCGTCGGCGCTGTCGGGGTCCATCGCGTTGCGCGCTTCGTCGAAGCGGCTGTGGACCACGGTCCACACCGCACCATCCTTCTCGGTTCTCACGGTCATTGGCGTCTCCTGTTGAAGTGCTTACTATCGTGAAGACACGCGCATCGCGCTGTCGTTGCAACGACATCCATGAAGCCCGCCACACCGCCCACCGCCCTGCTCGACCGCACCGCCTGGTTCGCCACGCTGGAGCCGGCGCAGCAGGCGCTGGTGCGCGCCACACTGGTCGAGAAGGAGGCCGCGATCGGCGAATGCGTTGCCAGGGTGGGCGAGGCCGCCGCGCACTGGATCGGCGTGGACAGCGGCTTCCTGCAGATGTCCGTGACCGCCGCCGATGGCAGCGAGACCACGCTGCATTTCCTGCGCGAGGGCGAGTGGGGTGGCGAAGGCTCGATGCTCAAGCGCGAGCAGCGGCGCTACGACGTGATCGCGGTGCGCGCGAGCCGCGTCTGCCTGCTGCCCGCACCCACCTTCGAGCTGCTGCTCGCGCAGAGCGTGCCGTTCAACAACTTCCTGCTCAACAACCTCAACCAGCGCATGGGCACGGTCACGGCCTTGCTGGAAGCCTCGCGCATGCTGGCGCCCGACATGCGCGTCGCGCGCTGCCTGTCGCTGCTGGTCCAGGGCGACGATGGCGACGCGCTGGCCCTGCCGCAGCACCAGCTCGCCAACCTGTGCGGACTGTCGCGCCAGCGGACCAACATGGCGCTGCGCGCGCTGCGGGCCGACGGGCTGGTGCAGCTCGACGGACCGAGGATCAGGATCGTGGACTTCGCCGGATTGGCGAGCCATGGCGCGAAGGCCGGCGGCCGCAGGAAAAGCGGGCGTGCCGCATAGCCATCCGCCGCGCCACGCACCCGGTCACGCCGAAGCGCCGAGCCCGCACAGGGCCTGCACGACCGCCGTGCGCGCCTGGCCGAAGACCATGCCCTGCCAATCGGCATCGTCGACGTAGAAGCAGGCCTTCAGTTCCTGGCCGGCCTCGGCCTTGAGCCGTGGTGCGACGGGCGGCTCGGCCCGCCAGCAGAAGTGATCCGCGCGCAGCGCATCGATCATCCGCAGCAACGGCACGGTGCCGAACTCGAGCGCGATCGTGGTGCCCACTGCATGGGGGCATTCCTCCGCGAGGATCGTCACCATCGGGCCGTTGATCTCGTACATCACCGAATCGTCGCGCTCGGTCGAGATGACGTCCGCGCCCCACCAGGTCCGGGCCCGGTCGATCTCGCCGCGCCTGTCGATAAAGACCTTCTCGCAGTGGCCCCGCGGGCCGAGCCCGGTGTGCAGGTCGATCCAGCCCACCTGCTTCGCCGCGGCGCCCTCCTGCCGAAGAACCCGCCGGATCGTCCTGTTGCTCCAGGTCGCGCGGCTGCCGCCGTAGAACATTCCCGTGGGCGAGTCGTACTGCCCCTGGAACACGGACTGCCCATAGGCCTCGACGCCGCGCGCGCCGATCCAGGCGTCGAGCCGCGTGGCCGCCTCGGGGCCCGGCGGCCATGTGGGCGGGAGCAGCAGGGGCTCGAGCTCGGCATAGCCGTGGTTCGGCGCACGCGCCTCCTCGAAGCGCACGAAGTTGCGGTTCACGTCCACGTTGTCTTCATTGACGCGGCGCAGGTGCGAGAAGCCGAAAGGATTGACCGCGTGCACGAACAGCAGGCCGACGCCCATGCGTTCGGCCGTGGCCAGCAGCGGCTCGTCCACGAGCATCGCCGACTGGCAACCCGAGCCGCAGAAGCCCTCGACGCCATGGATCGCGGAGGTCAGCACCAGCAGCTTGTCGGCCTGCGGATCGCCGACCCGCACGACATCCATCGCGAGTTCCTCGCCCTGCGCGCCGCGCACGCCGTCGATCGCATGCGAGGTCACGGCGAGTCCCGCCGTGTCCGCGCTCGCGAGAAAGCGCTCGCGTGCCGCGGCATAGCTGGCCGCGAAATGGCTCGTGGGTTTCACTTGAAGCTCCCCACCGGCATCGCGCCGCGAACACGGGACGGCGTTTCCTTCGGGCTCTCCGCATCGAGGTCCTCGCCGGTGCGATCGACGAGCCAGGGCATGACGAGGGTCGAGACCACGGTCACGGCCACCAGGTACCAGGCGGGAGCCAGCTTGTCGCCAGTCTCATGCACCAGCCAGGTCAGCACGAAGGGCGAGAAGCCGCTGAAGACCGCGACCACCACGCTGTAGACGGTCGACAGGCCGCTGGCACGCACATGCTTCGGGAAGATCTCGGTGAGCATCACCAGCAGTGCCGGGAACTGCGAGGTCAGGCACACGCTGAGCAGCCCGACCACCACGTACAGGCGCTCCGGCGAGGGCGCGGCGAGCAGCCAGTGGAAGCACGGGAACACCAGCAGCAGCAACACCACGCGCGACCAGAAGATCACGGGCTTGCGCCGCAGCCAGTCGGCCAGCAGGCCCGACAGCGGCGCGACGAGCAGGTTGACGATGCCGAACACCACGCCGGCCCAGATGCCGACCTGCACCGGCAGCCCGAGCTCCCGGGCCGCGTAGGTCGGCATGTAGAACGCGACCACGTAGATGCCGACCGTGCACGAGAGGAACAGCAGGCTGGCCTGGATCAGTTGCTTCCAGTGGTTGCGCAGCAGCAGGCCGATCTTGCCGCCCGATTCTCCGGAGGCCGATGGCTTCGGCGCGTCGACATGCGTCTCGTGCAGGCGCGTGCGGATGTACATGCCCACCGGCGCGATCAGGATGCCGAGCACGAAGGGCAGCCGCCAGCCCCAGCTCTCGAGATCGGCCGGCGCCAACACGGAGATCACGGTGCTCGAGACGAGCGCGCCGAACATCACGCCCAGGCCCTGGCTCGCGACCTGCCAGCTGGCCATGAAGGCGCGCTCGTTGCGACCCGCGTACTCGACCAGCATGGCCGTCGACGCACCGACCTCGCCGCCCGCCGAGAAGCCCTGGATCAGCCGCGCCAGCACGATGATCGCCGGCGCCGCCAGCCCGATCTGCGCGGGCGTCGGTGCCGCCGCGATCATGGCGCAGCCCAGCGCCATGAGACCGATGGTCAGCCCCATCGCCTTCTTGCGGCCATGGCGGTCGGCATAGGCACCGATCACCACGCCGCCCAGCGGCCGCGCGAGGAAGCCGACGCCGAAGCTGGCCACCGCCAGCAGCAGCTGCGCATAGGGGCTCAGGGAGGGGAAGAAGATCCGGCCGATGATGCTCGTCATGAAGCCGTAGACGGTGAAGTCGTAGAACTCCAGCGCGTTGCCGACCGTGATCGCCGTCACCGCCTTGCGCTTCGATAGCGGTGGCGCGACGCCACTTGTCTGGGTACCCATCGTTGTCTCCTGGCCTTGCCTTTTGTTGCGATGGCGGATGCTAGGAGCAGCGATCCGCGGCCGGAAGACAAGCACTCTTCAGGGGTGATAGGCGTTGCCTTTCATCGCCGCCTCATGGCGCAGGCAATCGAGGAAGTTCTGCGCCGCCGGGCTCAGCACCGAGCCGGGCCGCGAGATCACGCTGACGTCGAGCGCCGCGAGCGGATCGCACAAGGGCACCTTGACCAGGCCGTAGTGCGGAAACTCCTCGCGCGTCATCGTGTCGACGAACACGCCGACCAGGTCGCTCGCGCCCACGAGCTTCAGGCCGATCGCCGTCGAGGTGCAGCGCACCACCTGCGTCGGTGGCGCGATGCGCTTCTGCGCGAACAGCTGGCGCACCAGCTCGGGTGCGCTCTCGTCGTCGTAGGGCAGCAGCCACTCCCACTCGGCGAAGCGGTCGGTGTTCGCTGCGTCGAGGATCGGATGGCCCGCTCGCGCCACCGCCACCATGGCGGTGCGGAACAGGCGCTTGACCTCCCAGTCGGCCAGCGAGCCGGGCAGCATGTGCGCGACCATGAAGTCCACCGTTCCGTCGAGGATGCGCGGCAGCGTGTGCGGGATCGAGGCTTCGTTGAAGCGGACCTCGACGTGCGGGAATCGCGCGCGGAACGCAGCGAAGGCCTTCGGCAGGATCTCGAAGGCGACGGCGGTGGAGATCGCGATCGAGATCAGGCCCGAGCTGCCGTCGCGGATCTCCTCGATCTCCGCCACCGCGCGCTCCATCTCGCGCTGGATCACGCTGGCGCGGCGCACCAGCGAGCGGCCATACACGGTGAGCTCGACACCGGCCGTGCCGCGCTGCAACAGAGGTGCATCCACCGACAGCTCGAGCTCTCGCATCGCCTGGGTCACGGCCGGCTGCGACATGCCGAGCGCGCGCGCCGCGGCCCGGATGCTCCCATGCTCGGCGACGCTGAGGAACGAGCGGAGTTGACTCAGTTTCATGGCGGTCGGGCTCGATGGATCGGGGTTTTGCAGTGTACGTACGGCGGTCGCGACGGGATCGTTGCCTACCCACGCGCGCGCCGGGAACCGACTGCAACGGGTCGCGCGAAGTCCAGAGTCGATGCTCTACAACAAGGAGCAGCCATGGCCCAGTACGGCATCAATTCACCGGTCGACGTCATCGAAGGGCCACGCGGCGAAAGCGGCGTTTCCTGGGGCGCGATCTTCGCGGGCGCCGCGGGCGCGGCCTCGCTGTCGCTGGTCCTGCTGCTGCTCGGCACGGGCCTCGGGATGTCCGCGGTGAGCCCCTGGGCCAGCCGCGGCGCGAGCGCGGGCGCGATCGGCATCGCGACCATCCTCTGGCTCAGCTTCACGCAGCTCGCCGCCTCGGGGCTGGGCGGTTACCTGGCGGGCCGGCTGCGCACCAAGTGGGCCGGCATCCATACCGACGAGGTCTACTTCCGCGACACGGCCCATGGCTTTCTCGCCTGGGCCGTCGCGACGCTGCTCACGGCCGCGCTGTTGAGCTCCGCCGTGGGCTCGGTGCTCGGCGCGGGTGCGCAGGCCGGTGCCACGGTGGCCGGCGGTGCGGCGAGTGCCGCCACGGTTGCCGGCGCGGCGGGCGCCGGTTCCGCTGCATCGCAGTCCGGGGCTGACAGCGGCGCGGGCCCGATGAGCTACTTCGTCGACTCGCTGTTCCGCCAGGACGCCGCCGCCGCGCCGCCGCCCGCGGGCGATGCCGGCACCCTCGCGGTGTCGCAGCCCCCCGCGCGCGACGCGGCCGGCGCGAACGCCGAGGTGACGCGCATCTTCCTCAACAGCATCCGCACCGGCGCGCTGCCGCCCGAGGACGTCAAGTACGTCGGCCAGGTGGTCGCGCAGCGCACCGGCATGAGCCAGCAGGACGCCGAGAAACGCGTGAACGAGGTCTATGCCAAGGCGCAGGCCGCGTTGCGCGACGTGCAGGCCAAGGCCAAGGAGGCGGCCGATACGGCCCGCAAGGCCTCGGCCTATGCCGCGATGTGGCTCGTGGTCTCGCTGCTCGTCGGCGCCTTCTTCGCGAGCCTCGCCGCCACCTACGGCGGCCGTCGCCGCGATCTCTGAACCCACTTCCACCACTTCGAGGAGACCTCTCATGCGCTCGCTTCTGCTTCTGTTTCTCGGCGTGCCGATCCCGGTGATCATCCTGATCGCGTTGTTCTTCCACTAGGCATCTTCGCGTCGCTCCGCGCAAGGGGCGACGCCGTCTCGATTCGATGCCGCGTGCGCGCATTCGCGCATGCGCCGCGCCCCGGCCCGCCAAGGTGACGACCTTCGCGGGCCTTCTTCATGCGGGGTCCAGCCCGCGCGAAGGCCCCGGGTTTTCCCTTGAACGAGCCAGCGGGTAACGATGTTACCTTCGCGGCCGACTTCACCACCCGCGACATCGTCCATGCCCAAGAGCAACGCACCGGCGGCGGCGCCCGAGCCCCTCCCGACCCCTTCCGGAACGCAGAGCATTCCCGCGAACCTGCGCGACCGGCTCTCGCCCGTCGTGATGGAAACCTACGCCGCCGGCGACTTCCATCGCGCCGACATGCGCACCATCGCGCGCGAAGCCGGCATGAGCTTTCGCACCATCTATCGCTACTTCGGCGACAAGGAAGCGCTGCTGTTCTGGTTCATCCAGCACTGGCTCGGCGGCCTCTATCCGGCCGCGCTCAAGCCCTTCGACGACGCGGGCGACCTGAAGTCCAAGCTGCTCGCGGTGCTCACGCTGCACCTCGAGTTCTACGAGAGGAATCCCAACGTCGGGCGCATCATCTTCATGACCGTTCCGCTCGAGCGATGGATGCGCGATCCGAGCTACGCGCAGCACGAGATGATGCGGCGCCTGCTCCACGCCATCACCGAAGCGCAGCAGCAAGGCGAACTGCGCTGCGACGTGGACAGCCGGCTCATCCTCGACACCTTCAACGCCATCTTCAACCGGGCCTTCCTGATGTGGGAGTACCGCCGCCGCAGCTATTCGCTCGCGGCGCAGGCCGCCCCGCTGATGTCGATCCTGTGGAACGGCATCACGCCCCACAAGGCGCGCGAGCCCGAAGCGGCGGCGGCAAAAAAGCCGACCGCGCCCCGCAAGAGAACGGCGAAGTGACGCCTCGAAGCGTCCCGCCGCCCGATTTCGCAACAGCCCCCAAGACCGGAGACAACATGACCGAACGAACGCGCACGGACTCGCTGCGCCGCCTTCTCTGCACCGCCGCCGCGGCAACGCTCGCCGCCCTCGCCGCTCCCGGCGCGCAGGCACAGTCCGCATCGGCCAAGCCCTTGCGTCTCATCGTCGCGGGCCCCGCCGGCGGCGCCTCCGACATCGTCGCGCGCATGCTCGGCGACGGCCTGCAGAAGGAACTGGGCCAGGCGGTCGTCGTCGATCCGAAGCCGGGCGCGGGCGGCGCGCTCGCGGTCAACGACCTGATGCAGGTGCCGCACGACGGCGCCACCGCGCTGGTGGGAATCAGCGGCCTGGTCTCCGAGGTCCCGCACATCGTCAAGCTGCGCATCGACATGGCCAAGGAGATCAAGCCGATCGCCGAGTTCGCGCGCTTCGGCCTGGTGATGGTCGGCCATCCCTCGGTGCCGGCGAAGACGATGGGCGAACTGATCGCCTACATCAAGGCCAACCCGGGCAAGGTCAGCTACGCCTCCTACAGCGCGGGCACGATCGCGCACGTGACCGGCCTGAAGCTCAACCAGGCCGCGGGCCTCGACATGACGCACGTCGGCTACAAGGGATCGATGCCCGGGCTCACGGACGTCATGGGCGGGCATGTGCCGCTGATGATCGACGGCATGTCGACCGCACTGCCCCTGATCAAGGCGGGCAAGCTGAAGGCCTTCGCGGTCAGCCTGCCGCAGCGCTCGCCGATGCTGCCCGACGTGCCCACCTTCCGCGAACTCGGCTTCCCGGACCTCGAGACCGTCGTCTGGATCGGCGTCTGGACCACGCCCGACGTGCCGGCTGCGGCGCAGGCGCGGCTGCGCCAGGCCACCCTGAAGATCCTCGAGCAGCCCGCCGTGCGCGAGCGCCTGCAGGAGATCGGCCTCGCCGTCGGCCAGCCACGCACCTCGGAAGAACTGACGAAGACGCTGCGCACCGACTACGACAAGGTCGGCGAGGTGCTGCGCTCGATCAACTTCACGCCCGAATAGACGAGCGCCCAGCCGACCGTCTCCGCGTTTCTTTCCGAACCCGACGCTTCTTCCAATGCAACCCGTCTTCATCGCGGGAACGGGCATGACCCGTTTCGGCAAATTCCTCGACCGTGGACTCAAGTCGCTCGCCGCCGAAGCCATCGGCGAAGCGCTGGACGATGCCGGCATCGAAGCCTCGCAGCTGCAGGCGGCCTACATGGGCAATGCGGCCGCCGGCGTGATGACCGGCCAGGTGCTGATCCCCGGCCAGGTCGTGCTGCGCGGCCTGGGCATCGGGCGCATCCCGGTCGTCAATGTCGAGAATGCCTGCGCCACCTCGGCCACCGCCTTCCAGCAGGCGGTGCAGATGATCGCGCTGCAGGCCTACGACATCGTGCTCGTGGCCGGCTTCGAGAAGCTCTACAGCGAGGACAAGGCCCGCACCTTCTCGGTGTTCCATGGCGCCGTCGACCTCGAGGCGATCGATGACGTCCTCGCGGGGCTGGCGCGCAACCTCGCGCGCTCCGGCGCCGAGGCGGACATCTCTGAGGCGGGCAAATCGCGCTCGCTCTTCATGGACCTGTACGCCGGCATGGCGCGCGACTTCATGGCGACGCACGGCGTGACGCAGCGCGACTTCGCCGCGGTGGCGGCGAAGAACTCGTTCCACGGCAGCCTGAATCCGAAGGCGCAGTTCCAGGAGGTGCTGAGCATCGAGCAGGTGCTGGCCGCGCCCTTGATCGTCGACCCCATGACGCGCCCGATGTGCGCGCCGATCGGCGATGGCGCCGCGGCCCTGGTGCTGGTGTCCGCGCAGGCGGCGGCGCGGCTGGGCCTGCGCGACCGGGTGCGCGTGCTGTCGTCGGTGCTGGCTTCGGGCTGGGACTACGAGGCCGGCGATCCGGCGCGGCTGGCGCCGACCGTCGCCGCGCAGGCCTACGAGGCCGCGGGCGTCGGGCCGGCCGAGCTCGACGTGGTCGAGCTGCACGATGCCGGCGCCCCGGCCGAATTGATCTACTACGAGCACCTGGGACTCGCCGCGCCGGGCGAGGCCGTGGCGCTGCTCGACAGCGGCGCCACCCGGCTCGGCGGCCGGGTGCCCGTCAATCCGTCGGGCGGGCTGCTGCGCAAGGGCCATCCGATCGGTGCCTCGGGCTGCGCGCAGCTGGTCGAGCTCAGCGATCAATTGCGCGGCCGCTGCGCGGCACGCCAGGTCCACGGTGCCCGCACCGCGCTCGCCGAGAACGGCGGTGGCTGGATCGGGGAAGACGCCGCGGCCATCGTCGTCAGCGTGCTGCAGAAGGACTGAGCCATGGCCGAGCGCTCTCACGTCAATCTCGCCTCGATCGTCCATTCCTTCGCGCACGCCGAGCCGGCGCGCGAGTCCCTGCTGTTCGAAGGAGGCCATGCGCTGCCCGATGTCGCGCGCAGCTATGGCCAGCTGTGGCGCAACGCGCAGGCGCTGGCACGCGGCCTGGGCCGGCGCGGCGCCGGGCCCGGCAGCGTGATCGCGGTCCTGATGGCGAACCATGCCGAGTTCGTCGAGCTGATGATCGCGGCCGCGCTGCTGCGCGTGGTGCTGGTGCCGATCGACCCTCGCACCCGGGGCGAGAAGCTGCGCTTCATGATCGCGAACTCGAGGGCGACCGGCCTGGTCGCCGCCGACTACGCGCTGCCCGGCGCCGAGGAACTGCTCGAGGACGACGCGGGCATCGAATGGATCGCCGCGCTCGCCACCGACGAAGGCCCGGGACGCGCGATGTGGGCCCCGCGCGTGGAGGACTACGCCGCGCTGCGGCTCGTGGACGGCGACGACCTGCCCGTGCCGGCGGACAACGGCGAGGAGGCGATGCTGATCCTCCACACCTCGGGCACCACCGGCGATCCCAAGGGCATCGTCATGACGCATCGGCGCTTCTGCGACACCGCCGCCGCGGCCCTGAAGGGCTTCGGCTACCGGCCCGACGACCGACTGTATTCCGGCCTCTCGCTGACCCATGCCAACGCGCTGCAGGTCACGCTCGCGCCGGCGCTGCTCGGCGGGCTGCCCGTGGTGTTCTCGCGCCGCTTCACGCGCTCGCGGCTGTGGGCCCTCACGCGCAAGTACCGATGCACGACCTTCACGCTGCTGGGCGGCATGACGACCACCCTGTATGCCGAACCGCCGCGCGCGGACGATGCGCGGAACCCGGTGCGCTTCGTCGTGTCGGCGGGCATGCCGGCCGCGATCTGGGAGCGGTTCGAACAACGCTTCGGCGTGAAGGTGCTGGAGTTCTACGGCTCGGCCGAGGGCGGCCTCGCGATCAAGCCGCTGGACGCGGGCCCCATCGGCAGCATCGGGCGGGTCGCGCCGCACTTCAGCTACCGCATCGTGGACGACGCGGGCGCCGAGCTGCCGCGCGGCGTTGCCGGAGAGCTGTGGCTGCGGCCGGCCGACGGTTCGCCGTTTCGCGTCGAGTACGTCGGCAATCCCGAGGCCTCCGCGCGCAAGTGCGCGGGCGGCTGGCTGCGCATGGGCGACGTCGTGCGCGAAGACGGCGACGGCTGGCTCTTCTTCGAATACCGCCAGGGCGGGGGCCTTCGCCGCAATGGCGACTTCATCAACACCGCCTATGTCGAGAAGTCGATCGCCGAATCGGGCCTGGTCCGCGACGTCTTCGTGTACGGCGTGCCGGCCGCCTCGGGCGCACCGGGAGAGAAGGACGTGGTGGCGGCGGTGGTGCCGCTCGATGCCTCGACGCTCGATGTGCAGGCGCTGTTCCGCTGCTGCCGCGCGGCGCTGGAGCCCAACTTCGTGCCGAGCTTCGTCCAGGTGGTCCCGGAGATTCCCAAGACCGCTTCCGAGAAGCCGCTGGAGCGCCTGCTGATCGAGGCCCTGGCCCGCGAACCGCTGAGCGTGCACGAAGAGGAAGGCGCCCGCCGCGCCGGAACGGGAGCCGCGGCATGAAGCTCGACGACCAGCTCTCGGCCGTCGTCACCGGCGGCGCCAGGGGACTCGGAGCGGCCACCGCGATCCGGCTCGCCGCGCGCGGCGTGAAGGTCGCGCTGTTCGATCTCGACGCCGAGGCCGGCACAGCGCTGGCCCGGCGCATCGGCGGCGTGTTCTGCCACGCCGACGTGGCCTCCGAGGCCAGCGTGGACGACGCCTTCGCACGCGCCCGCCAGGCGCATGGCCAGGAACGCATCCTCGTCAATTGCGCGGGGATCGTGCATGCCCACAAGACCGCGGCGCGGGACCGCGCGACGGGTGCGATCCGCCACCATCCGATGGCCGACTACGAACGCGTGATCGCGATCAACCTGCTCGGCACCTTCCGCTGCATCGCCCGGTCGAGCGCCGGCATGCTGGCGCTCGACCGCCTGCCGGACGGCGAGCGCGGCGCGATCGTCAACACCGCGTCGATCAGTGCCGACGAGGGCCAGATGGGGCAGGCGGCGTATGCGGCATCGAAGGCCGGCGTGGCGGGCATGACGCTGCCGATCGCGCGCGACTTCGCCAGCGAGGGCATCCGCGTCAACACGATCAAGCCCGGTGTCTTCGACACCCCGATGCTGCGCGCCGGGCCCGAACACGTTCGGCGGGCACTGGAATCGTCGGTGCCGTTTCCGAGCCGCGTCGGCGATCCCGACGAATACGCCCGGCTGGTCGAGTTCCTGCTGACCAACGGCTACATGAATGGCGAGTGCGTGCGCATCGACGGCGCCTTGAGGATGAATCCACGATGAACTTCCCCCTTCAATCGAAAACCGCGCTGGTCTTCGGCGCCGGCGCGTCCGCGGCGGGCCCGGGCAACGGCGCGGCGATCGCGATCCGCATGGCGCAGCACGGCGCGCTCGTGTTCGCGGCCGACAAGGACCTCGAGGCCGCGCGGCGAACCCAGCGCCTGGCGCAGGAGAGCGGCGCACGCTGCGAGGCGATCGAGGCGGACGTGTGCGTCGAGTCCTCGATCCGCGACGCGGTGCGGATCGCGCAGGCGATCAACGGCAACGTCGACATCCTGGTCAACAACGTCGGCGTCGTCATGCATGGCGGGCCGGCGGAACTGGCGGTGGAGGACTGGGACCGCTCCTTCGCACTGAACACGCGCTCGGCGTTCCTCGCGCTGAAGCATGTGCTGCCGCTGATGGACAAGGCCGGGCGCGGCGCCGTGGTGCAGGTGTCGTCGATCGCGGCCGCGCGCGCGGGTTCGGCCGCGCTGTGCGCCTATCACGCGAGCAAGGCCGCGCTGAACGCCCTGGGCGCGAGCGTCGCGATGCAGTACGCGGGGCGCGGCATCCGCTGCAACAACATCCTGCTGGGCCTGATGGACACGGCGCTGGTGCGCCAGCAACTGGCCGTGGCCCATCCGCAAGGCCTCGACCATCTGCTGGCCACGCGCAACGCCACCTGCCCGACCGGTGCCATGGGGTCGCCCTGGGACGCCGCCGACGCGGCCGCCTTCCTGGCCAGCGACGCGGCGCGCTACATCACGGGCACCGACATCTTCGTGGACGGCGGCCTGCACAACCAGGTGACCGCGCCGGTTCCCGCGAGCACGGCAGGCACCGGGGCCCCCGCATGATCTTCGCCACCGCCGACATCTCCGACGACGATCCCGACGCCAGCAGGTGGTGCGACGCCGGCTTGCTCGACTTCGGGCAGCGACGCACGTTCTGGGGCCAGGCGGTCACGCTGCGGGTCCGCGACGATCACCGCGCGGGCGTCCCGATCTGCCTCGAACCGGGCCATGGGAAGGTGCTGGTCATCGACGGCCACGGCTCGCGCGGCATCGCGCTGTTCGGCGGCACCATGGCCTCGATCGCCGTGCGCAACGGATGGGCGGGCGCGATCGTTTTCGGAGCGATCCGCGATGCGCGGGAGATGGCCACCTGTGAGCTCGGCGTCAAAGCCCTGTGCACGACGCCGCGCAGCGCGACCGTGGCCGCGCCTTTCGCGCGCGACATCGCCGTGCGCTTCGGGGGCGTGACCTTCGAGCCCGGCGATTGGGTCTACGCCGATGCCGACGGCATCCTGGTGCGGGACACCGAATACAGGCCGGCCCCGTTCGTCTATCCGGGCTGAGGCCGGGCCGAACGACTTCCGATCGAATCGGCACCGAAGTCGATCGGCACGGCATCGATGCCGCGCGCGTGCCGCCCTAGACTGCGGCCATGCAAGCACGCCTTCGCGCCGCGGACCGCCGTTCTTCCCGGTCCGCTGCACCCGACCTTCCGCCCTCCGCCGATGGCGCGCCATTGGCCCGGCAGCTGCATGCGCGCGCGGGCATCGGCGTCGCGGCGCATGTGATCCAGGGGCGCGGCCTCGCGGCCTTGCGCATGCACGTCGAACAGGCCGCGCTGGTCTTCGTGGTCCAGGGCATCAAGACCGTGCGCACGGCGCAAGGCCGCACGGTGCGTGCGCTCCCGGGCCAGGCGCTCGTGCTCGCGGGCCACCAGACCGTCGACTTCCACAACGACATTCCCGAGGGCGCGCAGTACGAAGCGCGCTGGCTGGTCTTCGACGCCGCCCTGCTCGAGGACGCGCACTATCGCGGCCGCGCCGACGCGATGGAGCGCGCGGGCGCCGCCTCGGCACCGGCCCGCGTGCTCGCCCATCCCGGCGAGGCGCTGGCGCGCGCCTTCGACGCCGCGACGCTGGCGCTGCCGCTCTCGGAACGATTGCCCGATGCCATCGTCCGGCTTCGCCTGCTCGAAGTCATGCATTGGCTGCTGGAACACGGCATCGCGCTTCGCAACCCATCCGTGCGTGCCGACGCGTCGACACGCGTGCGCGCATTGATCGCCGGGCACCTGGCCGATGCATGGCCGGCCGATCGCGTGGCGCGCGAGCTCGCGCAGTCGCAAGCCACCTTGCGCCGGCGCCTCGCCGCGGAGGGCACCTCGCTCACGCAGTTGCTGACCGACGCGCGCATGGCGACCGCGCTGAGCCTGTTGCAGGCCACGACCCAGCCCGTCGCCCAGGTGGCGCTCACGGTCGGCTATGAATCTCCCTCGCGGTTCGCGGTGCGCTTTCGCCACCGCTTCGGCTTCGCGCCCACCGCGGTGCGCGGCCACGAACGCAATCCATGACAGCTCTCACTCCAAGGCATCCATGATCAAGATCCACCATCTCGGGCACTCCCAATCGGAACGCATCCTCTGGCTGTGCGAAGAGCTCGGCCTGCCCTATCGACTGCAGCACTACACGCGCGACTCCGTGACGCGTCTCTCTCCACCCGAGCTGCTCGCCTTGCATCCGCTGGGGGCCGCGCCCGTGCTCGAGGACGGCGACCTGCTGCTGGCCGAATCCGCCGCGATCGTGGAGTACCTGATCGGCCGGCATGGCGCGGGGCGCCTGAAGCCCGGCCCCGAGCATCCCGACTACGCGGCCTTTCT
Source organism: Variovorax sp. PDC80 (assembly GCF_900115375.1). Lineage (NCBI taxonomy): Bacteria > Pseudomonadati > Pseudomonadota > Betaproteobacteria > Burkholderiales > Comamonadaceae > Variovorax > Variovorax sp. PDC80. The sequence goes on along the minus strand of NZ_FOWG01000007.1, from coordinate 229,886 downwards.
CTATTGGTTCCATTTCGCCAACGGCAATCTGCAGCCCACGCTGCTGCGGCTCATGACCGTCGGCCGGGCCACCGCGGGGACGGACCACCCGGTGCTCGCGGCCACGCGCGATCGCTTCGCGCGCCTGATGACGCTGATGGAAGCCCGGCTCGCCGAGGTGCCCTGGCTCGCGGGCCAGGACTTCAGCGCCGCGGACATCATGAACGTGTTCTCGCTCACGACGATGCGCCTGTTCATCCCGGTCGACCTCGCGCCGTATCCGGGCATCCGCGCCTACTTGCAGCGCATCGGCGAGCGGCCGGCCTATCGGCGTGCCATGGCAAAGGGCGATCCCGATCTCGTGCCGCTGTTGTCCTGACGCACCTGTCCGCCCGCGCGGCTTCGGAGCGCCGGGCGGCCATCGATCTCGTCACCGGCTCTGGTCCCTCAAGCGGTGTGCGCCTGACTCTGCATCAGGCCGAGGATCTCCGCTCGTCGGATACCGAATTCCACCAGCTGGCGCTTCGCTTCCTCGATCGTTCTGTCGAGCTTGACGAGGTGCCCGGCGATCTCGCGGTTTCCCGACTCGACCAGCCGGATGGCTTGCCACGCGGCCAGCGAATCCTCCGACAGCCCGACGAGGATGTTGACGCCGGGAATGAACGCCGTGAGGGCCTTGCGCTCCAGTTCCTCGACGATCGCCTGCTTGAGCAGGGACAGCACGGGCTTCCAGGCACCGTCGAGGCGGGTGCCGCTCCTGGCGAGCTTTCCGTACAGCTGCTGCACGAGCACCTGGTACATCGTGTTCGCGCTCTTCAGCTCGAAGGCATTGAGCACCACATTCAGCGGAATCAGCGTGATGTTGGACAACACGGCGACCGTCCCCCATGCATCGGCCGCCGATCGCGTGCGCGCGAGGTCGCTGCGTACCTGCGTCAGCAACTGGATGCCGTCCTGGATCGCGAGCTGCTTTCTTCCGAGAGTCTCGAACTGGGTGGCCAAGTTCACGATGGAGCTCCTGCTGTTGTTTCGAGGGGGGCAAGGCGGTCGCCGCGAGAAAGGAATCTTGTAGCGGTCTCCGCGTCTCGTCTTCTCCCGGACAGGGTATGGCGGAAGGCGTACGTCCAGAGCTGCGTTTCCCGGCCTCGCAACGAAGGCCTTGCCATCGGCAATGGAGTGCGTAACAGCATATTCCATCCTAGCACCATCCATACAGATGGTGCTAGGATGGCCCATGCCGACCAAAACCCGCCCCGCCCCCGTCGTCACCCGCGCCCCCGAATCCGAGAAGATCACCATCAACATGGGCTTCGTCGACCTCGGGCAGGTCGATCTGCTGGTGGCCGAGGGCTTCTATTCGAACCGCACGGACTTCATCCGCACGGCGATACGCACGCACCTCGCGACGCATGCCGACGCGCTGCGCCAGGCGGTGTCGCGCAACATGCTGGTGCTGGGCCTGCAGCGCTTTTCCACGGCCGACCTGGAGGCCGTTCGCGCGGCCGGCGAGACGCTGCAGATCCGCGTGCTCGGCCTGGCCGTCATCGCCCCCGAGGTGAGCCCCGCGCTCGCCAAGGCCACCATCGCTTCGCTCACCGTGCTCGGTGCCCTCCACGCGTCGCCCGCCGTCAAGAGCGCGCTGGCAGACCGCATTCGCTGACCTGCCGGTCGGCATCCAACGGACTCTCATCCATGAACACACTTTTCTCGGGCCTGATGCGCGACGCTGCCCAACTCACGCGCACTGGCCGCCTCGTGGATGCCACGCAGCTCATTCAGCGCGCCTTGCAGGGCGACACGTCGCCCGCCGAGGCGCCCACCACGACGTCTCGAGCGGTGGTGGAAGACGACGTGATCGAAGCGCAGGTGCGCGTGGTCGAGGTGCATCCAACGCCCGAGCCGCGCGGGTCCGAAGCGGCCGACGCCTGGACCCCGGGCAGCTTCACGCACCAGGGCCGCAGCATCGACTACATGCTCTTCGTGCCCGCATCGGCCTCGGCGCAGCCGGCGGCCGCCCCGCCCCTGGTGCTGATGCTCCACGGCTGCACCCAAGGCGCGGCGGATTTCGCGGCGGGCACGCGCATGAACGAACATGCGCGCGAGAACGGCTGCATCGTGCTCTACCCCGAGCAGGCGAAGCGTGCCCATGGCCAGAAGTGCTGGAACTGGTTCAAGACCCAGCACCAGCAACGCGGACGCGGAGAGCCCGCGCTGCTCGCCGCGCTGACCGAGCACATCGTCGCGCAGCAGCAGGCGGACCGCTCGCGCGTCTATGTGGCGGGCCTCTCGGCCGGCGGTGCCATGGCCGACGTGCTGGGCCATTGCTATCCCGATCTCTACGCCGCGGTCGGCGTGCATTCGGGGCTGCCGCACGGCGCGGCGAACGACATGATGAGCGCGTTGAACGTCATGCGCACCGGGGCACCCGAGGCGCGCGCCGTTGCGGCGAAGGGATCGCAGCCGACCATCGTCTTCCACGGCGACGCGGACCCGACGGTGCATCCGGGCAACGGCCGCGCGATCGTCGCGGGCGCGCTGCCCGGCACGGTCAGCGAAGGCCGCTCCGCGGCGGGCCGGCGCTACACCCGCACCGTGCATCCCGCATCGCCGGGCCGTGGCGATGCCGAGCACTGGCTGCTCCATGGCGCGGGCCATGCGTGGTCGGGCGGCAGCGCCGCGGGCAGCTATACGCAACCCGATGGCATCGATGCCAGCCGCGAGATGCTGCGCTTCTTCCTCGCCCATCGGTCGACGCTCGCCAGCGAGCCGCAACAGGCGCCTTGAATGGGCTCGCGACGCGCCTTCGTGCTGGGTGCATCGGCGCTGGCGTCCGGCATCGGCATACCGGCGGCGGCAGCGGCGGCCTGGATGAAAGCAGGACCCGAGACGCAAGGCTTCGCAGCCGGCGCGCTCGACCGCCTGTTCGAAACGGGAAGCCTGGTGCCCGCGCTTCGCGCCCTTGTCGTGGTCCGGAACGGCCATCTCGTCGGCGAGCGCCACTACGCGGGCACCCGGTCCGACGATCTGCTGCCCATCCACTCGGCGACCAAGAGCATCGTCTCGCTGCTGGTCGGCCAGGCCGTGGCGCAGGGCAAGCTGAACAGCGACCTGTCCCAGACCGTGGCCGAGCTGCTGCCGGACTTGGCCGCCCGCTTTCCCGACGCCGCGGCCAACGGCCTGACGCTGCGGCAGATTCTTTCGGGAACGACCGGCCTCGCCTACGACTACCGGCTTCAAGCCCGCGCGCTCTCGATCTCCGCCGACCCGGCGATCTACGCGATGGGCCTCGAGGCCAACGCCCAGCCACCGGGCCATTGGTCCTACAACGACGCCGCCATCGCGCTGCTGAGCCCGATCCTCGAGCGCGTTCAGGGCCTGGGCCTGGCCGCGCTGGCCCAGCGCGATCTGTTCGATGCGCTGGGGATCGCGCACTCCGCGTGGCAGCGCGACAGGACCGGGCGCGCGTTCGCGCACCGGGGCCTGTCCCTTCGCACCGCCGACCTCGCGAAGGTGGCATGGCTGGTCGCGGATGGCGGGCGATGGAACGACCAGGCCGTCGTGCCGTCGCGCTGGATCGAGGACAGCACGCATGCACACACGCCAGGCGCCTGGTCGATCCCGCCCATCGGGCCGACCGCGTACGGCTACCTGTGGTTCACCGGGCAGCTTCACGGCACGCCGGTCGCGTGGGCCTGGGGCTATGGCGGCCAGTTCGCCTTCACGGCACCGGCGTTGCGGCTGGCCATTGCCACCGCGGCCACCGATCCCGGGCCCCGGGAACTGCAGGCGCAGACGACGGCGATCATGGCGCTCGTGGCCCAGGCGGTGGCGCTGGCCGGTTGACCGGGCGCCCCACCGCCATGTCTTTTGCCATAGGAGCATCCCGACCGTTGCTCGACAATGTCCGCAGACTGGGCCGTCCGCCCGACATGCGGACCCCGTCGATCATCGAAAGACCGATCGGATGACTCCGATCCCCCGAGTCAGGACGACCCCGAATGGAATCCCTGGAACTGGCCGACCACATCCGGCGCGACGTCGAAGCCATCGGCCGGATCAGCGCCGTGCCCTCGATGCTGCGGCTGATCTGCGAGCAGACGGGCATGGGCTTCGCCGCCGTCGCGCGCGTCGACGGCGACAGCTGGACCGCCTGCGCGGTGCTCGACCGGATCAATTTCGGCCTCAAGCCCGGCGGCCAGCTCGAGGTCCACACCACGCTGTGCGTCGAGTCGCGCGCGGCGCGCCAGCCCATCGCCTTCGACCACGCGAGCACGCACCCGGTCTTTCGCACGCACCACACGCCGCGGATCTACAGCATCGAGAGCTACATCTCGGTCCCGATCGTCAAGGGCGACGGCAGCTACTTCGGCAACCTCTGCGCGATCGATCCGACGCCGCACGGCGTCGACAACGCCCGCACCATCGCGATGTTCCAGGGCTTCGCCGACCTGATCGGCCACACGCTGGAACTCGAGGACCGGCAGAGCGCGACCGAAGTCGCCCTGTTCGATGCCGAGGCCACTGCCGAACTGCGCGACCAGTTCATCGCCGTGCTCGGCCACGACCTGCGCAATCCGCTGGCCTCGCTGAGCGCCATCGGCGAGCTGCTGGCCCGCCGCGCGGCCGACCCCGACAGCACGCGCGCGGGGCTGCGCATCCGCGCCACCACGAAGCGGATGGCCTCGCTGATCGAGGACGTGATGGACTTCGCGCGCGGGCGCATGGGCAGCGGCCTCGATGTCGCGCGCGAGCAGATTCCCGACCTGGGCCTCGCGCTCGACGACGTGGTGGCCGAGATGCGCGCCGCGCATCCCGCGCGCACCATCGCGGCCGACATCCATGTGACCGACATCGTGCACGGCAGCCGCGGCCGCCTGCAGCAGGTGCTGTCGAACCTGCTGGGCAACGCCGTCTCGCACGGCGCGCCCGACAGCCCCATCGACGTGGCGGCCTGGACCCGCGACGGCTGGTTCGTGCTGAGCGTGAAGAACCAGGGCGAGCCCATTTCGCCCGGCAACCTGCAGAAGATCTTCCAGCCCTATTGGCGACCGGCCGAGAGCCGGGGCCATGGCGGACTGGGCCTCGGGCTGCACATCTGCTCGCTGATCGTGAAGTCGCACGGCGGCACGCTGCAGGTGACCTCGACGGCGGAGCACGGCACGAGCTTCGTGGCGCGCATTCCGGTGCGGCCGGGGGTCGCGGCCGTCGCCTAGGCGTCCGCGCGGCGGCGCGCCAGGACTAGCTGGCCCCGAAGATGTCCTCGAGATTGACCTCTTCAGGCTCCTGATGGAGGTTCACGCTCTTCTCGATGTGGTCGAGGTGATGCAGCATCAGCTGCGCGGCGCGCTCCGCGTCCTTCGACTTGATCGCCTCCACGATCAGTGAGTGCTCATCGGCCCGGCAGCTTTCCGCCGGGGGCGCGTCGTACACCAGGATGATCAGGCAGGTCAGCGTCGACAGCTCGCGCTGCGTGCGCGCGAGCGTCGTGTTGCCGGCCAGGTCGGCGCACAGGTTGTGGAATTCGCCCGACAGGCGGATGACGGCCCGCTTGTCGCCACGCGTGCGTGCGCCCATCTCCTGGTCCACGTGCGTGAGCAGGGCGTCGACCACTTCGGGCGTGGCCCGTTGCGCGAGCCGCCGCATGATCGCCGGCTCGATCACGCGGCGCGCCTCGAACACATCGCGCGCCTGCTCGATCGTCGGCCGGGCGACGAAGGCCCCCTTGTTCGGAATGAGCTCGACGATCTGCTCGTAGGCAAACCGGGTCAGCACCTCCCGTATGCGGGGCCGGCTCACCTTGAAGATTTCGGCCAGGCGCTCTTCGGCCAGCTTGGTCCCCGGCAGCAGCCGGTGCTCCTGGATCGCGACATAGATCTTTTCGTAGATCTCTTCGCTGCTGTCGCGCTCACGGCGCGGCGCGGGGATGGCGGTGGAAGGCGTAGACATGTTTCCAGGCATCGGTTCTTCAGGTGCCAACAATTTTTTAGAAGATTGTAGAAAGTCTAACACCGAGGCCGCGCTCCCGAGGGCACCCCGCTCGACGCCCGGACGACCCTTGCCTCCTCTGCGGAAGGGCCCGATGAGGATAGCCGCACCGCCGGCACGAGCGGCCCGAGCCACCAGATCCTTGCGCATCTCCTTCGAGGGTTTGCCCTCCCTTCTCGCTGCCCATCAACCGGCTAAAGTTATGTCAACAATATTTTAGACAATATGGCATATGTTTTGCAAACACTCAAAGCCAATCCACTGAACTCAAAGAAAGCTCATTTTGTTGAACATTTTTGGTGCGAAAGAACCCAAGTGAGTGCATCCCCTTTTGATCTAGTGATCCGCAACGCCCGCGCGGCGACGGCTTCGGACGTGTTCGACACCGACATCGGCATCAAGGACGGCCGGATCGTCCAGCTGGGGCTGGACCTTCCGCGAGGCAGCCGCGAGATCGACGCGAAGGGCCGCGTCGTCACCCCCGGCGGCGTCGACGCCCATTGCCACCTGGACCAGCCCTCGCCGCCGCCGGTCAGGATGGCCGACGACTTCGACACCGGGACCCTTTCCGCCGTCTGCGGCGGCACCACCACCGTCATCCCGTTCGCGGCGCAGCAAAAAGGCGGCAGCCTGCGCGCCGCCGTCGAGGACTACCACCGGCGCGCGGACGGCATCGCCCATGTCGACTATGCGTTCCACCTCATCGTCAGCGATCCGACGCCCGAAGTGCTGAATGCCGAGCTGCCCGCGTTGATCCGCGAGGGCTACACCTCGTTCAAGGCCTACATGACCTACGACGACCTGAAGCTCGACGACGGGCAGATCCTCGACGTGCTCGATGTCGCGAAGCGCCATGGCGCGATCGCGATGCTCCACGCCGAGAACTCGGACTGCATCGAATGGCTCACCCAGCGGCTCGAGGCCATGGGCCGCAGCGCGCCGCGCTTTCATGCGCACTCGCGCCCCATGCTGGTGGAGCGCGAAGCGACGCACCGCGCCATCGCACTCGCCGAACTCGTGGACGTGCCGATCCTCATCGTTCATGTCTCGGGCCGGGAAGCCATCGAGCAGATCCGCTGGGGCCGCGCCCATGGATTGAACATCTTCGCGGAGACCTGCCCGCAGTACCTGTTCCTGACCGCGGAAGACCTGGGCATCGACGACAGCTATCACGGCGCGAAGTGCGTCTGCAGCCCGCCGCCGCGCGACAAGGCCAACCAGGAGGTCATCTGGAACGGCCTGCGAGACGGCCTCTTCAGCGTGTTCTCGTCCGACCATGCGCCCTTCAAGTTCGATGGCCCTGGCGGCAAGCACCCGAACGGCGAAGAGGTGGCCTTCCGCCACATCCCCAACGGCATTCCCGGACTCGAGACGCGCATGCCCCTGCTCTATTCCGAAGGCGTGCTCAAGGGCCGCATCAGCCTCGAGAAGTTCGTCGAACTGACCGCCACCGGCCCCGCGAAGACCTACGGGATCCATCCGCGCAAGGGCGCCATCTGCATCGGCGCCGATGCGGACCTGGTGATCTGGGACGAGCGCGAGCTGACCATCCGCAACAGCGCACTGCACCACGCGGTCGACTACACCCCCTACGAAGGCATGCAGCTCGGCGCCTGGCCGGCCTTCACGCTGCTGCGCGGCGAAGTGCTATGGGACGGCAGCTCCTGCGTCGGCCCGAGGAACCAGGGCCGCTTCATCGCCGCCGGTCGCCCATCGATCCTGACGCCCGCTCATCTCGCCGCGGCCTGAGGCCCGGCCGACCCGTGCGCCTCTCTCATTTCAACCACCCTCAGAAACTTGGAAAGCCAGCAATGAACATCAAGACCGACGTCGTGCAATCGCTCGCAGGGCCTGCCGCCCGGGCTCTCTTCGCGGCATCGCTGCTCGGCGCGGTCCTCGTGCCCGCCGCGTTCGCGCAGGATGCGAAATCGATCCTCGTGGTGGCCGGTCCCCGGACGCCCGAGTCCCTCGACCAGGAATACCCGCCGACCGAGGCGACGCATGAAGCGAAGCGCAACATCTACGAGCGCCTGCTGGCCTACGACACGAAGACGGTCGACGGCGTCAAGGTCGAGAACTTCGACAAGCTCGTCGGCGCGCTCGCCGAACGGTGGGAGGTCTCGGCGGACAAGACCTCCATCACCTTCTTCCTGCGCAAGGGCGTGAAGAGCGCGGCCGGCAACGAGCTGCGCGCCGACGACGTGATGTGGTCGTTCGAGCGAGGCTGGAACAAGAACGCCAACTTCCGCTGGTACATGAACCAGATCCTCGGCATCAGCAAGTACGAGGACGCGTTCAAGAAGATCGACGACATGTCGGTGAAGGTGACGCTGCCGAAGACCTCGCCGCTCATCGAGCGCCTCTGGGTCAACAACGACCTCGGCATCCTGGACGCGACGGCGGCGAAGAAGAACGCCACCGCCGACGACGCCTGGGCATCGCGCTGGCTGGCGACGCATTCGGCATCGTTCGCGCCGTACCAGGTCACGAAGTTCCAGTCGGGCCAGGAGGTGGTCTACGAGGCCAACCCCAACTACTACCGTGGCGCGCCGCAGATCAAGAAAGTGATCTTCCGCGAGATGCCCACCTCCGCCAACCGGCTGGCGGCACTGCAGGCCGGCGCGGTCGACGTGGCCGAATGGCTCTCGCCGCGCGAACTCGCCACGCTGGAGAAGAACCCGCAGCTGAAGGTGTGGCAGGTCTTCGGCAACTACATCCACCGCGTGGAGATGAACAACACCACGCCGCCGTTCGACAACCCCAAGGTCCGCCAGGCACTGAACTACCTGGTGCCCCGCGAGGACATCCTGAAGGCCGTGTACTACGGCAAGGCCCGGCCGACCAAGAGTCCGATCTCCGAGATCTATCCGTCCTACACCGACCAGTACTTCAAGTACAGCCTCGACGTCGAGAAGGCCAAGGCCCTGCTCAAGGAGGCCGGCCAGCCGTCGGGCTTCAAGACGCAACTCGGTTACCGCACCGGCGACCAGATCGAGGAGGAGATCGCCGTCATCCTGAAGACCGCCTTCGCGCGTGCCGGCGTGGAGGCCGAACTCGTCAAGCTGCCCGCGTCGACGCTGGTCGAGCGCTACTCCAAGGGCACGATCCCGATGTATTTCTTCCGCGACATGGCCATCGTGCCGGACGCCGCCTATGTCGCCAACCTGTGGCTCAACAGCGCATCGCTGATCAACTATCCCAAGTTCAAGAACGCCGAGGTCGACAAGCTGATCAACGAGGGGCTGTCGAGCACCGATGAGGCCAAGCGTGAAGCCGGCATGAAGCGCGTGCAGCAGATCGTGATGGACCAGGCGCCGTGGGTCTTTCTCATGAACCCGGGCTACCAGCTCGCCACGCGGGCCAGTGTGACGGGCTACAGCTGGTACACGCCGAACAGCAACAACTGGTCCGACTTCTCGAAGAAGTGAACCCCGCCGTGCCGGGCGATCCGCGGCTCGCGCGGGCGCCCTGGCACACGCGAGCCATCCAACAAGGAAAGACATGACGCTACGCACGTCGCTGCGATCGCTACCGCGACCGCTTCGAATCGTCCTGGCCAGGCTGAGCATTCTGATTCCGCAGATGTTCGGCGTGCTGCTGGCCACCTTCCTGCTCATCCGGCTGCTGCCGGGCGACCCGGCCCTGCTCATGCTCGGCAACATGGCGACGCCCGAGCAGATCGCCAACCTGCGCGAAAGGCTGGGCCTGAACGGCAGCCTGTGGTCGCAGTTCACGAGCTATCTCTCCACCGTGGTGCACGGCGACCTGGGCACGTCCATGTTCACCGCCAATCCCGTGGCGGTGGACCTGCTCGATCGCGTTCCCGCCACGCTGGAGCTGATCACCTACGCCATGTTGCTGACCATCGCCGTGAGCCTGTCGCTGGCGGTCGTCTCGGTCGTCAAGCCGCGGGGATTCGTGAGCCGCTTCAGCAAGGTCTATGGCCTGGCCGCGGGCGCGGTGCCGGACTTCTGGGTCGGCCTGCTGCTGATCTACTTTCTGTTCTATGTCGCCGGCATCGCACCCGCGCCGTTCGGACGCATCGACGCCATCATGTCGGCGCCGCCCGCAGTCACGGGCTTCCTGACGATCGACACCCTGCTGGCCGGCGACACGGCGGCCTTCGCGTCGGCCGTGGGGCGCCTGTGCCTGCCGGTGCTGACCCTCGCGATCGTGAATGCCGGGGCGCTGATGAAGATGACCCAGATCGTGTTCGCCGACAACTACCGCAGCGAATACATCCGCCATGCGCGCGCCAGTGGCCTGTCGGAGCGGCAGCTCATCCGCAGCGCACTGCGCAACAGCCTGCCGCCGATCATCACGATGGTCGGCTTCCTGTTCGGCTTCCTGCTGGGCGCCGCCGTTCTGGTCGAAACCATCTTCGCGTGGGGCGGACTCGGCCAGTACGCCGTCTCCGCGGTCATGAACAGCGACTATCCGGCGCTCCAGGGCTTCGTGCTCGTCGCCGCCGCATTCATCCTGATCGTCTACACCGTGGTGGACGTTCTCTACGGCATTGCCGATCCGAGGATCGAAGTATGAAGATCATGGCTGCCGCCCATCGGCGTGGCGCGAAGCTGACCCTGGCCATCGGACTCTCGCTGCTGGCCATGCAGTTCCTCGCGATCGTGTTCGCCCCCTGGATCGCGCCGTATTCCCCGATCGACGCGGACCCGATCAATGCCCTGAAGTCACCGTCCTTCGCACACCTGTTCGGCACCGACGTGTCCGGCATGGACATCTTCTCCCGGGTGATCTTCGCGACGCGCATCAACCTGCTCATCAGCGTGACAGCGGTGGCCATCGCCTTCGTCATCGGGGTGCCGATCGGGCTGGCCATCGGCTACTACAAGGGCTGGGCGAGCTCCTTCGCGATGCGCATCTTCGACTTCGTGCAGTCCTTTCCCGTCTTCGTGCTGGGGATGGTGCTGGTCTCGGTTATGGGCCAGGAGATCTGGAACGTCGCCATCGTGCTGGCCGTGCTCTTCACGCCGGTGTTCGCGCGCCTGATCCGCGCCGAGGTTCTTTCGCTGCGCGATCGGCCCTTCATCGCCGCCGCGCGCTGCAGCGGCGCGACCGACGGCGCCATCATGTTCCAGCACATCCTGCCGAACGCCCTGACCCCGGCCATCGTCCAGATCTCCATCAGCATCGGGATGGCGATCCTGCTGACCGCCGGGCTGTCCTTCGTCGGCGCGGGCGTGCGGATGCCCACGCCCGAGTGGGGGCTCATGGTGAGCAACGGCGCGCAGCAGATGATCCTCGGCGTGTGGTGGGTCGCGCTCTTCCCGGGCCTGGCCATCGTCTTCTCCGTGCTGACATTCGCGCTGCTGGGCGATGCCGCCAAGCAGATGTTCGACCCGCAGACGAGGAGCAAGCCATGAACCCGGTTGCAGAGACATTGCTCGAGGTTCGCAACCTCAGCGTCGGTTTCTCCGATGCACAGGCCTCCCCTGCCCTGCGCGGCGTGAGCTTCAGCTTGCGGCCCGGAGAGATCCTCGGCATCGTCGGAGAAACCGGAGCGGGAAAGTCGCTGCTGGCGCGCGCCATCATCGACATGCTGCCGGGCGACGGCCGCATCCTCGGCGGCGAGGTCCTCGTTCGCGGCCAGGCCGTCTCGACGATGACGCAGGCACAGAAGCGTGGACTCCGTGGTGGCGAGGTCGCCCTGATCGGCACGAACGCCAAGTCCCTGCTCGATCCCGTCGTCAAGGTGGGAGAGCAGATCGCCCGCGTGCTTCGCGCCCACCGCGGCATCGACAAGGCGCAGGCCTGGCGCGAGGCCATCGCCCTGTTCGAGCAGGTCGGCATCGTCAATCCGGAGCGCCGCGCCCATGCCTACCCGCATGAGCTGTCCGGCGGCATGGCGCAGCGGGTCGTCATCGCGATGGCACTGATCGCGCAGCCCAAGGTCCTGCTCGCGGACGATGCCACGCTGGGGCTCGATGCCACGATCCAGCTGCAGGTGCTCGACCTGCTGGTCCAGAAGGGCCGCGAGCTCGGTCTCGCCGTGGTGCTCATCACCCATGACCTGGGCATGGTCGCCGCGTACTGCGACCGCGTGGGCATCATGAAGTCCGGCGAGCTGCTCGAACTCGAGAGCGTGCATTCCTTCCTCACGCAGGGGCCGCGGCATCCCTACAGCCGCGAGCTGCTCGAAGCGGCCAAGGTGCGTCCGCTTCCGATGGTCCCCGACGCTTCCGCGAGCGCGGGCCCGCCGAGCGGGCAGCCGCTGCTCGAGGTCACGGACCTGGTCAAGACCTTCCATGTCGATGGCTCCTCCGACGTGGTGCGCGCCGTCGACCATGTGTCGCTGACCATCGCGCGCGGCGAGACCCTCGCCCTCGTGGGCGAGAGCGGCTCCGGCAAGACGACGATGGGCCAATGCCTCGTCCGGCTGCTGGCCTCCGACGCCGGCTCGATCCGCTTCGACGGCCAGGAGACGCTCGCGCTCTCTGACAAGGCGTTCCGGACGGTTCGCCGGCGCATGCAGATGGTGTTCCAGGAGCCCTACGTCGCCTTGAACCCGCGATGGCGCGTGCGCGAACTGGTGGCGGAGCCGCTGAAGCTCGGGGAGGCCCTGTCGCGAACCGAGCGCGACGCCCGCGTGATGGAGTTGCTCGACCTGGTCGGCATCGCCAGCGCGAAGGCGAACGCCTACCCGCACGAACTGACGGCCGGCGAGCAGAAGCGTGTCGGCATCGCGCGCGCACTGGCCGTGCGGCCCGATTTCGTCATCTTCGACGAACCAACGACCGCGCTGGACATTCGCGTGCGCGCCCAGATCATCGACCTGGTGCGCGACCTGCAAAAGCGCATGGGGCTGTCCGCGCTGTTCATCACGCATGACCTGAACTCCGTGCGCTCGCTGGCCCACTACGTCGCCGTGATGCGCCACGGAAAGATCGTCGAGCAGGGCCCGACCGAACAGATCTTTTCGCATCCGAAGGAGGCCTACACGCGCAAGCTGCTGGAGGCCGAGCTTCCCATCGAGGCGAAGGAACCGGTTGCGACCCTGACCCTGGAGACTGCCGAGGCCCCATGACATTCGATCGAACAAACACCAAGCCGGTGCTGGTCACCGGCGCCGCGGGCCTGGTCGGCCGCACGCTCGCGCGCCGGCTGGCCGAGCAGCAGCGCGCCTTCATCGCGCTGGACCGAAGCGCGTCGGTCACCGAGGACGGCATCGAGATCGTCGGCTGCGATCTGGGCGACGTGCACCGCATGTACGCGCTCACGCGGGAGGGGATCGACTCGGTGGTCCATTGCGGGGCGTTCTCCGGGCCCATGGTGGCCCATGATACGCCGCACGCGATGGTGCAGGTGAACATCGTCGGCACCGCCAACATGCTCGAGCTGGCGCGCGTTCACGAGGCCCGGCGCTTCGTCTACTGCTCGTCGACCAGCGCCTATGGCGTCGTTCGATCGGCGGCGTCGGTCACGGAGGATTGCCTGCTACGACCCGCGAGCCTGTACGGCGCGAGCAAGGTCGCGTCCGAATACATCACGACCTCCTATGCGCAGCAGTACGGCCTGTCCGCGGCCAGCGTCCGCCTGTCGTGGGTCTACGGACCTGGCAGGACGACGGACTGCGTGGTCCGCACCATGATCGAAGATGCGCTCGCCGCGCGCCCCACGCGCATGGCGTTCGGCTCGGACTTTCCGCGGCAGTTCATCCATGTCGACGACGCCGTGGACGGCCTGCTCCAGGCGCTCGATGCCGAATCCCTGCCCAGGACGACCTACAACGTCACGGGCGACACGCGCGTGACGCTGGGCGAACTCGCGCAGCTGGTGCGCCGTGTCTTTCCGACAGCCGACATCGTGTTGCAGCCCGGGCCGGACCCGGTGGACGAGTTCCAGGAACAGTTCAGCATCGAGGCCGCACGGCGCGACCTCGGCTACGAGCCCCGGGTCTCGCTCGAACAGGGCATCCGCTCGTACGCCGAATGGATCGAGGCACGCCGGAGTGGGCGGCCATGATCGAGATCGAGCCGCGCCCTCTCTCGCAAGCCGAGTTCGCGCCCTTCGGACGCGTCATCGAGGCGCCTGCCCTGCCGCGGCGGGACTATTTCGACGCGGAACTGGCCTCGCGTCGATCGCACGCGAACGCTTCGCTGTCCCTGGTCACGAACGATCCGGTGCGCGGAGTCAGTCTCGCATTCGGCAGCCTCGAATGCCATCCGCACTCGTCCCAGTCGTTCATTCCCATGAACGCCGGCCGCTGGCTGGTGGTCGTGGCGCCCGACGCGCTCGGCCGCCCCGACATGCGGCAGGCGCTCGCCTTCATCGCCGGCCCGTCGCAGGGCACCACCTTCCGTCCCGGCGTCTGGCACCTCGGCCTGCATGTGCTCGACAGGCGATCGACGCATGCCATCTTCATGTGGCGCGACGGGACCGAAGGCGACGAGACCTTCGTCGACGTCGAGCCGACGACCATCGATTTGTCCAAGATCCTGAAAGAAGCTTGATCGTGAACCACCTTCAAAGAGACTTCGTCGGCTATGGCCGCAATCCTCCCGATCCGAAGTGGCCAGGCGGCGCCCGGCTCGCTCTCAACTTCGTCCTCAATTACGAGGAAGGGTCCGAGCCCTCGGTCCACGACGGAGAGGGCCTCACCGAGACCTGGTTCACCGAAAGCCACGGCCTGGCCAACCTCGAGGGGCGAGACCTCGCTGCCGAGGGGCTCTTCGAGTATGGGAGCCGCGTGGGTTTCTGGCGGGTCATGCGGCTCCTGCAGGAGCGTTCGCTGCCCGCCACGATCTTCGGTTGCGCGCTGGCGCTCCAACGCAACCCCGAGGCCTGCGATGCCATCAGGGCGTCGGGCTTCGACGTGTGCTCGCATGGATGGCGCTGGATCCAGCACTATCGGTTGTCGCAGGACGAAGAGCGCGAGCACATCCGTCGCGCCGTCGAGTCCCTGACCCATTCGATCGGCGAGCGCCCGCAGGGCTGGTACTGCCGCTACGCACCGAGCGTCCATACGCGCCAGCTTCTGGTCGAGGAAGGCGGCTTTCTCTACGACTCGGACTACTACGGCGACGAGCTGCCGTTCTGGACACGGGTCGATGGCCAGCCGCACCTGGTGGTCCCCTACTCCCTGACCAACAACGACGGCCAGTTCGCCGCCGGCGTCAGCACCGGCAACGACTGGTACGGCTTCCTCAAGGATGCCTTCGACATGCTCTACAAGGAAGGCCGGACCCAGCCCAAGATGATGTCCGTCGGCCTGCACATGAGGCTCGTCGGTCATCCCGCGCGCGCCGCGGCCCTGGAGCGCTTCCTTGACTACATCCGCCAGTTCCCCGACGTCTGGGTGACGCGGCGCATCGATATTGCCCGGCACTGGCGGCACGTGCATCCGGCGCCTGCAACCCAAGGAGCCGAATCGTGAAGAGCCCGTTCGATCTTTCCGGCCGCAAGGCCGTCATCACCGGAGGCAGCCGCGGCATCGGCGGAGCCATCGCCGAGCTGTTCCTGCAACATGGTGCCGAGGTCGCCATCTGCCATCTCGGCGATGAGGCCAACGCCGGCTCGCTGCGCGAGCGGATGGCGGCCAGGGGACACACGCTCCATTGCACCGAATGCGATGTCTCCAGCCCCGCCGCCGTCGACCGGTTCGCCGAATGGGCCACGCAGCGGCTCGGGCAGGTCGACATCGTCGTCAATTCCGCGGGCGTCGGCGGCGGCGACCGGCCCTTCGAGTCGACCGACGAGCGCGACTGGGACCTGACCGTCGGCGTGAACCTGCGCGGCACGATGCTGGTGACGCGGGCCTTCTTCGCGGGCATGACCTCGCGCCAATGGGGACGCGTGATCAATGTCGCCTCCCAGCTCGCCTACAAGGGCGCGCCCGGCCTCGCCCACTACTGCGCGGCCAAGGCCGGCGTCGTCGGATTCACGCGTGCGCTGGCCTACGAGGGCGCCCCACGCGGCGTGCTGGTCAATGCCATCGCGCCGGGACCCGTGGACACCGATCTGCTGCGCAATCACAGCGAGCAATGGCTGGCATTCAAGAAGAGCCAGCTGCCGGTCGGACGGTTCGGCCAGGTGGACGAGATCGCGCCGACCGCGCTGCTGCTGGCGTCGGAAGCGGGTGCGTTCTACGTGGGGCAGACCTTGTCGCCGAACGGGGGCGACGTCATGCTCTGAGGACCGGACGATCCGTCGCTAGATCAGCCCCCGCGTCGCCGCCTTCAGCGTCGCGGCCGCGCGCGTCGTGCATCCCAGCTTCTGGAATACGCGCTCCACGTGCGTGCGCACCGTGCTGGGACTGATGCCCAGCGCGCGCGCCACCTCCTTCGTGTTGTCGCCCTGGCTGATGCAGCGCAGCACCTCGAGCTCGCGCTGGGACAGCGATGCATCGTCCTGCGCCGGCGCCGCGGGCTTCGGCGGCACCGCGCCCGGCTGCGTGCTGGCGCACAGCGCCTCGACCACGGCCGCGTCGAAGCGGCCGGCCGCGGCGTCTTCGTTCATGCGCTCGGCCGCCTCTTCCCGCGTCAGCGCTTCGCGCCACGGACGTCGCGTGCAATGCGACCACCACTGCTCGGCCGCGGCGACGACCTGCCCTTCCAGCGGCATGGCCGCACCCGAGCGGCCACGGAAATGGCCCGAGCCATCGCGCCGCTCGAAGGCGAAGGACGCGATCTCCGCCTCGGCCGCGAGGCCGTCGATCTGCCCGGCGGCGCGCGAGGTCCAGTAAGGCACCAGCCGCACGCGCTCCAGCGCCGAGGCCTGCAGCGGCCCGGGCGCGTTCCAGATCGCGTTGGGCACCGAGGCACGTCCGATGCCGTGGATCAGCCCCGCCTTGTAGGCGCGGCCACAGCCGGCTTCGTCCAGCCCCATGCGCGCGCCGCAGTCGCGCGCCAGGGCGGCCACGCGGCGCGAGTAGCCCGTCATCCACGGCAGCTTGAGGTCGATCACGTCGCCGACCAGTTCCAGTCCCATGGGCCGGCGCATCGAGTCCGGCTGTTCCGCCGCCTCGGCCCATGGCGCGGCGGGCGCATCGAGCGCCTGCATCCAGGCCGCGAGATCGGACGCGCTGGCGTCGAGCAGCGCGGCCGGATAGAGGCTGTCGGCACGGCCGCGCACCAACGCGAGCGCCTGCTCGATGCCGTAGAGGCGACCGAAGATCTCGAGGTCGCTGGCCAGCGCCACCACGTAGGTCGAGAACGGAACCGCCTCGCCGCGCAGCAGGCCCGGCACGCCGCTGCCGTCGTAGGCCTCGAACACGGCACGCAGCGTGGCTTCGGTGTCGTGGCTCAGCCCCAGCGTGTGGGCGATGTCGCCCGCGATCTCGCAGTGGATCTCGGCCATGGCGAGCACCGCACCGGG
Source organism: Variovorax sp. PDC80 (assembly GCF_900115375.1). Lineage (NCBI taxonomy): Bacteria > Pseudomonadati > Pseudomonadota > Betaproteobacteria > Burkholderiales > Comamonadaceae > Variovorax > Variovorax sp. PDC80. The sequence goes on along the minus strand of NZ_FOWG01000007.1, from coordinate 212,588 downwards.
CACCGGCGCGCTGTCGTGGGGCTGGCGCATGCGCGGTGCCGACGAGGCGAGCAGGGCCCGGCGGCCCTCGACGTCGTCGTCGAGGAAGTCGGCGAACTCCTGCGCATTGGCCGTGCAGCCCGACCAGCGCAACAGCGCGGCATGGCGCGCCGCCTCGATCTGCGGCGCGGTGCAGCCGGCCCGCGCCGCGATCCGGCCCGCGAGCCAGGCCGTGCGCAGCGAATGGTCGATCGGCTGGCCCATGCTCAGGTCGCCGATGAAGGCCAGCGCGCGGACGGCGTCGAAAACGGGGATGGTCGTGTCGTCGGACATGGCACATTTTGCGCGTGTCGGTCATTCGACCGATACCGGCCGCCGGGGTGGCTCGGAAGAATCGTGGCATCCACCGCTCGACGGGCGGCTCCCCTTCACTCGCGGCTTCCACCGCCTCTTCCTCATGTCCGACATCCTGCAAAACCCATCCCCGCGCGCCGCCTGGCTGCGCAAGCTCTATTTCACCCGCGCCGCCTTCTCCTTCGCCTGGGTCGCGCTGGCCTTCACCGTCGCGAAGCAGTCGCCCGCGCTGGCCACCGTGCTGCTGATCGTCTACCCCGCCTGGGACGCCTTCGCCAACCTGTGGGACGCCCGGATGAGCGGCGGCGCGCAGGCCAATCCCACGCAGATGCTCAACCTCTGGATGAGCACCCTGGTCGCGCTCGCGGTCGCGGCCTCGCTCGTGGCTGGATGGCAGGTCGTGCTGCTGATCTTCGGCATCTGGGCCATCGTCTCGGGCCTGCTGCAACTGGCCACGGCCATCCGCCGCCGCAAGGCCGAACGCGGCCAGTGGGTGATGATGCTCAGCGGCGCGCAGTCCGCGCTGGCCGGCGGGCTCTTCATCTCGCGGCAGGGCACCGATGCGCCGATTCCGCAGACGCTGGCGGGCTATGCGGCGGTGGGGGCGGTGTATTTCCTGATCTCGGGGGTGGTGATTCTGGTGCGGGAGCGCAGGCGCTGAAACGTCGGTGCGCCGCCACTTGGCGCACCCGGCAACGGGTCCGACGACTCTCCGCGCTATGCAGCCTCGGCCGCCTTGCGACGGCGAGCTTGCGCTAGGCCCTTCGGTCTGGACAGCTTCACCACCGGCGCCATGCCGGCGGTGGCGGCCATGTCCATCAGGGTGTCCAGGGAGAACAGGTTGATCCTTCCCCGAACCAGGTCGGAGATGCGCGGCTGCGTCACGCCGAACAGCTGCGCCGCCTCGGTTTGCGTCATGCCCTGCTGCCGAATGACTTCGGCCAGGCTCATCATCAGATCGGCACGCGCGCGCATGCTGGCTGCCTCCTGGGGCGTGCCTGCAATGGCGTCGAAGACGCTGTCGAAACGCCGGGCTCCGGTCATGATGCAAGGTCCTTCACTAGGTCTTTCAAGCGCTTTCTGGTCAGTTCGATGTCGCGCTTCGCAGTTTGCTGGGTCTTCTTCTGGAAGCAGTGCAGCACATAGACAGCATCGGCCAGCCGAGCCACGTACATCACGCGGAAGGTTCCCGCTTCATCCCAGATCCTCAACTCCACCACGCCGGCGCCGATGTTGGGCACCGCCTTGGCATCGACCGGCGCCAGGCCGTTCTGCACGAGGTGCAACTGGTAGCCGGCTTCGCTCCGAGCAAGCTCGGGAAAGCTGCGTAGGTCGTTCAAGGAAGTGCCTCGGAACTCGATGGGCTTCATGCCCATTTATACAAAATTTTATATCAAATCCCCCAGTGCAGTTCTGCACGCTCCCGCGCGGAATCTTCTCTGGAAAAGCTGGCCGCTCAAGGCGGCAACACCAACGGCCCGCAATCCGAATCCGCGATGAAGGTCGCGATCAGCGACGCCGGCTTCACCGGATCGGGGTTCTCCGCGAACAGGTGCAGCGCGCGCGGCGGCTCGAACCAGGTCTGGCCGGTCTGGTAGTCGACCGCGGGGCCACCCGCCATCTGCGAGCGCACGGTGCCGCTGACCACCACGGCCTGCACCGAGCCCGGATGCCGGTGCGCGGGGGTGTAGGCCAGCGGCGGAAACTCGACCAGGGCGGTGGTGATGGACTTGCCCGGCACGTTCGGCAGCGGCTCGCACGACAGCGGCCGCACGGTCGTCTGCGGCCGCGCGGCGCTGCCCTCGGGCGCGGGGGCCGAGGCGAACATCGGGCGCGTCACGCTGCTGCAGAGGTCGTCGAGCCATGCGACGGTGGCCTGCTTGCCCGTATGCGGCACCAGGGCCCACGCGGCCGCGCCGAGGGCGAGCGCCGCGAGCGACAGCGCGACCGCATGCCGCGGCGCGCGCGGCCATGACCGGACCGCGATGCTCACGACCTCGCCTCCGCACCCAGACGCATCGACGGGGTCCAGCCCAGCAGGCGGCGCGCCTTGCCGCTGTCGACCTCGGGGTTGTCCTCGGTGACGTTGAAGACGCCACCGGCCGAATGGCGCCAGGCCAGCAGCGCGGCCCAGGCGGCCGCTTCGACGTGCACGGGGCTCGCGCCCTTGGGCTCGTCGGCGCCGGTGCCCGGGCCGTAGAGCTGGCCGTAGCGCAGCACGGTGCCGGTGATGCCGGGTGCGTGAAGCACGGCCTGCTCGAGCGCCACCACGCCGCCCACGCTGATGCGGCGCGCGCCTTCGGCCTCGGTGTCGAGCGGCTGCGCTTCCGCATGCGGCTTGGGTCCCGGCGCGTAGGCCCAGGCGATGCTCTGCGCCACCATGCGCACCGCGCCCGCGGCGCGCGCGGCCTCGACCAGGTTGCGCGTGCCCTCGGTGCGCACGCGGGCGTTGCGCGCCGTGGCCTCGGCCATGCGCGCGGGATCGAGGCCGCGCGGCAGGTCGGTGAGCTGGTGGATCACGCCGTGCGGCGCGATGCGCACCAGCGCGGCTTTCAGCGCTTGCGCATCGAACACGTCGACCAGCACCGGCTTCACGCCCTGGGCCTCGAGCACTGCGGCGCGCTCGGGCTGGCGGGTGCTGCCGTGCACTTCGTAGCCGGCCTCGCGCAGCAGCGGGATCAGGGCCGAGCCGATGGCGCCGGTGGCGCCGGCCAGGAAAACTCTTTCGCTCATGGCGTTCTTTCTCGGAGACGGATGCTTTGGAGCCTCCAGCTTAGGCAGCCGATGGTCCGGCGCACAGTGCCAAGAATCGGTGGATCGGATGGACCATCGCGGCCCATCGCGACGGCGCGTTCAGCCTTGCCGCACCAGCGCCAGCAACCGCGCGCAGGTCTCGGCCGCGATCTCCACGCGCAGGTCCGCCACGCCGAGCAGCAGCCCGGTGTTCTCGGGCCCGGGCCGCGCGTACCACGGCGACAGCGGCACCGGCGTCAGGCCATGCGCCGCGAGCGATTGCGCCAGCGCCAGGTCCGACACGCCCGGCGCGAGGCGCAGCAGCACGGTCAGGCCCGCGGCGATGTAGGTGGCCGATGCGGCATCGAGGCAGGCGACCAATGCCGCGCGCCGCTGCGCATAGACCTGCCGGGTGCGGCGCAGGTGGCGCAGGAAATGGCCGTCGCGCAGGAAGGCCGCCACCGCCAGCTGCACCAGCGGCGCCGGGGCCGGCGGCACCACCGCCGCATGGCGCGCGAAGCGCTCGACCTCCGCCGCCGGCACGACCAGGAAACCGAGCCGCAGCATCGGGCTGATGGTCTTGCTGAAGGTGCCCACGTGCAGCACGCGCGCGCCGTCGCCCGCGGCCACGAGCGAGGGCGCGGCGCGGGCACCGAGCTGCAGCTCGCCGAGATAGTCGTCCTCCACCACCCAGGCCCGCGCGCGCTCGGCCCAGGCGAGGATCGCCTGCCGCCGCCGCGCCGACAGCGCCACGCCGAGCGGCGCCTGCTGCCCCGCGGTGACGACGGCCAGCACCGCATCCGGCGCGCGTGCCACGCCCTCATCGACCACCAGGCCTTCGGCATCGACCGGCACCGGCACCGGCTCCACGCCGAGCGCCTGCAGGCAGCGGCGCGTGGTGGGATAACCGGGGTCCTCGGTCCAGGCCGAGGTGCCGCGCAGCCCGAGCGCCTGCACCGCGAGCGAGAGCGAACCCGCGTAGCCGGTGGTGACGAAGACCTGCGCGGCCGTGCACGGCAGCCCGCGCGCGAGCGAGAGGTAGGCCGCGATCTCGCTGCGCAGAGCGAGCTCGCCGCGCGGATCGGGATTGATCTGCCGCGCCTGCGAGGTGGCGCGCACCGCGCCCGTCATGATCCGCGCCCAGACCTTGGCCGGGAACAGGTCCTGCGCCGGGTTCGCCATCTGGAAGATGCCCGAGCGGCCGGGGAAGCTCGGGATGGTGCCGACGGGCGCAGATGGAACCGCCACTGCCTCGCGCGGGCGCGACGACGGCGGCAGGTGCTCGGCGACGAAGGTGCCGGCTGCGCCCAGCGAGACGATCAGCTGCGCATCGAGCAGCCGCTCGTAGGCCGCGCTCACCGTGCCGCGCGCCACGCCGAGCTGCGAGGCCAGGTCGCGCCACGACGGCAGCCGCGCGCGCGGCGCGAGGCGGCCTTCTCGGATGGCGGCGCGCAGGCCCGCGGCAATCTGTTCGCTGACCGGTTCGCGGGCCGCGCGGTCGATTCGTATCTGCAGCTTCGACATGGGCGGATGTTAAGCAGGTGGCCTTGCGGCCGCTGCGTGCATCGGCGCGCCGCGACAATGGCCACTGCTCCATGACGCCTCCCAGCCTGCTCACCGCCCTGCTGCCCCTGATGGCCGACCTGGCCCAGGACCTGCCCGAGGCCGAACGCCATCGCCGCCTGCTCCAGACCCTGCGCGCCCTGCTGCCCTGCGACGCCACCGCGATGCTGCGGCTCGACGGCGACTGGCTGGTGCCGCTGGCCGTCGACGGCCTCGGCCGCGACACGCTGGGCCGGCGCTTTCGTGCGAGCGAGCATCCGCGCTTCGCCCAGTTGCTCGAGGCACCCGGCCCGGTGCGCTTCGCGGCCGACTGCGGGCTGCCCGATCCCTTCGACGGACTGGTCGAGGGCGTGCAGGGCCATCTGCCGGTGCACGACTGCATGGGCTGCGCGCTGCGCGTCGATGGCCGGCCCTGGGGGCTGCTCACGCTCGATGCGCTCGAGGTCGGCCGCTTCTCGCGCGTCGAGCTCGATGTGCTGCAGGCCTTCGCGAGCCTCGCGGCCGCCACCGTGGTGGTGGCCGCGCGCATGGACGGCCTGGCCGCGCGCGTGGAAGACGAACGGCTGCGCGCCGACAGCTATGCGCGCGCGGGCGGCCAGGCGCCGCGCCAGCTCATCGGCCATGGCGCCGCGCACAAGCGGCTGCTCAGGGAGATCGCGCTCGCGGGCCCGAGCGAACTCTGCGTGCTGATCCAGGGCGAGACCGGCGTGGGCAAGGAACTGGTGGCGCAGGCGCTGCATGCGGCCTCGCCGCGCGCGAAGCGGCCGCTGGTCAGCATCAACTGCGCGGCCCTGCCCGACAACCTGGTCGAGAGCGAACTCTTCGGCCATGTGCGCGGCGCCTTCACGGGCGCGGTGACCGATCGCCGCGGCAAGTTCGAGCTCGCGGATGGCGGCACGCTGTTCCTCGACGAGGTGGCGGAATTGCCGCTGCCGGTGCAGGCCAAGCTGCTGCGCGCGCTGCAGGACGGCCAGATCCAGCGCCTGGGCTCCGACCGCGAGCATCGCGTGGACGTGCGCGTGATCGCCGCGAGCAACCGCAACCTGGCTGAAGAAGTGCGCGCGGGCCGCCTGCGCGCCGACTTCTACCACCGGCTCAGCGTCTATCCGCTGCAGGTGCCGCCGCTGCGCGAACGCGGGCGCGACGTGCTGCCGATCGGCGGCTTCTTCCTCGAGGAGGCGCGCGTGCGCATGGGCCTGGGCGGCGTGCGGCTCGACGCGGGCGCGCAGGCCGCGCTGCTGGCCTACGACTGGCCCGGCAACGTGCGCGAGCTCGAACACCTGCTGGGCCGCAGCGTGCTCAAGGCACTGGGCCGGCATGCGCAGCGCCCGCGCATCCTCACGCTGAGCGCCGAAGACCTCGGGCTCGCCAGCCCGGCCTCGACCGCGCCGAAGACCGAGCCCGCGGCCGCGAGCCCCGGCGGCGCTGCGGCCGGCGCACAGGCCGGCCTGCGCGAGGCCGTGGCGCAGTTCGAGCGAACGATGGTGGAGCAGGCGCTCGAGCGCCACGGCTTCAGCTGGGCCGCGGCGGCGCGCGCCTTGCAGGTCGACCCGGCCAACCTCGCGCGCACCGCGAAGCGGCTGGGCGTTGCGCGCCGCTGACCGCGGCGCGATTCACTCGAGCGCCGAAGCCGGCCCGAAGAACTCGAAACGCGACTGCGCATCGGGCACGCCCCATGCGCGCAACTCGCGCCGCACCTGCTGCATGAAGGGCTTGGGTCCGAGGAAATAGGCATCGACGTCGCGCGTGTGCGCGGGCAGCCAGGCCGCGAGCTTCTCGCGGTCGAGCCGGCCGACTGCATGCGGGCGCACGGCATCGCTCGCGTCGCTCTCGTCATAGCAATAGAAGCGGCTCAACCCCGGATGCCGTGACGCCATGCCGTCGATGTGCTCGCGGAACGCATGCACCGCGCCATTGCGCGCGCAGTGGATGAACACCACCTCGCGCTGCGTGGCCAGTGCCTGCTCGAGCATCGCGAGCGTGGGCGTGATGCCCACGCCGCCGCTGATCAGCACCAGCGGCCGCGCGCTCTCGGCCAGCGTGAACTCGCCCGAGGGCGGCAGCAGCTGCAGCGTGTCGCCCTCGTGCACGTCGTCATGCAGATGGTTCGAGGCCACGCCGCCGGGCTCGCGCTTCACGCTGATGCGATAGCTGCGGCCGTTCGGCGCGGCCGACAGCGAATAGTTGCGGCGGATGTCCTTGCCCTCGACCCGCAGGCACAGGCCGATGTACTGGCCGGGCGCGAAGTCCATCAACGGCCCGCCATCGGCCGGTGCCAGGTGGAACGAGACGATCTCCGCGCTCTCGGCCTGCTTGCGCGCCACCTTGAACGCGCGCATGCCGCGCCAGCCGCCCGGCGCCGCGGCCTGCGCGTCGTACAGCTGCTTCTCGGCGCCGATGAGGATGTCGGCGAGCTGCCCGTAGGCGGCGGCCCAGGCATCGATCACCGCGTCGGTCGCGACCTCGGCGCCGAGCACGTCGCGGATCGCGCGCAGCAGGCAGCCGCCGACAATCGGGTAGTGCTCGGGCATCACCTGCAGCGCCACGTGCTTGTTGACGATCTGCGTCGCGAGCGGACCCATGGCCTCGAGGCGGTCGATGTTCTTCGCGTACATCAGCACGCCGTTGGCCAGCGCGCGCGGCTGGTCGCCCCTGGCCTGGTGGGTCTCGTTGAAGAAGGGCCGCACCTCGGGATGCTCGGCCAGCAGCATCCGGTAGAAGTGGGTGGTGAGCGCCTCGCCGCCCTGTTCGAGCAGGTGCACGGCGGACGAAACGATGGCGCGCTGGGTGGCGGTGAGCATGGGACCTCGGGGTGGTGTTGAAAGATGGGGCTTTCAACGCAACCGGTGTGCCATGGGGAAGGGCCTTTCAAATCAACGGGTTAGCGGCTTTCATGTCGAATCGACCGCTCAATATTTCGAGTCGATCCGACTGCCCGTGTCCAATCGACTGGGGGCATCTTCTGCTCGATGCCCGTGCCGCAGCGCTATCCCTTCTTCCGCGGCCGCCCGCGCCCGCCGCCCTTCGCCTGGGGCGCCGGAACCGCCGCGGCCTCGGCTTCCAGGCCGGTGCCCGCCGACGCCGACGCATAGCGCGCCAGTACGTCCCGGATGTCCACGCCCGCGCGAATCGGCGGCAGCGCGCGGTCGGCCACCGCTTCGAGGTGCCGCTGCATCACGTCGGCGGCCGTTGCGAAATCGCCCTTGGCCAGGGCATCGACGATCTCCGCATGCTCGGTCACGGCGCATTCGCTGGAATGCGGCCGGCCATAGGTCGCGAGGATCAGCGAGCAGCGCGAGACCACCTCGCGCACATAGCGCTCGAGCAGCTGGTTGCCCGTCATCGCGGCGAGCTGCAGATGGAACTCGCCGGCCAGGCGCATCGAACGCACGGCGTCGCGCCCCGAGGCCTGCTGCTCCTTGACGACGTGCGAGCGCAGCGTGGACTCGTGCGCCGCCGAGAGCTTGCCCGACAGCGTCTGCACCACCGTGCGCTCGAGCCCGTTGCGCACCTGGAAGATCTCGCGGCCCTCCTCGAGGCTGGGGTTGGCCACGAAGGCACCGCGGTTGGGCTTGAGCTCGACCAGGCCTTCGACCGCGAGCCGGCCCAGCGCCTCGCGCGCGATGGTGCGGCTGGCGCCGAAGCTCTCGCCGATCGCGTCCTCGGGCAGGCGCGCGCCGGGCTGGAGGCTCTGCTCGATGATGGCCAGCCGCAGGGCCTCGTGCACGGTCTCGGTCCGCGTGCGGCCGAGCTTGTCGTCGGGGGCGGTGGCGTTGCTCGGCGGGCGTCTGGAGGGTGGCACGGGGCTCGGTGTCGCGTGGCGAAAGGATCGGGAAACGCGATTATTGCGCCCGCGGCCGTGCCGGTGCCCCGCTCAACGGGAGGGTTGCGGCAGCTTGCGCGGGGCCGCCCAGGCCTCGAGGATCTCGATCGCATCCCACGGCAGGTGCTGCTCGGCGGGCGTCAGGCCTTCGGCGAGCGTGGCACCGGCCACGCGGCGCAGCTCGTCCACGTCGATGGGATGGCGTGCCGCCACGGGCAGGCCCTCGAAGGCCGCGCCCGATTGCGCGAGCGTGGCGGCATGGAACAGCCGGCGGATGCCCGCCACGCGCATCGCGGCCACGCACATCGCGCATGGCTCGCACGACGAATACAGCTCGCAGTCCGACAGGTCGACGCGGCGCAACCGCCGGCAGGCATCGCGGATGGCCTCGACCTCGCCATGCGAGGTCGGGTCGAAGTGCGCGACCGAATGGTTGAAGCCCTCGCCGACCACCTGGCCGTCCTTCACGATCACCGCACCGAAGGGTTCGGTGCCGGGTTTCGCGAGTGCCTGCGCGGACAAGGCCAGCGCCTGGCGCATGAATCTCTCTTCGTACATGTGTGCTCCAGTCTCGAGATGTCGTCAGGCGTTGCGCGGCAGCAGCCACGCATGCCTGGGGTCCCAATGCAGGCCCACGCGCCGGCCCGGCGCGAGCTCGAGCGACTCGATCTCGTGCTGCTGCTTCTGGACCCGGAACTCGTGCCCGCCCGGCAGTTCGATGAAGACCGTCTGCGTGGAGCCGACGAACTCCAGGCCCAGCACGGCGCCCTCGAGGCGCGAAGCCCCCGCGGGTGCCTCGGCCTCCGACGGCCTGAGCGACACGCGATCGGCCGCCACCACGAAGCTCACGTCGGCGCCGCGGTCCAGCGCGCGCCGCGCTGGCACCGCGAAGCTGCCGAGCGCGCCATCGACACGCGCCCAACCTTCGGCATCGAGCGCGCCCACCGTGCCGGTCAGCAGGTTGTTGGTGCCGATGAAGTCGGCCACGAAGGGGTTCACCGGCGCGCGGTAGACGTCCTGCGGCGCGCCCACCTGCTGGATGCGACCCTCGTTCATGATCACGATCCGGTCGGCCAGCGCGAAGGCCTCCGACTGCGCATGCGTCACGTAGACGAAAGTGATGCGCAGCTCGCGGTGCAGCCGCGCGAGCTCGGTCTGCATGCGCACGCGCAGGTGCGCGTCGAGGGCGCTCAGCGGCTCGTCGAGCAGCAGGATCGAGGGCTCGGTGACCAGCGCCCGCGCGATGGCCACGCGCTGGCGCTGGCCGCCCGAGAGCTGCGCGATCTGCCGGTCGCCCATGCCGGCGAGCCCCATGCGGCCGAGCCAGTCGAGCGCGCGCTTGCGCCGCGCCTCTGCGCCCAGCCCCTTCATGCGCAGCGGAAACTCCACGTTCTGGGCCACCGTGAGGAAGGGGAACAGCGCCAGGCTCTGCCACACCATCGGCGTGTCGCGCTGGTAGGCCGGCACATCGCGCATGCTGCGCCCGCCGATCAGGATGTCGCCGGACGTGGGCTGGTCCAGCCCGGCCAACAGCCGCAAGGTGGTGGACTTGCCGCAGCCCGAGGGCCCCATGATGGCGACGAACTCGCCGGCCGCGATGTCGAGGTCGATGCCGCGCACGGCGTGGTGGCCCGCGAAGCGCTTGTCGAGCGCGCGCAGCGAAACATAAGCGTCGTTGTTCATCCTGGTCTCACTCGGTTGCGATGCGCGCGGCCGGTCGTCCGGCCCGCACGCCCATGAAGCGCTGCGCGAGCAGCACCAGCGCCACGCTGACCGCCAGCACCACGGTGCCGATGGCGTTGATCTTCGGACTGACCTGGCCCTGCAGCAGGTTGAGAATGCGCACCGGCAAGGTCTCGTGCACGCCGCCGACGAACCAGGCGATCATGAATTCGTCGAACGAGACCGCCGCCGCGAGGAAGAAGGAAGCGATCAGCGACGACCGGCAGAATGGGATCACGACGCGCACCAGCCCCGTGGCCGGCGATGCACCCATGTTCCAGGCCGCCTGCTCCATGTCGGGCCCCAGTTCGCCGAGGCGCAGGCGAATGATCGCCATCGAGAACGAGGTCGCGATCGCCACGTGGCAGGCGACGATGGCCTCGAGCCTTCCGAACAGCCCGATGCGCGACAGGAAGGCCAGCATCGCCATGCCGAGGATGGTGGCCGGCACGGCCGGCGGAATGGCCACCAGCATCGCGAAGGCCGACTTGCCGCGGTAGCGATAGCGGTGGTCGAGGTAGGCGGCCGCGAAGCCGAGCACGGTCGAGAGCACCGCGGTGCCGAGCGCGACCACCAGCGTGTTGACGAAGGCGTCGCGCACCATCTCGTCGTCGAGGATCGCGCGCTGCCACTGCAGGCTGAAGCCGCCCCACGGGATCGTGGGATAGCGGTTCGCGTCGAACGAGAACACGACGATGACCAGCATCGGCGCCGCGATGAAGGCGAACAACAGGGCCAGCCAGGCGTACTGCGCGGCGCGCGAGATCTTCCTGGCGCGCGCGTGGTCGATGCCGCTCATCCGGTGCTCCTCGCGCCGAGGCGCCGGGCCAGGCCCAGCACGAGGCCGAGCAGCGCCAGCATGCAGACGCCGATCACCGAGGCCCGCGGCCATTGCGAACCCGACTTGACGGTGTCGACGATCAGGATCGACAGGGTCGGCGGATTGCTGCCCGTCATGAACACCGGGCTCACGTAGTCACCGAAGGCCAGCAGGAAGGTGGTCGAGCCCGCGAGCACCAGCGCCGGGCGGATGGCCGGCAGCAGCACGTGACCCACCACGCGCAGCCGCCTGCAGCCGAGGTTTTCGGCCGCCTCGACCAGCGAGGCATCGACGCCGCCGAGCGCGAACACCAGGATCAGCACCGCGACCGGCAGGCTCAGCGTCAGCAGGCCGATCTGCAGCGACAGCGCGCCACCCAGCAAGGGCAGCGCAGGCACGCCGAACGCGCCCAGCAGCGTGTTCGCGAGCCCCTCGGGGCTCAGCACGATCTGCCATGCATAGATGCGCAGGATGTAGCTCGAGAACACCGGCACCAGCAGCGCCGCAATCGCGGCGTCGCGCCAGCGCACGGGCAGCCGGAACGCGATCGTGTAGGCGGCCGGGAACGCGATCGCCAGCGCGAGCACCGTGGCCGTGGCCGAGACCGCGAGGCTGTGCAGCGCGGCCTGGTGGAAGCTCGACGCGCCGAGGATGCGCGTCCAGTTGTCGAGCGACAGCGCCGGCTGCAGCTTGAAGGAGCGCACCTGCCAGAAGGTGACGACCACGAGGAACAGCAGCGGCGCCGCGAAGAAGACGAGCTGCCACAGCAGCACGGGCAGGCCGAGCAGCACCGGCACCGTCCTGGGCGAGGGACCGCGGCGCGCGCTCCCGCGGCCTCTGGCGGGCACGGGAGCGATCGCCATCGATGGCGTGGAGGAGGCGTTCATGGTGCGCGCGCTCAGAGGCTCTTGAACTGGCTCCACGCGTCGTTCCAGTCCTCGATCGACTGCTTCGAGGGCAACTGGCGGAACTGGATCTTCCTGGCCTTGTACTCGTCCATCACGTTCGGCCCCTTGAGCGTCATGCGCAGGATCTCGGCCTCCTTCGGCTTGGTCTCGTTGAGCAGCTTCCAGCCGGCCATCGAGGGAATGCTCTTCTTGTTGTCGGCCTTGGTGGCCATGCGCACCTGGCCTTCGGGCGAGGTCGTGTACTGGATGAACTTGCGCGCGAGGTCGCGCTTGGGCGTGCCCTTGACGATCGACAGCGACTCGGTCCACTGCAGCCCGCCCTCCTCCGGGATGATGGTGTCGACCGGCACGCCGTTCTGGCGCAGCCCGAGCGTGATCCATTCGCCGATGCCGGGCACGAGCTGGGCGCGGCCATTGGTCATCGACGAGAAGATGTCGGCGATGGTGTAGAAGCCCGAGGCCTGCGGCTTGAGGCTGAAGAGCTTCTTCTTCACAGCCTCGAAGCGCGCCTTGTCGATGTCGAAGGGCGGGCGGTTGCCGTTGGCCAGGCTGATCGAGCCCATCGACGGCAGGTACCAGTCGAACAGACCGACCTTGCCCTTGGCCTTCTCGCTCCACAGCGCCGCATAGGAGGCCACCTCCCTGGGCGTGAAGGCCTTGGTGTTGTACGACAGGCCCAGGTAGCCGAAGTCCGTCATGACGCCATAGAGCTTGCCGTCGAACCAGTGCAGCGGGAATTTCTGGAACTCGGGCCAGTAGTCCTTGAGCGGATAGTCGGCGGGATCGAGCGCCTCGATGAAGTCGGCCTCGTGCAGCAGGTGCATGTACTCGGCGTCCGCGAGCACGACGTCGAAGCTGCCGGGCGGGGACTGGTTGATGACGGCCATCATCTGGTCGCCGCCCACGTATTCCTTGATGCGCACCTTCACGCCGTGGGCCTTCTCGAAGGCCTCGATCAGATAGGGATCGGCATTGCCGGGCCAGGAGAGATAGTTCAGCACCTGGGGCGACGCCGCATCGGCCGGAGTCCAGGCCGCGCCGGCGGCCGCGGCGCCGGCGGCAAGGCCGGCTTGCAGGAAGGTGCGACGGCTGAGATCGCGCGGGGGCGGAAGCGGGGCAGCGGACATGACGACTCCTTCAGAAAGGGTGGAACACGGATTGCATACGATATTTGCCGCATGCATCCTTCATGCCAAGGGCCGCCGTCCGCGAGAATTCTTGAATTCCCCAATGAAATCGACCGATCCTCCTGCATCCATCGAAACACGCACCGCACAACAATGAAGCCTCCAGCGAACCTGAACGCACCATTCGCATGCAAAATTAAAAACAAATTGCATGCGATTTCTTAAATAACCGACGCCCAACCTCCATGGAAATCGACTTCCAGACCCTCGACCCCTACGCCCGCTACAAGCTGATGGCGAGCCTCATCGTCCCGCGGCCGATCGCGCTGATCACCACGCTCGAGCCCGAGGGCACGGTCAACGCCGCGCCCTTCAGCATGTTCAACATGGTGGGCGAAGACCCGCCGCTGGTCTTCGTGAGCATCAACCGCCTGCACGACGGGCGCATCAAGGACACGGCCGCCAACATCCTGCGCACCGGCGAGTTCGTCGTGCACCTGACCGACGAGGCGATGGCCGAGCAGATGCATGCCTGTGGCGATTCGCTGCCGCGCGGCAGCAGCGAGCTCGCGCATGCCGGATTGCATGCGATCCCGTCGAACAGCGTCGCGCCGCCGCGCATCGCCGAGGCGCCCGTGGCCTTCGAATGCGTGCTGCACGAGACGATGGAAACCGAGAGCCGCTACGTGTTCTTCGGCCGCGTGAAATGGCTCGCGGTGCGCGACGGGCTCGTGGACACGGAGCGCTGGCGCGTCCAGCTGCAGGACTACAAGCCCGTGGGGCGTTTCGGCGCGAGCTTCTACGTGGGCACGCAGCAGCGCTTCGCGCTCGGCGCCGCCGCGTCGGCGGGCAGCGCCATCGACCAGCTCTAGCGCCTCGTCTCAGCATCGGCGCGCCAGTGCCGGCGCGGCCCGCTGACGCCCACGCACACCTTCTGGCCCGACACCTCGGCGCAGTGGTCGAGCGCCTGGCGCAGGGTCGTGTCCACGCTGCGCAGCGACATCTGCAGCCAGTCGGCCACTTCCTCGCGCGTGCGCTCCTCGATGCGCAGCGCCACCAGCACGGCGCGATGCCGGCCCGGCAGGCGCTGCAGCGCGCGGTCCATCGCGCGCATCTCGGAACGCTTTTCGACGATGACGTCGGGCCCCGGCGCGGGATCGGCCATCGCCTCCGGTGCCACCGCCTCCTCGCCCGCCGGCTGCCAGAACCGGTTGCGGCGCAGCCCGTCGATGGCCACGTTGCAGGCGACGCGGTAGACGTAGGCCTGCGGACTGCGCGTGGGCACCGGGGCCGTGAACTCGCCCAGGCGCAGCCAGGCGTCATGCAGGCAGTCGCTCGCCAGGTCCGGGCAGCCGAGCTTGCGCACCAGGCGGCGCTTCAGGCTCTCGTAGTGCATGACCAGCACCTCACGCAGCGCGAGGCCGTCGTCGATGCCGCCGGGGTGCGCCGCGTCCGCGTCGGCGGGCGCGGCGACGTCCAGATACTGCATAACGCTCAGATCCATGGCCGTTCGATCTCCGCATTCAGGGGTTGCAAACTCCGCCGCTGCCGCGCGCAGGGCGCCGCCCTCCGCCCCGCGGCAAGCGGGAGCGGAGGAGGCAGGCAGGCGTGGAAGAAGGCCTAGCGGCCCTGCCGCAGCAGGCGCCGCTCTTCGCTGCTCAGCATCGACAGCACCGAGGCATCGAAGCCGCCGCCATGGCCGAGCACCTGGACCGGAATCCGCGCGTCGGGGCCCGTCGGGGCCGAGGAAGAGAGCGAGCCGGTCTGCGGCGTCGGCTTCTTCTCGTCGCCCGGGCTCGTGCCCGCCGGCTCGTTGCCGAAGCCCAGCACGCGCACGGTGAACACCGAGGGCAGCGCCTGGCGCGCGGTGGCGCGTTCGCGCTGCACCGTGTCCTGCGCGGCCATCGCGGCTTGAGAAGCCGCCGCGCTCGCATTGGTGAGCGCGCCCACGTTGACCGAGGCCACCACCGGCAGGCCCTTCGACTCGCCCTTGACCTGGATGTTGGCGGCGTTCACCACCTGCAAGGCCGCGAGGTTCACGTTGCCCGACACGCGGATGCCCGCCTCGCCCGCGTCGATGGTGCCCAGCGGCGCGATCAGGTCCACGTCGCCCGGCGGTACTTCCGGAATCGGGTCGAGCGTGGCGATGCCCGCGCCCGTGCTCGGTACGTTCGGCGACAGCTTCACATTGCCCAGCGTGTCGTACTCGCGCTTGGGCGGCGTGTAGACCAGCGTGGTCTTCGAGCCGCGCCCGGCGTTGATGTCGCCCTCTTCCGACCACGCGAGGATGCCGCCGCCGAAGGTGGTCATGATGCGCGACAGGCCCAGCAGGATGCTGCCCTTGCTGAAGATCCCGATGTCGCCCGCGCCCTGCGTGACGATGCCCGCGGTCGAGGGCGGCACCTGGCCCTGCACGCCCACCACCACCTGCCCGCCGGGTGCCAGCAGCTCGATGCTGCCGCCGAACAGCGTGCGCACGCCCGAGCCGCCGAACAGGGTGATGTCGCCGTCGCGCTCGATGGCGTTGCCCTCGGCATCGAGCTTCGGGAACAGCGCGGCGATCGCATCGCGCCCGCGCAGGTAGGAGCCGTAGCGCTTGCTGGCCTCGTCGTTGTATTCGCGTCCGCCCGCGCGCAGCTCCGCGAAGTACACCGTGCGCAGGAAGATGTGCTGCTGCTCGGGTGCCAGCGTGCCGAAGTAGGCCAGCGCCTCGGCGGGGCTGCCGCCGAAGCCGTGGGTCTTCTTCAGCCACTCGGCCAGTTCCTGCTCGTAGGTCTTGACCACCTTTCCCGAGCCCGCGAGCGCTGTGCCCTCGGGCAGCAGGTTGGCGGGATCCAGGTACTTCATCAGGCCCGCGTAGGCCGGGCCGCCGGCGCCGGTGCCGGCCTGCAGCACGACGTCCGCTCCCGCGCGGTTGTCGCCCGGCACCACCTGGCCGATGCTCACGATCGTGCCCTTGTCGCCCTGGTAGATGTTGCGCCCGGCCGCGACCTCGAGCGTGCCGGGGCCGGCGATGCGGGCATTGGCATAGAAGATGTCGCGCCCGGCCTCTATCGACGAGACGTCGGTGTCGTTGGCATTCATGATCACGCTCGGCGCGCCCAGCGGGTCGTTGGCATTCCCGAGCCCGAAGCCCACGATGTCGCGCCCCGCGCGCACCTGCGCGGCCTTGGCCGCGAGGTAGGTGGCGGGCCGCGGCGCGCCGAAGGTGCTGGCCGGCTGGCTGGCGCCCAGCGTCGCGCCGACGATGTCGCCGTCGACGGCATACAGCCGGATCGGCTCGGTGTCGCCGGCATGCAGCACGCCGGCCGGCGTGTCCGCGGGCTGAAAGGCGAAGTACCCCAGCGTGGGCGAGTAGGTCGTCGGTCCGCCGACGAAGGGCGGCGGCGCGATGCGCACCAGCGTGTTGGTGCCGTAGCCGTTGATCCCGTCGATGGTCAGCGTGACGATGTTGGACGTGAAGTTCGGTGCGACCAGCAGCCAGGCGGGCTTGAACGGATTGGGCAGCGCGTCGACGCCGGCCCGGGCGCCCGACATGCCGACCAGCGCCGTCGCCTCGCCCGCGCCGCTGGCATAGATCGAATCCGCCGCCAGCAGCTCGAGCTGGCCGCCGGCCGATGGCGTCAGCTCGTAGGTGGTGGGCGCATTGCTCTGCTGCGATCCGTAGTAGATGCTGCCGCTGCCGGCCACGGCCCTGAACTGCGCGGGCATCAGGGCGATGCCGTAGATGCCGCCATAGCCTTGTTCGTTGACACTGGTGCCCTGGCCCCAGAACGGCGCCAGGTTGCCGCCGGCGGCGAACAGCGAGACGGCCGTGCGCGGCGTCCACAGCGAGAACCAGCTGCGGCCCACGCCGACCTTGGTCGGGTCCGAGGCCAGCGCGCCGAGCACGGTGTAGTTGAACTGGTAGTTCCCGACGGTGCCCGGATCGAGCATGGTGGCATCGCCGTAGCCACCCAGCACCAGGTCGCCGCGGGTGCGGAAGCTCGCCGTGCCGTCGCCGGGCACGATGGCCGGACCGCCGGCACTGCCCGCGAGGCTGGCGGTGTAGAGGTCCACGCCGCGCGGATCCTGCGAGCCCTTGACGCCGTAGGCGAGCTGGAGGCTGCCGATCGACCCCGCGTCGATGGCGATGTCGCCGCGCAGGTCGGCGAAGGTGCCGTTCATCTCGTCGGCGAGGGCCCGGCGGTCCGCGGCCGGCGCCGGATTGAGCGCTCCGCCGATCTTCAGCCGCAGGTCGCCGCCGCCGGTCTGCACCAGCGTGCCTCCGGTCACGACGCCGTCGCGGGTCGTCACCGAGGTCACGCGGCCGGTGGCGCCGACCGCCACCGTGAGGCCGCCCGCGGGCCGGGTGCCGACGTCAAGGCCGTTCGGGTCGTAGGCCTCGAGCACGCCGGCATGGCCGTCCACGCGCAGCGTGACGTTGCCGCCGCCCAGC
Source organism: Variovorax sp. PDC80 (assembly GCF_900115375.1). Lineage (NCBI taxonomy): Bacteria > Pseudomonadati > Pseudomonadota > Betaproteobacteria > Burkholderiales > Comamonadaceae > Variovorax > Variovorax sp. PDC80. Next base: position 195,121 of record NZ_FOWG01000007.1, on the reverse strand, counting down.
GCGCCGAAACCGTCGAAGCCCGAGACGCCGATCAGCGCGTCGCTGCGGCCCGTGGCGGGGTTGTAGCGCGTGCCGGTCTGCACATAGGTGCCGAAGTTGATCGACCAGGCCGGCTGCTGTCCCATGCCGTCGCCGCCCTGCGTCCACAGCCAGCTGGCGATGGAGGTGGTCTTGTCGTCCCTCAACGGTCCCCAGTCGGTCAGATTGCCCTGCGCGGCGATGTAGAGGTCGCCGCCGTGGTCGGGGAACCAGGTGCTGCGATCGTTCAGCGCCGCGTCGTAGGCGGCCACGCCGGTGAGCTTGGCGCGCGGCAGTTCGAAGGCCGCGTTGCCCTCGGGCAGCTCGCTCTGCGTGCCGGCGGTGTAGACGCCGAAGGGCGTGGCCTGGCTGAAGTCGCCGCCGGCCAGGATGTCGAGGTCGCCGGTGCCGGTGCGGATCACGCTGAAGATCGGCTTCTGCGTCAGGCCGCTGAGGCGCGAGTCGTCCAGCGTGATGTTGCCGGCGCCGCGCAGCGCACTGGCCGGTCGCAGCGCGCGCGTGTCGGCGGCGGCGAGGTCGGCGCCGCCGACCAGGCGGATCGAGGCCGAGGGGCTGCCGGCCGCGAGCATCGGTGCCAGCGCCCACAGTGGCCGCGAACGCATCGACAGCACGTCCGCCGTGGTCGACACCACCGTGCCCGTGGGCAGCACGGTGCCGGCCGGCAGGTCCATCGACGCGGTCAGGGTGTAGCCGCCGACGAGCACCAGGGGGTTGCCCGCCTGCCAGGTGGTGGCGGCGATGTCGAAGTCGAAGGGCAGCGAGGCGCCGGTGCCCAGCGTCGTGCCGCTCGGCAGCACGGTGCCGGCGGGAATGGTCATGCCCGCGGTCCAGGTGCGGGTCGGCGTGGCGATGGTGCCGGTCGCGGTCAGCGCCGCCGACAGCGTGTAGCCCGCGGCCAGCGTCACCGCCTGCGGCAGCGACTTGCCCGCCGCCACCTGGGGCGGGGGTGCCAGCACCACGTCGGCATAGCCGGCCGTGGCCGAACGGAACACCGTGCCGGGGTAGATGACCGCGCCGTCGCCCAGGCCGTAGGCGATGTAGCTTCCGGGGCCGAAGCTGGTGCCGTTCCAGTTCCAGTCGTCCACGCGTCCCGAGACCACCTGGACCGGCTCCAGCATCTCGCCCCAGGAGTTCGCGCCGCCGAAGTAGTAGACGTTCGCGCCCACGTTCGGGTCGTAGGCGGGATGCAGCACGATCTGGCGCGGCGTGGCCTCGCCCGCGCGCAGCACCTCGCCATCGTGCAGCTCGATGTTGAACGGCAGGGTCACGCCCACGCCCAGCGTGGTGCCGACCGCCAACGTCGCGTTCTCCGGCAGCACGTAGTCGGCGTTCAGCTTGGCGCCCGCGAGCAGCAGCACCGTGAAGTCGTCGGGCGAGCCCTTGGGCTTGCCGAAGCCGTCGGTGATGCTGCCCTTGATGTCGAGGTCGCCCGCGGCGCGCACCGTCAGTGCCATCGGCTCGCCGCGGCCGTAGCGGTAGTCCGCGAGGTCGATGTCGCTGGCGATCGTCAGCTTGCCGCCCGAGGCCTCGCTGCTGACGATCTCCACGCCCGGGCGCAGGTGGTAGGCATCGCCATAGGCCTTCAGGCCCGCCAGGCGGCCCTGCAGCGCGCCGTTGGCGAGCGCGTTGGCGTAGAAGACCTGGCTCTTCGCGTCGATCTGGTTCAGGCCGACGGCGCCGGCCGGCACGTTGTCGGCGCCGGTGTCGCGCACGATGGTGCCCGCGGCATCGGTGGGCGCGTAGGTCCAGAAACCGTTCACCGCGATGCTGGCCGCGCCGTGCACGTTCACCTGGCCCGAGGCATCGACCAGGATGTCGCCGCCCGTCTCGGTGGCGCGCCGTGCATTGAGCACCACGCGCCCGAAGTTCACGCCCGGCGCCGACACGTCCAGCGTGGTGCCGTCGTCCAGCCGCAGCCAGCCCTGGGCCGATGTCAGCTCGATCGCGCCGCGGTTCAGGGCCTCGATGGGCTGGCCGTAGCTGTCCACCTGCAGCACCGTGCCGTGCGCATCGAGCACCGCGCCGCCCGCGAGGCGCAGGTCGTCGCGCGCGGCCAGCCGGATGCTGCCGGGGCGCTCGCCCGAGGCGTCGATGCGGCCCTTCACCGTGAGGCTGCCGCCATCGACCGAGACCGTGACGTCGCGCGCCTTGAGCTCGTCGCCGATTTCCAGGTTGCCCTGCTTGAACGCGAAGCCGCGGCTGCCGAGGAAGCCGGCGTCGGTGAGCCGGGCGTTCAGAGCCGCGAAGTCGCTCGTGAGGTTGGCGGCGCTGTCGCCGATGCGCTGCGCGCGCAGGTCGATGCCGCCGCCCGCATGGCCTTGCGCGCCGCCGCCGCGCAGCGTGCCGTTCAGCCGAACGACGCCGGCATCGGGCTTCGCATCGGCGCCGTCGTTCAGCGCCGAGACACGCAGCGTGCCCGCATCCTCGTGCGCGGCCGACACGTCGATCGTCGAACCCTGCGCCTGCAGCACGTTGCCGTGCCGGCTCTCGATGACGATGTCGCCGCCCCAGGTGTTGCGCACCTGGTCGAAGAAAGCGAGGCTGCGGCCCGACACGTCGAGCCGCGAGCCTGCGGCCAGCGTGATGTCGCCCTCGGCCGTCAGCGTCAGCTTGCCGGTGGGCAGCACGATCGCCGAGGCGATGTCGATGCGGCCCGCATGCAGGTCGATCTGGCCGCCGACCTTGTCGGTGCTGGCGGTGGCGCCGTCGGGCGCGGTCACGGAGAGCGCGCCGCCCGCGTACAGCCCCAGCACCGCGCCGGACTCGGCCGTGAACAGCGGCGTGTTCAGCCGCACCGTGGCGCCGGTGCCGGCATAGGTGGCGGGATCGAAGGCGGTGCTCGGATCGGCGCCGTTCTGGTAGATCGAGACCGTGCCGTTGGCATTGCCGACGATGCGCTCGCTGGCGTTCAGCGCCACGTCCGAGAAGCCCAGCATCAGCCGGTCGAAGCGCACCGAGCTGTCGGGCTGTGCCGGCGTCGGGTAGCCGAACACGATGCTGTTCGCGTTGACCTCGAAGCGGCCGCTGCCCGGGCCGCCCGCCATCACGGCGCCCGGCGCGGCGCTGCCGTACAGCGGCCGGCTGGCGTTGTCGTTGATGACCTTCGTGAAGGTGTCGTTCCACACCAGCGTGTCGGTGCTCAGGCGCACCGTGTCGCCGGCCGCGCCATAGCCGTAGATCGCGGGGCTGTTGAACACCAGCTGCTTCAGGTGCGACTTGCCGGTGGCCGGGTCGATGGTGTCGAGGTCGACGCTGCCGAAGAAGTTGATCGACTTGCCCGCACTCAGCACCAGGTTCTCGATCGCGGGCACGCCCGCGGCGCGATTGCCGGCGAACAGCGTGTCGAGGATGCCCTGGTCCAGGCTCATGCCCGCCGGCAATTGCGCCACCGCCGCCAGCGCGGCCGCGGTGCCGATGTTGAACGAGGGCACCGCGAGCGACAGGTTGCGCGTGCCGATCTTCGGTGTGCCGACCAGCGACACGCCGAGGTCGGAGTAGAAGCCCACCGTGCCTTCGGAGTACAGCGCCACGCCGTCCTTGAGTTCGATGTTGCTGCCGTACAGGCCCGAGGGCGCATCGAGCGTGAAGGTGCCGTTGGACACCAGCAGGATGGCCGTGCTGCCGAAGGGCGAGGCCTTGGGGCCGAACAGCAGGCCGTTGCGCGAATCGAGCCAGCTCGTGCCCTGGCCGAGCGTGCTGATGCTGGCGCCCTCCTCGAGCGTGATCTTGCTGGCGGCGCCGAGCACCACCTGTCCGCCGGTCAGCGTCACGCCGCGCTCGAGCACCAGGTGCTTCGCCATCAGGCCTTCGTTGCCGATCACGCCCTGCAGGGCGATGTTCGGCGCCGTGACGTTCGGCATGCCGCCGATGTAGAGGTTGGGCGCCTGCAGCTTGCCGATCTCCGAGGCCGCCACGGCGATCGTGGTGGCGTCGTTGCGCGTGGCGCTGCCGTCGGCGGTGATGACGAGGTTGGTGGCGGCGGGATCGGTGTAGACGCCGCCGAGCAGCGAGAAGGCGCCCGGATAGCCGCCCCTGGCGGCCGAGAAGTCGGCGCGGCCGTTGAACACCAGCGCGCTGGCGTTGGCGTTGTCGGGCGCGACGCGGGCGTTGAAGATCAGCTGCTTGCCGTCGATCTCCAGCTGCGGGCGCAGGGTGCCGAAGGTGTTCGCCCGCGCGAACTGGAACTGGTCGTAGCCCTGCTCGTTGTAGCTCGAGTAGGTGCGCAGCGTGGCGCCCGGCGTGACCGTGACCATGGTGCCGAGCGAATCGCGGATGGCGGTGTTGGCGATGCCCTGCACGCCGGTCAGCGCGTAGGAGCCGTTGCGCAGCGGCAGCGCGCCCGCGAATTCCTGCACCGGGCCGCCGAGCTCGACGCGGAAGGCGCCGGGCAGCAGGGCATAGTTGGCCGGCATCAGCGTGTAGGTGCCGCCGGCCAGGCCGGGCACGCCGTCGGGAAGGGTGATCTGCTGGCCGATGCCGGGCGCAGCGCCGGTCCAGGCCGCGTTGTAGCCGCCGGGCACCGGCGCCGTCTTCGCGCCGGGCACGATGGCGTAGACCTTGCCGCCCGCCTTGAGCGGACTGAGCAGCGTGTCGACCGAGCCGCCGCGGCCGGTGACGAAGGCCGCGCCCAGCAGCTGTCCGCCGCCCGACAGGTCCAGCAGCGAGCCGGCATCGCCGACCAGCGAGGCCGCGTTGATCCGGAGGCCGACCTGGCCGTTGATGCCGAGCTCGTCCTTGGTGAAGACCCCGCCGAACTGGCCCGAGCCCAGGGCCGGCTTGAGAACGTCCACGCCGTTGACGGTGTAGTTGACGCCATCCACCGTGCCGCCGAAGGGCATCGCGAGGCCGCTGGTGCCGACCGAGGTGACGCTGCCGTCGAGCAGCTCGACCTCGCGCGTCGCGTTCAGCGTGAGCGAACCGAAGGGCGCGCGCACGACGCCGCCCTGGCGGATGACATCGGCGTTCAGCGTGAGGCTGCCCAGCACCGAGTAGGGCTGCGCGGGCACGTCGCCCGTCGAGCGGATCGACAGCACGGACGAGGTCGTGGCATCGGGCGCCTTGCCCGCGCCGGCGCGCGCCACGGCCACCGCGCCGCTGACCGGATAGACCTGCGCGGCGGCCAGCTCGAGATCGCCCCAGGCGCGCAGTTCGGTCGTGCGCCCCGACGAATCGTTGAGCTGCGCCTCGGGCGCCGAGGCGGTGCCGGCGAGGAAGCGCAGGTCGCCGCTGCTCTGCAGCAGCGTGTGGTCGAACTGCATGCGCACCGCGTTGCGCAGGTCGATCAGGTCGGACTCGGCCGTGAAGCTGCCGCCGGTCTCGTGGTCGGGCAGCTTGGCGCCGCCCACCAGCGGCACCTGCGAGGACGGCGAGCGCCCCACCATCTGGATGCCGCCGTCGAACAGCAGATAGGGCGCGGCGAGCCGCACGTTGGCGCCGGCCGTGGTCTGGTAGATCAGGCCCTGCTGCAGCGCGAGGCTGCGGCCCAGGCGCAGGTCGACATCGCCGTCGAAGAAGAGGCCGGAGCGCGCCCACAGCGACAGGCTGTCGAAGCCGCCGCGCGCGACCTGCGCGGCGCTCACGCGCGCCGTGCCGACGACGAAGCCGTCGTCGAGCGCGCCGGGCGCCAGGTCGGCCGCGAGGCTGCCGGGCCGGTCGTCCTGCGCCACCATGATCACGCGGCCCGGCCGGGTCAGCGGGTCGATGCCGAAGGGGCCGCCGTAGACCGGCGATTCGAGCACCAGCGACAGGCTGCCGCCGCTGGCGCCCGCGCCGCCGGCCGCGGCGCGCAGCTCGCCGTCGAGGAAGAAGCTCTGGTAGGAACTGATCGTGATCGATCCGCCGTCGCTGGCCACGGTCCGCGGCGCGCGCGCGGGACCGGCGGCACCGACGCTGCCGGCCGCGACGTCGAGCACGGCGCTCGCGCCCGAGGCATCGATGCGCGCGCCCGGGCGCACGACCACGTAGGAACTGCTGGACATGACGCCGCTCGCGAGCGGGTTCTTGCCGCCCAGGCTGCCGAGCACGATGGCACCGCCGTCGAGCACGGTGCCGTAGGGCCGGCCCTGCGCGTCCAGCGCGGTGTAGGCGCGGCCCGCGACGTCGAGCACCGCGTGCTCGCCGATCCACACCGACATCGCGTCGGCGGGATCGTTGTCCTCGTAGTTCCATTCGTTGGGATGGGCGATGCGCCAGGCCGCCGCCACGTCGTCCAGCGTGCGCGTGTTGACGATGGAGATCGCGCCGCCCGGCGCCACGAAGCTGCCGTCGACGGTGATCTGGCCCTTGCTGGTGAGGTCGATGCGCCGGCCGGGGTCGACGCTGACCACCGCCCCCTCGCCGATCACGATGCCGCCGCTGACCAGCGGATTCGCCACCGCGCCCGCGACCGAATTGGGAATGCCGCCGGTCAGCGACAGGTCGGCGCCGGCGCGCTGCTTGAGCGTGCCCTTGAGCGCGTTCTCGGTGAACAGCGGCGGCAGGTAGAGCTGCGCGGCCTCGGCCAGCGCATCGCCGGCCAGCGACTGCTGCGGCGCACCGCTGTCGAGGCTGGCGCCGGTGAGGCGGTAGATCGGCATCGCCACGTCGACCTTGGTGCCCGGCTTCACGACCGCGCCGGCCGCGCCGCTCAGGTTGTAGGCCGAGAAGCCCTGCTGGAAGAAGGCCTGGGCATCGGTGACCTCGAACACCGGCATGACCGAGGCCGCCACCGGCAGCACGGCACCGCGCTGCAAGGCGGTGCCGGCGATGACGTCGAGGTCCATCGCCAGCACGGTGCCGGCGGCATAGGTGGTGGTGCGTCGGTAGATCGGCAGCGGTGCCGTGAAGGCATCGGCCGGCATGACGTAGCCGGCCGGAAAGGATTTCTGGATCGTCACCACGAGGTAGCCGGCCGGAACGAGGCTGCCGGCCGCATAGGCCGTCTGCACGCCCGTCACCGGATCCCTTGCGTACACGCCGTCGATCGGCGTGGTCCAGCCGTTGGGGCCGACGGTGACCGGCTTGTTGAAGGGGATGTTCACGATGGCGTTGGGCGGCACCACCGCGCCCAGCCGGATGAAGTCGCCCGAGGACACCTTCAGCTCGAAGGGCAGCGTGGTGCCGGCCGGCAGCACGAAGTCCGCGCCGACCGTGAGATCGAAGGGCGCCGCCTCGCCGGGCGCCAGCAGGCCGCGGGTCGCCAGCAGCGTGCCGCCGATGGAGATCGCCGCCGGCGTGACGATGCTGAGCTTGCCGCCGCGGGTGAAGCCGTAGGAGGCGATGGTGCCGCCGCCATCGATCACCAGGCCGCCCGCGCTGAGGCTGACGTCGCCGCCCGCGCCGCCGAGCACGCTGCCGTTCGACAGCAGCGCCGCGCCGGCCGAGGCGTCGATGCGCGAACCCGACTCGAGCTGCAGCGCGCCATTGGTGACCAGCGTCACCGTGCCGCCGTTGCGGAAGGCCGCGCCCCAGGCGCTCGCGGGGTCGAGCGCCGCATTGGTCCACAGGCCGCGCGTGTCGATCACGACACCGCGCTGGACCGTCAGGCCGTGGAGGTCGCCGAACAGGCCGGTGCCGCCCACCAGGCTCACGGAGCCGCCGCGCGCACTCAGGCTGCCGTCGAGCGTGACGTTGCCCGAGGTGGTGAAGTCCATCGCGCCGCCCGGGGCCAGCGCGAGGTCGCCGCCGATCGTCAGGTCGCCGAAGGCCACCGTCTTCAGGCCGCCGAGCCCCGCGTCGTTGAGGCGGTCGCGGTTCATCCACACGAGGTTGCCCGTCTTGGCGATCGCGCTCGGCAGCTGCTCGTCCGAGGGGCGCTCGTTGTCGATGCGCACGTCGGAGATGCTCTGCAGGCGCGGACTCGACCCGTCGGTCTTGAGCGTCGGGTCGTAACTCTGGATCACCAGCCGCGCCGGCAGCGCCGCCTGCGTCTGGCTCAGCTTGTAGGCATCGCTCACCGTCAGCGGTCGCGCGTCGGTCTGGCGCGGCCCGTTGTAGACCCGCGCCTCGATCTCGCCATCGAGCAGCGCGTTGGCCGAGGCGATGACCAGCGAGCCCGCGTCGCGGCCCACGGTGTAGCCGTTCTCCATCTGCCGCTGCGGCGCGATCAGCGGGTTGTAGAAGGAGTCGGTCACGCCCCAGCGCGCGTGCTTGTCCTCGTAGCCCACGTACACGCCGCTGTAGACCAGGTCCGCGGGCGCGTTGTTCGCTGTGTACAGCCGCCCGTCGCTGCCCTTGAGCCAGGTGTTGTGGATGGAGCCGGTCTGCACGTCGAGCGTGCCGCCCGACAGGTTGATGTTCGAGCCCGCCGCGGTGACGGTGCTGTCGCCGGCCAGGTTGACGATGCCGCCCTGTGCGGTCCACTCGCCGATGCCGTGGCCCTGGTTGCCCAGGTAGCCGCTGACCTCGAGCAGCCCGCCGGCCGTGTACCAGCGGTCGCTGTCGTACACGCCCGCGGCCGCGGGCACGCGCACGAGGCGCCGGCGGTCGACCCACAGGTCGCGGTTGAACAGCTTGCCCGCGTCGCGGTTCAGCGGTGCGTCGCGCAGCTCGTTGCCCTGCACGTTGACCTTGACGTCGTTGCTCTCCATCGCCACCCGCACGCCCACGCTGCCCGACACGTCGAGCTGCGCGCCCGAACGCACGCGGATCGCGCCGAAGGTGGCCGGCGTGGTGGTGGCGACGTCCTCCCGCGTGCCGGCCGCCGCGTTGCCGGCCGACACGGCGAGCTGGCCGCCGGTGGCCAGGGTCAGCGAGCCGCCCTCGAAGTCGACGGCGGCGCCGCCGACGATCTCGATGCGCGACAGGTCGCGCCGGTCGGTCAGCGTGGACAGGTTGTCGAAGTTCCTGCCGGAGGTGGCGGCCGCCAGGGCGCGCAGCTGGTCGAGTGCGGCCGAGTCCTTGATCAGCGCATCGCGCTGGGAGTCGAGCGCGGTGGTCTTGCCGTCGTCCTCGGTCACGATGGCCGTGACCGCGCCTTCGCCCATGCGCACGGTGCCCTTGGCATCGTTGGCCGACGTCAGCAGGTGGACCGTGCCGCGCGTGTTGACCGTGGTGGTGGCCACGGCCACGCCGTTCTGCCGCAGGTCGCGGCCCGTGAGCGTGATGTCGCCCTCGCGCGCCAGCAGCAGGCCGCTGTTGACGACCTTGCCCGCGGTGCTGTCGGCAATGAACTGCGGCGCGACCTCGCTGCCGCGCGTGGTGGAGAAGGTGTTGCCGTCGGTGCCCACGCCCTTGCGGATCAGGAAGCTGTCGCCCGCGGCCAGCAGTGCCTGGCCCTTGCGCGTGGCGATCTCGCCCGCGTTGGAGACCTCGGTGCCCAGCAGCATCACGTAGCCGCCGCCGTCGGTGACCGAGCGCGGCTCGGTGGTCGTGATCTTCGCGCCGGCCTGGACCTCGACCTTGCCGAGCGCGTCGGTGAAGGTGGGGGTCGCCACGCTGGCGCCGTACAGGCCGCCGCTCGTGAACTGGTTGTCGGTGATCCTGGCCGCGGCCGCCACCAGGTTGCGCACGTCGACCTGGCTCGAGCCCGAGAACACGATGCCGTTGCGGTTGGCGATCATCACCGTGCCGTCGGCCTTGATCTGCCCCTGGATCTGCGAGGGCCGCGCCTGCGGATCGTTGACCTTGTTCAGCACGCTCCAGGCCGACTGCTGCTGGAACTCCACCGTCGTCTGCCTGCCGACGTTGAAGCTCTCCCAGTTCAGGATCGCGCGGTCGGCGGTCTGCCGGATCGCGACGTTGGTGCGGCCGTTCGACACGGTCTGCACGGGCGCGCTGGCGTTGAGCCAGCCGGCGGTCAGCGAATCGGTGTCGACCTTGAGGCCGCCGTCGGCCAGGCCATCGGGAACGGACGCCGGATCGTTCGCGGCCGCCTGCCGTGCCGCGGCCTGCGCGCCCTGCTGCGCCGCGATCGCCTGCGCCGCCAGGTTGAGGTTGCCGATGGAGCGCTGCAGTTGTGCATTGGCCTGCTGCTGTTGCGCCTGCGTGCTCGTCAGGCTCGACGCCGGCATGCCGTTGGGCAGCCGGCCCGTGGCGATGGCGGTGTTCTGCGCCATGTTCTTCTGCGCCATCCAGCCCGCGCTGAACGCGCGCTGCGCATGCGCCGTGCCGAGCAGGCCGCCGGCCGCCAGCGCCATCGCGATGGCCCGCGCGATCGGCGCCCTCCGCAGATCGTGCCTCGCCCGTGGATGGTGCTTCGCCTGTGTCGCCTGCCTGGCCGCGCCGTTGCGTCCGCCTGTGCTCATGTGATGTTCCCGCCCGCTGGTTGAGTCGTTGCCACGGCCGGCCGCTCGCGCGGCCCGCCATTTCCGGAGAGAACCCGACACCGCTGCGGCTGGAAGCCGCCGATGCAAGGCCCGTCCCTTCTAGATGGCTGGTACCGCGCGAAACCCCGAAGAATTTTTTTCTCCCGGGCCGACGACCGCTGTCATGACGCGGTCATCGAATCCACCCTCAGCTCAGGATCAGCACACCGCCCGGCAACGACCGCGCGCTCAGGTCGAACGAGCGCTGGATCTGCAGCAGCGCCGCATCGAGCGCCTTGAACTGCAGGCGGGCACTGAGGGTCTTGTGGCGCAGCGACGGCGCCATCAGCACGACGCGCCCGGGCCGGTAGCGGTTGATCTCGTCGATCACCGCGGACAGCGGGCTGCGCTTGAACACCAGCTCGCCCCGGCGCCAGGCCGCCGCATCGGCCGGATCGACCGCGACCGGCGCGCCGATCGACGCGACGTCGTAGCTCGCCTGCTGCCCCACACGCAACGACAGGCTGCCCGCCGGATGCTCGACGCGCACCGCGCCCTCGATGCAGGTCACACAGGCCTTGCCATCGAGAAAGCGCACCTCGAACTTCCCGCCCTCGCAAAGACTGCGCCCCTTGCCCGCGACCACGCCGAAGGCGCGCTCGGCGGCGCGCACGTCGACCGCCGCCTCGCCGGCCAGCAGGATCAGGCCGACGGTCCGGCCCTCCGCGGCGACCTGGCGTACGCTGGTGCGGGTGTTCATCGTCACGTCGACCTGGCTCGTCAGCGCCACCGAGCGCTGTTCGCCGGTCGCGGTGCGGTAGTCCGCGTTCCACTCGTCCAGCGGCGTCCACAGCCCCAGCGGCGGATGCACCACGGCCACGCCCGCGACCGCCGCGGCACTCACGGCCGCGCCCAGGAAGACGCGACGACCGAGCGACGACCGCTGCAGCAGCCGCTGGTGGTGGCGCGCGAGTTCCGCGCGCGTGCCCAGCAGCTTGCCGAAGGCGGGCTTCAGCAGCCGCCACTGGTCGCGCGCCTCCTCGAAGGCCTTCTGATGGCGCGGGCCGAGCGCGCGCCAGCGCTGGAACGCCTGCGCGTCCTCCTGCGTCGCCTTGCCCGAGGTCAGCAGCACCAGCCAGGCATGCGCGTCCTGGCGCAGCAGCTCGGGGAAATCGGTCTTGTCGGATGAATCGGAGAGGTCGCGCATCTCAGCTCCTTCGCCTCGCGCTGCCCGTGCGGTCCGTCGCACGCCTGCCTTCTCTCAAGATGGATTTCGCGCGGCGAATCCCCGAACTATTTCTTCTCGACATCTTCATCCCGGCCTGCCGTTTCGCTGCGCGAGGCGGGTCGCGCAGTAGTCCTGGCCCGCTTTCAATTCGTATTCGACGGTGCGCAGCGACACCCCCAGGTGCTTGGCGACGTCCTGCTGCGACCAGCCCTCCCAGCGCACCAGCAGCAGGATGTCGCGCCGCCGCGCCGGCATCTTCTCGAGGATCTCGTGGAGCGCCTGCAGCTGCGAGCGGTCCTCGGCCACCCGGTCCGGCCCGGCCGCGCCGTCGGGCACCAGGTCGAGCAGCGCCTGCGCGTCTTCGGCGGACAGCAGCTGCTGCTGGCCGCGCCGCGCCTCGAGCGCGAAGTTGACCGCCATCCGCATCACGTAGGCCTGCGGATTGGCGATCGGCCCCTGGATCTCGCCGCGCTGCAAACGCAACCAGGTGTCGTGCAGCGCATCGTCGGCGAGCTCGTCGTTGCCCACCGTGCGACGCAGCCGGCGCTTCAGGTCGCCATAGCGCTGGACCAGGAAGCTGCGCAACAGCGGCAGGACGTCTTCGGCCATGGTCAGGGCACCGGCTGGCAGACGCGCGCCTGCGCGACGGCATCGAGCGGCAGCACGATCAGCGTCAGCGGCTGCCTGAGGTCGGGCGGCGGCGGCTCGACGCGCAGCGCCGAGAGCGTCGAGATCACGGCCGCGTCGCGCTGCCGGTTGCCGGTCGAGGCGAGCAGGCGCGCCTGGCGCACCAGGCCGGCGGCATCCACCTGGAAGCGCAGCATCGCGCGGTAGTCGCTGGGGGCGGTGCGCGGGTCGGCGCACAGGGCCTTCCACACCCCGGCCTGCACCGCGCCGTCGTAGCGGCGATGCAGCTCGGCGGGAACATCGCGGGTCGCGACCTCCGGAGCTGTCTTCAGCACGAAGGCCGCGATCCGGTCCTGGCGGCCCCCGACGTTCTCCGCCGTCAGGCCGGTTCCGGCGAGCAGCGCATGCAGTGCCGCCAGCGGCGTGTAGCGCCCCTGCACGGCCGCCGAGCTGCGGCCATCCACCAGTTCGTCGTCGAACAGCACCGACTGCCGCGCCGCGTTGGCGAACTGGTCGAGTGCGATGGGCAATGGCTGGGCCGGGATGTTGAATTCGATCTGCGACTCGCTCGATCCCGGCGCGGTGGTCACGGACTCGATCGCTTGCGCATGCGCGGCGCCCGCCCCGGCCATGAGAGACAGCGAGATCAGTCTTCGTGCCAGCGCGACCACATGACCCAATAGCGGGGAACCTGCCATTTCCTGTCGCGCAGCCGTCGATTCCAGAAGGGAGGAGCGACGCGAATCGCCCGGGGCCTGAAACTTAAGGACTCAAGACGACACTTTCGTGACAGCCTGCGAGCCCGCCGATGCAAGCGCGGCGGCGAGCACCGATGTCATAAATTCCACCTAGCATGGCCGCATGAGCCTGCATCGCCCCAGCCGCCGCCAAGTCCTTCGTGGTGCGACGGCCATGGCCTTCGCGTCGTCCGTCGGCGCCAGCTTCGCCCAGGGTTCCCGCGCCACGGAACAGCCGGCGGTGCGGGTCACGCAGCTCATGGACACGTCGCCGAGCCAGCAGGCGCTGTCGCGCGACTACGCGACCGGCTTCAGGCTCGCGTTCGCGGAGCTCAAGGCCACGACGGGGCTCAACGTGCAGCTCAAGGCCGTGGAGGTCGGCGACTCGGACGCCGACGCCCAGGCCGCGCTCAAGGCCATCGGCGAGGACAGCGCGCAGGTGGCGCTGGTGGGCACCGTGGGAGAACGCCTCGCGCTCGCGAGCCTCGCGCACGCCGACAGCGGCCGCCTCGAGATCGCGCATGTCGCGCCCTGGCTCGCCGACTCGCGCTTCGATGCGAACCCGAACCTGTTCGCCCTGTTCGCATCGCGCGAGGACCAGATCCGGCACGTGCTCAAGAACCTCGCGACCATGGGCGTGGCCAAGATCGGCATCGTGTACCCGACGGCCGCCCACGCCACGGCGTTGCAGCCGGGCATGGCGCAGATCGCCGAGCGGCTCAAGCTCGAGGCGCAGGTGCTGACGGCGCCCAAGGGCCGCGACCTCGAAGCCTTCGGTGGCCAGCTGCCCGCCAGCACGCCCTACTTCCTGCTGTTCACGGGCGACGCCATCGAGCTGGCGCTGTTCACGCGCGGGCTCGCCAAAAGAGGCGTGCAGCGCACCGTGGTGTGCCTGTCCGACGTCGACACCAACACCTTCCTGCAGCTGAGCCCCGGCAAGGGCGTGCCGATCATCTTCACGCGCGTGGTGCCCGATCCGCGCACCAGCAAGGTGGCGATCGTGCGCAGCTACCGCAACGCGCTGCAGCGCTACTTCGACGAGGACCCCTCGCCGACCAGCTTTGCCGGCTACCTCGGCGGCCGTTATGCGGGCGCCGTCATCGCCGGCGCGGGCACCGAGCCCGGGCGCGCGAAGCTGCTGACCCAGTTCAAGCGCCGCGCCGCGGTGGATCTCGACGGCTGGCGCTTCGACTACGCGGGCGGATCGCGCGCCAGCAGCCAGGTCAGCCAGATCCTGCTGAACAGCAGCGGCAACTTCGTGGGCTGAAGAACGCGGGGCACGCGGGCACGCGCGGGCCCGCCGATCGTGACGCTAAGATGCGCGCGCGGCACGGCGACGCCGGGCCGCATGCCCGTCGGCCCCGCGCCGACACGATCGAACAGGGAGAGAAAAAATGAAATTGCTGCTGTCCACCGGCGTGCTCGCCGTCTTGCTGTCGCACGGCCATGCCTTCGCGGAGTCGCTCGCGCAGTCCGCGAGCGACCCGCTCCTCGAAGCCGCTGCGTCGCAGGCCGCTTCGTCGTCCTACATCAAGAGAAGCTGGGTCGGGGCCAAGCCGCTGATGGCGTCGGACCCGAACCAGGGGCTCTACCCCTCGGCCCGCTGGGAGACGCGCACACGCAGCTTCCTGACCACGGACGGCCTGCCGCCACCCGCCCAGGCCGTGGATGGCCGCGGGCTCGCGGTGGCCTTCGCCCTCAACGCCGTGCTCGACGCGACGGGTGCCAAGGACTATTTCGTCAAGCGCTGAGCCGCGGCCTCAGCCGGCGCGCTGGATCATCTTCCACCCGTTGCCCGACGGGTCCCGGAAGCCGGCATCCACGGTGCCATAGCGCTCCACCGGCTCCTGCGTGAACTCCACGCCCTGGGCGCGCAGCCGTTCGTAGCTGGCGCGGCAGTCGTCGACGCTCAGCACCAGCGGCGGCATCGCGCCCTTGGCGACGATCGCCTGCAGCGCCTGGGCCGTGGCCGCGTCGTGCACCGGCGGGCCGGGCTTGAACAGGCCGAGCTGGAACGCCGGCTGCTCGGGATGCTGCACGGTCAACCAGCGGTAGTCGCCGTTGCCGACATCGGTGTGGACGCGAAAGCCGAGCTTGCCCGCGTAGAAGGCGAGGGCCTCCTCCTGATCGCGCACGTACAGACCGACCGTTTCAATACCTTGGCTCATGGAATCTCCTGTGGTTCGGCCTCGTTTGTACCGGCCGCGGCCTGGCGGCGCTTCTCCGAAACTGCTGTTTGGAGATGCGGCCGCTGCGAGGCGCTGACGATGCAGGCCGGCACGGGCCCGAAGGCCTGCGCCTCGCCCTTGCCGCGCGTGCGCACCTCGCCCGGGCTGCCGCCCGTGATGTCGCGGAAGGTGCGCCCGAAGGTGCCGAGGCTGGACCAGCCGGTGGCGAAGGCGATGTCGGTGATCGAGAGTTCGGTTTCGCGCAGCAGCGCGCTCGCGCGTTCGATGCGGCGCGTGAGCAGGTAGCGATGCGGCGGGGTGCCGAAGGCCTGCTTGAACGAGCGCGCGAAGTGGGCCTCGGAAACGCCACTGACCTGCGCCAGCCGCTCGACCGGCCATTCCTCGTGCGAGGCGGCGTCCATGCGGTCCTTGGCGCGCAGCAGGCGGCGCAGCAGCGCGGGGTCCTGAACGGGCGGCGCGGCGTCCGCACTTGCCATGGGTGTGTCTCCTTCGATGAGCATGCCGCCATGCGTCGGCATGCGGCATTGTGTCGCAGGAGCGTGCGGAGGATCTTCGCGGATGCCTACAGCGCCGGCCGCGCAGCGGATGGCGCGCGCGCATCCTTCGCCGGATTCAGGAAATCGAAGCGCGTGGCCACCGGCGAGGACTCGGGCACCACGTAGACCACGCCGCGCCGTTGCCCCAGCGCGGGCTTCACGTAGGCGTCGTAGAAGGCGGCGGGCACGTTGATGCAGCCGTAGGAAATTCGGTTGTCCGCGATGGTGGGCGAGGCCAGCCGCTCGAGCCGGCGGTCGGCCTTGTTGGTGGTGCGCACGCGGTGCATGGAGATCGCGGCGTCGTAGTCGACCCAGACAATGTCCTCGCCGCCCGTGTTGCGCCCCGGCTCGGAAGCGAAGCGTCCGGCCGGCGTGGTGCGTTCATGCGGGCGAATCTTGGCCATGGGGCGCTCGCCGATGCCCGGCACCGAATCGTCGCCGCGCGCGAGACCCAGCAGCACGGGCGATGAGCCTAGCAGCGTGCCCTTCGCGTCGAAGACGAAGACGCTCGCGGCCTTCTTGTCGACCACCGCGAAGGCGCCGCCCGCGTTGTCGCGCGCCGCGACCGCGGCCTGGGCGATGCGCTGGGCATCGGCCGTCAGCGGGGCCGCGGGCATCGCGGGCGGAGCGGCGAACGCCGCCGCGCTCGCGAGCAGCAGCGCTGCCGCCGCCGCCCGCGGATACGGAATGCCTGTGTGCATCACTGAAGCCCGCGGCCTCAGTTGCGGTCGGCGCGCGCCGGACGCATCGGCTGTGCGGCGGCCATGTTGCTGCTGCCCGAGTCCTGCGACATCGCGTTGCCACGCATCGGAGCCGGTGCCGGGGTGGCGGCCATGGTGTTGTTCTGCGGCGTGGTGCCGGTGGTGCCCATCGGGCCGCCCGCGGGGCTCTGCTGGCCGGCGGCGGTGGCCGGGTTCGGCGGCGCGGTGGTGGGCGGGTTGCCCTGCGCGAAGGCGGCGCCGGCGGCGGTGAGTGCGAGGGCTGCGATCAGGTGAGACGTGCGATTCATGGAAATGCTCCTTGGGGAAATCCGGCAAGGCCGGAAGGTTGAGATCCGCCGGACCGGATGCCCGACATGGATCAACTTAGGCCCCACGAAAAATCGCCAGGTCAGTTCGCGGCGCGGCCTCCTGTAGGAGCGCGACACCCCAAAACGGCACGGGCCGAGCGTGCGCGACGCCCGGCCCGTGCCGGCAAATGCCATCCGGTGGCGTTGGCTACTGCGGCTTCTTCTTCAGGCTGATGACCTGCGGCTGCGTCACCGCCTTGAGCCCGTCGATGCCGAACTCCAGGCCCCAGCCCGAACCCTTGACGCCGCCGAAGGGCACCATCGGGTGGATCGCGCCGTGCTGGTTGATCCACACGGTGCCGGCCTCGATGCGCGACGCGACCGCGCGCGCCTGCTCGATGTCGGTGCCCCACACCGAGGCGCCCAGGCCCACGTCGACGCGGTTGGCCTGCGCGATCGCGTCGTCGATGTCGCGGTAGCGGATCACCGGCAGCACCGGGCCGAACTGCTCCTCGTCGACCAGGCTCGCACCGTCCGCGATGTCGGTGACCAACGTGAGCGGATAGAAGTTGCCGGCGCCCGCGCGCGGCTCGCCGCCGCAGACGATGGTCGCGCCGCCGGCGCGCGCCTCGTCGACCAGCCGGCGCACCTTGTCGAACTGCATGCGGTTCTGGATCGGCCCCATCGCGATGCCGGGCTGCGCGCCGTCGCCCATCGGCATCGCCTCGGCGATTGCCTTGAGCTCGGCCACCACCGCATCGTGCAGCGCATCGGGCACGTACAGCCGCTTGGCGCAGGCGCAGGTCTGGCCCATGTTGAGGAAGGCGCCCCAGAACAGGTCCATGGCGATGGCCTTCGGGTCGGCATCGGGCAGCACGATGGCGGCGTCGTTGCCGCCGAGCTCGATCGTGGTGGGCGTGAGGTTGCGCGCCGCGGCGGCCGCGATCTTCGCGCCGGTGGCGCTCGAGCCGGTGAACATGATCTTGTCGACGTCGGGGTTCTCGACCAGCCAGCCGCCGACCTCGCCGGTGCCGCTGACGGTGTTGAGCACGCCGGGCGGCAGCACCTCGGCGATCAGCCGCACCATCTCGAGCGTGCCGATGCTGGTGTATTCCGAGGGCTTGATGACCACCGTGTTGCCCGCGCGCAGCGAGGGCACGATCTGCCAGATGGCGATCAAGAGTGGCCAGTTCCACGGCGCGATCGCCGCGATCACGCCGAAGGGCTTGCGGTGCATCTCGTCGCGACGCGTGGCGTCCTCGAACACCACGTCCACCGGCATCTCGAGGCTGGCCGGCACCTGGGTCCAGGCCTCGCAGCCGAACAGCTCGAAGCGCGCGCCCGGCACCTCGGTCGGGCCGACGCCGCCCAGCGGCTTGCCCTGCTCGCGCGTGACCCAGCCGGCCAGGTACTCGGCATTGCCGTGCAGCACCTCGGCCACCTTCATCAGCAGCGCGCGGCGCTCGGCGTCGGGGCGCGCGGCCCAGGCCGGCTGCGCCTTGCGCGCCGCGCGCACGGCCTGCTCGATCTGCTCGGCCGTGGAATGCGGCACGAGGCCGATGGCTTCGCCGGTGGCGGGGTTCTTCGATTCGAAGCTGCGCTCCGACGTGACCGGACGGTTGTCGACGGTATTGGGGTAGGTTTGAAGGCTCATGGGGCGCAGTCTGCGAGCCCGCCGCATTCGTGGCATCGCGAACATTCGCGACGGGGTATTCCCGGGGCCTTTCCCCGGGGCCCGGCGCGCCGCCCCTGCGGCAAACCCTATCGCGAAAGCTCGCGATAGCCAGGCGCGCGGGCGCTTTCCAGAATCCCGAGGGCCGCTGCCCTGCCCTCGCCGGCCCCGGCCCCCTCACAACAACCGACAAAAACTCAGGAGTCACGATGCCCCACCGCCTTCCGCTCGCTCTCACCGGCCTTCGCCCGCCTGCGCGCCTCGCGCTGCTGCTGGCCGGCTGCGCCCTCGCCGGCGCGGCCGCGGCCCAGGCCGTGGACGGCGCGCGCATCGCGGCGGCCGATCGCGAGCCGGGCAACTGGATGAGCCACGGCCGCACCTACGACGAGCAGCGCTTCAGCCCGCTCGCGAAGATCAACGACCGCAACGTCGGCAAGCTCGGCATGGCCTGGACCTACAAGCTCGACGTCGACCGCGGCGTGGAGGCCACGCCGATCGTGGTCGACGGCGTGATGTACACCACCGGCGCCGAGAGCATCGTCTACGCGCTCGACGCGCGCACCGGCAAGCTGCTGTGGCGCCACGACCCGAAGGTGAATGCCGAGTCGCTGAGCCAGGGCTGCTGCGACGTGGTCAACCGCGGCGTGGCCGTGTGGAAGGGCCGGGTCTACGTCGGCGCCTTCGACGGCCGGCTGATCGCGCTCGACGCGCGCACCGGCGAGCAGGTCTGGTCGGTCGACACCGTGCTCGACAAGAGCAAGAGCTACACCATCACCGGCGCGCCGCGCATCGTGAAGGGCAAGGTGCTGATCGGCAACGGCGGCGCCGAGTTCGGCGTGCGCGGCTACGTCACGGCCTACGACGCCGACACCGGCCAGCAGGCCTGGCGCTTCTTCACCGTGCCCGGCGACCCGGCCCAGCCGCCCGAGAACAAGGCCATGGCCATGGCGATGAAGACCTGGTCGGGCAACGGCTGGGTCAAGTGGGGCGGCGGCGGCACGGCCTGGGACTCGATGGCCTACGACCCCGAACTCAACCTGCTGTACATCGGCACCGGCAACGGCTCGCCGTGGAACTACCAGTTCCGCAGCGAGGGCAAGGGCGACAACCTGTTCCTGTCGTCGATCGTCGCGCTCGACCCCGACACCGGCGACTACGTCTGGCACTACCAGACCACGCCCGCAGATCGCTGGGATTACACCGCCACCCAGCACATCGTGCTGGCCGACCTGCGCATCGACGGCAAGCTGCGCAAGGTGCTGATGCAGGCGCCGAAGAACGGCTTCTTCTACGTGCTCGACCGCACCGACGGCAAGCTGATCTCGGCGAAGAACTACGTGCCGGTCAACTGGGCATCGCACATCGACCTGAAGACCGGCCGGCCGGTGGAGACCGGCGCCGGCAACTACGGGCCCGGCGAGCAGAAGAAGCTGGTGATCCCGGCCTTCCTCGGCGGCCACAACTGGCACCCGATGTCCTTCAACCCGAAGACCGGGCTGGTCTACCTGCCCGCGCAGGAGACCATGGCCGAGCTCGAGGCGCAGAAGGAACCGCTGTTCCTGCCGACCAAGTCGGTGGTCAACCTCGGCCTGGAGGTGCCCGAGCTGCCCGAGGACCCCAAGATCGAGGCCCAGATCCGCGGCGCCTGGAAGGGCCGCCTGCTGGCCTGGGACCCGGTGCGCCAGAAGGCCGCGTGGTCGCACGACTACGCCAGCGCCTGGAACGGCGGCACCCTGAGCACCGCGGGCAACCTCGTGTTCCAGGGCACGGCCGATGGCCGCGCCGTGGCCTACGCGGCCGACAACGGCAAGCAGCTCTGGCAGAGCCCCGTCAACAGCGGCGCCATGGCCGGCCCGATCAGCTACGAGGTCGACGGCGAGCAGTACGTGAGCTTCATGGTCGGCTGGGGCGGCGCCTTCCCGCACATCACCGGCCCGATCTCGCTGAGCGCCCGCGTGCGGCCCGAGGCGCGCGTCGTCACCTTCAAGCTCGGCGCCAGCCAGAAGCTGCCGCCCGCCAGGCTCGCGCCCGCGCTGCCGCGCGCCGCCGACGTGCCGCCGCTCACCGCCTCGGCCGAGCAGATCAAGCAGGCGCGCCTGATGTTCAACGGCCTGTGCGGCTCCTGCCACGGCCTCAATGCCGTCAGCGGCGGCGTCGTGCCCGACCTGCGCTACATGAAGCCCGAGCAGCACGAGCTGTTCGCGGCCACCGTGAGCGGCGCGCGCATCAACCGCGGCATGCCGGGCTTCGCGGGCGTGCTCAAGCCCGAGGACATGCAGCTGCTGCACCAGTACGTCATCAAGCGCACGCACGACCTCAGCGCGGAGATCGCGGCCGCCCGGCCGGCCGCCAAATAGGCAAACCCCATGCCGACGCCCCGCCCGGACTGGCTATCATCCGGCCGACCTGGATGTGCAGTCGGAGATGGGCGCATGAACGACGAAGAGCTGATGGCCGCGCAACGCCAGTTGCGCCGCAGCCTGCTGGATGGCCACGGCGCCCTGCGCTGGCGGCCCGCGCGCGACCTGGCCGCGCACCTGCTGCTGCACCTCGACGAACCCGACGACTGCTGGCGCTTCGCCGCCGGCTGGCTGCGCGAGGCCTTCGACGCCGACCGCGTCGACTGCGGCTTCGGCCGCCCCGAAGAAGCCTGCTACCGCCCCCAGGCCGAGGCCCTGCGCCGCGACCGCGACGTGCCCTCGGTCATCGGCCTCGCCATCGACGCCGCCGACTGCGGCGTGCAGACCGTCTGGCATGCGCACGGCGTGGTGGTGCTGCGCGACGTCGAGCAGGAACGCCGGCTCGGCCAGAGCACGCGCGCCGAACTGCTGCGCATGGGCACGCGCGTGAAGATGGCCGCGCCGATCATGGACCGCACGCGGCCGCTGGGGCTGATGTGCGTCGACTGGATGGATGCCTGCGAACCGGCGCGCGACGAGCGCTGGGCGCGCTTCGAGGAGATCGCGGCGGTGGTGCTGGGGCCGGTGATGAGCGCGGCGCAGCGCATGGCCAGTGGCGTGCAGCGGGATGTGGGCCGGCCGGTGCACGGCGGCGATGCGATCGATCTGCTCGAGAGCCTGACGCCGGCTGAACGCACGGTGGCTCGGCTGGCGGTCGATGGGTTGAGCTACAAGGAGATTGCGCGGCGACTCAATCGGTCGTTCTCGACGGTGGATCACCAGTTGCGCAGTGCGCGGAGCAAGCTGGGGGTGAGTTCCACGGCGCGGTTGGTGAATTTGATGTCGGGGACGCGGTCGCATTGAGTGAGGCGGCTGCGCGATATCGCCGTGACGCTGCCATCTCTGCCAGCTGAGGTTCGACTTCGCGACTCGTTGATCGAGGTGAACTTGGGCGCGATCGAGCGCCGGAATTCGGCCAGGGGCGGACGTCCGACCTGAGCTTCCAGTTCGCACACAATCATCCTTCGCCCGCCTCGCAGTCAGTTCATCGTCCAGCTTTCCAAGTGCGTCCACGACGCTTCGATGCGCTGCTACAAGTTGAAAGAACATTCGTGCGGGCCTTTTCTCAGAACAGCTTCGCCGAGGTGAGTGGTCACGACAGGGGTCAAGGTCGGTTTAACATCTTCATCTATCCAACTGGCACGTGGGGTCCAGTTTTGGAGCGCGTTTAAGCCTTCCTCAAGCTTCGCTGAGTGCCTGAGGAGGCGCTGGTCGTCAAGCGCCTGAAGGCGAGCGGAAAGTACGTGGAGGATGCGAATATGCCGTCAGTCCTGATTCGTCTTGATCCAGGCCGCATGGAGAACCCAGATACCGATCTTCGATACGTCGTACCTGATCGCTTGACCGAGCTTTCTAGCGGAATTTTGACCGACAGCGGCTACGACTACGAAGAGGGTACCGATGCAATGCTCATCTACCTGTCCACAGATAACCTGGATGCCGCACTCCATTTCGTGATCGAACTCCTAGAGAATGAAATGATTTATGAGAACCGGTTGGCCGATTCAGCCAGAGTGGGAGCTTCACTGCTTGATGAGACGGAGCGCCCTGCCGATTTCGCGGTCGTCTACCCAAGCGCTGAAGCCGGCACACGTATGGGTTGAGCCCGCAGTCGGCCACAACCAGAAGTTCGCCAGCACAATGCGCTCACCTCGTATCGATCAATTGGAGTTCGACGATCCTGGCAGCGAAGAGTTGCTTGAGATCGATGTATCGAGCAACTCGAAATTTCCGCATTCCGATGTGAAGGCTTTGATCGGATCAACTGTAGATGCCTCATGTGCGTCGGTCTCGCTGCCTTGTTCTCTTGAAGATTGCCAATCCATATGCATACGATGCGCAAGAGCCTGGTTCTGATCACTCTCGTCCTGTCCGCATGCACAGCGCCCAAGATGTATGAGGCCCCGCAGGGGAAGAAAACGAGCAGATTTACCTTGGTCGCAAATTCGCGCGACTTTGTCATCTTGAATTCCGTGTACTACGGCAATACAGAGACTTGTACCGATTTTCAGCAGATCGGCGTTGCTCTCGATAGCGACAGAACCATCTTTCTCGAAGCAGATCGCGAGCACTCCATTGGAATTCAGGCCAATATCAGCAGCACCCTTGGGTACGGAACGGCAACCTTCATTCACTGCAACCACTACCTCACTTTCCCAGTCGCTAGCGACTACGAGTACAGATATATCAACAGAGCCGGAGCGGGGATTTGTCAGCGGGTCATGGAACGCCGTAGATCAGGAGACGCTTCTTGGGAGCCATCACCCTTTAGGTTAAGAAAACTCTCGCAAGACTACTTGCGTACACAAAAGGGTCCGGTGTGTCTTCCGGAGTAACGGAACCTAAGGGGCAATAGCCGTTGGTATTTGAATGTCTGCTCTCGATTTGTAGAAGGACTGCAAAGAGCCCTTCTCACCGGCGAATGGCTTGGCTACATTCGGCTGCGGATTCAACCGGTCGATGCAACACTCCTTCTGCCTAAGCAGTTGTCAGTGTGTTGCATCGACCGGTTGAATCCGCAGCCAGAAGCAGCCGCTCAGTGTTGAGGCAGAATTCGCCTCAAAGGAGCCGCTCGCCGCCACCGGCTTTCAGACCTCACAGATTCCACCAGCTGTTCCGACTTGTGCAATATGGATTCGATTGAAAATGCTCTTTTTAGAGCGGCGTTCCGCGCGGCGCTCGGGGAAGAAGGGTATCGTCGATTCGTGGCGGCTGGAGCAGTGCCGCGGCTTCGATATTGGCAGGAAGTCGAACTCCAGAAGTTCTTCGTGCGGCATCCCGAGCACCAGATGGCCGTGACACAAATCGCAGACGCGTTGAGGGTCTGCGAGTTGCATGATGGTTTGCTGCAGCCTGAAGTCGTCGAGGTGATTGATGGGTGTATCGACTACAGCCAGACATACCTCAACGCGAGGCGGGCCACATTTCCGCATGCGGCTGCTGACCCAGTGTCGACGGAGGGCCGCAAGAATATGCCTATGCGTGTGAGCGTTTGGTACTGCACTGTATGCCGCGCTTCGCGCTCGGCCTGGATGAGCGAGAACTGACGGCCAAAGAGCAGCCAATAGCCTAGGACTCCCGGTGCCTCGAAAAATAAAAACCATAGCCCGCGACATTGCCAAGTTCGCACCCGATGACGATGGCGACTGGCGCCGCCTGGACGTGCTGCTGGATGAACTTTGGCAAGCAGGCTCTCCAGAACAGGCAATCCCCGAAATGCTGAGTGTCTTTGAGCGCTATCCCGAGGAAGACGGACACGGAGTGATGTGGAGTCTCGTTCACGGGTTGGAAAAGCTTCCGAACTACGAGTCAGCGCTTCTTTCTTCTCTGGCACGCCAGCCAAGCGAACTCGGGATCGTCATGGTCGGTCGCATGTTGAACTCCGGCGTTACATCGGTCGACGGCGTTTCTCTGCTACTCACGCTGCAGGAGATCAGTAGCACTGCGACCTCTACGCACATCGAGGAGATAGCGCACAGCGTGTTGTCACGGCCGCGTTGATACTCGCACCACTTTCTCTCTTTCTTCGACATCGGCGCGACCACCGACAGTCGGGCAAAAGCAGCCGACCGGCTGCGGCTCAGAATTCGTGGGATAGCGGCCGATTGCCACGGCCGCGGACAGGAGAAGCCGCTTTGCGACAAGACATCACCCTGAATATTCCGTATGACCTTTCCAACGAGGAGTGGGAGAAGGTCGCGGCCGTCTATGCATCGCTGGATGGCTGGCTAGACGACCAAGACGGCCCGGCTTGGTACGGTCGAGAGGGTGATGCGCGCTACATCGGCTCCTCGGTCGAACCCAGCGGTATTCAATTTTTTGGCGAGGTCGAGACGCTTTTGTGGACCGGGTGGCTCACAGTTCTGTGCGCCAGAATGTCCTTGGCATTGGGGCGCGAAGTCCACGACGCCGAGGTCTAAATTCGGCCAACAGCGGTCGTTCAATACAAGCTGTCAATCGAACCAAGAATCGCAACTTCGATGAGTCACCTCACCATTTCGAGCATCCACTGGCTTTGAGATAGCGGGGACGCCAACGTTACGCTTTCCAGCGATGTGGCCACGGTGGTGGCCTTCTGCTTTCAGTGCTCTTACAAGGTTGGCCAAACAGTTCCCAACCTGCTGCATCCGGTCATGGTTGACGAACTGGAGTCTCCGTACCTGCAAGACTGGCCGGCAGATGAGAAAGCGCTTGCTAGTGCAGAGCAACTGGAGTGTCACGGGAGCTACGGGTATCGCGGTTGCGGCGAAGTAGTCGATCAAGCTGAGGGACTGGTCCGGGCGCGCGGCCTCGTCTTCAACTTCGGGGATGTCCCGGCTAGTGCAGAAACTGTCCGATTTCAGTTTGACCGACTGGACCTTTGGTGAGCACAAGTGTGAGCAGATAAGCGACGGCTATGCGACCGGCTACAGTCGGCCAACACCAGACGTTCGACCACGACCCCAAGACTGAAGAACAGGAATGTCGATGCAATTTACGTCAGCCGACGAGTTCCGGGTGGAAAAGGAACCTCTCATCAAGCTTCTTGGGGTGCTGTCTCAATGTGGCGAGGTCGTTTCGAAGTTTTTAAAGCCAAAACCCTCCATCCGGGGTCGCGACGACGCTCAGCGGCTGGCCGAGTTTCTGGAGCGCTTCAGCGACCTTGCGACGCAGACACCGCTCGGGCATGTTGAGCGAGAGTACGTACCCTTCTCAGTTCTGAATCGGTTCGAGTTCGAGGGCTCATTGGTGTCGGTTGTTCTTGACGGGGGATGTCACCGGGCGACCGGCGGGCTGACTGTGGAGGATGCCCGGAGGATCGTCGTCCAGGCCCTGGACGCCACGTTCCCCGCTCCGTTCTCAGACCTGCTCGCATACCGCTTCGACAGCCTCGATTGGTGCGAGTTGACGCGAACGTCGACCCTCTCCTCTGCATATGTGGTCTGGCAGAGCCCGCGGAACCTGTGGTGGGTGCTTTGCGTTTCCGACATTGACTGAATCTGCATGCGCCGGACCGATGGTTCAGGCCGCAGGAGGAATGCCGGCCGTGTGGCACAGTTCGGCCACAGGCCGACCTTCACCCCTTTCCTATGAAAGCGGTCTGGCAGATAAAGAAGCGCGCCTAAAGGTTCGTCAATACTGGAGGAAAAATGCGCACCTTTTCGAAGTTTAAGAACCTCATACCAAAGTCGACACTGCTTTTGGCGATTTCTTGTATGTCGCTCTTGCCGATGAGCGCCCTTTCTCGGCAAGTCGCCGTTTCGGAGGCTACCGTCTCCTTTGAGTTGCCTGACCGGTGGGAATACAAGGTGACAAGTGAGCCTACCCGAAAGATAGTCGCGATCCGCGCGGGTGTCAGGGAGAGAGGCTACGTCGTTTTCACTTGCCAGATTGACAGGCACGATCTGCCGCCGAATTATCGGTCGTATTCCCAACAGCAACTCAATGAGGCATATGCCAGCAAGCCGCTGGATGCAGAGGGATTTCGGGCGAGACTCAGTACACGAGTCCGCGGTCCGCTTGCTATCGAAAAAGTGGGACAGCGCATGATCGGAGGAGCGTTGGCTTACTGGGCAATCGCGACTGTTACTGAGGGTGAAGGCGCCGAGCAGCTCAGAATAGCTACCAAGCACTTCGTCACTCAGACGCCGGGGTTCGGGTGGATGATCCAATGTGGAGCCGGATCTCTGGACAAGGCAAAGGACCCTATGGTTTTCTTCAAGGAAATGGAGAAGCCGTTTGAAGAATTCGTTGCTTCAATAAGATTCTTGCCCTGACCTCAACCGCACGGCGCTTGCTACCTGAACGGCTGCTTCCCAAACGAACTGATGACCCCAGGGGCCCTTGCGCCGCCGCGACGGCGGGCTAAAGTCGGCCAGAAGCCGACGTTCGACAGCGGCTCACAGTCGTGTCAGAAATGAGGAGATTGGAGCGACATGGTGGTACGTAAAGACGAGATGACGGTAGATCTGAGCGACGTGAGCAGTTCACTTGAACTTCAGAATCGACTGATGACCTCGCTCGACTTCCAGGGTGGTACGGCCGGAACTGGGACGCCTTCTGGGACGCAATCACAGGGTTGGTGGACATGCCGCACCGGCTGCGATTTGTCGACTGGACCGACTTCACAGACCGCCATCTGCGTGATGCGAAGCAACTCCGTGAGTGCCTTGCCAGGATGCTAGCCGAACTGCCAATCCACGCCGCCGTCGTTGCCTATGACTAGGAGGCGGGACGCGGCCAGCGGCGGACCTTCAAGCTACAGTGAAAGTACAGCCGACAACCAGACCTTCCAGATGACGATGTCGTCGCATGATGAGTTCCAACTGCGCAGAGGTTATCTTCACGAGATTCGGATCGATGAAGAGGGTCTTGAGAGCTGCATTGCGCTCGGGCCAGCGGGCGAAGCGGCCAGACGTCTACTCGGGGAAAGCACTTGCGTGTGGGTGTTCTGGGCGAGATGCCATCTCGACGCAATGAACGTCTACTACGGTTTTCTTGGTAGAGGAGCGTACGAAAGCGACGAGCCATGGGACCGACAGGAATATCCCTCGGCGTGGTATCTCGAACAGCAATCACACCTCGCCACAATCTGCTCGGCGGCTAAGTGAATCCCGCCTCAACCTGACAGTCGCTCTGAACGCGGCGTCCCATGCGGCCCATTGCCTGAGTGACGCTTGGCCCTCCACGGTAATGCCTGATGGCTCAAAGGGCGCTTCAAAACAAGAATCGCCCGAGGCGTCGCTAAAGAACTCCAACGAGTCCGGTCGTGCTCCGGGTAATCGGAGAGGTAGGCTGCCTAGTGCTGCGATCTCGGTTTCGGTCAGACGGCCCGTGTAGATGGTGTATGTGCCGCCAATTCTCACAAGTGGTCTTGCTGCCAGGTCGTGCTCGCTCCATGGTTGGAACCAACCTTCCAGGCCTTCGACATGGTCGTCGGTGTTCATCGGGGCATTTGTACTTCCGCTTTTGGACGGCTGTAGTCCCATAGTCCACCACGGATAAGGATCCGAAGCGGTCACTTCTCCGGCCAAAGCACTTTCAAGACTCGCTCGATCTCATTGCGCACCACATTCGCGTCATAGGTATTCGGTGGCGCGTCCCTCGATGCAACATGCCTTAGGTACTGCAAAAAAGTCTGTTCCCTGGCCCCATCAGAAAGCCACTGGTCAAGCTCCACGTCCTTGAGGCCCGGCGGCATGTTTTCGTAGTCTTCACACCAAGCTCCAATAGCGTGTGCCAGCCACTCAAGATTTCGTCCATCAGTGCTGATTTCGACCGGCATCCAGTAGGCGATCGCCTTCAACAGCTCGCC
Source organism: Variovorax sp. PDC80 (assembly GCF_900115375.1). Classification (NCBI taxonomy): domain Bacteria; kingdom Pseudomonadati; phylum Pseudomonadota; class Betaproteobacteria; order Burkholderiales; family Comamonadaceae; genus Variovorax; species Variovorax sp. PDC80. The sequence continues at coordinate 167,108 of NZ_FOWG01000007.1, read as the reverse complement.
TAGCCTGCTATCGCGAACATGCACGTAGATCAGACCGAATCGAATTGCGCTCGTTGCCATTTCGACCCTTGAATTTTCAAGTTGAGCGACTGCTCCCGACCGCAAGCGGCCTGCAGGAGGGATGCTAGTGCGGTTTGCTTCATTGAGGAGCGCGGTATGCCTCGATCACCGACATGTGGTCCCCACTGTGGTGATGCCTGTCGAGCTGCAGAGCGTCTCCTCCTGTCGAGCATTCACGGCTCGGTGCATGGGACCCGAGACTACCGGATCGCCGTCGAAGAGGTCTCACCTCTACGACTCTCGCGACGTGTTGTCCTTGCTGACGTGGTCCAGCAGATCATCGACGGTATCGAACGACATCGTTTCTGCATCCACGTCTCGCGCTACGATCGCAAGGTCATCGAAACCAAGTTGTTCGTCGAGCTGAGCATGGATCCAGCTGTCGGGGAACTGGCGTGGCGCTTCGAAGCGCAGAAGTGTCGCCTCGGCGAACACGACGACTGACTTCAAGACCAGATCGGATCGCAGGCTGGTGGATTCCTTCACTGGCTCGTCACCAACGGCCGCCTCGATTTCGTCGACGATCTGGTCGATGATCAGGCCCCACTGCGTTGGCGAGACGCCGAGTATCTGGTCGATGCGGTGCAGCAGCACTTTAGCGTCCGGCGCTCCGCCGTCCTCGAGTTCAGGATCGACGTTGACCCAAACGTCGGCTTGTGCCGCCAACACTCGAGCCCGGCCAACGACGATGTCCTCGCGCACCTCGACATCGGTGAGCATCCCGCTGCTTACGATCGCTTCTCTGAATTCGTGGATCATTCCATCTTCCTGCGTGAAACTGTCGTCCGAGTCTGCTTCCGGCCGATCGTACCCATTCGTGCCAGGTCCATCCCGCGAAAACGGGCCGCGAACCCGCGGCCCGCAGACCGGCCCTTACCCGCCAGTCTCAAGCGCGCCACGTCGCGCCATCTCGCTCAACTGAAACAACTCCCCGGCCTTGCGAGCGAGTTCCGCTGCGAGCCAGAGCAGGTTGTCGAGTTGGCGAGGCCCGTCACCGCTGCACCAATCGATGTCCTTTCCGTGGGAGGCCCACAGAAGCGCTTCGAGTTGGGAGAGGGTGTTTTCAAGGAGATCCGCCGGGGCTTGGGCGTTTTCTCTGGGGGATACCGGCGTGCGACCCCGGGCTATAGTCTTGGTAGCCATTTTTGTGCGTCCTTTCTAGGGTTGTGCACGAACTTGGTTAGACGGCTGGGGTGCTACAACACCCTGGCCGTCGCCTTTTGATACCTCGCATCTGCATCGCTGCTTTCGCACCGACGACCTGCCGCGAGGCGGGCAGCCTTCAAATATCTCAGTGGATTGGTGTGTTGCGCCTTTCTTCTCCCCTAGGTGGGGTAGCGAGTGAGAGGGGCATCCACTCTAGGGAAGAAGTGGGCGGGTCGCGGTGCCGTTGAGCATGAAGTTGCGGTAAGCGCCAATAAATACAGCTTCTATAGTGCGCGGAGCACGGGCCTCGAAGAGGTCGTGGCGTGCGGGTCCCGATCGGCGAGAACGCCGCCGAGATGGTTCTCCGTGGTCACCACCTCTTCGGCGATCGCGTTACGGAACACGCGCGCGGTATTGCGCATGGTGCAGAACATCAGACTGGTGTCTTGCCGAAGTCACTCCATCGCGCCGCAACACTACACGCCACACCATGCCAGAAGCCCTGATCGACGCGGCAGCAGGAAGAAGTACATGCGAGGAACTTCGCAATCGAGGGCTCTTGAAACTGTCCACAGTTTCGCGGCAAGAACAAAAGCGGGACTGGGCCCCCCTAGCGTGCGAGTCCAAACCAGATTGCCCATAGGCAAAAGGCAATCATCAGCGAACACAGGATGGCGCGAGTCCATCCCCATACTTGGTATGCCATCGAGTGCGGTTCGATCGATACCGGCCGAGGGAAAGCGACCCACGGCGCGATCAGAGCAAAGTAGCCGAACATCAATACGTAGATGATCAGGCCCACCACGGGATCAGTGGATGGATACGCCCTGCCAATAACCACCAAGGTGAGACCCACAGCCGCCAACACTCCGAGGAACCGCCATCCATTGGGGCGCTGAAAAAGCTTGGTCAAACGGCTGGCGTAGCCTGCGTAGAGCTTTGGTGTCGGCATTGGGTCAGCATGGATTTGTATGACTGCATTCTGTTGGAGGAACTTCCTCAGGCCCCTCACCGACTCAATCCGACCGCTTCACCACTTGCCAAGAAATCTGCGGCGCCCGAACACTCGCACACACCGGCCCCCCATCCTTCATCGTTCCTTCGATGCGTGCCTCGATCGCGGCATTCGGGTTGCCCACGGCGCTTTCCACCAGCGCGATCGGAATGTCGGCCAGCTTGATCTTCGCCCTTCGTTCCCACGGCGTGCCCATCTGGCCTGCGTAGAAACCGGAGTTCACGTACACGAATCGGTCGACGGGCGTGCCTTGCGCGAAAGGGCCCCGGAAGTTCGGGGACCCATCGGCAAGCGAAGGGCCAAGTGTCAACGTGACGGCGAACGACACCGCGTCTGCCGTCTTGAGGAATGGCTTCACCAGCTCATCGCGGCCGCGCTGGACGGCGAAGTCGACGCCTGGCGGCGGCGACAGCACGATGAGGATGAGTTGAAGGTTCGTTGAGTGGTCGGCCTGCATGGGCCGCAGTTTAGAGCCCGGTCGTCATGCGGCACGCGCCAGTGGCTCGCGTGCCAGCTCGAGTTCCCGCAGCAGCTCTTGCCGCACCAAGGCCGCCTTACTGGCCTGCGCCTCCCGCACATGGCCATACCCCCGGATGCTTTGAGGCAGCGAAGCCAGCTTGGTCACGATGGGCAGGGTCTCGGGACGCAAGTCGGACAGGGCAGCACGCATGTCGTCCTCGTACTGCGCCAGCAGCTGACGGTCCAACGTGCGCTCCGCCGCGTTGCGGAACGGGTCGAGCCAGGTCCCTCTCAGGCCGCGCAGCCGCGCCATGCACTTCATCGCCAAAAGTACCCATGGGCCGACTTCGCCCTTCACGGGCTTGCCGCTGTGGGGATCCTTGCGTGCGAACGGCCAGACCCCGAGGTGAAAGCGCAGCCGGACGGGGCCCTCGAACTCCTGCTCCAGTGCCGATCGGAAGTCGGGGTGCGTGAACAGTCGGGCTACCTCCCACTCATCCTTGGTCGCCAGCAGCCGGTGGTAGTTGTGTGCCACGGCCCTGGCCAGGGCGTCGCCCGACTGAAGTCCGGCTTCCAGCTGACGCGCCTTCTCCACCAGCTCCTTGTAGCGCTGCACATGCAATTCGCCGCTGTGCGCCCGCAGGTGTTCGATGCGGTGCGCGACGGTCTGGTCGAGCCCGCGGGCTTGCCGCGGCATGAAGGTGATGACCTGCGTCGGTTGCTCGGCCTTCAGGTGACGCTCGACCGCCGGCTGGTCATGGCCAACGCGCCGCCCCCAGAGGAAGGCCTCCTTGTTCATGGCCACGGCCACGCCGTTGAGCTCGATGGCCCGCTCGATCGCGGCCCGCCCCAAGGGAATGAAACCACGTTGCCAGGCCAGGCCCAGCATGAACATGTTGATGCCGATCGGATCGCCGACCAGCGCGGTGGCCATGCGCTCGCCATCGATCAGCACGAGATCGGCCGTGCCCGCCGCGGCCTCGATGCGCTCGATCAGCATCTTCGGGTCGAGCTGCCAGTCGGGATTGCGCGCGAAGTCGCTGGTCGGCACGAGGCCGGTGCTCACCACCGCGCGACCACGACCGGCCGGCAGTCGCGTCAGCGATTCGTCCGAGGCCGCGACGACGAGGTCGCAGCCGATCAAGGCATCGGCCTCGCCCTCGGCGATGCGCGTGGCATGCAGCATCCCCGGGTCGGGCGCGAACCGCACGTGCGAGGTCACGGCGCCGTACTTTTGCGAGAACCCGGTGACATCGAGGTTGGAGCTGTAGCGGCCCTCCAGATGGGCGGCCACGGCGAGGGTCTGGCCGATGGTCACCACGCCCGTGCCGCCGATGCCGGAGATCAGCACGCTGCAGGCGCGTCGCAGCGGTGCGATGTCGGGCTCGGGCAGCGCCTGCGTGTACGGGCGCGGCGATGCCGCCTGTGCCTCGACGCGCGCAGCGGCGCGGCGCGGCTTTCCGCCCTCGACGCTGACGAAGCTGGGGCAGAAGCCCTCCACGCACGAATAGTCCTTGTTGCAACTTCCCTGGTTGATACGGCGCTTGCGGCCGAGCTCGGTCTCCAGCGGCTCGATCGACATGCAGTTCGAAGCCACGCCGCAATCGCCGCAGCCCTCGCACACGGCGGGGTTGATGAACAGGCGCCGATCGGGATCGGGCAGCTTGCCGCGCTTGCGCAGCCGGCGCCTTTCCGCCGCGCACGCCTGGTCGTACAGGATCACCGAGACGCCGGGGTACTCGCGGAACTCGCGCTGCACGGCGTCGAGGGCCGTGCGGTCGTGCACGGCCACGCCCTCGGGCAACTTCACCGCGGCATAGCGCCGCGGCTCGTCCGTGACGACCGCCATCTTGAGGATGCCTTCCGCCGCGAAGCCCGCGAGGATCTGCGGCGGGCTGAGGTTGCCCTCGACCGCCTGCCCTCCGGTCATGGACACGAAGCCGTTGTACAGCACCTTGTAGGTGATGGGCACCTGCGCCGCGACGGCCTGCCGAATCGCCAGGTAGCCCGAGTGCGCCAGCGTGCCGTCGCCGATGTTGGCGAACACATGGCGCTCGGCGGTGAACGGTTGCTGGCCGAGCCACATCACGCCTTCGGCACCCATGTGCGACCAGGTGGTGGTCTGCTGCGGGTTCACCAGCAGCGCCATGCTGTGGCAGCCGATGCCGGCCAGCGCGCGGCTGCCTTCGGGCACCTTGGTCGAGCGGTTGTGCGGGCAGCCCGAGCAGAAGCCGGGCACGCGGTTCGGCCCCGGCACCTTCGCGGGTGCGCTCGCGCACTGCGCGGGCACGGGCACCTCACGGCCCAGCACGCGCGCCAGCACTTCCGTCACCCGTATCGGCGAGATCTCGCTGGCGTTCGGAAAGGCGACGTTGGCGGGACCCGATTCGAAGAGCCCGCCTTCGAACAGCTTGCCCACCAGGCGCGGCGCATTCGCGCGACCGTAAAGAATGGTGCGTACCTGGTCTTCGAGGATGGGCCGCTTTTCTTCGACTACCACGATGGTGTGCAGCCCTTGCGCGAACTCGCGCACGATCTCGGGATCCAGCGGCCAGACCAGTCCGATCTTCAGCAGCTTCAAGTCGGCGAACCCGCCCCCAGTTGCTTCATCGTCGCGCCCCAGGGCCTGCAGCACGTCCTGCCAGGCCTTGCCCGCCGCGATGACGCCGACACCCGCTCCGGCCGGGTCCACGACGATGCGGTTGAGCCGGTTCGCCCGGGCATAGGCGAGCACCGCGGCATGCTTGTGGTTGTAGAGCCGGTCCTCCTGCGGAAGCGGCATGTCGAAGCCGCGGATGTTGTAGCCCGCCCCGAACGGGTCCACGGGCCGGCTCGGCGCCTCGGGCACGGTGATGACGGGCGCATCCGCACCCACGTAGACCGAGCCCCCGCCCTCGACGACGTCGGTCACGACCTTCATGCCCACCCAGCAGCCCGAGAAGCGGCTCATGGCGATGCCGTGCAGGCCGTAGTCCAGCAACTCCTGCGTGTTGGAGGGATAGAGCACCGGCATGCCGACCGCCATGAGGATCGGATCGGAGAAGTTGGCGACCGAGGAGCTCTTCGCGCCGTGGTCATCGCCCGCCAGGCACAGCACACCGCCCTTGGGCGAGGTGCCGGCCTGGTTGGCGTGCCGAAGCACGTCGCCCGAACGGTCCACGCCCGGGCCCTTGCCGTACCAGATGCCGAACACGCCATCGACCCGTGCGCCCGGAAAAGTCCCCACGTACTGCGAGCCCCAGATGGCGGTGGCGGCGAGATCCTCGTTCAGGCCGGAACGGAACACCACGTTGGCGGACTTCAGTTGCTTCTCGGCGGCCCACAGCTCCATGTCGTAGCGGCCCAGCGGCGAACCGCGGTAGCCCGAGATGTAGCCGCCCGTGTTCCATCCGGCCGCGGCATCGCGCGCGCGCTGCTGCAGCGGCAGGCGCACCAGCGCCTGGATGCCGGTCATGTAGACCCAGCCGTCATCGACGCCATAGCGGTCTTCCAGCGCCGCGACGTCACGTACCAATGCAATGTTCAAGATCCGTCTCCTGTGGGTTTCAGTGCTGGGCGGCCGGCACGTCGCTGCCGCTGCGGCCCACCAGGAATTGCAGGTCGCAGCCGTCATGGGCCTGATTGACGGTGTCGACGTACAGCCTGACGTAGCCTCGGGTGGCCACGGCGGCAGGCGGCTTCCACGCGGCCAGCCGCTGCTGCAACTCCTGCTCGGACACGAGCAGCTCGAGCCGCCGGGCCTCGACGTCGAGCTCGATCAGGTCGCCGTCGCGCACGACGGCAAGGGCGCCGCCCACGGCCGCCTCGGGCGACACGTGCAGCACCACGGCACCAAACGAGGTACCGCTCATGCGGGCGTCCGAGATGCGAACCATGTCCGTCACGCCCTGCTTCAGCAGCTTGGCGGGAATGGGCAGCATCCCCAGCTCCGGCATGCCCGGAAAGCCCTTGGGACCGCAGTTCCGCAGGACCATGACCGAGTCCGCATCGATGTCGAGATCGGGATCGTCGACACGCCGGCCGAGGTCGTCCTGGTTCTCGAACACCACCGCGCGGCCCCGGTGCTTGAGCAGGCGCGGCTCGGCGGCCGAAGGCTTGATGACGGCACCGTTCGGGCACAGGTTGCCGCGCAGGATGGCGACGCCCGAGGTCACCATGAAGGGCTTCGCCACGCTGTGGATCACGTCCGGGTTCCAGCAGACGGCGCCGGCGTTGTTCTCGGCGAGCGTCCTGCCGGTGACGGTCAGCGCATCGCCATGCAACAGGCCCGACTCGCACATGTCGCGCAGGATCACGGGCAGCCCGCCGGCCTCATGGAAGTCCTGCATCAGGTAGCGGCCCGAGGGTTGCAGGTTGAGCAGCGTGGGCACGTCGCGCCCGACCCGGTGCCAGTCCTCGATGTCGAGCGGGACCTCCATGCGCCGCGCCACCGCCGTCAGATGGATGACGGCATTGGTCGATCCGCCGATGGCCGCGTTGACCGCGATGGCGTTCTCAAACGCTTCGCGGGTCAGCACCTTGTCGAGCCGGAGGTCCTCGCGCACCATGTCGACGATGCGGCGGCCCGCCATGCGCGCCAGCACGCGGCGCCTGGCATCCACGGCGGGAATCGATGCGTTGTCGGGCAGCCCCACGCCGAGCGCCTCGACCATCGACGCCATCGTCGATGCCGTTCCCATCACGTTGCACACGCCCACCGATCGGGTGAGGCAGCCCTCGGCCTCCTCGAAGTCCTCGTTGACGGCGCGGCCGGCGCGCAGGTCCGCCGCCAGGTTCCATGCATCCTTGACGCCGAAGGACTTGCCGCGGAAGCTGCCGTTGAGCATCGGCCCGCCGGACACGCCGATGGTCGGCAGGTTGACGCTGGCGGCGCCCATCAGCAGCGCGGGCGTCGTCTTGTCGCAACCCATCAGCAGCACCACGCCGTCGAGCGGGTTGGCGCGCAGCGTCTCTTCCACGTCCATGCTGCACAGGTTGCGCAGCAGCATGGCCGTGGGCCGGGTCAGCATCTCGCCGGGCGAAATGACCGGAAACTCCATCGGCACACCGCCCGCTTCGAGGATGCCTTCGCGCACATGCTGCGCCAGCTCGCGGAAGTGCGAATTGCACGGCGTGAGTTCGGACCAGGTGTTGCAGATGCCGATCACGGGTCGCCCGTCGAAGTGATCCATCGGCACGCCGCGGCTGCGAACCCAGCCCCGGTTCGCGAAGTTCCTGGCGCCCCGGCCTTCGAACCAGGCTTGCGACCGCAGCCTGCGCTTTTCTTCATCGGACATACGCTTGTTCTCCTATCGCTATCACAAGGAGTGGTCAGATCGCATCCGCCGCTCCAGCACGGCCAGCACCGGCGCCAGCAGCACCACGATCAGCAACGGTGCCGCGGCGGCACACATGGCGACCTTCACGCCCATCTGTTGCGCCAGCAGCGCTGCCGCGATCAGCGGTGCGGCACTGCTGCCGAAGCGCGAGACCGCCCCCTTCCATCCGACCGCGGCACTGCGCAACGCGGCCGGATAGACGATGGGCGTGATGATGTTGAGCGACTGGTAGGTGCCGACGACGAAGAAGCCGGCGCTGACGATCACGGCCACGAAGCCCGCGGTGCCGAACGGAAACAGGCCGAGCCCGGCCAGCGACAGAGCGCCCAGCAGCGCATACACGGCGGTCACTGGATAGCGCCCGAAGCGGTCGATCACGAAGCCCGTGGACAGGCCTGCGACGATGGACGCCAGCCCGGCCATCGACGCGTAGGCCGCGAAGCTGGCGACCGGCACGCGCCCGAATTCATGGAAGAAGACCGCGCCGATGCCGAACAGGTTCACGGCGATCTGGCCGCAGATGCAGGAGAACCAGAGCGCCGCGGTGAAGAGTGCGCGACGGTCGCCGAATATCTCGAAGAGCGAGATGCGCGCGCCGGTTCGCCGCGCCGGTCCACGAAGCCTTGCGCTTGCGTCCACGACGATGCCCAGCTTGCGCAGCGCCTTGAGAATGTCGCTCGGCGGCGCGCCGGTGCGCGCCAGATGCAACGGCGACTCCGGCATCCACAGCACGATCGGCAGGATCATCAGCAGCGGCGCCAACGCCCCGATCAGGTACATGCCCTGCCAGCCGATGCGATCGAGCGCGAGGGCCACGAGCCCGCTGGCGCCCACCGCGCCGATGGCCACGCCGGCATAGACGATGCCCACCATGGTCGAGCGGCGCTTGACGGACGAGATGTCGGCCACCAGGCTGGCGGCCGCGGGCAGCAGGCCGCCGCCCAGCATGCCGGCGATGAAGCGGGTCGCGCCGAAGCCGAAGACCGAGGTGGCGAACACGCTCTGCAGCGTGGCGACCGAGAACAGCGCCAGCAGCGCGATCAGCATGCGCTTGCGGCCGAAGTGATCGGCCAGCGGCGACAGCAGCAGGCCACCGATCGCTTGCCCCATGGGCTGCAACGCGAAGGCACCGGTCAGGCTGGCGGTCGGCACGCCGAGCGCAGATGCGATCGCGGGCAGCATCTGGCCGGTCACGGCCAGGTCGTAGCCATCGATCAGCAGCACGAGGAACAGCGTCGCCACGGTGAGAACGTGGCCGCGCCGCACGGGCGATGCGTCCAGCAGGCCGCCGAGGTCGGTCTTGTCATTCATGGTGCGGCGCTTCAGATGCCCAGCTGCCGGGCCGCCAGGTCCTTGAGGATTTCCTCGGAGCCGCCGCCGATCATCATCACCTTGGCTTCGCGATAGATGCGCTCGGAGCGGGTGCCGCGCATGTAGCCCATGCCGCCGAGGATCTGCACCGCCTGGTCGGCGCAGAACTGCATGGCCTGCGTCGAGAGGATCTTCGCCATGCAGGTTCGCGCCACGAGCTGCTCGGGATCGCCATGCCGGTGCTCGAGCCGCCACGCCAGCTCGTAGACCAGCGCGCGGGCCGCGTCGATCTTCAACGCCATGTCCACGAGCTTGTGGCGAATGACCTGTCGCTGCGACAGCGGCTGCCCGAAGGTCACGCGGTCGCGCGCCCAGGCCAGGGCCTCGTCGAGACAGGCCTGCGCGAAGGCACAGGCAGCGGCCGACATCGACAGCCGCTCGCTGTTGAAGTTGGTCATGAAGACCTTGAAGCCCTGGTGTTCGGTCCCCAGGAGGTTGCCGACCGGCACGCGCACGTCGTCGAAATGCAGATGCGCGGTGTCGGAGCACCACCAGCCCATCTTCTTGAGCGGCGTGCGGGTGAGCCCGGGCGCATCGGCCTCCACCAGCAGGGCCGACACGCCCGCGGCGCCCTTCGAGCCCGCATCGGTGCGCACGGCCACGGTGATGAAATCGGCACGCATGCCGGAGGTGATGAAGGTCTTCTCGCCGTTCAGCACATAGTGGTCGCCGTCGCGCCGCGCGGCGCATTTGAGCGACGCGACGTCGGACCCGCCGCCGGGCTCGGTGACCGCCAGCGCGGCGATCTTCTCGCCGGCGAGCACGGGCGGCACCACGCGCCGTTTGAGCGCTTCGCTGCCATGCGCGGCCACGGGTGGCAGGCCGATGGTGTGCGACAGCAGCGAGGCCTGCACGCCGCCACAGCCCGCGCGCGCCACCTCCTCGATCGCGACGAGGTAGTGGAAGATGTCGGCCGCCGTGCCGCCGAGCGCTTCGTCGTAGCCGATGCCGAGGGCACCCAAGGCACCGAACTTGCGATAGAGCTCGCGCGGAAAGGTCTCGGCCTCGTCCCAGTCGTTCGCGAAAGGGACGATCTCGCGGTCGACAAACTCGCGAAGCGTCGATCGGAAGTCTTCATGCTCGGCGCTGAAGTAGTGAGGGAGTGGGCGTGTTTCGATCATCGTGCCCCCATCTTCTTGCGATGCGAGATGGCCGTCTTGCGCGCAGCGGCTGGCGTGTTCGACGTCGGGTCGAAGGCCGATGACTAGAGCGCCTGCGCGATGATGCGCAGCTTGCGCGAGCCCGCGATGATGTCCCGGGGCTTGAGCCCATAGACCTGGCGGATCGAGTGGCTGAAATGCGTCGAATCGGGATAGCCGATGTCGAGCGCGACGTCGACCAGGCTGGCGTCCGTGTGCACATGGTGCAGCAGGCTGCGCGCCCGTTTCCAGGCCCGCACGTTGCGAAACGGAATGCCCACCTCTTCCTTGAACAGATGCCGGAAGCGCGAGATCGACAGGTTCACGCGCGAAGCGCATTCGTCGGAGGCGACGGCACCCGTCGGATCGGCCTTGATGCGCTCCAGCACGCTCGCGATGCGCTGGTCGAGCGCGCGCGCGGGCAACGCCACGCCGAAGAAGCTCTGGTCGAAATCGCACGGGCGCAGGTCGAGCGCGCCGCCTTGCGAAGCAAGCCGGCGATGGACCTCGCGCACATGCACCGCGAAGTCGGGTGCATGCACCGCGCCGCACAGGCGCAGCAGCGGCGGCAGCGCGCTCGCGTCGACCGTCTCGGGCTCGATCAGCACGATGAGCACGTTGCGGCCCTCGCAGGCGATCTCGTAGGGAACGTAGGGCTGGACGATCGCGACTTCGGTCGATTGCCATTCGCCCCCTTCGAGCCGCACGCGCAGTCGACCATCGATCGCGACGTACGCGACGAGGGCCCCTTGCGTGTGCAGGCTCCGGGCGCCGAGAAGGCCGGCGTAGAAGAGGCGGTCCTTCGTGATCCACATGACGCGGTCGGCGCTGGTGCAGCGGCTTGGAACGAAGGCGTGGTCGCCCGTGTCGATGTGATCGCTCATCCCGCGCCCCCCGCTCTTGCGATCCCGCTGGCTCAAGCGCCCTTGGCGGGAATGATGGGCAGCAGGATGAAGGGCTCGTTGCCTTCGCCGAAGTGCAGCGTGTTCTCGCCGCCGAAGACCTCGGGCGGCCGGTCCTGCGGATTCGCGTGGCGGAACGGGCCGACGCCCGTCATCGGATAGGGCTGGTCCGAGAAGCCGGCATCGCCGAGTCCGTGGTCGTAGTCGCAGCCCCGGACGTTGAGGGCCAGCGTGTAGCCCGGTGGAATTACGATGGAGGTTGGCAGGATCTCTATGTCGAGCACGACCGGCTCGCCCGGCACGAGCGGCTGCAGCTCGTCGTGCGTGTGGTACGGGCGGTAGGGAAGCGACTTCGCCGTGTCCAGCTTGCGGTGCGAGGCGCGCAGCCATCCCAGTGCGATCGGCACGCGCGGATCGTTGGAGCCGACGAACAGCACCTCCTTGCCGTCGGGTGCGTAGAGCCGCAACGCCAGGAAGAGATCGGCATCCGCCGTCCTGGAAGACACCACGAGCCGCGCCGCGATCGGGCCGGTGATCTCGATCTCTTCCCTGGCCGGCGGAAGCTTGAACACGAGCCCTTCGCTCATCGCCTGGTAGGCGATGCTGGCGCCGGTGGCCGGCGTGGTGCCCAGGGTGCGGGTGGCGGGCTCGAGGTAGTACTTCGTCCACTGCGTGCGGGCCAGCGGCCATTCCTGCTCGTCGCGGATCGTGAAGTGCTCGCCCGGCCGGCGGATCTGCAGCTGCACCGGCGGCTGGCGGTCCCAGCCCGTGTCCTTGCCTTGCAGGAAGTGGCCGAGAAAGCGCTTCTGCAATTCAACGCCCTCGGCACGGTAGAAGGGACTGAAGTGGCTGTTGCCATGCACCTCCAGCCACTTTTGGCTCGATCCCGCGTCCAGATAGCCTTCGAAATTGCCGCGCGGATGCACGCCCATGCCACCCCAGTTCGCGGCCGACAGCAGGGGCACCTCGATGCGGCTCACGTCGGGCTTGCGCGACGAATAGAACGCGTCGTCGAGCGGGCGGTTCAACGACTCGTTGGACATCTTCGGCGCACGGTTGGCCGCCAGCTCCTCGTCCGACAGCGTTTGCGGGCCGCAGACCAGTTCGCCGTTGTTCGGATTGCGCGCGCCGCGCTCGCCATAGCCGTGCTGGATGCGCAGCACCTGGCGCTCGTACCAACCTTCGCCGAACTGCGAGTAGATGCCGCCGTGCCGGGCCGCATCGCGATAGCGGTCGACGAAGCCTTCCCATACGCAGATGGCGGCGAGGTGAGGAGGCCGCAGCGCGGCCACGTACCACTGGTTGCTCGCGTAGTAGGAGATGCCGTTCATCCCGATCTTGCCGTTGCTCCACGGCTGTGCCGCCGCCCATTCGATGCATTCGTAGATGTCTTTCGTCTCCTGCTCCGAGGTCGGATCGAGCACGCCCGGCGAGCGGCCCGCTCCTCGGCTGTCGACGCGGATGCAGACGAAGCCGTCGGGCACCCACTTCTCGGGATCGATGACTTCCCAGTTCATGTACTTGTTCGACGAGCCTTCGGCGATGTCGGGGAAGTCGCGCACCATGCGGTCGTACGCGCTCTTGTAGCCCACCTGCATGGGCACGCCCTTGCCATAGGCGCCGTAGGAGAGCAGTGCCGCATGGCGGCCGGGTTCCTGCGGGAGGAAGACATCGGCGCGCAGCACGACGCCGTCGCTCATCGGAATCGGCACATCCCAGAGGATGCGCATGCCGTCGGCATGGACGGCCTCGGGCATGTCGTTGGAGAGCGCGCCGTCGGCGCGGTCCTGGTTCGGGTTCGCTTGGTTCATGGTGATCTTTCCTTCTGAAACTCAACTGATCTGGATTCCCAAGGGGGGCAGGATCCTGGCGAAGCGATCGATCTCCGAATCGACATAGGCCTTGAAATCGCGCGGCGCCATGGCCTCGAGCACGCCGCCGCCGTCCTGGATGTACTGCCGGTACTTGGGGTCCTGGCCGAGCTTCGCGAACATGGCGTGGAGCGAATTGGCCGCGGCTTCGCTCATGTTCTTCGGCCCCCAGATGCCCGACCAGGCGGGGATGTCGGGCACGTCCAGCCCGAGTTCGGCAAAGGTCGGCGCGTCGGGAACGATCGGCGATCGCACGTTGCCCGAGAGTCCCAGCGCCCGCATCTGCTTGCCCTGGATCCAGCCCTGTGCGGAGACCGGCGCGAGGAAGGTGCAATCGACGACGCCCGACACCAGGTCGTTGCTGGGCGCGCCCTTGTACGGGACATGCACCAGCTCCACGCCGGCGTTCCTGCAGAACAGCGAAGCCATGATGTGGGTGGGATTGCCGAGGCCCGAGTTCGCGATGGTGAGCTTGCCCGGCGAAGCCTTCGCGGCATCGATGAACTGCTGCAGGGTCTTGAAGCGGGAGTTCGCTCCGACCAGCAGGGCCCATCCGTAGTAGGTGGCCAGCCGCGTGATGGGCGTGAAGTCGGACTTCGAATCGAAGGGCAGGCTCTTGTAGAGCACCGCGTTGGTCGTGTGGCCCGCGGAGTTCAGCAGCACCGTGTTGCCGTCCGGCTTCGATCGCGACACGTCCAGCGATCCGATCACCGCGCCCGCGCCGGGCTTGTTGTCGATGATGACGTTGCGGCCGCTCGTGGTCTCGAGGGTGTGTGCCAGCAGCCGCCCGGTGACATCCATGCCCGATCCCGCGGGAAAGGGCACGACGATCCGCAGCACGTCCGACTTGGCCGGCTGGGCCATCGCCGGCAATGCGCTGCCGAGTACCGCGCTGATGAGGGTCCTGCGATTGATGTTGCTCATTGCCTTGTCTCCGTATTTGTTTTTCGAGGTGCCGCTTCGCGTATCGGCGCCAGGTGCGCCGCTAGCGGGGCGAGAACGAGGTCGGCTTGAGGATCTGCGACTCCTGCTGCCGCAAGGCGCCCAGCTCCTTCGAGCGGGCCCTGTATTCCTGCCAGGCCGGATCGGCCTCCATGGCCGAGCGCCGTTGCTCGCGGTCGGCCAGGCTGTCGAATCGCCACAGATGCACAATCTGGTTCAACGGGCCGATCTCGCTGACGTAGAAGCCGACGAGGCCTCCCAGGTACTTGTTCTGCAACGGCAGCGCCATGCTCTCGTAGAGCTGCAGGAAGTCGGCGGCGCGCCCGGGTTCGGCGGTGTAGGTCCTGAGTTCGAAGATCATGGCTGCGCCTCGTTCTCCACGGGGTTCGACAGGACCCCGATGCCTTCGATCTCGATCTCGATGGTGTCGCCGGCCTTCATCCACACGGGTGGCTTGCGCGCATAGCCGACGCCCGCGGGCGTGCCCATCACGATCACGTCGCCCGGCTCGAGCGTGACCGCCTCGGTGAGCAGGCACAGCGTTTCGGCCACGGGGAACAGCATCCGCGCGGTGTTGCTGCTCTGCATGACCGTGCCGTTCAGGCGCGATTCGATCTTCAGCCCCGCGGCACCGGGCGGCAGGTCTGACGCGGGCACCAGCCAGGGCCCCAGGGCGCCGGTGGCATCGAAGTTCTTGCCGATGGTCCACTGCGCCGTCCTGCGCTGGTAGTCGCGCAGCGTGGCATCGTTGAAGCAGGTATAGCCGGCCACGGCCTCGAGCGCATCGGCCTCGCTCAGGTGGCGCGAGGTCCTGCCGATCACCACGGCTAGCTCGGCCTCGAAGTCGAGGTGGCTCGAGACGCGCGGCCGCTGGATCGCCGCGCCATGCGCCACGAGCGAGGACGCGCCGCGCAGAAAGAAGCTCGGGTAGTCCGGGCGCTGGTTACCGCCTTCGGCCGCGTGGTCCGCGTAGTTGAGCCCCAGGCAAATGATCTTGCCGGGCCGTGGCACCACGGGCAGCAGCCTCGCGGCATCGAGCGGGATGCGGGCCGTGGCGGGCGCTGCGGCGGCCTCCTTCGCGGCGGCGACAAAGCCGGCCGCGCCACGGCTGCAAAGGGCCACCATGTCACCGGGCAGGGTGACGATGGCGCCATCGACGACCGCGCCCAGGCGGGGCGTCGGATCGGAGTCGGTATGGAAGGTGACGAAGTTCATGGGCTTGCGAGAGGAAGGAGATCGATCAGGAGGTTTTCAGCCCGGCTCCGACCGAACTCATCAGCGCATGCAGCGCGCCGTGGCCCTCGAAGCCGATGCCAGGCCGCTGTGGCGGATGCACGAAGCCGTCCTCTACCCGCGTGTCGTCGGCAAAGCCGCCGAAGGAGCCGAACACGCCGGGATAGGCCTCGCAACCGCCCAGGCCCAGGCCGGCCACCAGCGCCAGCGACATCTGGTTGCCGCCGTGCGGGAAATGGCTGCCTGCGCCCCACCCCTGCGCCTCGAGCCCCAGCGCCATGCTGGCGAAGGCATGCAGGCCGTAGGACTGCGGCGGGTCGACCTGGATCAGGTCCTTCTCGCTGCGCCAGCCACCGAGGCGCACGAGGTTGGTCACCTCCTGGTTGCCATAGAGGTTCTCGCCGACCGCGAGCGGTGGCGCGTACACCGAGGCCAGCTCGGCCATCAGCGCATAGTCGTTGGGATCGCAGGGCTCCTCGAACCAGCGCAGGTCGTACGGCGCCAATGCCTTCGCATAGACGAGCGCCTCGTCGCGCTGGAACTTGCAGTTGGCATCGACCGCCAGATGGCTGCTGTCGGGAAGCACGCTCAGCGCGCAATCGATACGGCGCAGGTCTTCGTCGAGCGACGCACCGCCCACCTTGATCTTCACGTGGGTGTAGCCGGCGGCCTGGTGGCCACGAATCTCGTCGGCCACGTCCTGCGGCACGCCGCCCGGCCGATACCAGCCTCCGCCCACGTACACCGACACCTTGCGCTGCATGGTCCCGCCGCGATAGCGCCGCGCCAGCACTTCCGCGGTCGGCAGGTCCTGCGCCTTGCCGATGGCATCCCACAGCGCGGTCTCGATGGTGCCGATGGCGATCGAGCGTTCGGCATGGCCGCCCGGCTTCTCGCCGACGAGCATCGCCGTCACGGCCCTGGCCGGATCGAGCACGCCATCGCCGTCGAGCAGCGACTCGGGCCGGGCCCGCAGCAGCCGGGGGAAGAAGCGCTCGCGCATCGGCTGCCCGCAGGCGTAGCGGCCGGTGGAATTGAACGCGTAGCCGGTGACCGGCGCCCTGCCGCTGCCCGGGTCCAGCCGTACCGCGACGATCGAGGTCGTCATCTCCGCGAAGGAGAACACGGCGTTGCGCATGGTGCTCTGCACCGGAAAGGCCGCTTCCTGGAGGTCAATGATCCGCATGATGCTTTCTTGTGTGTCCTGAACTTCTTGGGTGGGCGGTCTCAGCGCGACGGCTCGATGCCGGCCGCCCGGATGAACTGGGCGTAGCGCACCAACTCCTCGTCGATGTGCTTGCGAAAGGCTTCCGGCTTCGCCGGTGCCGCGGGCAGGAAGCCCATGGCCAGCAGGCGCTCGCGCGCCTCGGGCTGGCGCAGCACCTCGCCGACATCGGCGTTGATCTTCTGCACGATGGCCGCGGGCGTGGCGGCCGGCGCCACGAAGCCCAGCCATGCGCCATAGCGAAAGCCCGGGAAGCCGGACTCGGCCATGGTCGGGACCTTGGGCAGCACGGCCAGTCTTTCCGAGGTGCCGACGGCCAGCGGCACGAGCCGGCCCGACTGCAGGAACGGCAGCACGGCGGAGACGCCGGCGAACATCACTTGCACCTGGTCGCCCACGACCGCCGTGGCGGCTTCCGCCGCGCCCTTGTAGGGCACGTGCAGCATCCGGATGCCCGCGCTGCGCATCAGGATCTCCATCGGAAGATGCTGGGCGCTGGCGACGCCACTGGAGCTGAAGTTGATTTCACCGGGCCTGGCCTTGGCGGCATCCACCAGCTCCTTGACCGAATGCACCTTCAGGCTGGGCGACGCGACCAGCACGAAGGGGGTTTCGCCGATCAGCGCGATCGGCGCGAAATCCTTGAGGGGGTCGTAGGGCAGCTTGGCATACAGCGCCGGGTTCGCCGCCAGCGTGGTGTCGTTGGGCACCAGCAGCGTGTAGCCGTCGGCCGGTGCGCGGGCGACCTGCTGCGCGCCGATGATGCTGTTGGCACCGACCTGGTTGTCGACCACGGTGCCCTGGCCCCAGCGCTGCGCGAGCTTGCCCGCCATGAAGCGCGAGGCCATGTCCGCGCCCGCGCCGGCCGCGAACGGCACGACGATGCGCACGGGCTTCTCGGGATAGTCGGCGTGGGCCGGGGCGCCCAGCGCCAGCGCGGACAGCGCCATGGCTGCGCAACGCAACGCGGTCTTGATCATCCTTGTCTCCATCTTTCTTGTCTGGCCGGCGGGCCCTGCGATCGCGCCCCGTCCGGCAGGCGCAATTCTGGAGGGGTTGATACCAACGCAAAAGAAGAGATTTCAGCTGCCATCCATCTAAAATTTAGCTGGACTAGCTTTGGAGACGAACCATGGATCTGCGGCAGGTGCGCTACTTCCTGACGGTGGCGGAGAAGGGAAGCATCAGTGCCGCCGCCGCGGTACTGCACGTGGCGCAGTCCGCGATCAGCCGGCAGATGCGCCTGCTTGAGGAAGACCTCGGCGGCCCCCTCTTCCATCGGAGCATCGCGGGCGTGCAACTGACCGACAGCGGTCTCATGTTCCTGGAACGCGCGCGCTTCATCCTGCGTGAAGTGGAGAGCACGACCCTGGACGTTTCCAACTTCAACCGCGGCATGCGCGGCTTTCATCGCGACGTGCGAGGCACGGTGCGGATGTCATCGGCGCCCACGGTCGGGCAGGCGATCCACGGCCGCCTCGCGCTGGACTTCCGCCAGCGCTTTCCGCAGGTCCGGCTGGAGCTGACGGAGAGCCCCACCGACGACGCGCTGCATCGGCTGACCGCCGGCACCATCGAGCTCGCCATCGTGTCGAATCCCGGCAATCAGGAGCACATCCATTTCACGCCGCTCGCGCGGCAGGAAATCGCGGTCTTCTGTCTTCCGGGTTCGAAGCTGGCCGCGCGCTCGAGCGTGCATGCGCGCGAACTGCGCAAGCTGCCGATCATCATCTCCCTCGGCCTGCGGCACAGCCTCGAGACGGAGCATGGGGTGATGCAGCCGGTCATCCAGATCGACGGCAACGAAGGGGCCGCGCAACTCACGCGGGCCGACCTCGGCTTTGCCGTGCTGCCGAAATCGGTGGTGCGAACCTCCAGCATCTGGCAAGGCCTCGTGGCCGTGCCGGTGCGCGGCTTCTCGGTGGCCCGCATGCTCGCGGTGGCCAAAGGGCGGCCGGTCAGCCTGGCCGCGAAGGTCTTTCGCAGCGCCGTCGAGGAGCAGATGGCGCTGTGCGTCGGCGAAGGGCTCTTCCTGCCGCCCTGAAGCCGAGCTTCAGTGACCCGACCCGACGCCGATCGTGTCGAGCCGCGCCACCGCCCCAGCCGGCAACTTCAGCCCAGCCGCCGCCAGGTTCTCCCGCAGATGCCCCAGCGACGAAGTCCCCGGGATCAGCAGCAGGTTCGGCGAGCGCTGCAGCAGCCAGGCCAGCGCCACCTGCATCGGCGTCGCGCCCAGTTCGCTGGCCACCTCCGACAGCACTCCCGACTGCAGCGGCGTGAAGCCTCCGAGCGGAAAGAACGGCACATAGGCAATGCCCTCGCGCGCCAGCTTCTCGACCAGCGCGTCATCGGCGCGATTCGCGAGGTTGTACATGTTCTGCACGCCGACGATCGGCACGATGCGCTGGCCGTCGTCGACCTGCTTCGCGGTCACGTTGCTCAGGCCGATGTGGCGGATCAGGCCCTGCTGGCGCAGCTCGGCCAGCGCGGTCAGCGGCGCCTCGAGCGAGCCTTCGGCCGGCCCGTGCACGCCCAGCATGCTGCGCATGTTGACGACATCGAGCACGTCGAGGCCGAGGTTGCGCAGGTTGTCGTGCACCGCCTGGCGCAGGTCGGCCGGCGAGGCCGCGAGGTTCCACGAGGCGTCGGACCCGCGCGTGGCACCCACCTTGGTGACGATGGTCAGGTCGTCGCGGTACGGGTGCAGCGCCTCGCGGATGATCTGGTTGGTGACGTGCGGGCCGTAGAAATCGCTGGTGTCGATGTGGTCCACGCCGGCCTCGATCGCGGCGCGCAGCACCGCGACGGCGGCGGCACGGTCCTTCGGCGGACCGTAGACGCCGGGGCCGGCGAGTTGCATGGCGCCGTAGCCGAGGCGCTTCACGTCTCGGTCGCCAAGGCGGAAGGTGGAGATGGTGTCGAGCGGGTTCATGGGCTTTCCTTTCAGGTTGAAGCTGAATGTAGGCACCGCGGCGGCGTACGATAAGCCGGCTCAATGCGCACGGGTCGTGCGGAAAAACGAACAATCGAAAGACAGGCGATGACGGAACAGCTCGGCGATCTGGCGGTCTTCGTGGCGGTGGCGCGCGCGGGCGGCTTTCGCGAGGCGGCGCGGCTGCAGAGCGTGAGCGCCTCCAGCCTCAGCGCGGCGGTGCGCCGGCTCGAAACGCGACTGGGCGTGCGCCTCCTGCATCGCAGCACCCGCAGCGTGGTGCCCACCGAGGCCGGCGCGCGGCTGCTCGACCGGCTCGGGCCGGCGCTCGGCGAGGTCGAGGCCGCGCTCGACGTGGTCAACGGCTTTCGCGACAAGCCCGCGGGCACCTTGCGGCTCAACGTGCCCGCGAGCGCGTCGCGGCTGGTGCTGCCGGCGATCGTGCCGCCCTTTCTCGCGGCCTATCCCGAGATCCTGCTCGAGGTGGTGGTCGAGGAGAGCTTCGTCGACGTGCTGGCCGCGGGCTGCGATGCGGGCATCCGCTACGAGGAACGGCTCGAGCAGGACGTGATCGCGATCCCGATCGGCCCGCGCCGCCAGCGCATGGCGACCGCGGCCTCGCCGGCCTACCTCGCGGCGCACGGCCGCCCCATGCACCCGCGCGACCTGCTGCAGCACGCCTGCCTGCGCGGGCGCTTCGCGAGCGGCGCGATGGCGGGCTGGGAATTCGAGCGCGAGGGCGAGGTGGTGACGGTGGACGTCGACGGGCCGTTGATCGTGCGCCTGGGCGGCGGTGTCGAGCTCGCGGTCGACACGGCGGTGGCCGGCATCGGCGTGATCCACCTGTTCGAGGAATGGCTGCAGCCGCAACTGACCAGCGGCGCGCTGGTGCCCGTGCTCGAGGACTGGTGGCAGCCCTTCACCGGGCCCTTTCTCTACTACCAGGGGCGCGAGCGGCTGCCGGCGCCGCTGCGCGCCTTCGTGGATTTCGTGCAGTCGCGGCGCGGCTGAGGTCCCGCTTCAGGCGCCGGCCTGCGCCAGCGGCAGCGCCGCGCCGCCCTTCAGTTCTTCGAGGCACACGCTCGAGCGCACCATGCTCACGCCGGGCAGCGCCGAGAGCTTCTCGGTCAGGAAGGTGCTGAGCGCCTCGAGGTCGCTCGCGATCACCTTGAGCACGTAGTCGACGTCGCCCGTCACCGAGTGGCATTCGAGCACGTCGGGCAGTTGCGTCACGGCCTGGCGGAAGCGCTTGAAGTCGCGCACGTGGCCGCGCTCCATCGCGATGTGGACGAAGGCCATCACGCGCAGGCCCACGGCCGCGGGCCGCAGCCGCGCCTCGTAGCGCGCGATCACGCCTTCTTCCTCGAGCCGGTGATGCCGACGGCTGCATTGCGCGGGCGAGAGCCCGACCGCGGCCGCGAGCTCGAGGTTGGAGATGCGGCCATGGCCCTGCAGCACCTCGAGCATGCGGGTGTCCATCGAGTCCAGCGGTACGGGTTGCAAGATGTTCTCCTGTTTGGTGGGAATGGCGAAAGGACTTCTCTTCTTCGAGGGGTGATCCCAACGCGCGATGAAAACCCATTGCGCGAGCCGGGCGAAAGAATCGTTGCGAGCTCGACCCAGGGGCCGGAGCAGGCGAGACATCTTCTCTCGATAGGCAACGAATGCGCAACTGCATTGCATCGCCATTCGCGAATGCCCCGGGTCAGCCATCCGATCCATCCGCACCGAGCTTCGACCAGGAGAACCCATGAAGCGCATCCCCGAACCGTTCCGCATCAAGACCATCGAGCGCATCGCCCTGACCACCCGCGCGCACCGCGAGCAGGCCCTGCTCGACGCGGGGCTCAACCCCTTCCTGCTGCGCAGCGACGACGTCTTCATCGACCTGCTGACCGACAGCGGCAGCGGCGCGATGAGCGACCGCCAGTGGGCCGCGATGATGGCGGCCGACGAGGCCTATGCCGGCAGCCGCAGCTACTACAGGCTCGCCGACACCATCGAGAAGGTCTTCGGCCATCGCCACACGGTGCCCGCGCACCAGGGCCGTGGGGCGGAGCAGCTGCTCTACCCAGAGCTCGTGAAGCGCCGCGGCGCGAAGCAGCCGGTGTTCCTGTCGAACTTCCACTTCGACACCACCAAGCTCCACATCGAGCTGGCCGGCGCGCGCGCGCTCAACGCACTGACGAAGGAGGCACTGGACACCGCCACCTACCACGACTGGAAAGGCAACTTCGACCTCGAAGAACTCGCGCGGCTGATCGAGACCCACGGCGCGGCCAACGTGGTGGCGCTGGTGGCCACCGTGACCTGCAACACCAGCGGCGGCCAGCCGGTCGCGCTGGCCAACCTGCGCGCAGCCTCGCAACTCGCGCGCGAAGCCGGCATCCCGGTGGTGATCGACGCCACGCGCTTCGCGGAGAACGCCTGGTTCATCCGCGAGCGCGAGGCCGGACAGGCGCAGCGCGAGGTAGCAGACATCGTGCGCGACATGATGGCCTGCGCCGACATCGCGGTGATGTCGTCGAAGAAGGACGGGCTGGTCAACATCGGCGGCTTCTGCAGCTTCCGCGACGACCAGGACCTGTTTCGCGCCGTGCAGGAACGCTGCGTGGTCAGCGAAGGCTTCATCACCTATGGCGGCCTCGCGGGCCGCGACATGGAGGCGCTAGCGGTCGGCCTCGAGGAGGCGATGGATGCCGACTACCTGCGCTATCGCGTCGGCCAGGTCGCCTACCTCGGCGAGCGGCTGCGCGCGCAGGGCATCCCGATCCAGCATCCGACCGGCGGGCACGCCGTGTTCGTCGACGCGGCCGCGCTGCTGCCACACCTGCCGGCCGACAGCTTTCCGGCGCATGCGCTCGCCTGCGAGCTGTACCTGGAAGCGGGCGTGCGTGCGGTGGAGATCGGCTCGCTGCTGCTCGGGCGCGATCCCGTCACGGGGCTGCAGGAGAAGGCACCGCTCGAATCGATGCGGCTCACGATCCCGCGGCGCGTCTACACCAACGACCACATGGACTACGTGGCCGACGCACTGGCCGAGGTGGCGCGGCGCGCAGCGCGCATCCGCGGCATGGTCTTCACCTACGAGCCGGCGCTGCTGCGCAACTTCACGGCGCGTTTTCGCTGGGCCGGAGACTGACGCGGCCAGTGCTCAGGCAATCGGCGGGTAGCTGCCCGTGCCTTCGGGCCAGGGCGTGAGGACCTCGAAGCCCTCTTCGGTCACCGCGACCATGTGCTCCCACTGCGCCGACAGCGAATGGTCGCGCGTGACCACGGTCCAGCCGTCGGGCAGCTCGCGCGTCTCGCGGCGGCCCGCGTTGATCATCGGCTCGATGGTGAAGACCATGCCGGGCGCGAGCCGCAGGCCTTCGCCGGGCCGGCCGTAGTGCAGCACCTGCGGATCGTCGTGGTAGATCTGCCCGATGCCGTGCCCGCAGTACTCGCGCACCACGCTGAAACGCTCGCGGTGCGCCACGCTCTGGATCGCATGGCCCACGTCGCCCAGCGTCGCGCCCGGGCGCACGGCCAGGATGCCGGCGCGCATGGCCTCGTAGGTGGTCTCGACCAGCCGGCGCGCGAGCGGGCTCGGCTCATCGACGAAGTACATGCGGCTGCAGTCGCCGAACCAGCCGTCCTTGATCACCGCCACGTCGATGTTGACGATGTCGCCCTTCTTCAGCGTCTTCTGCGCCGAGGGAATGCCGTGGCAGACCACGTGGTTGACGGAGGTGCACACGGTCTTCGGGAAGCCCTTGTAGCCCACGTTGGCCGGGATCGCGCGCTGCACGTTGACGATGTGGTCGTGGCAGAGGCTGTCGAGCTCCTCGGTGGTGACGCCGGGCTTCACGTGCGCACCGATCATCTGCAGCACCTCGGCCGCCAGGTGCCCGGCCTTGCGCGACAGCGCGATCTGCTCGGGCGTCTTCAGGGGCACGGCCATGTTCATTGCACGACCTTCGCCGTCCGCCCCGCCGCGCGGCCCGATGGCCGCGGCGCATGCGGCTCGCTCGGCGCGCAGGCCATCGCGAGGTCGAGCCCGCCGGCCATCTCGGCGCGCACCAGCAGCTGGCACAGCTCGCGGTGATCGAGGTCGGGATGCAGCTCGGCCAACATGCCGATGCGCATCCAGTGCTCGGCCTGCGCGTTGATGGAGCGGCTCA
Organism: Variovorax sp. PDC80; assembly: GCF_900115375.1. Taxonomy (NCBI): domain Bacteria; kingdom Pseudomonadati; phylum Pseudomonadota; class Betaproteobacteria; order Burkholderiales; family Comamonadaceae; genus Variovorax; species Variovorax sp. PDC80. The sequence continues at coordinate 143,332 of NZ_FOWG01000007.1, read as the reverse complement.
GCGCGTTGCCTGCGACGCGCAGGTTCTCGTGCATGAGGTCGGAGATCTTGACGATGCCCATGGTTTTTCTTCTATATGAAACGTATACGAATCATATAGCAAGTGTCGCAGCAAGCCTTGCACGGTCACGAAGTCCTTGGGTTCAAGGCGCGTCGCGACCCCGGGCCGCGACGAATGCGTGGATCGCTCGCCTACAATTTTTGAAACAGGAGGATTCGATGGCAGGAGAAGACCCGAAGATCGTCAAGCGAATGACCGGACTGGTAGCCACTGGCGCGTTACCTGGCGCGGCGGTGGGATTTCTGGGCGACCTCCTGACGCCGCGCGGTGGCTGGATTGCCGTTGGCCTCCTCGGCATCGTCGCGGTGGCGGTTGCCATCTACCTGATCGCCTCGCTGTGGGGTCGCGAGGAATCGGCGCCCGCTCCCTGGTGGCACCGCCTTTCGAACAAGGATTCGGAACTCAATTGGATCTGGGCGGGCCCGAATCCCTTTCTGGCGCACGGGGTGCACGTCGTGATGCTGTTCGCGCTCAGTTGTCTCTTCTTCAGCGCCAAGTCCTTTGCCAGCGCCGACGAAGGCGGCATCCTCGCCAAGAACGTGACGGCGATCGCCGTCGCACAGAAGCAATTGGGTATTTCTCAATCGATGCTGGACGAGCAGAAGAAGACCACGACGATCCTCTCCTCCATCAACGAGAAGACCGCTACCTTGAAGCGCGAAACCAGCGACGACCCACGCAAGGAACTTTCCAACTCGGGCGTGCAATGGGACCATGGCCGTCTCTATCAATCGCTGCGTGAAGGCGACGCCCGGGTGGTCTCGCTCTTTCTGCAGGGCGGCATGCGATTGACCTCGAGCGACGTGGCGATGGCTTTCGAGCGCTCGCCGCCGGAAGTCCACAGCGCGATCGCTGAATACCGGCAGCTCTTCAACACGGCCGATTGCAAGAGCGCGTTCGCGGCGATCGGTGCCAATGCGACGCTCTCGGCAACGCCCTCCGCCATCAAGATGGTGCGAACCCTGTGCGGCAACCCCGATGCCAAGGCCCAGGTGCAGGTCGAGGTGGAACGATGGCAGGCCTCGCATGCCCGACAGGTGGCAGCCTATCGCAAGGAAGAGGCTGCACGCCAAAGCCCGGCCGATTGCGTGAAGCACGAGATGCGCAACGGTGGCCGCACCCTGGCAGACGAGGGGGCCGGCTTCAACCCCTTGAGCGCGACGACATACACCACCCGCCAGGAAATGCTGGCCAATATCAATGCCGCCGCGATAGTGGGCCTGACATCCGACAAGCTGGAGGCCATCGTCCGCGCCTATTGCGACAAGCAGGCCACGGCCAAGCCGAACATCGACATCGACGATCAGCAGGTGCGCCGCTGGAAAGCCGTGGCGGACTGGATTTCGTAGGCCCCGCTTCTCTGCCAGCCCGCCTCCTGACCCGAGGCCTTCAACGCCGCGGCGATCGCCGCCGCCCGCTCAAAGCCCAGCCGCCGCCGGCTTCATGCGCCGCAGATGCGCCAGCATCTCCTCGCGCACCACCCCCGTCACATGGCTGCGCTTGCCGTTCTCGAGCATGCCGAGCCGCCGCGCCACGGGCCGGCCCGGCAGGTGCAGCACGCACAGCGCGGGGTCGCTCTCCCAGTCGAAGTTCTTCAGCAGCGGCGCCATGGTGAAGCCCACGTTCTTGCGCACCAGTTCCGCGATGGCCAGCAGCGAATTGAGCTCGAGGAACTCCTTCGGCACGTACTGCAGCCGCCGCAGGATCTTGTCGATGCGCGCGCCGGTCGGCGTGCGGCGGTCGAAGCGGATGAAGGGATGGTTCGCGAACAGGCTCGCGATCGGCGTCTCGGCCGAGGCGATGCCCGCGTTGGCGATGACGGTCAGCGCCTCGTCGTAGCAGGGCGTCCACAGGAGGCCCGGCACCTCTGGCCACTGGCGCTCGACCACCACGGCCGCGTCGAGCTCGCCGCTGATCACGTCCTGCATCAGCTGCGTCTGCTCGCGCACGCGCAGCTCCACCTCGAGGTTCGGATGCAGCGACTTCAACACCGCGAGCGTGCTCGACAGCAGCCCCATCGCGGAGATCAGCGAGCCGAGCTTGATGGTGCCGGCGATCTGGCGCTGGTCCTGCAGGTCGCGACGCATCGACTCGTACTGCGCGAGCAGCTCCTCGGCGCGCGGCAGCAGCAGGTGCCCGGCCGGGCTCAGCGCCATGGTGCGGCCGGTCTTGTCGAACAGCGACTTCTTCATCTCGGCCTCGAGCGCGCGCATCTGCTGGCCCACGGCCGCCTGCGTCAGCGCGACCTGGTCGGCCGCGGCCGCGAACGAGCCGCCGCGGGCCGCGGCGACGAAGGTGCGCAGGAAACGGATGGTGCTCATGGGAGCGAGACGATAAACAAATCCCTTATTAACTCTAAACGATTTTTAAATTTATTTTTTCCTGTGCCTACCAAACAATGCGGGCCATCGCCACCGCCGCGCCGTTCATTACCGCCTTCGCGCGGCAGGCCGATGACAAACCAACGCCATGACCACCCCTGAATACTTTCCCCTCGTCGATGTTTCCGGCACGCCGCATGCGCGCGGCGTGCAGCACGGCCGCGCGGTGCCCGAGCGCGTGGCCGGCGGCATCGCGCTCTACCGCGCGCAGCTGGGCCGCCGGGGCCTGGACGACGCCACCATCCGCCAGCTCGCGCAGTCGATGCTGCCGGTGATCGCAGCCTACGACGCGAGCTACCTCGAGGAGATGCGCGGCATCGCCGAAGGCGCGGGCGTCGCGCTCGAGGACGTGGTGATGATCAACTGCCGCACCGAGATGCTGTTCGGCTATGCCGACATGAAGCAGGCCACCGCACCGACCATCGACGCCGCATCGAGCGAGGACGGCGACTGCACCGGCCTCGTGGTGCTGCCCGCGCGCTCGGCCAGCGGCCGCCTTATGCATGCACACAACTGGGACTGGCGCCAGGAATGCGTCGACACCGGCATCGTGCTGCGCATCCGCGCCGAGAACGGTCCCGACATGCTGAGCTTCACCGAGGCCGGCGCGCTCGCGCGCCACGGCTTCAACAGCCAGGGCGTGTCGCTGACCGGCAATTCGCTGACCTGCGACGAGGACTTCCGCAAGGGCCCGGGCGTGCCGCTGGTGCTGCTGCGCCGCCGCGTGCTCGAAGCAACAAATCTCGCGCAGGCGATGAAGACCATTTGGGCCTCGAAGCGCTACTGCGCCAACAACATGATCCTCGCGCAGGCCAGCGGCAACGACGGCTCGGGCATCAGCCTCGAGACCTCGCCCGGCGAGATCTTCTGGACCCTGCCCGAGAACGACCTGCTGGTGCATGCCAACCACTGGATGTCGCCCGCGGCCACCATGAAGCTGCGCGACCCCGGCCTGCCGCAGCGCCCCGACAGCATCTACCGCCAGCACCGCGTGGAGAACGCGCTGCGCCGCGTCGAGGGCCGCATCGACTGGAGCGACGTCAAGGCCGCGCTGGCCGACGAGTTCGGCAAGCCCGATGGCGTGCTGCGCACGCCCAAGCCCGCGGACTTCAGCAGCATCTCGGCCACCGTGGCCACCACGCTGATGGACGCGGCCAACCGCGTGATGTGGGTGGCGCGCAAGCCCTACGAGGCACGCCACTTCCGCGAATACACGCTGTAGTCCCTTCCCCTTCCTCCTGCCTTCCCCCATGACCGACACCACCGAAGCCCCCGCCGCCCTCGCCGAGCGGCGCGCCCGCACCCTCTACGACCTGGGCCCGAGCACCATCTACGCCGCGCGCAGCGACCCGCGCTTCTCCTACTGCACCTACGTGCCCGAGCACGTGGGCCAGCCCGGCACGCGGCCGATGCAGCTGGTGGTGGTGGTGCACGGCACCGGCCGCGCCTTCGTCAACTACCGCGAGGCCTTCAGCGGCTTCGCGAAGTGGAACGACTGCATCGTGCTGTGCCCGCTGTTCCCGGCCGGCGTGCGCGGCGACGGCAACCGCGACGGCTTCAAGCACCTGATCGAGGCCGACATCCGCTACGACCAGGTGCTGCTCGACATGGTGGCCGAGGTGGGCGAAAAGTTCGGCTGCGACTTCGGCCGCTTCGCGCTGTTCGGCTATTCGGGCGGCGGGCAGTTCGTCAACCGCTTCGCGATGCTGCACCCCGAGCGCCTGTGGGCCGTGTCGATCGGCGCGCCGGGCTCGGTCACGCTGATCGATCCCGAGCAGGGCTGGTGGGTCGGCACGAAGGACTTCGAGACCCGCTTCGGCAAGCCCATGAACCTCGAGGCGCTGCGCCGCCTGCCGGTGCACATGATCGCGGGCAAGGCCGACATCGAGACCTGGGAGATCACGCACAAGCCCGGCGGCAAGTTCTTCATGCCGGGCGCCAACGATGCCGGCCGCACGCGGCCCGAGCGGCTCGAGACGCTGCGCCGCTCCTTCGAGGCGGCCGGCGTGAAGGTGGCCTTCGAGCTGCTCGACAACGTGCCGCACAACGGGCTGGCCTGCGTGGGCCATGTGCAGGACTTCTTCGCCAAGGCCCTGCAAGAACTGCGCGCCGCGCCGTCGCCGGCCTGACCCCACCCACCACGAGGAAGAAGGCCCATGTTCCGTTTCGCAGCGGCCCGCATCGCGATGGCCGTTCCCACCCTGCTGATCGTGGCGGTGTCGGTGTTCGTCCTGATCCGGCTGATTCCCGGCGACCCCGCGCAGCTGCTGCTCGGCGACCTCGCCACGCCCGCGAGCCTGGCCGACCTGCGCGCGCGGCTCGGCCTCGACCGCTCGCTGCCGGCGCAGTTCGGCATCTGGTTCGGCCATGTGCTGCAGGGCGACCTCGGCACCTCGATCAACAGCGGGCAGGACGTGCTCTCGCTGGTGGCCGAACGCTTCCTGATCAGCGGCCGCATCGTGCTGGTGGCGGTGGCGCTGGCCGCGCTGGTGGCGGTGCCGGCCGGCATGGTCGCCGCGTGGAAGCAGAACCGCGCGCCCGACCTGCTGCTGGTCGGCTCGGCCACCTTGCTGGTGTCGATCCCGACCTTCTGGCTCGGCCTGCTGTTGCTGCTGCTGTTCGGCCTCAAGCTGGGCTGGCTGCCGGTGGTGGGCTACGTGGGCATCGCCGAGGACTGGAAGAACGGCCTGCTGTACCTGGTGCTGCCGATCCTCACGCTGTTCCTGCACGAGATCGGCGTGCTCATGCGCATGGCGCGCGCCAGCACGCTCGAGGTGCTGCGCCTGGACTACATCACGCATGCGCGCGCCAAGGGCCTGTCGGAGCGCGCGGTGCTGATGCGCCATGCCTTCAAGAACGCCTTCGGCCCGACCTGGACCCTGATCGGCCTGGTGCTGGGCAACCTGCTCGGCGGCATCGCGGTGGTGGAAACCGTGTTCACCATCCCGGGCCTGGGCCGGCTGCTGGTCGACGCGATCTTCGCGCGCGACTACCCGGTGATCCAGGGCTGCCTGCTGTTCGTGGCGGTGATCTACGTGGTGGTCAACCTCGTGATCGACCTCTGCTATCCCTTGTTCGACCCCCGCGTCGCCGTCGAATGAGCACGAAGATGACCCGCAACAAACGCATACCCCTCAACGCCCTGGTCGGCATCGTCATCGTCGGCCTCATCGTGGCCGCGGCGCTCGTCAGCCTCGTGTGGACGCCGCACGATCCGCTGCGCATCAACTTCGGCTCGCGGCTCAAGCTGCCCGGCGCACGCTACCTGCTGGGCACCGACGAGTTCGGCCGCGACGAGCTCTCGCGCCTGATGGCCGGCGCCGCCACCAGCGTCTGGATAGCAGTGCTCACGGTGGGCTTCTCGATCGTGGTGGGCAGCATCGTGGGCGTGCTCACGGGCTTCCTGCGCGGCTGGACCGACCGCATCGTGATGGCCTTCAACAACGCGCTGCTGGCCTTCCCCGGCCTGCTGCTGGCGCTGGGCCTGCTCGCGGTGGTGGGCGCCAACCAGTACGGCATCGTGCTCGCGCTCGGGCTGGCCTATACGCCCTCGGTGACGCGCATCGTGCGCGGCACGGTGCTGTCGCTGCGCGAGAAGGAGTTCATCGAATCCTCGCGCGTGCTCGGCAACTCCGAGCTCTACACCATGGTGCGCCACGTGCTGCCCAACTGCACGGCGCCGCTCACGGTGCTGGCCACCTCTATGTTCGGCTGGGTGATCCTGGCCGAGAGCGCGCTCTCCTTCCTTGGCCTCGGCGTGCCGCCGCCGGCGCCGACCTGGGGCAACATGCTCGCCTCGGCGCGGCCTTTCATGGCGCAGGCCAGCCACCTCTCGATTCTTCCGGGCCTGTGCATCGCGCTGACGCTGCTGGGCATCAACCTGCTGGGCGACGCGGTGCGCGACTGGCTCGATCCGCGCATGAAGGGCGTGCAATGACTTCCACTCCTACCACCGCCCCGCTGGTCAGCGTCGAAGGCCTCACGCTCGCCGTCGGCCCCGGCGGCCGCGAGATCGTGCGCGACGTGAGCTTCGACATCGCGCCCGGCGAGATGGTCGGCATCGTCGGCGAATCGGGCAGCGGCAAGACGCAGGCCGCGCGCGCGCTGATGGGCCTCACGCCGCCGCCGCTGGTGCGCACCGCGGGCCGCATCCTGTTCGAGGGCGAGGACCTCGCGCTCGCCAGGCCGGCGCGGCTGCGCGAGCTGCGCGGCGCGCGCGTGGGCATGGTGTTCCAGGAGCCGATGACCTCGCTCAATCCGTCGATGACCATCGGCCGCCAGCTCGAGGAAGCGCTCGCGCTGCACCGCCGCGAACTGTCGCCCACCGCGCGGCGCACGCGCGTCCTCGACATGCTCGCGCGCGTCGGCATCCGCGATCCGCAGGGCGCGCTCTCGGCCTGGCCGCACGAGTTCTCGGGCGGCATGCGCCAGCGCATGATGCTGGCCTCGGTGATGCTGCTGGAGCCCGCCCTCTTGATCGCCGACGAACCGACCACCGCGCTCGACGCGGTGGTGCAGCGCGACGTGCTCGAGCTGATGGTGGGCCTCACGCGCGAGCACCGCACCGCCGTGCTGATGATCAGCCACGACCTGCCGATGGTGGCGCGCTTCACGCAGCGCATGGTCGTGATGCGGCATGGCGAGGTGAAGGAAACCGGCCGCACCGAGGACCTGCTCGAGCAGCCCAAGCACCCCTACACGCGCGAGCTGCTGCAGGCCATGCCGCGCCGGCTGCCCGCGCGCGCGGTGGCCGACGAGCCGCCGGTGGTCGAGGTGCGCAACCTCGTCATCGACTACCCCGGCCGGCGCCGGCTGTTCGCCAAGACCGCGCCGAAGCGCGCGCTGCACGGCATCGACCTCGTGGTGCGTCCGCGCGAGGTGGTCGCGGTGGTCGGCGGCTCGGGCTCGGGCAAGACCACGCTGGGCCGCGCCATCGCCGGACTGCTCAAGCCCGGCGGCGGCGAGATCCTGTTCCGCGGCCGCTCGATCGCGCGCTCCGACCCCGGCTGGGCCGACTACCGGCTGCAGTGCCAGATGGTGTTCCAGGACCCCTACGCCTCGCTCGATCCGCGCATGACCATCGGCCAGCTGGTCGGCGAAGGGCTGCGGCTGGTGCCGGGCATGTCGACGGCCGACAAGGCGAAGCGCGTGGCCGAGGTGCTCGACGAGGTCGGCCTCGGCACCGCCTACGCGCCGCGCTATGCGCACCAGCTCTCGGGCGGGCAGCGCCAGCGCGTTGCGATCGCGCGCGCACTGGTGCGCCGGCCCGCCTTCGTGATCGCCGACGAGCCGGTGTCGGCGCTCGACGTCACCGTGCGCGCCCAGGTGCTCGAGCTGTTCGCCGAACTGCAGAAGCGCCACGGCTTCTCGTGCCTGTTCATCAGCCACGACCTCGGCGTGGTCGAGCAGGTGGCCGACCGCGTGGTCGTGATGCAGGACGGCCGCATCGTCGAGCAGGGCACGCGCGACACCGTGTTCGACACGCCGCGGCAGGACTACACGCGCCGGCTGCTGTCCGCCATCCCGGCGCTCGAGCCCACCGAGGCTGGCGGCGTGCGGCTGCGCTGGCGCTTCGGCGCCGAGAGCGCCCTCGCCTGAAGTTCTTTTTTTCGCAGGAGTCCTCCATGTCCCGTCCCTTCTTCCGACTCGCGGCCCTCGCCGGCGCCGGCCTCGCCTGCGGCGCCGCGCTGGCCCAGACCACGGTGACGGTCGCCCAGCCGGCCGACATCCGTTCCACCAACCCGGGCGTGAACCGCGACAACACCACCGACGGCATCGTGCTCAACATGGTCGAGGGCCTGGTCGGCTACCGGCAGGACGGCAGCGTCGGCCCGCTGCTCGCGCAGTCGGTCGAGGTGTCGCCCGACGGCCTGACCTACACCTTCAAGTTGCGCAAGGGCGTGAAGTTCCACAACGACGCGCCGCTGACCTCGGCCGACGTGGCCTGGAGCTGGAAGCGCTACATGGACCCGAAGACCGACTGGCGCTGCCTCAGCGAGTACGACGGCCGCAACGGCCTCAAGGTGGTCGAGACCGCGACGCCCGACGACGCCACCTTCACGATGAAGATCAACCGGCCCTCGGCCGTGTTCCTCGATTCGCTGGCGCGCTCCGACTGCGGCATGACGGCGATCCTGCACAGGAGCTCGGTCAAGCCCGACGGCAGCTGGGACAAGCCCGTGGGCACCGGCCCCTTCAAGTTCGGCGAATGGAAGCGCGGCGAGTACGTCACGGTCACGGCCTTCAAGGGCTACACCTCGCCGCCGGGCGCGACCAAGGTCGACGGCTACGTGGGCCTGAAGGCGCCGCTGGTCGACACGGTGCGCTTCCTGGTCGTGCCCGACGCGGCCACGGCCGCGGCCGGCCTGAAGTCGGGCGCCATCGACGCGGCCCAGATCACCTCGAGCGACGCGCAGGAGCTCAAGACCGACCGCAACCTCGTCGTGCAGGCGCCGACCGAGGCCACCAAGAACACGCTGCTGATCCAGACCCGCGATCCGCTGCTCAAGAACCAGAAGCTGCGCCAGGCCATCGCGGCCTCGCTCGACATGGAGCAGATCGTGGCGGCCGCCTCCGAGGGCCTGGGCACGGTCAACAACGCCGCCATCCACAAGACCTCGGCCTTCTACGGCCCGGTGCAGAAGAAGGGCTACCACTACGACCCGGCACTGGCCGCGAAGCTGCTGCGCGAGGCCGGCTACAAGAACGAGAAGATCGTCATCCAGACCAACAAGCGTGCCCATGTGCCGAGCTACACGGTGGCGGTGCTGGCGCAGGCCATGATGCAGTCGGTGGGCATCAACGCGCAGATCGAGGTGCTCGAATGGGCCACGCAGCTCGACCGCTACAACAGCGGCAACTACCAGATGAGCTCGTTCACCTATTCGTCGCGGCTCGACCCGGCGCTGAGCTACGAGCAGTTCTCGGGCCCGAAGGACAAGCAGTCGCGCAAGGTCTGGGAAGACCCGCAGGCGCTCAAGCTGCTCGACGAGAGCTTCGCCGAATCGGACCCGAAGAAGCGCCAGGCGCTGTTCGACCAGATCCATGCGCTGATGATCCAGCAGGTGCCGATGATCATGCTGTTCAACGGCATCGACGCCTGGGGCGTGCGCAAGCGCCTGAGCGGCTTCTCGGTGTGGGAAGGCAAGCCCCGGCTGTGGGGCGTGTCGGCGGCCGCGAAGGCCTCGTGAGAGGCCGCCGCGCCGCCATGCTCAGTCCTGCAGGCAGAGGTACTTGAGCTCGAGGTAGTCCTCGATCCCGTGCCGCGAACCCTCGCGGCCCAGGCCCGACTGCTTCACGCCGCCGAAGGGCGCGACCTCGTTCGAGATCAGGCCGGTGTTGATGCCGACCATGCCGGTCTCGAGCTGCTCGCCCACGCGCCAGAGGCGGCGGCGATCCTCGGTGAACAGGTAGGCCGCGAGGCCGAACTCCGAATCGTTGGCCATCGCGATGACCTCCTCCTCGGTCTCGAAACGGAACAGCGGCGCCAGCGGCCCGAAGGTCTCCTCGCGCGCCACGCGCATGGCCTGCGTCACGCCGGTCAGCACGGTGGGCTCGAAGAAGCTGCCGCCCAGCGCATGCGGCTTGCCGCCGGTGCGCAGCTGCGCTCCCTGCGTGAGCGCGTCGTCGATGTGCTGGCGCACCTTGGCGACCGCGCGGCCGTCGATCAGCGGGCCCTGCGTGATACCGGCCTCGAGGCCATTGCCCACGCGCATCGCCTCGACCGCGGCCACCAGCCGCGCGGCCACGGCGTCGTAGATGCCGGCCTGCACGTAGATGCGGTTGGCGCAGACACAGGTCTGGCCCGCGTTGCGGAACTTGGAGGCCACGATGCCCTCGATGGCGCGATCGAGGTCGGCGTCGTCGAACACGATCAGCGGCGCGTTGCCGCCGAGCTCGAGCGAGAGCTTCTTGATGGTCGGCGCGCACTGCTGCGCGAGCACGCGGCCCACGCCGGTCGAGCCGGTGAAGCTGAGCTTGCGCACGGTCGGGCTCTCGCACAGCGCGGCGCCGATCTCGGGCGCGTTGCCGGCCACGATCTGCAGCACGCCGGGCGGCAGGCCGGCCTCGAGCCCCAGCACGCCCAGCGCGAAGGCGCTCAGCGGCGTGAGTTCGGCCGGCTTCACGACGATGGTGCAGCCCGCGGCCAGCGCGGGGCCGACCTTGCGCGTGATCATCGCGGCCGGGAAGTTCCACGGCGTGATCGCGGCGCACACGCCGATCGGCTGCTTGAGCACCACGATGCGCTGGCCGGCGCGCTGCGGCTGCAGCACCTCGCCGTCCACGCGCTTGGCCTCCTCGGCGAACCATTCGATGAACGAGGCCGCATAGGCGATCTCGCCGCGCGCCTCGGCCAGCGGCTTGCCCTGCTCGAGCGTCATCAGCCGGCCCAGGTCGTCCTGGTGCGCGAGCATCAGCTCGGCCCAGCGGCGCAGCACGCGCGCGCGCTCGGGCGCGGTGCGCGCGCGCCAGGCAGGCAGCGCGGCCGCGGCGCTGGCGATGGCGCGCTCGGTCTCGGCGCGGCCCATCCGCGGCACGTCGGCCAGGTGCCGGCCGGTGGCGGGGTCGTTCACGGCGAAGGTGGCACCGTCGTCGGCCGCGACCCATTGGCCGTCGATCAGGCCGGCGCCGCGCAGCAGGTCGGGGCGCTGCAGGCCCAGGGAGGAGGCGGTGCTCATGCCGAGAACGCCTCCTCGACGATGGCCAGCGCGCGTTCGAACTGCGCGTCGGGAATGGTCAGCGGGTAGAGGAAGCGGATCACGTTGCCGTACATGCCGCAGCTCAGCAGCACCAGGCCCTGCGCGAGCGCCTTGGCCTGCACGCGCGCCACGGCCTCGGCGTCGGGCGCGCCCGTGGCCGCATCGCGCAGCTCCACCGCGACCATCGAGCCCTGCGCGCGCACTTCGGCCAGCGCGGGGTTCGATTCCTTGATCTTCAGCAGCCGGCCGACCAGGCGCTCGCCCAGCGCGGCGGCGCGTTCGCAAAGCTTCTCGTCGGCGATCACGTCGAGCACCGCATGCGCCGAGGCCACCGCCAGCGGATTGCCCGCGTAGGTGCCGCCGAGGCCGCCGGGCGCCGGCGCATCCATGATGGCGGCGCGGCCGGCCACGGCCGACAGCGGCATGCCGCCCGCGAGGCTCTTGGCCATGGTGATCAGGTCGGGCTCGACGCCGTGGTGCTGCATCGAGAACAGCCGGCCGGTGCGCGCGAAGCCGGTCTGCACCTCGTCGGCGATCAGCACGATGCCGTGCGCGTCGCAGAGGCGGCGCAGGCCCTGCAGCAGCGCGGTGGGCGCGACGTTGAAGCCGCCCTCGCCCTGCACCGGCTCGATCACGATCGCGGCCACGCGCTTCGGGTCGATGTCGGCCTTGAACAGCTTCTCGATCGCGGCCAGCGAATCGTCGGCGCTCACGCCCTGCAGCGCGCTCGGGAACGGCACGTGGAACACGTCGGCCGGGAACGGGCCGAAGCCGGTCTTGTAGGGGGCGACCTTGCCGGTCATGGCCAGCGCCATCAGCGTGCGGCCATGGAAGCCGCCGCCGAAGGCGATCACGCCGGCGCGGCCGGTGTGGGCGCGCGCGATCTTCACCGCGTTCTCGAGCGCCTCGGCGCCGGTGGTGAAGAAGGCCGTCTTCACCGGCCCGGAGATCGGCACCAGCGCGTTGAGGCGCTCGGCCAGCGTCACCACGCTCTCGTAGGGAACGATCTGGTAGGCGGTATGCGTGAAGCGCCCGAGCTGCTCCTGGATCGCGGCCACCAGGCGCGGATGGCGGTGGCCGGTGTTGAGCACCGCGATGCCGGCGGCGAAGTCGATGTATTCGCGGCCTTCGATGTCCCACAGCGTCGCGTTCTCGGCGCGCTGGGCATAGAAGCCGCACATCACGCCCACGCCGCGCGGCGTGGCCGCGAGGCGGCGGGTCTGGAGTTCGGAGTTGGTGGTCATGGCTGAAGGCGTCCGGGAAAGGCTGGAGGTCGATCGGAAGTTCTGATTGAATGCGCAATTGGCTCCATCAAAAAGATCCACTTCCCGCAATCAGGATGGAGCCAATCCAAAAAGCCATGAAATCCATCTGCGCCGACCTGGTGCTGCAGCGCATCGCTCCCGCGGCCGGCGCCGCGCTCAACCGCCAGCTCTACGACTGCCTGCGCGGCGCCATCCTCGACGGCAGCCTGCCGCCCTCGAGTGCGCTGCCGGCCTCGCGCGACCTGGCGCGCGAGACCGGCATGTCGCGCAACACCGTGCTGCATGCCTACGAGCAGCTGCGCGCCGAGGGCTACGTGCATTCGCGCGTGGGCAGCGGCACCTTCGTGGCCGAGACCACGCCCGAGAGCCAGCTCGCCACCGGCCGCGGCGCGGCTGCCGCGCCGGCCCGCGCCGCGCCGGTGCGGCTGGCCCGGCGCGCCCAGGCGCTGGTCGACGATGCCTCGGCCGCGGCGCGCCAGTGGGGCGCCTTCATGCCCGGCGTGCCCGACGTGACCCAGTTCCCGCACCGCGCCTTCGGCCGCATCGTCGCGCGCCTGTGGCGCGATCCCGCGCCCGAGCTGCTGACCTATTCGCACGGGGGCGGTCACCCCGCGTTGCGCGAGGCGGTGGCCGAGCACCTGCGCGTGGCGCGCGCGGTGCGCTGCGACGCCGACCAGGTGCTGATCACCGAGGGCGTGCACCAGGCCATCGACCTGTCGCTGCGCATGCTGGCCGACCCCAGCGACACGGTGTGGGTCGAGGAGCCCGGCTACTGGGGCTTCCACAAGCTGCTGCAGATGGGCGCCTGGCGCGTGCGGCCGCTGCGCGTGGAGGCCGAGGGCGACGGACCCGGGGCCGGCTGGCCGCGCGGCGGCAGCGCGCCGCGGCTGATCTTCGTGACGCCCTCGCACCAATACCCGCTGGGTTCGGTGATGAGCCTGGCGCGCCGGCGCGAGCTGCTCGACTTCGCGCGCCAGTCGGGCAGCTGGATCGTGGAGGACGACTACGACAGCGAGTTCCGCTTCGCGGGCCGGCCCATTCCCTCGATGCAGGGGCTCGAGGACGACAGCCCGGTGATCTACATCGGCACCTTCAGCAAGACCCTGTTTCCGGGCCTGCGCGTGGGCTACATGGTGCTGCCGCGCGCGCTGGCCGCGCACTTCCGCACCGCCCATGCCGACCTTTACCGCGAGGGCCACGCCATCACGCAGGTGGCGCTGGCCGAGCTCATCGGCCAGGGCCACTACGCCGCCCACATCCGCCGCATGCGCGTGCTCTATGCGCGCCGGCGCGCGCTGCTGGCCGGGCTGATCGCCGAGCACCTGGGCCCCGACCACCTGCATCCGCAGGCCAGCAATGCCGGGCTGCACCTGGTGCTGCGGCTGCCCGAGGACCGCGACGACGTGGCGATCATGGAAGCGGCGCAGGCGCGCGGCGTGCTCTCGCGGCCGCTGTCGCGCTACTACAGGCGCGGCGACGGGCGGCGCGGCCTGCTGCTGGGTTACGCCTGCGTGGAGGAGGCGAACATCGAGCCGGCGTTCCGCGTGTTGCTCGACTGCATCCGGCCTTAACGGCACCCGGCCGGTCGCATCGGCCTACACGCGCTGGCCGATCATCCCGACAGCGCCGCGTGGGCGGTCCGGTCCCAATAAGACTTCCGCCATCCAACGCCTTCGTCACCCGTGCCCCTGCCGCCCGCGCAAGACCGACCCGCCCGCCCCGGACGCCGACTGGCCCTCGCGCTGGTCGTCGCCATCGCCGCCGGCGTGGTGGCCGTCTTCACGGGCGCCATCGAGGTGCCCGAGCGCCACGATCCCTGGGCACCGCTCGACGTGACGGCCCCGCCCAACTGGCTCACTTCGTACAAGCTGGCCCGCGCACGCGGCGACCCGGTGCGCTGCCAGGCCGCGCTGGCCGACACCGGCATGCAGTACGAGCGCGTGCCCGACCGCGTCACCGGCCCGGGCTGCGGCTTCGAGAACGCGGTGCGCCTGCGCTCGGCCGGCGTGCGGCTGGGCAGCGCGCCCACGCTGAGCTGCCCGATGGCGCTGTCCTTCTTCATGTGGGAGCACCATGCGCTGCAGCCCGCGGCCCTGCGGCACTTCGGACAGCCCATCGCCGCGGTCGACCACCTCGGCAGCTATGCCTGCCGCAATGTGAACCGCGGCGAAGGCGCGATACCCGGCGCGCCGCGCAGCCGGCATGCCACGGCCGATGCCTTCGACGTGGCCGGCTTCGTGCTCGCGGACGGGCGCCGCATCAACGTGCGCAAGGACTGGCGCATCGACGCCACGAACCCTTCGGCCGCGCTGCTGAACGATGCCCACCTGGGCGCCTGCCGGTTCTTTCGCGGCGTGCTCGGGCCCGAGTACAACGCGGCGCACCGCGATCACTTCCATCTGGAGACGGGCGGGTTTCCGATGTGCCGCTGAGCCCGTCTGCTAGAAAGCCACCATGAGCGCTTCCCTCGCTGCCTCTCTCGTCGATCTCGTGCTGGGCCTGGAACTCGGCGCGCGCGGCGATGCCGATCCGAACCGCTTCGCGCTCGAGGGCGTGCGCTGGACCGCGGGGCAGGACGGCACGCGCGAACTGCGGATCGCGCGGCTCGAAGCGACGGCCCTGCGGCTCGCCACGGGCGCGCTGGTGCTGGAGATCGAGCGCATCGCCGTGCACGAGCTGGTCGCGCGCGTGCATGCCGAGAACGGGTCGCTGCGCGTCGGCGCCATCAAGGCCCGCGACGCGGAATTCGCCGGCCTGAAGTTGCACGGCCCGCTGGTGCTGCCACGGCAGTTCCGCCAGCTGTGGGAAGCCACCCATCCCGCCGACGGCACGACGCTGCCGCCGCCGGCCGATGCCTGGCAGCTCGGCCCGCTCGGCGAGATCGACGGCACCCTGCGCGGCCGCATCACCGACGCGCACCTGCTGTTCGATGCCGACGTGACCGTGCCGATCCGCCACGGGCTGGTCGACTTCAACGACGCCACCGTCGAGCACGTGGGCCCCGACTCGCGCATGGGCGTGAGCCCGCTCGGCTTCTACGTCGATGCGCCGAACGGCCGCAGCTACCTCTACCAGTTCGCCTCGGCGCCGCTCGCGGGCGTGGAATTCGAGCGCCGCAAGAGCCTGATCGGCCCGTGGATCTCCGAGCGCGGCAAGCTCCGGCTGCGGCCCTTCGCCGAATCGATGCTGCGCCAGGGGCTGGGCACGCAGGCCCAGGGGCTGACCGCGCAGGCGCGCACGCTGCTCGGGCGCACGGCCTTGTCGGGCGAACTGCGCCTTGGCGACGGACTGCTCGCGCTGCCCGGCCTGCAGGTGTCGATGGACGGGCACGAGCAGGGCCTCAACACCATCGTGCTGCGCTCGGAATCGGTGGGCCGCGGCCTGGGCGCGGAGATCGCGGCACTGTCCGCGCGCGAGATCGCGGCGAGCTGGGGCGGCGCGCAACTCGCCGGCGAGGCCATGACGGCGAAGCTCGGCGTGCAGATCGTCGTCGAGGGCGACACCCTGCGCTTCGTGCTCGCGGTCGCGAACGGCCGCATCACGTCACCCCGCATCGGCTTCGCGGCCGGCGAGCCCGCGTGATCCTCGCCGTCGATGTCGCCTACGCCGAGTCGGGCGGTGCCATGGCCGCCGGGCTGCTGCTTGCGGACTGGCACGACACCGCGCCCGTGCGCGAGATCCTGGTGCCGGTGCCGCAGGTCGAGGACTATGTGCCCGGCGCGTTCTACCGGCGCGAGCTGCCCTGCATCGAGGCCGTGCTCGCGCAGGTCGCCGAACCGCTCGCCTGCATCGTCATCGACGGCTACGTGACGCTGGGCACGCCGCCGCGCGACGGCCTCGGCGCGGTGCTCTGGGACAAGCTCGGCCGCGCGACCCCGGTGATCGGCGTCGCGAAGACGAGGTTCGCGGGGGCGCCGCCCGAGACCGAACTGCTGCGCGGCGAGAGCGCGCGCCCGCTCTTCGTGACGGCCGCGGGCATGCCGCTCGAGCAGGCCAGGGCGCACATCCGCGCGATGGCCGGTGCGTACAGGCTGCCCGAGATGCTCAGGCGGGTCGACGGGCTGTCGCGCCAGCGCGCGCAGGTCTAGCCAACGCTTGCGTGGATCTACGCGGGACGCGATCGCTTCGACTGCTCGAGCCGTTCGATGAGCTCCTTCGGCAGACGCCGCGCCCGCGCGATGTCGACCGCATCGCGCCCCTGCGCGTCGGCCACGGACGCATCGGCACCGGCCGCGATCAGCAGCGCCAGGGTCTTTAGCCGCTGCAGCCGGGCTGCATAGAAGAGCGGCGTTTCGCCGTGCGCGCGCAGGTTCAGCGCGGGCCTGTTCGCGAGCAGCACGCGGCACATCGCCGCGTCGTCGCGCCACACCGCGGCCCACAGCGACCAGCTCGTGTTCGCGCCGCGCTTGGCGAGGAACTTCACCAGCGGCAAGTTCTCGCCGCGCGCCACCGCGTACCAGATCGGCGTGGCGCGGAAGTCGCCCTCGTCCTCGTCCATGGGCACCTCGGCCTCGAGGTCGGCACCCGCATCGAGCAGCGCGGTCACGGTCTCGATCCCATGGGGTTCCGCGAGCTGCGCGCCCTCGGCCTTCACCTTGCAGGCCAGATGGATCGCCGCGCGGCCGCGCGGATCGGTGGCGCCGACCAGCGCCGGCGCCTGGGCCAGCTGGGCCTGGACCGAGGCCGCGTCCCAGGCCTTCGCGGCGGCGAACAGCGAGGTCTTCGAGGGCGGGGGCATGGGCGCTTTCCTTCCTTGTCTGCGTCGGGCCATGGCGGCGCGATGGCCGCCGCCATCTTCCCACGGGCTTGACCCAGGTCAATCGCCGGGCGCCCGCGCCGGGCTAGCATGGACAGGCGACACGAGGAGACGCCGTGGAACTCGAGATACCGGAGATGCTGGCCGCCGTCCTGCGCAGCCAGGTCGGCGCGCAGTCGCCGCTGGGCCTCCAGCTGGGCGGCCAGGGGGCCTGCAGCGGCATACGCGTCGTGTCGAGCCGCCACTTCGACGGCCGCTCGCTCAACCTGCTCTACCAGCTGAGCCTCGGCAAGGGCGCGCGCGACCTGGTGTTCCAGCTGCTCGCGCTCGACAACCTCAACGGCGAATCGCAGCTGCAGCCGATCGCGAACCTCGAGGCGATGGTGCCGGCACTGACCGAATGGCTGGCGCGCGACGCGATCGACGGCTGGCTCTACCAGCGCGGCAAGGACGGCGTGCTGCTGCCCTGGCTGGTCCACACGGTGCGGCTGGTGAAGCCCACCGAGGGCAATGCCTACGTGCTCGTGGGCCTGCTCGCCAACACGCTGCAGGCCGCCGGCCGCGAGCCGCCCTCCGAGCCCCGGCTGCGCTTCGCTGGCATGACCTGGGGCCTGAGCTTCTACGAGGAGCAGTTGCCGCAGCGCACGCTGGCCGACCTGTTCGCCGACCACGGCTTTCACAAGGAGTGCGCGGAGTTCAAGCGCGAGTACGAGATGCAGCTCGAGCGCTTCGGCAAGCTGCAACCGCAGCACGGCGCGCAGTTCACCGTCGGCGGCAGCGTGTGGACCGCGGGCGAAGGCCCGCGCGCGGCGCTCGAGTGCCACCGGCTGCCCGAGGCCGCCGCGGTGCGCTGCGTGAACGACGAGGAGCTGCTGCGCCGCCGCTTCGACCTGGCGGCCGACCCGCACCACTGGCGCGAGAGCGGCATCGCCCAGGGCTTCGACCGCATTCCGCAGCACTGCTACCTGCACCTGTTCCACCTCGACTGGCACCGCAACATCTGGGTCCATGCCCAGCATGTGCAGGAGTACCGGTACCAGCCCGGCCTGCGCGAGCGGCTGGTGCTGCCGCAGGCGCACCGCGACCTGATCGACATCCTCACGGCCGACCGCAACTTCCTGGTCGAGGACGTGGTGCCCGGCAAGTCGGGCGGCACCACCATCCTGTGCAAGGGCGCGCCCGGCCTGGGCAAGACGCTGACCGCCGAGGTCTATGCGGAGGTGGTCGGCAAGCCGCTGTACCGCGTGCATTCGGGCCAGCTCGGCGTGACGGCGAGCTCGGTGGAGACCAGCCTCACGCGCATCCTGCAGCGCGCCGCGCGCTGGGGTTGCGTGCTGCTGCTCGACGAGGCCGACGTCTACATCCGGCGCCGCGACAACGACCTGCAGCACAACGCCATCGTGGCCGAGTTCCTGCGCACGCTCGAATACTTCAGCGGCCTGTTGTTCATGACCACCAACCGCGTCGGCGACATCGACGAGGCCATCCTCTCGCGCTGCATCGCGGTGATCGACTACCAGCCACCCGGGCCCGAGGATGCGCGACGCCTGTGGGCCACGCTGTCGGCCCAGCTCGGCGTCGAGCTGCCCGCCGCGGTGATCGACCAGCTGGTGGTCGACTACGCGGGCGCCAGCGGCCGCGACATCAAGGAGCTGCTCAAGCTCACGAGCAAGTACTGCCGGCGCAAGGAACTGCCGCTGTCCACGCAGTCCTTCGCGCAGTGCGCCGTGTTTCGCGGCATCGCGCCCGCCGCTTCGACCGGAGGAGGCCACGCATGATCGATCCCACCCTGTTCGGCGGCGCGCTCACGGGCCGCATGGCCTTCCGGCCCGGTGCCGCGCCCCTGTACGAGCCGCTGCCGCCCGGGCGCCACGACCTGGGCTTCGACGAGGGCCGCGACGCGGTGCTGGTCGTGCCCGAAGGCCTGCCCGCCGATGCGCCGCTGCCCCTGCTCGTGATGTTCCATGGCGCGGGCGGCGAGGCCAACCGCGTGCTGCCGCACTTCGTCGCCCATGCGCGCTCGCGCGGCTTCCTGCTGCTGGCGCCGCAGTCGATGTACGCCACCTGGGACATCGTGGTCGGCGGCCATGGCCCCGACCTCGAGCGGCTCGACAACGCGCTGGCCACGGTGTCGCGGCATTTCCGGCTCGACCCCGCGCGGCTCGCGCTCGCGGGCTTCTCCGACGGCGGCAGCTACGCGCTGTCGCTGGGCCTCACCAACGGCGACGTGGCGAGCCACGTCATCGGACTGTCGGCCGGTTTCATGAACAGCTTCGCGCAGGCCGGCACGCCGCGCTTCTTTCTCGCGCACGGCCGGTCGGACAGCCAGCTGCCGATCGAGACCAGCGCCCATCCGCACGCCCGGCGGCTGCTCGAAAGCGGGCACGACCTCACGCTGCAGCCCTTCGATGGGGACCATGTGATCGTGCCCTGGGTGGTGGGTCGGGCGGTGGCCTTCTTCCTGGGGGACGAGGCGGCGAAGCCGGCCTGAACGCGGGGGCTTGAAGGGTTCGGCCTGTCAGGCGTCGAACCCGCCTTGATCGGCGATCGCGCCCAGATCACGCGCACCGTGCAGGACGCGAACGATCGTCACCACCCCTTCGTCCGGTCGATAGTAGATCGCATAGGCGCCATGAAAGACGACGCGCAGCTCAGGTGCGAGTTGTCGACGCTCGGGGTGCGCCATCGGGAATGCCAGCAGCCCCTGGCAGGTGGAGTGCAACTTTCCCAGGAAACGGGTGGCAACGGCCTCCGAGGCTCCCTCGGCGATGTATGACCAGATTTCCGCCAGATCCTGCTCGGCACTCTCGGTCAGCTGGAGCGTGCGGCCAATAGCTGTCTCCCGCGTTCGATGATGCGATCGGCATCGAAGTCCTTGACGCGGCCTGCAGCCACATCCGCCAGGCCTCGATCGATATCGGCCTTGAGGACGGACAACTCGGCGAGCATCAACTGGCGCCGCGTCTTCCATTCACGCAGGGCTTCGCGCACCACTTCGCTGGTCGAGGCGTACTCGCCCTCGTCCACCGCCTGCTTGATGGTCGCAGCCATCTCTACAGGCATGGTCACGGTCAGTCGTTCCAGGGTACTGGGCAAGGGTCACGCTCCTTCAGGTCTGCGTGGATCATACTTTGTCATACTCTCTCGAGTACGTCCAACACAGAAGACCCCGATGGCGGCTGCCCGTGCGAGGTCCCGGATCGTCATGCAGGACCAGGAGCTTGAGCGGTTCGCTGGAACATCACCTGCGTGCCGACAGCCCGCGCCCGCAACTGCCCACAGCCTCCATCCACGTCCTGCCCCGCCGAATTGCGCAGCTTGGTCAGGATGCCGCGCTCGTGCAGCGTGCGCGCGATCTGCTGGCAGCGCGCCCAGGCCGGGCGCTGGAAGTCCACGCCGTCGACCGCGTTGAACGGGATCATGTTGAGCACGCCGTACTTGCCCGACAGCAGCCGCACCAGCCCCTCGATCTCTTCCTCGCTGTCGTTGATGCCCTCGAGCAGCGTCCACTGGTACTGGATCGGATAGCCGGTGGTGCGCGCATAGCGCTCGCCGGCCGCGACCAGTTCCTCGGGCGTGAGCCGCGGCGCGCGCGGCAGCAGCTTGCGGCGCAGTTCGTCGCGCGTGGTGTGCAGCGACAGCGCGAGCGCGGGCCGCACGCGTTCCTGCAGCAGCCGCTCGAACACGCGCGGATCGCCGACGGTGGAGAACACCAGGTTCTTGTGGCCGATGTTGCCGACCGTGCCGAGCAGCTCGATCGCCTCCATCACGTTGTCGAGGTTGTGGGCCGGCTCGCCCATGCCCATGAACACCACCTTGCGCACCGGCCGGCGCATGCGCGCGAGCGCGACCTGGGCAATGATCTCGGCGCTGCCGACCTGGCGCAGCAGGCCCTCGCGCCCGGTCATGCAGAACTGGCAGCCGACCGCGCAGCCCACCTGCGAGGACACGCACAGGCCGTCGCGCGGCAGCAGCACGCTCTCGACGGTCTGGCCGTCGGCAAGCGCCACCAGCAGCCGCTCCGAACCGTCGGCGCCCGGATGCACCGCATCCACGCGCGCCAGGCCCGCGAGCTCGGCCTCGATGGCCGGCAGCTCGGCCATCAACCCGGCCGGGAAGAAGCTGTGCGGCAACCGGCGGCCGCTGTCGCGCGGCAGCGCATGGGACCACAGCCGCAGCACGCGCTGCTCATGGCTGGGGCCCGCGCCTGCTTCGCGCAGTCGGCGTCGGATGTCGTGGATTCGCATGGGGGCTGGAACGCAAAGGCGGGCGCGCGCGGCGGCGCGGATCGGGGGCCCAGATTGTGCACCCGGGCCGCGCCCGGCTCAGCCCCACTGGCGCGCGAGGTACTTCGCCGTGGGCGTGCCGGCCTTCGCGACCTCGCGCGGCGTGCCCGCCGCCACCACGCGCCCGCCCTCGCCGCCCGCGCCCGGGCCCATATCGATGACCCAGTCGCAGCGCGCCACCACGCGCATCTCGTGCTCGACCAGCACCACCGTGTTGCCCGCGTCGACCAGCTCGTCGAGCTGCGCCATCAGCCGGTCCACGTCCGACGGATGCAGCCCCGTGGTCGGCTCGTCGAGCACGTAGAGCGCGTCGCCACGCTGCGCACGCTGCAGCTCGGTCGCGAGCTTGATGCGCTGGGCCTCGCCGCCCGACAGCTCGGTGGCCGGCTGCCCCAGGCGCAGGTAGCCCAGGCCGATCGCCGCGAGCAGGCGCAGCGGCCGCTCGATGGGTGCGTCGTCCACGAAGAAGGCATGTGCCTCGTCCACCGTCATCGCGAGCACGTCGGCGATGCTCTCGTCACGCAGCCGCACCTTCAGCGTCGCCGCGTCGAAGCGCGAGCCGCCGCATGTCGGGCACGGCGCGTAGACGCTGGGCATGAACAGCAGCTCGACGCTGACGAAGCCCTCGCCCTCGCAGGTCGGGCAGCGGCCCTTGGCGACGTTGAACGAGAACTGGCCGGCATCGAAGCGGCGCGCCTTCGCGGCGCGGGTCTGCGCGAACAGCTTGCGCACGTGGTCGAACAGCCCGGTGTAGGTCGCGAGGTTGGAGCGCGGCGTGCGGCCGATCGGCTTCTGGTCGACCCGCACCAGCCGCCGGATCCGATCCAGGCCCTCGACGATGCGGCCCTGCGTCTCCTGGGCGAGCGAGGGCTCGCCCTCGCCCGGCTCGTCGTCGGCCGGCGCCTCGTGGCCCAGGTGCGCCGCCACCAGCTGCACCAGCGCCTGGCTCACGAGGCTGGACTTGCCCGACCCCGAGACGCCGGTGACCGCGGTCATCGCGCCGATCGGAAATGCGGCGTCGACCGCCGCGAGGTTGTTGCGCGTGACGCCTTCGAGCCGCAGCCAGCCCTGCGCCGAACGCGGCGGCCGGCCCGCATCGCCGGCGGCCTCGGGCGCGAACAGGTAGGCAGCCGTGCGGGAAGCCGCCACCTCGCGCAGCCCGACGGGCGGCCCGCTGTAGAGCACCTCGCCGCCGTTCTCGCCCGCGCCGGGCCCGACATCGACCAGCCAGTCGGCGCGGCGCATCAGGTCCAGATCGTGCTCGACCACGAACAGCGAGTTGCCCGCGCGCTTGAGTGCATCGAGCGCATCGACCAGCGCCTCGGCGTCGGCCGGGTGCAGGCCGGCGGAGGGCTCGTCGAGCACGTAGACCACGCCGAACAGCTTGGAGCGGATCTGCGTCGCGAGCCGCAGCCGCTGCAGCTCGCCCGGCGACAGCGTGGGCGTTGCGCGATCGAGCGAGAGATAGCCCAGCCCAAGGCCCAGCAGCGTCTCGAGCCGCGCCAGCGCGTCCTGCGCGATGCGCTGCGCCACGATGCGTTTCTCGGCCGACGGCACGGTCTTGCCATGCGCCTCGCCGCGCGCGGCCGGCCGCAGCACCTGCGCCAGCGCGCCCAGCGTGAGGTGCGAGATCTGCCCGATGTCGAGCCCCGCGAAACGCACCGACAACGCCTCGGCCTTGAGCCGCTTGCCCTGGCAGACGGGACACGACGCGCCCGACATGAAACGCGAGACGCGGTTCTTCATCAGCGCGCTCTGCGTGGTGGCGAAGGTGTGGAGCACGTACTTGCGCGCGCCCATGAAGGTGCCCTGGTAGCTGGGCTCGAGCTTGCGGCGCAGCGCGGCGCGCGTCTCTGCCGGGGTGAAGCCCGCGTAGACCGGCACCGTCGGCTGCTCCTCGGTGAACAGGATCCAGTCGCGCGTCTTCTTCGGCAGCGCGCGCCACGGCGTGTCGACATCGATGCCCAGCGTGACGAGGATGTCGCGCAGGTTCTGCCCCTGCCAGGCCGAGGGCCAGGCGGCCACCGCGCGCTCGCGGATCGTGAGGCTGTCGTCGGGCACCATCGCGCGCTCGGTCACCTCGAACACCCGGCCCAGCCCGTGGCAGACGGGACAGGCACCCTGCGGCGTGTTGGGCGAGAAGTCCTCCGCGTGCAGCATGGCCTGGCGCGCCGGGTAGTCGCCCGCGCGCGAATAGAGCATGCGCAACAGGTTCGACAACGTGGTCACGCTGCCCACCGAGGAGCGCGTGCCCGGCGTGCCGCGCTGCTGCTGCAAGGCCACGGCCGGCGGCAGCCCGTCAATGGCATCGACCGCCGGCACGCCGACCTGGTCGATCAGCCGCCGCGCATAGGGCGCCACCGATTCGAGGTAGCGCCGCTGCGCCTCGGCATACAGCGTGCCGAAGGCCAGCGAGGACTTGCCGGAACCCGAGATGCCGCTGAAGACCACCAGGGCATCGCGCGGGATGTCGACGTCGACGTTGCGCAGGTTGTGCTCGCGCGCGCCGCGCACGGAGACGAAGCGGTGGGAGGCCGGATCGGGCAAGGTTTTGGGTTGTTGGGGCATGGTGTTCGCGAGGGCTGGCGCCGCAGGCCGATATTGATGGCAGACATCGCAGCGGCGCCTTGCAGGACAAGGGCGCGACCTCGATTCGGCGCGGGCAAAGGCCGGCACGATAAGGCATGCGCGTCACTGCCCCCCGCAAGCCCTGGAAAGCCATCGCCTGGACCTTCGTCCTGACGTTGGCCGCCACCCTGCTCGTGCTCAACCTCACGAGCGGCGAGAAGAAGCTCGACGAACAGGTGCGGCGCGAATACGCGCTGCACGATCCCCAGTACCAGCGCGCGCTCGGTGCCATGCTCGGCCCGCCGATCACCGACGGCAACCGCTTCGAGGCCTTCCAGAACGGTGACCAGATCTTTCCGCCGATGCTCGCGGCGATCCGCTCGGCGAAGCAAAGCATCACCTTCGAGACCTACATCTACTGGTCGGGCGACATCGGGCGCGCGTTTGCCGATGCGCTGTCGGAGCGCGCGCGTGCCGGCGTCAAGGTGCATGTGCTGCTCGACTGGGTCGGCAGCGCGAAGGTCGATGCGGACTTCATCCGCGAGATGGAGACATCGGGCGTGGAGATCCGCAAGTTCCACAAGCCGAGCTGGTACGACATCGCGCGCATGAACAACCGCACCCACCGCAAGCTGCTGGTGGTCGACGGGCGCATCGGCTTCACGGGCGGTGTCGGCATCGCACCCGAATGGACCGGCAACGCGCAGGACCCGGCACACTGGCGCGACTCGCACTACAAGGTCGAGGGCCCGGTGGTGGCGCAGATGCAGGCGGTCTTCATGGACAACTGGATCAAGGTCTCGGGCGACGTGTTCCATGGCGAGCGCTACTTCCCGCCGCTGCCGCCGGTGGGCAACGGCCGCGCGCAGATGTTCAGCAGCTCGCCTTCGGGCGGCAGCGAGAGCATGCACCTGATGTACCTGCTCTCGATCGCCGCGGCCACGAAGACCATCGACCTGTCGAGCGCCTACTTTGTGCCCGACGATCTCACCGTGGGCGCGCTGGTCGCGGCGCTGCACCGCGGCGTGCGGGTGCGCATCGTCACGCCGGGGCCGATCATCGATTCGCAGACCGTGCGCCGCGCCTCGCGCGCCGCCTGGGGCCCGCTGCTAGAGGCCGGCGCCCAGATCAGCGAGTACCAGCCGACCATGTACCACTGCAAGGTGTTCCTGGTCGACGGCCTGCTGGTGTCGGTGGGCTCGACCAACTTCGACAACCGCTCGTTCCGGCTCAACGACGAGGCCAACCTCAACATCTACGACGAGGCCTTCGCCGCGGCGCAGACCGTGCAGTTCGAGGCCGACCTCGCGCAGTCGAAGCGGTTGAGCTATGAAGCCTGGAAGGAGCGGCCGCTGCTCGAGAAGGCGTGGGAGCACCTGGCGGCGGTGCTGTCGCCGCAGCTTTGAGCGGCCGGCCCTATGCCGACACCCTGGCCTCGAGGGCCTGCAACGCCTCCGAGACGATGGCGAGCCCGCGCGCCAGATCGGCCTGGGAGATGGTCAGCGGCGGCGCGACCACGCACAGGTTGTACTTGACGTACAGCCACACGCCGCGCGCCAGCAGGTCGGACTGGAAGTCGTCCATCAGCCGCTGGTCGGCGCCCTGCCATGCGACCAGCGGCTCGCGCGTCTTGCGGTCGCGCACGAGCTCGATGCCGAAGAAGGCGCCGATGCCGCGCACGTCGCCCACGATCGCGCTGCGTTCGCGGATTTCGTCCAGGCCTTGCCGGAGCCATCCTTCGATCTCGCGTCCTCGCGTGAAGAGGCCTTCGGTCTCGTAGGCGCGCAGCGCACCGAGCCCCGCCGCCATGCAGACCGGGTGGCCCGAATAGGTGTGGCCGAACGGAAAGAGCCGGTGGTCGAAGGCTTCGGCGATCTCCTCGCGCATCAGCACGCCGCCCAGCGGCATGCAGGCGCCCGTGACACCCTTGGCGAAGCTCAGCATGTCGGGCGCGACGCCGACGCGGCGCGAGGCGAACATCTCGCCGACGCGGCCGAAGCCGCACATGACCTCGTCGTGGATCAGCAGCGCGCCGCAGCGCCGTGCGAGTTCGCGCACGCCGGCCAGATAGCCCTCCTCGTACGCGACGAGGCCGTCCGAACCGAGCACCGGCTCGATCAGGATCGCCGCGATGTTGGCGGGGTTCTCCTGCTCGATCACGCGCTCGAGATGCGCGAGCGCGCGTCGCACCTCCTCGGCCCTGTCGTCGGTGTGGAAGGGACTGCGGTAGGGATGCGGCGCGAAGAAGCGCGCGATGCCGCCCGGCGCCGCCTGCTCGCTGGCCCAGCGGCGGCTGCCGCCCGTGAGCGCGGCCGCGCCGGCGCTGGTGCCGTGGTAGGAACGGTAGGCGCTCAGCACCTTCAGCCGGCCGGTGACGAGGCGCGCGATCTTCACCGCGTCGTCGTTGGCCTCGCCGCCACCGGTGGTGAAGTGCACGCGCGCGCCGCCGCGCCAGGGTGCTCGCGCACACAGGCGCTCGGAGAAGGCCTCGCGGATGTCGCTGCGCAGCGTGGGCGACACGAAGCACAGCGACTCGGTCTGGCGCCGTATCGCCTCGATCACCATCGGATGGCCATGGCCAAGGTTGGCGCACATGAGGCCGCTCGACAGGTCCAGGCAGCGCGCGCCATCGGCCGTGTGCAGGTGGACGCCGGCCCCACCGACGAAGACGGGGCCGGGCTGCTGCCCCTGGCGCGACCACGGCGTCATGAAGCGCGCGGCCACCTCGCCCGGCATGACAGCCATCACCGGCCCCCGAAGAAGGCCTTGATCTCGCGCGCGCAGACCGCGGGCGCCTCGCGGTGCACGAAATGCCCGGCATCGGCGAAGTCGATGCTGAAGTCGGCGAAGTAGTCGCCCAGGCGGTCCGACCACTCGGGGCGAATCAGGGGATCGCGCCGGCCCCAGAGGAAGCGAGAGGGCACCGTGATGCGAGGCGGTGGCGGCAAGGTGCCTTCGAGCCACTTGCGGCGGTTGGCGGCCGAGCTCAGGTACCAGTCGAAGCCGCCCTGGATGTTGTCGTTGCGCATGAACATGTCGACGTAGATCTCGATCATGTCGGCGAACACCTCGGGGTTGTCGCCGGACCAGTGATCGAGGAAGTGCGACATGTAGAGCCTGCAGCTCTCGCGCGATGCGCCGACCAGCTTTGCGGCCCATGGCAGCTGCTGGAAGTACTGGTACCAGACCTCGATCAGGTGGTCGGGCTGCCCGTAGCGCGAACCGAGGCCGGGATACGGGGTACAGAAATAGAACGCGCCCTTAAGCCGATCGCCGTGCGCCTGGCTGAAGGCCTGCAGCACGTAGGCGCCGAGGTCGCCGCCCACCATGCCGAAGCGGTCGAGGCCGAGGCGCCGCGTGAATTCGGCGATGTCCTCGGCGTGCGTCGCGGCGTTGGCGTTGGCATCGGGCCCGGACGTGGGCTTGCCGGTGAAGCCGCAGCCACGCAGGTCGGGAACGATGAGTTCGAAATCGTTCTTCAGCAGGTCCATGAGTGGCCGGTACACCATCCAGAACTCGGGCCAGCCATGCAGCAGCACGAGCGGCGCGCCCTGGCCGACGCGCGCATAGTGCATGTTCAGGCCGTTGGCCGGTACGTGATCGAATCGGATGCCGGAAGCGGCGGCGTCGCGCATGGCGTCATCTAGTGCAGACATGGTGTTCCTGTGGTTCATCGGTGAAAAGGCACCGCTTCGAAGCGGTGCGATGAACTTTAGGAATGGCCCCGCGCAGCGTCCAATACCGACGCGATACGCTGGCAGAGGCGCGGCGTCTGGCGCGCCCCGCACACCTCGGCTCAGCCGTGCGCCGGGCCCACCGTCTCGACGATCTGCAGGAAGTTCTTCAGCGCGACGGACGCATGGTCCTTGCGCCAGACCACGGTCATCGGCGAGGTCAGCACCTGCGGCTCGATGCCCACGAAGCGCACCCCGCTGCGTCCGTGCCCGCAGACGCTGGCGGGCACGAAGCTGATGCCGGCGCCGGCCGCCACCAGGCCCAGCGCGGTCTGCATGTTGCGCGCGCCCTCCTTGAGTTCGAGCACGATGCCGCGCTCGCCGAGCGCATCGAGGATCAGGTCGGTCAGGCTGGGCCGCGGATGGCGTGGATAGAGCACGGCGGCCTGGCCATGGAGCTCCTCCACGGGAATGGTGGCCCGCGCGGCCAGCGGATGCCGCGTCGGCACCGCGGCCATCAGCGGTTCGGTGATCAGCAGCCGCTGCTCGATCGATGGCTCGGGCGGCAGTCCCGGGCGCGAGAAGCCGACGTCGATGGCACGCCGCGACAGCGCCTCGGCGATCTCGGCCGCCAGCAGCTCGCTGAAGGACAGCTCGACCTCGGGATAGCGGTCGCGAAACGCGTTGAGCACATCGGGCAGCACGCTGTACATGGCCGAGCCCGCGAAGCCGATCGCCAGCTTGCCGCTGTGGCCGCGGCCGATGCGCCGCACGTCGTCCACGGCGGCATCGAACTGCGACATGATCGCGACCGCGCGCTCCAGCAGCAGCGTGCCCGCCTCGGTGAGCCGCACCGGTCGGTTGTCGCGGTCGATGAGCTGCACGCCCAGCTCCTCCTCGAGTTGGCGGATCTGCTGGCTCAGCGGTGGCTGCGCGATGTGCAGCCGGTCCGCCGCGCGCGTGAAGCTCAACTCCTCGGCCACCGCCCGGAAGTAGCGCAGGTGCCGGATCTCCAGGCGCGCGGCCGGCCCGCCCGAATGCGCGGGTCGCGAATCGTCGTCGTTCGATGGGCCAAGCGGGTGGTCGCGCATTCCGTTCTCCTGCGCGGTGCGCCTTCGGCGGCTCAGCTGTCGAGCGCCCGGTCCCGGGTCTCCGGAACGAACAGCCAGCACAGCACGAACCCCGCGCCCGCGATCAGCACAGGGTACCAAAGCCCGTCGAAGATGCTGCCCGTGGCGGCCTGGATGGCGACGACCGTCGCGGGCAGCAGGCCGCCGATCCAGCCGTTGCCGATGTGATAGGGCAAGGACATCGAGGTGTAGCGGATGCGCGCCGGGAACATCTCGACCAGCATCGCGGCCATGGGGCCGAAGGCCATGCCGGTGAGCAGCTGCAGGTAGACGATGATCAGCACGATCATGAGGTGGTTGATCTGCGCGGGATCGGCACTGGCGCGGTAGCCCGCGCTCTCCAGCGCGCTGCCCAGCGCCTGGTCGAATGCGGCCGCGCGCTCCTTCGCATCGGCGGCGGCGCCGTCGTAGGCCGGCAGCGACAGCGCGCCGATGCGCACCACCGCCGCCGCTCCCGGCGCCGCGGCCTCGTTGCTGTAGGGGATGCCGCGCCGCACCAGCGCGCTCTTCGCCACGTCGCAGCTCGAGGTGAACTTCGAGGTGCCGACCGGGTTGAACTGGAACGAACAGCGCGCCGGATCGGCCGCCACCACCACGGGCGAGCGCGCCTGCGCGGCCTCGAGCGCCGGGTTCGCGAAGTGCGTGAGCCCGTGATAGACCGGGAACAGCGACACGGCCCCGAGCACCAGCGACGCGAGCACGATCGGCTTGCGCCCGATGCGGTCGCTCAGGTAGCCGAAGATCACGTAGAAGGGCGCGCCCAGCAGCAGGCCGATGGTCGACAGCGTGGTCGCGGTGATGGGATCGACGCGCAGTGTGTTCACCAGGAACAGCGACGAGTAGATCGGCCCGGCATTGGTGACCACCGCCTGCCCGGCCTGCAGCCCGAACAGCACGATGAGCACCAGCTTGAGGTTGCGCCAGTTGCCGAAGCTCTCGCGGATCGGCGCGCGCGACAGCGCACCGGCCGACTTCATCTCGGCGAACACCGGCGACTCGTGCAGCTTCATGCGGATCCACACGGAGATCGCCAGCAGCACCATCGAGAGCAGGAAGGGCACGCGCCAGCCCCAGGTCTCGAAGGCCTCGGGCGACATCGCGAGCCGGCAGCCCAGGATGACGCCGAGCGCCAGGCACAGGCCGACGATGAACGCGGTCTGCAGCCACGAGGTGTAGGCACCGCGTCGTCCCGGCGGCGCGTGCTCGGCGATGTAGACCGCCGCGCCACCGTATTCGCCGCCGATCGCCAGCCCCTGCAGCATGCGCAGCCCGATCAGGATCGCCGGCGCGAAGCTGCCGATCGACGAATAGGTGGGTAGCAGGCCGACCGCGAAGGTCGCGAGGCCCATGATCAGGATGGTCGCGAGGAAGGTGTATTTGCGCCCGATCATGTCGCCGAGCCGCCCGAACACCAGCGCGCCGAAAGGCCGCACCACGAAGCCGGTGCCGAAGGCCAGCAGGCCGAAGATGTAGGCCTCCAGCGGTGTGGCGCTGGCGAAGAAGTTCTTGCCGATGATCACGGCCAGCGCGCCATAGAGATAGAAGTCGTACCACTCGAAGACGGTACCCAGGGTGGAAGCGATCACCACGTGCCTGGCCTTGGAAGGACTGGGGGCCGTGGTGCCTGTGGCGGACGCGCTCTGTGCGGATGCGTGCATTGCTTTGTCTCCGGTTCTCGTTCGTTCTGCGGACATCGATTCGGTGTCGGGTTCAGCGGCCGCCGGCCACCGCCACGATGGCGGCGGTCACGTAGCCGGCCGAGGGCGACACCAGCCAGGCGACGCTCTGCGCCACCTCCTCGGGCAGGCCCGCGCGGCCCATCGGAATGCCCGGCGCCATGCGCGCGGCGCGGTCGGGCTTGCCGGCGGCCGCATGGAGTTCGGTCTCGATCAGGCCCGCGGCCACGGCGTTGACGCGGATGCCCTCGAGCGCGACTTCGCGCGCGAGGCCGGTGGTCAGCGTGTTCAGCGCGCCCTTGGTCGCCGCGTAATGCACCCACTCGCCGCCGCCGCCGATCTCCGCGGCGCGCGAAGACACGTTGACGATCGCGCCGCCGCGCCCGCCGTGGCGGATCGACATGCGCCGCACCGCCTCGCGGCAGCACAGGAACGCGCCCACGACGTTGACGCCGAACACCCGCGCGAGCATGCGCGCGTCCGCCTCGTCCACGCGCGAGAAGCCGCCGGTGATGCCGCCGTTGTTGACGAGCACCGTCGGCGCGCCGAGCTGCGCATCGGTCTCGCGGAACAGCCGCAGCACGTCCTCTTCCTTCGAGACGTCGGCCTGCAGCGCGATGGCGCGGCCGCCGCGCGACTCGATGTCGGCGACCACGGCGCGGGCGCTCGCGGCATCGCCGGCGTAGTTGACGACGACCGCGTGGCCGTCCTTTGCAAGCTGTCGTGCGATCGCCGCGCCGATACCGCGGCTGCCGCCGGTCACGATGGCGACCTTGTGGGTTGAAGGCATGTCTTCTCCATTCCTGTGTTGCGTGGGTGAAAACAGCAGGCGTGGTGCCTGCTGCGAACTGCCGCGGAATGAGAAGGCTTTTGCCGAAATGCGTCCAATAGCGTTGGCGTCAGAAACTATATGCAGCGCCTACATGCGCACACCCGCACCGTCGCCTTCATAGGCTGCGCATCTGGAAGCGGACGTGGGCGGTCTTGGACGCGGGTGCCCGCCGTTCCTACGATGGGACGCATCGCAATCCAGGAGCGCCACCCGATGAGCCTCGTTCTTCCCACGCCCGGCGGCAACACCGACGACGGCACCTTGCGCGCCATCTCGGACTTCCACCCCTTCCTCTCGGCCTTCCGCCGCGATCTGCATGCGCACCCCGAGCTGGGCTTCGAGGAACGGCGCACCGCGGCGCGCGTGGCCGAGGCGCTGCAAGACTTCGGCTTCGACGAGGTGTACACCGGCGTCGGCCGCACCGGTGTGGTCGGGGTGCTGCGCGGCCGGCGGGCCGGTTCTTCCTCGAAGTCCGTCGGCCTGCGCGCCGACATGGACGCCTTGCCGGTGCAGGAGGAAGGAACGTGCGCGCACCGCTCCGTGCATGCGGGGCGGATGCACGGCTGCGGCCACGACGGGCACGTGACGATGCTGCTGGGCGCCGCGCGCCACCTGGCGCACACGCGCGATTTCGGCGGCACCGTGCATTTCATCTTCCAGCCCGGCGAAGAGGGGCATGCGGGCGCGCGCGTGATGATCGAGGACGGCCTGTTCGAACGCTTCCCCTGCGATGCGGTCTATGCGCTCCACAACTGGCCCTCGCTGCCGGCGGGCACGGTGGCCGTCAACCCCGGCGCGATGATGGCGGCGCGCGACGACTTCTGGCTCCGCATCGAGGGTGTCGGCGGACATGGTGCGATGCCGCATCGCACGGCCGACCCGGTGGTGGCCGCCTGCGCCGTG
Source organism: Variovorax sp. PDC80 (assembly GCF_900115375.1). Classification (NCBI taxonomy): domain Bacteria; kingdom Pseudomonadati; phylum Pseudomonadota; class Betaproteobacteria; order Burkholderiales; family Comamonadaceae; genus Variovorax; species Variovorax sp. PDC80. The sequence goes on along the minus strand of NZ_FOWG01000007.1, from coordinate 111,102 downwards.
GTCGCGGCGCTGCAGACCGTGGTGAGCCGCAACCTCGATCCCGCGCTGAGCGCGGTGCTCACCGTGCATTCGCTGCAGGCCGGCGGCGTCATCGCGCATGGCGTTCCCACCCAGAGCGTGACCGTGCCGCCGCAGGCGGACATCGCCGGCATCGCGAAATGGTTCGATGCCTCCGCGGGCGAGGTCCTGCGGCGGCGCGTCGCCGAGATCGCGAGGGACTGCGCCAGCGCGCTCGGCACCCGAGCGGACGTGCGCTATCTGCCGTTCCTGCCGCCGACGGTGAACGCCCCGCCGTGCGCCGAGCTCGTGCGGCGAGCCGCGACCGACCTGCTGGGCGCCGCGCGCGTCTTCACGGGCGTGCTGCCCAGCATGGCTTCGGAAGATTTCTCCTTCATGCTGAACGAGCGCCCCGGTGCCTATTTCTGGCTCGGCGTCGGCGAGGACGTGCCGGGCCTGCACCATCCGCGCTACGACTTCAACGACGCGGTGCTGCCGATCGGCGCGGCGCTGCTGGCGACGATCGCACGCGAAGCGCTCGCGGCCTGAAGCCGCGAGACGCCTCCTTCAACCGCGCAGCGAACGGAACGCCGCGCGCAACTCCGCGCTGAACAGCGCCGGCTGCTCCCAGGCGGCGAAGTGCCCGCCCTTGTCGACCTCGTTGAAGTAGATCAGGTTGTGGTACGCCGCCTCGACCCACTGGCGTGGCGCGCGGTAGATCTCGCCCGGGAACACGGTCACCGCGGCCGGGATCGAGATGTCGACGGCGTTGAAGTTGTTGGCGTTGTTCTCCCAGTAGAGCTGCGCGCCCGAGGTGGCGGTCTTGGTCACCCAATAGAGCGTGATGTCGTCGAGCATCTCGTCGCGCGTGAGCGACTTCTCGGCGTCGCCGCCGCTGTAGGTCCACTCGGTGAACTTGTCGTAGAAGAAGGCGGCCAGGCCCGCGGGCGAGTCCTCGAGCGCATAGCCCAGGGTCTGGGGCCGGGTCACCATCAGCGCGGCATAGCCGCCGCCCTTTTTTGTAGAGGAAGTTCAGCGCATCGAAGGCCGCCTTCTCCTTGTCGTCGAGGCCGGCGGGCGCGGGGTCGCCGTTGTTGAGCGCCCGCGCCACCTGCGGCGGCACGCTGGCCGGCATGTTGACGTGGATGCCGAGCAGGCCCGGCAGCTTCTGGCGCGCCATGCTGTCCGAGATGACCGAGCCCCAGTCGCCGCCCTGCGACACGTAGCGCGGGTAGCCCAGCCGCTTCATCAGCACGTCCCAGGCGCGGCCGATGCGGTCGGGGCCCCAGCCGGTGCTGCGCGGCTTGGCCGAGAAGCCGTAGCCGGGCATCGAGGGCAGCACGAGGTGGAAGGCATCCTCGGCGCGGCCGCCGTGGGCGGTGGGGTTGACGAGCGGGTCGATGGTCTTGAGCAGTTCCATCACCGAGCCGGGCCAGCCATGGGTCATGACCAGCGGCAGCGCATCGGGATGGCGCGACTTCACGTGGATGAAGTGGATGTCGAGGCCGTCGATCTCGGTGATGAACTGCGGCAGGGCATTGAGCCGCGCCTCGGCCTTGCGCCAGTCGTAGCCGCTGCCCCAGTACCGCACCAGCGGCTGCAGTTTCTCGAGCCTCACGCCCTGCGACAGGTCGCTCACGGTTTCGCGGTCGGGCCAGCGCGTGGCCTTCACACGGCGGCGCAGGTCGGCCAGCACGGCCTCGGGCACGTGGACGCGGAACGGGCGTACGGCCGTGTCGCCCGTGGGCGCGCGCGGCTTCGGCGGATAGGCCGCTGCCGCTTGCGCATCGGCCTCGGGACTGCCGGCCGCCCGTGCCAGCTCGGTGCCCGAGAGCAGGCTGAAGCTCGCAGCGCCGGCCACGGCGGAGGTGGCGAAGAAGCCGCGGCGCGTGGCCCGGCTCGCGGTCTTGTCGGTGGTCTTGTGCATGGGATGTTCCTCTGGATTGGATGAAGTCGCGTGGCCCCTGTCCCGGGGCTGGAGCGCATTCTTCGAGCGCCATGCCGTCGCGCCGCGGATCGCGTATGCCTGTGTATCCGCGCGAAAAATCCACACACTACGTTGCACGCACGGCCCAATACACGACTGGCGCGCGGGCACACCGCGTCTTCGCTAGAGTGGGCGCACACGGGGCTCACGCCCCCTTTTCTTTTCTCGACAGGAGCGACGGATGACTTTGGCAATGAGCTGGCAGGCATGGAGCGAACAGGACGGCGTGGGGCTCGCCGCGCTGGTGCGCAGCGGGCAGGTCACGCCGGCCGAGCTCGCGGCCCAGGCCAGCGCCGCCATCGCGCTCACCAACCCCGCGCTGAGCGCGGTGGTCGAGGTCTTCGACGACGTGGTGGCCGATCCGCTGGCCGACGGCATGAACCCGGCGGGCGCGTTCGCGGGCGTGCCCTATCTGATGAAGGACCTGGGCCCGACCATGAAGGGCCGGCTGCAGGAGATGGGCTCGCTGCTGATGAAGGGCCAGCGCGCGGCCGCCGACACCCACCTGACGCAGCAGATCCGCAAGGCCGGGCTCAACATCATCGGGCGCACCACCACGCCCGAGTTCGGCGTCTGCAGCTCGGCCGAGAACCCGGCCGTCTACGTCACGCGCAATCCCTGGAACCTCGACTACACCACCTGCGGCTCCTCGGCCGGCACGGGCGCGGCGGTGGCAGCCGGCGTGCTGCCGCTGGCGCACGCCACCGACGGCGGCGGCTCGATCCGCATTCCCGCGGGCGTGAACGGCAACATCGGCCTCAAGCCCTCGCGCGGCGTGTTCTCGATCGCGCCGGCGCTGTCGGACCTCACGGGCCTGGTGTCGATCCAGGGCTGCCACAGCCGCACGGTGCGCGACACCGCGGCCTTCGTCGACCACTGCCGCGGCGGCGCGCCCGGCGAGTTCATGCCCTACTGGAAGGCCGACGAGCCCTACACGCAATTGATCGAGCGCGACCCGAAGCCGCTGCGCATCGCGATGTCGCACGAGTGGGGCGACTTCCGCGCCACGCCGCACATCGCGGCCGAGCTCGAGCGCGTGGGGCGCTTCCTCGAGGGCCTGGGCCACCATGTCGAATGGGCGCTGCCCGCGGTCGACATCCGCGCCGCCTTCGCGGCCCAGACCACCTGCTACATCAGCAACTTCGCGCAGACCATCGAGGGCTTCCTCGCGCGCTTCGGCCTCGAGCAGCCGCCGGCCGACCTGATCGAGCCGATCAACATCAAGATCTGGGAGGCCGGGCGCGACATCTCCTATGCCGAGCGCTTCAGGATGCAGACGGTGTTCAACACCACCGCGCGCGGCTTCGGTGCCTTCTTCGAGGCGTGGGACATCATCCTCACCCCGATCACCGCGCTGCCCACGCCGCGCGTCGGCACCACCGAATACCTCACGCTCAGCGACAACCCCTCGGTGCTCGACTGGTTCGACAACCTCTGGCAGAACTTCGCCTACACGCCGCTGGCCAACCTCTGCGGCATTCCGGGCATCTCGCTGCCGCTGGCCTTCAACGAGCACGGCCTGCCGCTGGGCATGCAGCTGCAGGCGAAGCAGGCCGACGACGGCCTGCTGCTGCAGCTCGGCGCGCAGATCGAGCGCGCGATCGGCGGCCGCTGGAACGATGGCCGCCGGCCCGGCGTGCACGTGACCACGGCGAGCTAGAAAACCTGCTCAGTGCCGGCAGCCCGGCACGCCGCAGGCGCCGTCGTTCCACGACGAGCCGAGGATCATCCCGCAGAAGTTGAGCCGCTTGTACGTGGGGTCCTTGAGCGCCAGCACGTCGGCCTTGACGTTGCCGAAGGTGGTCTCGGGCTTGAAGCGCGTGCCCTTGGCAAAGGCATCGATGATGCCCTCCTTGAAGTCGGCCTCGCGCGGATGCGCGCGCACCACCGCCTCGCGCTGCTCGGTCGGAAAGGCGTCGTAGGCCAGGCCCAGCACGTCCATCTCGACGCCCGCGGTGACCAGCGCCACCACCGGCTTCTTGTGCTGCGGAATGCCCGGCGTGGTGTGCAGCGCGATCGCATCCCACACCTGCTCCACCTCGGGCTCGGCGATGCCGTGGCGCACCAGGAAATCGCGCGCGGCATTGGCGCCGTCGACCTCGAAGCGCTCGGTCCTGCTGCTGTAGGGCGCGACCAGCCCCATGTCGTGGAACATCGCGCCGATGTAGAGCAGCTCGGGGTCGCAGGCCAGGCCGCGGCGCTCGCCGGTCAGCGCGCCGAACAGGAACACGCGCCGCGAGTGGTTGAACAGCAGCGTGGTCTCGGTGTCGCGCACCAGCTCGGTGGCCTCGCGCGCCATCTGGCTGTCGGGGATACGGATGCCGGCAATGGATTCGTTCATGGGTTCTCCGGGAATCGGGGTTGGCGAAAGTGCGAACCCAGTGTCCGGCGCGCCGACGCCCCGTGCGCGCGGCCGAGGGGGCAGGGACTGCCAGATCGGGTGCGCTTCCTGCCAAAAGCATGGGGCAGGTCCCGAATAGGAGGCCGCGCCGCGGGCACATCCGACTCCCGCCTCACCTACGCCATCTGTCCATCGAAAGCGACGCCAAGTCATTCGACACCCAACAGAGTAACCGTTCAAATAACATTAAGTAAGTTACTTAGAGGCATAATCGGTGGAGCGAAGAGACCGCCCAGCGGTCCGGATCGGGAGCACAGGAGCGGGAGTCGAACGAAGGAGCACAAGATGAATGATCGCGGTATGACCGCCGTGCTGGTCCATGGCGCCTGGGCCGACGGATACAGCTGGGCAAGGGTGATTGCGGGCCTGGAGCAGGCGGGCATCGAGGCCGTCGCGGCCCCGCTGCCGCTGACGAGCCTTGCCGACGACGTGGCCGCGTTGAAGCGCAGCCTCGCACGCATCGAAGGGCCGTTGATCCTGGTCGGGCATGCCTATGCGGGCGCGGTGATCGCGCAGATCACCGAGCAGCGCGTGGCGGGCCTGGTGTACGTGGCGGCGCTTGCGCCCGACGAAGGGGAAACGGTGCTGGAGGTCTTCGGACGCGCCGAGCCGCACGAGAAAGCGCCGCGGCTGGCGCCCGACGGCGACGGATGGATCTGGCTTCCCGACGAAGCCTTTGCCGATGCATTCGCACAGAACGCCTCGCCGGAAGACCAACGCGTATTGGCGGCCGTGCAGCGGCCGATCTCCGTGTCATGCATCACGGTGCCCGTCGGGCCGCCGCTGTGGAAGACCCGGCCCGCGTGGTACCTGGTGGCGCAGGACGATCGGATGATCGCGGCCTCGACACAGCGCTTCATGGCGCAGCGGATGCAGGCGGTCGAACGCTCGATCGCGGCCGATCACGCGCCGAGCGTTTCGGCGCCGGGCGAGGTCATCGGACTCATCGCCGACGCGGCCCGCGCGTTCGGCAGCGAAGCGGCGCGCCACTGAGCGCGTGGACCGACGCGGCGGGCATGCCGCCGCGGCCTGATGTCCGCGGTGGTCGGCCGCACCGGCTCAGGGATATCGGGCTGCGCCGATCAGATCGACTTGATCTCGCCGCCGTCCATGCGCAGCACCGTGCCGGTCATCCAGCGTGCTGCCGGTGACACGGCGAAGGCGATCAGATCCGCAATCTCCTCCGGCTCGCCGAAACGCGCGATGCCCGAACTCGCGAGAACCGCGGCCTTGGCAGCGTCCAGGTCGAGATGGCGCGCGCTCGCGAGCTTCTCGATCATTCCCATGCGCCGGCCCGTCATGACCGCGCCCGGCGAGACGCTGTTCACTTGAACGCCATCGGCAATGCCGCGATCGGCGAAAGCCTTTGCCAGCGCCTCGATCGCCGCGTTGATCGTGCCCACGGCGGCAGACGCCGCCTTCGGCGCTTCCGCGGCAGTGCCCGAGATGAAGACCACGGCGCCTTTCGACGACTTCAACGCCTCCCACGCGCGCAAGGTGAGCCTGCGGGCGCCATGGAATTTCAGTGCCAGGCCGCTGTCCCATTGCGCGTCGGTCATCTCGAACAGGTCCAGTCCCGGGACCGCGCCGGCCACGTTCACCAGCGCATCGATTCTTCCGAACTGCGAGAGGGTCCGCGCCACGACCGTCTCGGCGGCCTGGGGATCGCCAAGATCGCCTTCGACGACGAGCGCCTGCGCGCCCAGTGCGCGCACCTGCGCCGCCACCTGCTCCAGCTGTTCCCCGCTGCGCGCGGCGAGCACGACGCACGAGAAGTTCCTGGCGAGCCGCAGGGCCGTGGCCTTGCCGATCCCCGAGCTCGCGCCCGTCACTATCACGACTGATTCCGACATTGGATGATTCCGGTTGTTGATAAAAACTTCGACCTGGATGCCGCTGCGGCGAGGCCGCCCGACGGTCTCGAATCAGACGGCCTTGACCTCGCCGCCGTCCATGCGGACGGCCGTGCCGGTCAGCCAGCGCGCCGCCGGCGACACGAGGAAGGCCATCAGCTCGGCGATCTCCCGCGGCTCTCCATAGCGGGCGATCCCTGCCTCCTTCGGGAAGCTCTCGAGCGCCTCGTCGAAGCTCATGCCGTGCGCTGGCGCCCAGTGCGCGAGGTACGAACGACGGCGCCCGGTCATGACGGGCCCGGGCAGCACGCTGTTGACGCGCACGCCGTCGCGGATCCCGAGGTCGGCGAATGCCTTGGCCAGCGCGACGATCGCGGCGTTCACCGTTCCCACGGCCGCATAGGAAGCCTTCGGGAACAGCGCCGAGTTCCCGGAGGTCATCACCACCGCCCCGTTCGTCGCGCAAAGATGTTTCCACGCATGCACCGTCAGCCTGCGCGCGCCGTGCAGCTTCAGGCCGAGGCCCGCGTCCCATTGCGCGTCGGTCATCTCCAGCAGGTCCACCTGCGGCACCGCACCCGCGATGTTGACCACCGCATCGATCCGGCCGAACTCGCCGATCGTGCGCTCGACGACTTCGGCGGCAGCGGACGGCTCGCCCAGGTCCGAGACGATGACCAGGCTGGACGCCCCCGCGGCCTCGACCCGTTGTGCCGTCTGCTTCAACTTCTCTTCGCTCCGGGCGACGAGCACCAGCCGGCCGAAATCACTGGCCAGGCGGATGGCGGTCTCGCGCCCGATCCCCTGGCTGGCGCCCGACACGATGGCCACTGTGTTCTTCATGCGTTCCTCGCGTTCCTTGGATGGCTCCCTCCTCGCTTTGGGAGCTCCCGCGCCGGCCCGGCGCTCGATGGCCAACCACCGCTCGAAACCCGATGCCTGTCATCTGTTCGGCGCCGAGATTAGAGCCTTCTGAATAACCTGTCAAACTATATTGGCTAAGTTATTTAGAATCCGCTCTTCGCGCTGCCCGCGGTGCCGTGCCGGAACCGCGGCGGGGGAAAATGCCCGGAACTTCGCTGTACCGGCATCCACCGATGTGCGCATTGCGACTGCAAGGAGCTTCGATCCCATGACCCATCGATACCCAATGAAATGCTCGATCCCGTGTGCCCACGCGCAACCGCGCCGAGGACTTCGCTGCCCGCGACCAGGAGATCGCGAATGAGCGAGGTCCGGCCCCCGCCGATGTTCCTGGCGGATTCGCGCGCACTCGACTTCCTGAATTCGGTGGCCGTCCCGACCGACACGCAGGTGGAGTGGCTCGGCTCGGGCGAGGACCTGTTGAACTGGCTGCGAGAGGCCGGCATGGTCGATCCGCAAGTGCTGCGAGAACTGGGCGAGGCGGCCGGTCCGGGCGAGCTGGATGCGGTGGCCGCGCAGGCGCGCGCATTGCGCGAGTGGTTCAGGGCCTTCGTCCGACAGCACCAGGGCGCGCGGCTCACGCGCAAATCCTTCAAGGAGCTGGAAGCGCTGAACCGGCTGCTGGCGCGCGACGAGGCGTTCGAGCAGATCGAGATTCGCGACAAGGCGTCGGCCTCCGGGGACGAGCCCTCCGAGCTGGTATGGGTGCGCCGCCGCCGCTGGCGTTCCGCCGATTCGCTGCTGCTGCCGATCGCCCAATCCATGGCCGAGCTCTTGACGACCGCCGACTTCACCCACGTGAAGGCATGCGAGGGGCCGGCCTGCACGTTGATGTTTCTCGACACGACGCGTGGACGCATTCGCCGCTGGTGCAGCATGGCCGTCTGCGGCAATCGCGCCAAGCAGGCTGCGCATCGTTCGAAGCTGAGTTCGGAAAAGCGCTAGCGGCCTGCCCCGGTCATTCTTCCCTGCCAGCGCGCATCGACGTCCACCGCCAGGCCCAAAAACGCAAGCCCGCTTGCGTTCTTGCAAACTGACAGAAGGGCCTCGCGAACCTAATCTCCGTCCGCCACTTCAGCCCCTGCGACGCAGGGACCTGGCGATTCAGCCACATCCACAGGACGGAGACCCCATGAGCCCATCAACGCTCGAGACCATTCGACAGATCTTCGTGTTCGAGAGGAACACGCTCGCCGAGGGCGGCCGCGCCGCCGCCGCGCCTTCGCGCCACGTGGTCGCCGCCGCGATCTTCAAGAACCCCTGCGCGGGCCGCGGCGCCGCGACCGACGCCGAGCTGGCCGACCTCGCGCAGCGCTCGGTCGAGATCGGCACGCTGCTGACCGAACGCGCTCTCTCGCACTTCGCGGGCGAGGAGAAGCCCCGCGCCTACGGCAAGGCCGCGCTGGTGGGCACGGCCGGCGAGTCGGAACACGGCGCGGCGCTGATCCATCCGCGCCTGGGCCTGGCCATGCGCACCGGCCTGGGCGCGGGCCCCGCGCTGATTCCGGGCAATGCCAAGGTGTCGACGGCCGGCGGCTCGGTCGACCTGCTGTTCGGCGGCGCCGACGACGCCTGGGACTACGACGCCATGGACGGCATCACGCTCGCGATCCCCGGCGCGCCCGGCCCCGACGAGCTCGTGCTGTTCGTCGGCTTCGGCACCGTGCGCATCAATGCGCGCGTGAAGGGCGCCAGCGCCGAGCAGGTCGCCAAGGTGGTGGCCGACATCCGGGCGCGCCGCCAGGCCTGAAGCGCCCGCCACCGGCCACGCCACGTGGCCGGCCAGGGAGGAGCCCCACCGGGCGGCCTCCTCCCTCCAGAACCACAAGACAGGAGACAAGCATGGACATCCCCGCAACCCTGACGGGTGCGACTCATCGCGCGGAAGGCAGGAAGGTCATCGTGGCCTCTTCCGTGGGCGCCGTCATCGAGTACTACGACTTCTTCCTCTACGGCTCGCTCGCGACCATCATCGCGAAGCAGTTCTTCTCGGCGCTCGACCCCTCGGCCGCCTTCATCTTCGCGCTGCTCGCGTTCGCCGCGGGCTTCATCGTGCGGCCGCTCGGCGCCGTGCTGTTCGGGCGCCTGGGCGACATGATCGGGCGCAAGTACACCTTCATGATCACGCTGCTGCTGATCGGCATCTCGACCTTCTCGGTCGGCTTCCTGCCCAACTACGCCACCATCGGCGTGGCCGCGCCGATCATCCTGATCGTGCTGCGGCTGTGCCAGGGCCTGGCGCTCGGCGGCGAGTACGGCGGTGCCGCCACCTACGTGGCCGAGCATTCGCCGCCGCACAAGCGCGGCGCCAGCACCGCGTGGATCCAGACCACCGCGACGCTCGGCTTCCTGCTGTCGCTGGTCGTCATCCTCGGCGTGCGCAGCACCATGTCGCCCGAGCAGTTCGATGCCTGGGGCTGGCGCATCCCCTTCATCATCTCGCTCGGCCTGCTCGTGCTCTCGGTCTACATCCGGGTCTCGATGAAGGAGTCGCCGGTGTTCCTCAAGCTCAAGGCCGGCAACGGCATCAGCAAGGCGCCGGTGCGCGAGGCCTTCGGCGAATGGAAGAACCTGCGCATCGTGCTGATCTGCCTGTTCGGCCTGTGCGCCGGGCAGTCGATCGTCTGGTACACCTCGCAGTTCTACGCGCTGTTCTTCCTCACGCAGATCCTCAAGGTGGATCCGATCTACGCGAACACGCTGTTCGCGACCTCGCTGGTGCTGAGCATGCCGTTGTTCATCTTCTTCGGCGCGCTGTCGGACCGCATCGGCCGCAAGTGGCTGATCATGATCGGCATCCTGGTGGCCGCCCTGTCCTATGGCCCGCTGTTCAAGGCGCTCACGCACTACGCGAACCCGGCGCTGGAACGGGCCCAGCAGAGCGCCTCGATCGTGCTGACGGCCGACCCGCGCGAATGCTCGTTCCAGGGCAACCCGATCGCGCGCGATGTCGACTTCCGGACCTCCTGCGACATCGCCAAGCGCGTGCTGGCGCAGAGCGCGGCCAGCTACGAGGTCAAGGACGCGGCCGCCGGCGAACTGGCGACCGTGACCATCGGCGACCAGGCCATCGCCTCGGTGCAGGGACGGCTGGTCGCGAACGGCAATGCCTTCGAGCCCGCCAGCAAGGCCGAGATCGACGGCTTCCGCGCGCGGATCGGCGCCGCGCTCCAGGGCGCGGGCTATCCCACGACGGCCGACCGCGCGGGCATCGACTCGCCGATGGTGGTGCTGATCCTGCTGGTCTTCATGGGTTTCGTGGCCATCACCTACGGGCCGCTCGCGGCGCTGCTGGTGGAGATGTTCCCCGCGCGCATCCGCTACACCTCGATGTCGCTGCCCTATCACATCGGTGCCGGCTGGTTCGGCGGTTTGCTGCCGACCATCTCGTTCGCGCTCGTGGCCGAGCACGGGAACATCTATGCCGGCCTCGCCTATCCGATCGCGGGCGCGCTCATGACCTTCGTGATCGGCGCGATCTGGCTGCGCGACACCAAGGAGACCCGGGCCGCGGCCTGAACCGCAAGCTTGCACCGATGGCGCCCGGGCCCCCGCTGGACTAATGTCTTCGCTCCTTCGTTCAGCCTTCAACGCCATGGCCACCAAGCACCTGCCCCTGGATCAACTCGGATGGGACCACCTGCGCGCATTGCTCGAAGTCGCGCGCGGCGGTGCGCTCGCACCCGCCGCGCGCAAGCTGGGCGTCGACCAGTCGACCATCAGCCGTCGCCTCGCGCAGGTGGAGTACAGCTCGGGCGGCACGCTGTTCCGGCGCGACCGCAAGGGCATCGTCCTGACTCCGTTCGGGCGGGAAGTGTTCACGAGGGTGGAGAAGATGGAAACGGCCTTGCACGAAATCCAGGGACTGACCGCCGACCGCTTCGGGCAGAACGCCGGCACCGTCTCGATCGCAACGATGGAAGGCGTGGGCGCGATGCTGATCTCGCGCGCGGTCAGGAAGCTGCACGAGCGCTTCGCGGCGATCGAGATCCAGCTCGCGACCACCTCGAACTACGTGGACATCGCACGCCGCGAGTCCGACATCTTCGTGAGCTTCTTCGAGCCGCCGCCGAAGTCGCTGCACACGCAGAAGGTGGCCGACGTGCATTTCCATCTCTATGCCAGCGCCTCCTATCTGGCGGGCCGCGAGATCGCGCGGCCCGAGGACCTGGCGCAGGACTTCTTCATCGGCTACATCGACGACCCCATCTACCTGCCCTCGGCGCGCTGGCTCGAGGAGTTCGTCGATGCGCCGCGCATCGGCTTCCGCGCGACCAGCATGTTCTCGCAGCTGTTCGCAGCGCAGGAGGGCCTGGGCGTGGTACTGCTGCCTTCCTATGCCGAGGCCGAGTCCTTCGGGCTGATCCGGCTGCTGCCCGATCGCTTCGCGCGCGTGCCGCTGTTCATCAGCGTGCAGTACGACCTGCAGTACCTGCCCCACATCCGGGCCGTCTTCGACCTGCTCGCGCAGCTCATGGCCGAGAAGCTCGCGGCCCAGCAGCCGGCGGCTTCGGCCTGACACCTATCGCTTTCTTCCATCCACCCTTTGCTCATTCAATCTCATGAACAAGAAAATCCTCGGCATCGTTTCCTATCCCATCACGGCCTTCGACGAGCGCAGCGGCGCCGTCGACATCGAGACCAGCCGCCGCGTGGTCGAGCGGCTGGTGCTGTCGGGCTCCCATGCCATCGCACCGCTGGGCAGCACCGGCGAAAGCGCCTACCTGTCCGACGAGGAGTGGGACGCCGTGGCCGAGGCGTCGATCGCGCAGGTCGCGAAGCGCCTGCCGGTGATCGTCGGCATCTCGGACCTCACGACCCGCAACGCGGTGCGCAAGGCCCGGTTCGCCGAAGCGGCCGGCGCCGACGCGGTCATGGTGCTGCCCGTGTCCTACTGGAAGCTCGGCGAGGCCGAGATCTTTCGCCACTACCAGAGCATCGCCGACGCGATCAGCCTGCCGGTCATGCTCTACAACAACCCCGCGACCAGCGGCGTCGACATGCAGCCCGAACTGATCGTGCGGATCGTGCGGGACATCGCGAACGTCACCATGGTCAAGGAGAGCACCGGCGACATCCAGCGCATGCACCGGATCCGGCAACTGTCGAACGGCGAGATCCCGTTCTTCAACGGCAGCAATCCGCTGGCGCTCGAGGCCTTCGCGGCCGGCGCCGTGGGCTGGTGCACGGCGGCGCCCAACATCGTTCCGGCCTGGCCCGTCGCGCTTTACGACGCCTGCCTGTCGGGCGACATGGAAGCGGCGCGAACGATCTTCTACGGGCAACTCGACGTGCTGCAGTTCATCCTCAAGGGCGGACTGCCGACGACCGTGAAGGCGGGGCTGCGCCTGCGGGGGTTCGAGGCGGGGGTGCCGAGGCTCCCGCTGCAAGGGCTCGACGAGGCGTCGGTCGCGCAGCTGCAGCGTTTGCTCAGGGAACTGGATTCGCGAACGATTGCCTGAACAGCCGATCGCCGTCACGCATAGGCGACCCACCCCCTGAACGTGAACCCCACATAGAAGAGCTGCACCCCACTGAACCCCGCCTCGCGCAGGATCGCCTCGTCCTGCGCCGGCGACAAAATCGCCAGCTCCTTCTGCACCTTCTCGCTCGTGGCTGCCGCCTGCTTCGGGTCGGAGCCCGATGACACGAGGAAGGCCGCGTAGCGCTTCATCCAGGTCTCGCGCTGGCCCTCGCCGTCCTCCACGCTGAGGTGCGCGACCACGAAGGGCGCGCCCGGCTTCAGGCGGCGATGGATCTCGCGCGCCGTCGGCAGGCGTTGGTCGGGCGGCACGAAATGGAAGGTCAGCAGGCAGGTGGCGCCATCGAAGGGGCCTTCGGGCGCGTCCTGCACATAGCCTTCGTGCAGGGCCACGCGCGACGTCAGCGGGCCGAGCCGCTGGGCCGCGAGATCGAGCATCGGCGCGCTCGGGTCGACACCGTGGATGCGCCATCCGGGGTGGGCGAGCGCGAGGTCCTCGAGCTCGAGGCCGCCACCGGCGCCGACCACCAGCACGCGGCCTTCGGCCGGCACGCGCTCGGCCAGCAGGATGCGCGTCATCGGCAGCAGGCCGCTGTGGCCGGGCACGTTGCGCTTCGGGCCCTCGGCGTACCTGGCGACCGCATCGGAACTGTTGAATGCACTGTGAGAGTTCATCCAACGATGATGGCATGGCGCCTGGGGGTGCGCTTCAGCAGGGGTTCAGCGACGCGAAGACCGCTTCATAGCGGCCATCGCGCTCGGCCCAGCGCCGCGCGTGGTCGCGCTCGAGCATCAGCTCGCCATGCGGATGATCGCCGCGCTCCAGCAGCCGCATCACCTCCGCCACGTAGGCGCCCACGGGCATGGCGCGCGGGTCCGAGGCCTGCGCGCTGCCCGTGAGTTCGGTCTGCACATAGGGCGGCGCGAGTTCGAGCACCTCGACCGGCACCGCGCGAAGCTGGTGGCGCAGCGACTGCAGCCACGAGTGCAGGAAGGCCTTGCTCGCGCAGTAGACCGGGAAGTCGGCGCGCGGCACGAAGGCCAGGGCCGAGCCGGTCGCGATGAAGCTCGCGTCGGGTTGGCCCTTCAATAGCGGCAGGAACGCGGCCGCGGTGCGCAGCACGCCGAGGATGTTGGTCTGCACCATCGCTTCGGCATCGGTGGCGCTCCAGGCATCGGCGCGCATGTCTTCCGCGCGCGAGATGCCGGCATTGGCGATCAGCACGTTGAGCTCGGGAAAGCGTTCGCGCACCTCCCGCGTGACGCCTGGCAGCGAGGCGGGATCGTCGAGGTCGAGCCGCAGGCCGAACAGGCCGGCTCGGCCGGCCGTGACCTCGTCGAGCAGGGCCTGGCGCCTGCCGGTGACGATGACGCGGTTGCCGCGCCGGTGCAAGGCCTCGGCGAGCGCGCGGCCGATGCCGCTGGTGCCGCCCGTCACGAGGATGGTGTTGCCGGTGGTTTTCATGATGGCTGTCTTTCGATGGGTTGAGGTCATGGAGAAAGCCATGGCAACCCTCGCAACGCTCTTCGCGAACGGGCGCGAAAAGACCCTGTGCCGGCCGCGCGATGCAATGCAGCGCAGGAAGGCGAACAGGACGAACGAAAGGAAGAGGGAGGGCATACCGTGGCGTCTTTGCATCGAGATCTCCCTGCTGGGAACCACTCGACAAAGGACGCGTTGGATGACGGTAACGCCTACGGCAGCGCGCCGCTAAGGCGACTGCGGGCCGGATTGTCTACGCGCCGGCGCGCCGCCGTCAACCCCCGGGCTGCGTCGCGAGCCGCGTGCTGCCGAAGTTCGCGCGGTACTGCTGCGGCGTGACGCCCAGGCGGCGCAGGAACACCGCGCGCATGCGATGCGCGTCGTGGAAGCCGCAGGCGAAGGCCACGGTCTTCATCGGCGCCTGGCCGTTCTCGAGCATCACGCGCGCCGCATCGAGCCGCGCGCTCTCGACGAATTCGGCCGGCGTGAGCTTCGCGTCGCGCGCGAAGGTGCGCGCGAAGCTGCGCTCGCTCATGTGCGCGACCCGCGCCAGCACCGCCACCGTGAGCTCGTCGCCCAGGTGCGCCATCACGTACTGCTGCACCTGAGCGACCGGCGAGGCCGGCTCGAGCTGCGGCGTGAGGAAGGGACTGAACTGCGACTGCCCGCCCGCGCGCTGCGTGAACACCACGAGCCGCCGGGCCACGTGCAGCGCCACCTCGTTGCCGTGGTGCTGCGCGAGCAGGTAGAGCGACAGGTCGATGCCGGCCGTGACGCCGGCCGAGGTGTAGAGCTTGCCGTCCTGGTTGAAGAGCCGGTTCGATTCGACGCGCGCGCTCGGGCACAGGCTGGCCAGCGCCGCCGCGTCGTTCCAGTGCGTGGTGACGGTGCGGCCATTGAGCAGGCCGGCACGCGCGAGGATGAAGGCGCCGCTGCAGATCGAACCGAAGCTCGCGGCCCGCGCGCTCGCGGCCTCGAGCCAGCGGTACAGCGCCGGATCGAAATGCTGCCGCACCAGCGCCGGGCCGCCGGCCACCAGCAGCAGGTCGAAGGCATCGTCGACCTCGGCATAGTGGCGATGCGCCTGCAGCGAGAGGCCGTTCGAGCATGGCATGGTGCCGTGCTCCACGCCGATGGTTTCGAGCCGGTAGTGGTCCTCGCTCGGCAGGAAGCGGTTGGCTTCCGAGAACACGTCCATCGGACCGCTGACGTCGAGCGACTGGACGCCGGAGAAAACGAGCAGGGCGACGGTGCGGTGCATGGGGGCGGGAGGTCGAGCGGGATCGGTCCGGGATTCTGGCGCACCCCGAGATCCACGGCTTGAAAAACGCCGTGCCTCGTTCGTCTGGAGGACTTCGAGTGCCGCGGGCGGCATGCATTCACCCCGACGGCATCGGTACATCCCACCCAGCGAGCCCCTGCCCCATGACAATCGCCCGATGCGCATCGCCCCGCCGCCTCGCAACCGACGCCCCGCGATGAACCGATGGTGAGTGCCCCGCTTCCGCCCCTGCGCTTCGGTCCCTTCGTGCTCGACGCGGCCGCCGGCCGCCTGCTGCGCGACGACGCGCCCGTCGCGCTGCAACCCAAGGTCTTCGCGCTGCTCTGCGCGCTCGCGGGCCACCCCGGCCGGCTGATCGCCAAGGCCACGCTGTTGCAACAGGTCTGGCCCGCGCAGGTGGTCAGCGACGCCGTCGTCAAAACCGCGATCAACCAGCTGCGCATCGCGCTCGGCGACGATCCCTCGCAGCCGCGCTACGTCGAAACCGTGCCGCGCCGCGGCTACCGCTTCATCGCCGGCATCGAAGGCGCCACGGTAGCCCCGCCCGCCTGGGTGCAGCAGGCCGGCGACCGGATGGTCGGTCGCCAGGCCGCGCTCGATGCGCTCCATGCGGCCTGGCAGCAGACGCGCGAAGGCACGGCGCAGCTGGTGTTCGTGATCGGCGAGGCCGGTATCGGCAAGACCACGCTGATCGACCACTTCGCGCGGCATGCGGGCGCGGTGCTGGTGGCACGCGGCCAGTGCGTCGAGCAGGGCGGCCAGGACGAGCCGCACATGCCGATCCTCGAGGCGCTCAACGGCCTGTGCCGCAGCCACCCGGGCGCGGTGCCGCGGATACGGCGCATCGCGCCCACCTGGCTGGCCCAGATGCCCTGGCATGCGAGCGAGGCAGAACGGCTCGCGCTGCGGCAGGAGATCGACGGCGTGGGTCCGGGGCGCGTGCTGCGCGAGTTCCGCGAGATGCTGGACCGGCTGGCCGAGCCCCAGCCCATCCTCCTGGTCCTCGAGGACCTGCAGTGGAGCGACCTGCCCTCGCTGCAACTGATCGAGCACCTGGCCAGCCGGCGCGAACGCGCGCGCTGGATGCTGGTGGCGAGCCTGCGCCCCGCCGATGCGCAGGGCCGGCCGACCGCCGTGGCCGACCTGCATGCGCGGCTGCGGCTGCGCGGCCTGGCGCGTGGCCTCGAACTGGCCGCGTTCTCCGCGGGCGAAGTGGCCGAGTACCTCGCGGGCCGCTATGCACGGCAGCCCCCATCGACCCACCTGGCGCAGCGGCTGCATGCGCAGACCGGCGGCCTGCCGCTGTACCTCGCGACCTGGCTCGATGCCGCCGACCGCGAGCACGCGGACACGCAAGACGGCCCGGTCGGGCCTCCGCCGGACGCCTTCGCCGAGCCGCCGGCACGACTGGCGCAAGGGCTCGCGCACCTGATCGAGCGGCAGCTCGAGCTGCTCGAGCCCGAGGACCAGTCGCTGCTCGAGGCGGCCTCGGTGCTCGGCGTGGAGTTCTGGAGCCAACCGCTGGCCTCGATGCTCGAACGCTCGCGGCTGTCGGTGCGCGCGCAGATCGACCGGCTCGCCAGGCAGGGGCAGTGGCTGGTGCCGCTCGCGGTCGAACGGCTGGCCGACGACAGCTTCGACGCCCGCCATGCCTTTCGCCATGCGCTGCATCGCCACGTGCTCTATCAGCGCCTGGGCGCGGCGCGGCGCGCCGAACTGCACCGCCGTGCGGCACAGGGCCTCGAGGCCATGGCACCGCTCGGCCTGCCGGTGGCGGCCGCGGAGCTGGCCGAGCACCACGAGCGCAGCCACGACGCGACCGCCGCGATCCGCCACAGCGCGGAGGCGACACGGCTCGCGGTCGCGCGCTTCGCGCCGCAGGAAGCGGTGCGGCTCGCGCGCCGGGCGCTGGCGCTGCTCGGCCGCAGCGATGCGCTGCCGCCACCCGAGCGCGATGCGCTCGAACTCGGGCTGCATGCCCACCAGGCCGTGGCCTTCGCGCAGTACCTGGGCTTCGCGGCGCCCGAGCGCGAGGTCTCGCTGGCCCGCGCGCTCGAGCTCTGCGAACGCCGGCCGGCGGCCGCCGCGCATGGCTGGATCCATGGCGGCCTCGGATGGATCCACATGGCGCGCGCCGACTACCGGCAGGCGCTGCGGATGGCCGAGCGCGTCGAGGCCCTGGGCCGGCGCTTCGACGATCCCGCGGTGGTGGTCTGCGCCATGAACCTGCGCGGCACCACGCTGTCGTTCCAGGGCGACTACGCGGCGGCGGCGAGCTGCCTGCGCGAAGGGCTCGCGATCTGCGCGCGCGACGAGGCGCGCATCGCGGGCGCGCCGTTTCCGATCGACCCGGTGGTGTCGATGCTCGCCAATTCCGCGCTGCCGCTGGTGATGGTCGGCGAGATCGACATCGCCTTGCAGCATCTCGCGCGGGCACGCGAACGCGCCCTGCGGCTCGGCGCGCCGATGGCCAGCATGCTGGCCGCCTGGGGTGCATCGACCGCGGGCGCCGCGCTCGGCGAAGCCGCGCTGGTGGCCGAGATGCTGCCCACCCTGCAGGCCGCGGCCGGTGCCGACGACATCGGCCAGGCCGAGGGCCCGGCACTGTGGTTCGACGGCTGGATCGCCGGGCACGGGCCGCGCCGGCCCGCGCAGAGCGCGACGCAGCGCATCCGCGCGGCGCTCGAGCGGCACCGCCAGCGCGGCATGTTCGCGGGCGCGAGCCAGGTCCACCTGTACGCGGCCGAGGTGGCGCTGCGCGCCGGCCAGCTCGACGAGGCCCGCGCCGAGATCGACGCCGGGCTGCACAGTGCCGAGCAGTTCGGCGAAGCCGGCCATCTCAGCGACATCCACCGGCTCGATGCCCGCTGGCACGCCGCGCAGCACGACGATGCCGAATCGCGACGCGCGCTCGAGCGTGCGTTGCACCACGGTGTGGCGCAGCAATCGGCCTGGGCCGCGCTCGCGGCGTGGATCGAACTCTGCGAACGGCCCGACGCCCGCGAGGCGGAGCGCGCGGGACTGTCGCGGGCGCTCGCGCAGGTGCGAGGTGGCGAAAGCCTCGCGCGCGTGCAGCGTGCCAGGTCCCTGCTGCAGCGCTGAGGGACTTTCCCCCTCCCCCTTTGGGGGAGGGCCGGGGTGGGGGCACGCAGCGTCCCCACGACCACCCCCTATCTCTTTCGGCTGACGCTTACCAATCGCTGACCGTCTTTCCTTCTCCCCGCGTTTAACGTGCATCTCCCCCGGGGCGAAGGCCCTCCCGCCGCACGAGGACACGCCATGCACTGGACCGATCGACGACGACTGCACCGCCTGGCGCGCGCGCTCTGCCTGCGCGCGGGCCTGCTGTGGACCGTGGCCCTGCCGGCCTGGTCGCAGACCGTGCCGCTGCCCGATGCGCGCTCCGTCGCGCCGATGATCCCCTTCGCCGACGCGCACGTGCATCTCAACGACCTCGCGATGCAGCTCGCGCTGATGGACCGCTGGGGCGCCACGCATGCCGTGGTGTTCTGGGGCGGGCGCAGCAGCAACGATGCAGTGGCCGAGGCCGCGAAGCGCCATCCCGACCGGTTGATCCCCTTCGCCTCGATCTCGCCCGAGCGCAGCATCTACCGTCCGGGCTGGAGCGCCGACGATCCGGCCCTGCTCGCGCAGCTCGACGCGCTGCTGGCCACCGGGCTCTACAAGGGCATCGGCGAGATCTCGGCCGCGCACTTCCCGGCATCGGGCTTCGCGGAGACCGACTACAGCCCGACCGGCGCGACCATGACCGGCATCATGACGCTCGCGCGCAAGTACCGGCTGCCGGTGATGGTGCACGTGGAATCCACGCGCATGGCCGAGCTGCAACAGATGCTCGAGCGCTTTCCCGACGTGCCCGTGATCTGGGCCCATGGCGGCTACACGCCGCTGTTCCTCGCGCGGCGGCTGCTCGATCGGCATCCCAATCTGCACTACGAACTCAGCGCGCGCACCTGGCCGCGCCATCCGCGCTCGCCCGACTACACCGTGCTGCGCGACGGCCAGAACGTCTGGCCCGAATGGCTCGCGCTGATCGAGGCCCAGCCCCACCGCTTCCTGATCGGCACCGACGCAAGCCACCGCTCGGCCGACGCCGAGGCCATGAAGTTCGCGAGCGTGCAGAACGTCCTGGGCCAGCTCGCTCCCGAGGCGCGGGAACTGGTGGCGCGCGGCAATCTCCTGCGGCTCGTGGGGGTGAAACCTTGAAGCGAACGGCTGCGGCCGAGGAATTCGCGGCCATTGCAGGACGCGCGGCCATCCATTCGAGCGGAACGACCATCGCGCCGCGCCCGCCGATTTCGAACAATCGATGACCCATGCACACGCACGACATCCGCATCGACACCGACTCCCCCGTCGCCAACGACCTCATGTTCTGGAGCCTCATCGGCCACGAGGGCCTGTCGCGCGCCGCGATCTACGAACTCACGGTGCTGTCAAAGAACGGGCATGTGCAACCCAAGGACATCCTGGGCCGCGCCTTCGACATCGGCATCGACTTCCTCGATGCCCATGAGCTCCCGCATACCCGCCACTGCCACGGGCACGCCGTGCGCTTCCTGCGCGAAGGCCGCACCGGGCGCTACCACCGCTACCGCATCACGCTGCGCTCCTGGTTCTGGCTGCTGACCAAGCGGCGCAACTCGCGCATCTTCCAGGACAAGCCGGTGCTCGATGTGCTCAACGGCGTGTTCGAGGACAGCCCGGCGCGGCGCATCCGCAAGACCAATGCCGACGGCGTGATCGGCGCGCACGAACCGCATCGCTACTGCGTGCAGTTCCAGGAGAGCGACCACGATTTCCTCTCGCGGCTGCTCGAGGCCGAGGGCATCTACTACTGGTTCGACGCGCACGACGAGCCGGGCCGGTTGCAGCTCGCCGACACCAGCTTCGTCGCGCACAAGCGCCTGCCGGCCACGCCGGTGCTGCACTACACCGACGTCGCGGGCGAGGCGCGCTTCAACGAGATCACGCGCTGGATCTCCACGCAGCGGCTGGACACCGGCAAGCACGCGGCGCGCGACAGCGACTTCAAGGCCATTCGCAAGAACATCGGCGCCACCATCGACGCCGCCGACGAGCACGAGCTCGCCGAGTTCGAGGACTTCGAATACCCGGGCGACTACTTCAGCGTCGAGCACGCCGAGGCCACGGCCAGGATCCGCGGCGAGGAACTGATCGCGCGCCGAGACCGCCATTGGGCCGTGACGACCTGGCCCGATGTGGGCGTGGGCCGCAGCTTCGTGCTCGAAGGCGACGCGCCCGAGCTGGCACGCGGCGAACACCTGATCGGCGCCTGCAGCTTCGTCATCACCCATCCGGGCTACGAAGGCGCCGACGACGAGCGCACGCGCAAATGGCATGCCGAGCGGCTGTGCGGCCTGATCGCGGGCGATGCGGTCAACGACGGCGCGGACGGCGTGCTCGACGAGCTGATCCGCACCGAGCGCACGCTGCACGATGCCCAGCGCGGCGTCTGCGTGTTCTTCCTCACCGTGCTGCCGATGCAGCTGCCGTTCCGCCCGCCGCGCCTCACGCCGCGCGTGACCATGCCCGGCCCGCAGACCGCGATCGTGGTCGGCCCCGAAGGCGACGAGCTGCACGTGGACGAGCACGGCCGCGTGAAGGTGCACTTCCACTGGGACCGCTACGACGAGAGCAACGAGAAGTCGACCTGCTGGGTGCGCGTGTCGCAACCCTGGGCCGGCAAGGGCTGGGGCGGCTACTTCGCGCCGCGCATCGGTCAGGAGGTGATCGTCGACTTCCTCAACGGCGACCCCGACCGGCCCGTGATCGTGGGACGGGTCTACAACGACGACCAGCCCATCCCCTACAAGTCGCCCACGCAGAGCGGCTTTCGCACGCGCTCCACGCCCGGGGGCGATGCGAGCAACTACAACGAGATCCAGTTCGAGGATCGCAAGGGGGAGGAGCTGTTGTCGGTGCATGCGGAGCGGGACATGCGGCGCAATGTGGAGCACGACGACACGACCGGCATCGGCCGCGATCAGTGGCTGCGCGTGGATCGCGACCAGCACACGCACGTGCACCGCGACCAGACCTTGCTGGTGGACCATGAGCGCAAGCTGCACATTCGCAAGAACGAATCGCATCAGGTCGACCTGACGCAGCGCACGAAGATCGGCGAGGAGCAGCACACCCATGTGGTGTCGAACCAGGTGACGCAGGTGGATGGCGTTCAGTCGACAACGGTCAAGGGTGACCTGTTTACTCACACGCAGTCATCCCGGCAGGACATGACGGACGGCGACGAACGACGGCAGGTCAAAGGCAACCAAACCATCGTGGTCGACGGCAACCTCGGCTACAAGGCCACCAACATGATCTTCGAGGCGAAGCACATCGACTTCAAGGTGACGGGGGCGAACTCGATGGTGCTGGAGTCCCCCAAGGGACCGTACTCGATCATGGCCAACAAGTTCACGCTGATGAGCAATACCGACGCGTCGATCATCGCCGCTGGCGGCATCAATCAGATATCCATCGAAAACAACGTCACAGCCTACGGCTCCAACAACGGTGCCTACATGGGGACATCCAGCGACGTCAATATAGGGCTCGCCCGTAGCACCTTCCTGGGTATCGCCATGGATGCTGCTTTTGCAGGTTCGCTGCGCACCACCATCGGATTCGACATGGAAATGACGACCGGTGCCACGATCAGCACTGCGAGCGTATCGAGCATCGAGATGGTGCCACTGAAGATCTTTGCGCCAGCAAGCAATGGCCAAGCCATCGCCGGCGGCGCAAAAGCCTTGAGCGCTCCTGCCGCTGTCTATGCTTACCAAGCTTCTGCACTCGGGCTGGTGTTTGGCATCGGCTCTGGATTCCTTGGCCTCGGCGAGATGGGTGAGCAGTTCAGCGACGCGAATGCAGAACTGAAGGAGGCAGCCCAGGCGGCGGCCGATGCCGGCCACCCCGGACTCGCAGCGCGGCTGCGTCGTCTGATGGACAGCCCCTCTCGTTCGATGGCAGACGATGCGCCCACCAGCACGAAATCAACCAAGGGCGACGAGTTCACGGAGGACTACTACGACTACTACGTGGATCCCAACAAGCCAGGTCGTGTTCCTCGGCCCGGCGATCTGGACTACAGCCCTTACTTTGAGCGCGCAGAAACTCGTGTCTGGGGTCCCAATGATCGGAGCCTCCACCCGGACCGCGGCCCTCAACGCCCGAAAGGGCTCGACGATCCGCCGCCCGAACCCGGCTCGGGCGATGCCTCCAAATCAGGCGAAAGCGAGCCACCTTCTAAGTGAGAAGGCAAACAGATAGTCGCTCGCACCTAGCTTCCATGCACATCATCAAACCCCAATCCCTGGGCCTGTCCTTCCGCCCCATGGAGTTCCGCCACCGCTTCGGCCTCAGCGTCTCCGGCTACCTCCATGTCCCCTTCGCCCAGGCCGAGCGCGGCACGCTCTGGGCCGAGCAGTCGATGTGGGACTTCCTTGCCAAGGAAATGGCGTCGCCAGTCATCGACGAAGGCATCGCGAAGCTGCATCCCGAATTCCTGGTCCATGGCCATGCCTACGCGCCCGCGGTGGACACGCGCGCCGTCGCGGTGCGCGCGCGCGTCGGCCAGCGGGAGAAGACCGTGCTGGTCTTCGGCGAGCGTCGATGGGAAGGGCGCGACCCCACGGCACCGTTGCCGTTCTCGAAGATTCCACTCGACTGGGCCCATGCCTACGGCGGCCCCGATCACCCGGCGAATCCGCAGGGCAAGGGCCGCGCGGTGCTCGAAGGCATTCGCGCCCTGCCGCACCTCGAACTGCCGCACGATCGCCTGCTCGAGATCGACCAGGCCATCGCGCCGGCGGCCTTCGGTCCGCTCGATCTGACGCATCCGCAGCGCGCGGCCTGGCGTGGCACCTACGACGAAGACTGGCTCACGCGGCATGCGCCCGGGTTCGCGCCCGATACCGATTGGCGCTTCTTCAATCTCGCGAGCCAGGATCAATGGTTCGATGCACCGCTGAAGGGCGACGAGGACTTCGCCTTCGATCACATGCATCCCGACCGGCCCTACGTCGCGGGCCGCCTGCCGGGCCTGCGCGTGCGTGTGTTCGCGGGCCGCGCGCCGGACCAGGGAAGCGGCGAGCCCGCGACGCTCGACGAGATCCCGATGCAGCTCACCACCGTCTGGTGCTTTCCGCATGCCGAACGGCTGGTGCTGGTCTTTCACGGGCTGGCGCAGACCGGGCGCGACGATGCCTGCGACATCACGCGCCTGCTCGGCGCGGTCGAGCGCATCGACGAGCCGCGCGATCCGCAGCACTACCTCGACACGCTGAACAAGCGCGCCACCGGCAGGCATGCCGCGCTCCATGCGCTCGACGACAGCGCGCTGCTGCCGCCGGGCATCGACACCGCCGATCCCGCCACCGAAGCCGCGCAGGCCGCGCTGCGCCCCGACGGGCTTCAGGAGGACGCGCAGTACCGCCGCGCCGCGATCGACGTCGAGATGGCACGGGACCAAGTGCGCACCCAGGGCAAGGATCCCGATGCGCTGGGACTTCGGCTGCCGCCGCGCCAGCAGCCGCCCAAACCCGAGGAGATGCCCGCCTTCATCGAACGCACGATCAAGGACATGGAAGCCCAGGAGTGGGCCGCCCTGGAGGACACGGTCACGCTGCTCGAGAACGCCAGGGAATTCGCGCAGAAACACCGGGTCGACCTGAAGCAGGCGCAGCACCGCGGGCCGCCGCGGTTCAGCGCGCGCGACGAACTCGCGCGCCTCGAATCGGCCCATGCCGGCGCCGGCAAGGCCTTCGACCGCAATGCCTTCGTGCCCCGGCTGCAACAGGCGGAAGCCGTTGCGCGTTCGAACTACCTGCAATCGGCGCATCGCCAGCCACCGGCGGATCCGCTGCCCGCGGCGCAGGCGGCCGAGCGCCGGCGCGAGCTGCAATGGATGCTGGCGCACGGCTTCCGGCGCTGGCTGGGCTTCGACCTGACCGGCGTCGACCTGTCGAACCTCGACCTGCGCGGCGTCGACATGACGGGTTCCTGGCTCGAGAGCGCGAACCTCACGAACGCCAACCTGACGGGCGCGGTGCTGCGCCTCTGTGTGCTCTCGCACGCCTGCCTCGAAGGTGCGGTGGCCATCGAGGCGCAGCTCCAGGGCAGCAACCTCGGCGGCGCGCGGCTCGCGAACGCGGTGTTCGACCGCGCCGATCTCACGGGCGCGCAGCTCGGCGGCACGGCGCTCGTCGCCACGCAGCTGCGCGAGGCCGTCATCGACAACCTGCAGTCGATGGACACCAGCTGGGGACCGGCCGACTGGAGCGGCGCGCGCGGTGCCGGCCTGCTGTTCCACAAGCTCGACCTGCGGGGCCTGGTGCTCGATGGCGCGCGACTGACCGGCTGCCAGTTTCTCGAATGCCGCCTCGAGGGCCTGAGCGCGCGCGATGCGGTCTTCACGGGCAGCACCTTCGTCGGATGCCGCCTCGACGACGCCCGCCTCGCGGGTGCGAACCTGTCCGGTGCCACCTTCGTGCAGTCCTGCGTGCTGCGCGGCGCGGACCTGTCGGACGCCCGGCTCGACGGCGCCAATCTGGCGGACTGCGATCTGGGCGCGGCCCGGCTCACGAGCGCCGTGCTCGACGGCGCCCACCTCGCGGGCGCCTGCTTCGAGCACTGCGATGCCGAACTCCTCAGCGCGCGCGGCGCGATGCTTTCGCGTTCGCGCTGGGCCGGTGCCAGGCTCTCGGGCGCGAACCTGCGCGAGGCGATCCTGCAGCATGCCGACCTGCGCGGCTGCGACCTGCGCAACGCCAACCTGTTCGGGGCCGACCTGTCGCGCATTCAGCTCGACGCCGACGCCCGCTTCGACGGGGCCTTGTTGACGCGCGCACGAACCTATCCGCGACTGACGCCCGAGCAGCAGGCAGCGGCCGCGCGCCAGGCGCATGCACGCGCACAGGCCCTGGAGCAGCCCGCATGAACGCCACGCTGCTGGGCATCGCGATCCTGTTCGGCGAGACCCTGGAGGGCAAGGACTTCCGCAAAGGCGCCTATGCGGGCGCCCGCGTGGCGGGCGGTGTCTTCTCGCGCAGCCAGCTGAACGAGGCGGACCTGCGTGGCGCCGATGCGCGCGAATGCGTGTTCGATCGCTGCGACCTGCGCGGCGTGCTGTTCGGCGGCGCCAACCTGCGCCGCACGGTCTTCAACCAGTGCGAGATCGACCATGCGGACTTTCGCGACGCCAACCTGCAGGGCGCCGTGTTCTCCGAATGCCGCGCGACGCATGCCCAGCTCTCGGGTGCCGCGCTCGCCATGGCCACCTTCACGCGCTGCACGCTCGACCATGCGGGCATGGCGGGCGCGGGGCTGCAGTCGAGCAGCTTCAGCAGCTGCAGCCTGGTCGACGTGAACGCCGACGACACGCACTGGGAGCATGCGGCGATGATCGAATGCGATGCGTCGCGGCTGACATGGGAGCGCGCGACGCTGCGGCGGGTCACCTTCCACAGGACCGGCCTGGAGCGCAAGTCGTTCCGCGGCCTCGCGCTCGAGGCCTGCCAGTTCAACGAGGCGCGCCTCTCGGGTGCCGACTTCCGCGAGGTCGCGCTCGCGCAGTGCAACTTCATGCACGCGCAACTCGACGACGCCGACTTCACGCGCGCCCGCGCGCCCCAGGCGATCTTCTGCGGCGCTTCCGGCAGCGGCGTACTTTTCGCCGGGGCCCATCTGTCGCAGGCCCTGTTCACCGGCGCCACGCTGCCGGGCGCGCGCTTCGATGCCGCCAACCTGCACCAGTGCCATTTCGCCGACGCGCGACTGCAGCGCGCGTCGCTGCGCGATGCCGACCTGAGCCATGCAGACTTCAGCGGCGCCGACCTCTGCGGCGTGGATGCACGCGGCGCGACGCTCGTGCGCGCGATGCTGCATGGCGCCCGCACCGACGATGCGCAACTGCCCGACCGGGCGCGCGCCATCGAGATCGACGAAGACCGCGCCCGGGCCGATGCCTGGCGGCCGGTCGCGGCCTGAACGCACCCTCCCCACCGCCAAGAAGAAGACGAAAGCACGGACACCATGTCGAACCTCCCGGCGCTCGAGCGCCTCGCCCCTTCCACCCGCGCCGAGGCCTTCGTGGCGATCGTCACCGCCGCGCTGCCCGACGGCTGGACCGTGGCCGATGCCGGTGCGAGCCATCGGGCGCGACGCGCCGCCAGCTGCCTGCTGCGGCCCGAGGTCGGCGACAGCGTCGCCTGCATGCGCGTGGCGATCGGCGAATGGTGGATCACCGCGGTGCTCGACCGCGCGGAGGGCACGCCGCAGACCTGGCATTGCGACGGGCCGGCGCGGCTCGAAGTCGGCGGCGGACTCGCGATCGCGGGCGCGGATGTGCGCATCGACAGCCCGCGCTTCGCGGTCCGCTCGCGCAGCGTCGAGTTCACGGCCGACGAGACGCTTTTCGTCGGCGAGCGCATGAGCCTCATGAGCCGGCAGGTGCGGTTCGTCGGCGCCATGCTCCACAGCGTGTTCGACCGGGTCAGCCATTTCAGCCGCAGCTACCTGCGGCGCACCGAGGGACTGGACCGCGTCCATGCGGAACACCTCGAGCAGGAGGCCGACACGCTGTTGCGCATCAGCTCGGAACACACGCTGATCGACGGCGAGAAGCTGGTCAAGGCGCGCGGCGGCCAGATCCACTTCGGGTGAGGCCGCGATGTTCTCGAACTGCCAGCTCATGGGCACCGACATGGCCTTTCCCGACGTCTGCATGACGCCGGCCGCGCCGTCGCCGATCCCGGTGCCCTACCCCAACATCGCGATGGGACCGATGGCCATACCGAACTGCCCGACCGTGCTGATCATGGGCGGCCCGGTCCACAACATGGCCACCACCATCCCCATGACCAACGGCGACAACGCGGGCGTGCTGCTCGGCGTGGCCTCGGGCACGGTGATGGGGCCGAGCCGCCATACGACCGGGTCCACCACCGTTCTCTACCACGGCATGCCCGCCACCCGCCTCACCAGCACCACGATGCAGAACAGCACCAACGCCATGGGCGCGCGCATCGCGCCGAGCCAGACGCTGGTGCTGATCCTCGCACCCTAAGGTCTATCGCCAATGGCCAACGCGGCAAGGGGCACCCTAGGACCTCCGGCGGAGTGTCAAGCAGGCGCGCGATCACTAGCATCCGCTGTTTTCCGATTTCTTCCTCGCATGTCGAAGACCTTCAAGCGCGGGCGCCACCACGCAGCCCCGCACGAGACCGCACCCGACACCGAACGGCTCATCGCACGCCTCTGGTTCGAGCCGGTGCTGAGCTTCCAGTACCGCTGCGCGGCGAACGACGCGGTCGAGGTCCGCAGCCGCTCGCATGCGCCGCTGTACGTGTTCTGCGACGACGGCTGGCGCGTGCGGATGGCCGACGGGGTTCATCTCGCGAACAAGGGCGACATCCTGTTCCTGCCGCGTGGCGGCGTGCACCTGGTCTTTCGCGACGAACAGGTCGTGCCGCGCGGCATCGAGGACCTGGTTCGCGCAGGCTTTCGCAATCGCCACGGTGTCTATGCGGTGGGCTCCGAGAACGACGCGCTCGTCGCGGGCAGCTTCTTCGAGACCAGCGCCCTGATGGAACACCCGCTGATGGCGCTGTTGCCCGAGGTGGTGCACTGCAAGGCCGGCGAAGGCGCCGGGGATGCGCGCGTGGTCGACTGGGTGCGCTGGATCTCCGACCTCGACGCCGGCAATGCGATGGCGATGGGGCCTTCGATCAACGGCATCCTGCGCATGCTGCTGTCGCGCCACTTCGCCGACCCGGCCCATGCGGTGGGACTGGAGGCCGCGCCCGGACGCCGCGATCGCCAGCTCTCGACGGCCGTGCTCGCGATGCACGAGCATCCCGCGCGCAACTGGACCGTCGATGCGCTGGCGGCGCTGTGCCACCTGAGCCGCAGCGCCTTCGCTTCGCGCTTCAGCCAGCAGTTCGGCCTGCCGCCGCTGCGCTACCTCTTCCACACGCGCATGCGCATCGCCGCGCGCCTGCTGAAGGAGCAGCGGCTCACGCTCGACCAGGTGGCGCAGCAGGTGGGCTACTCGAACGGGCTCGCGCTCTCGCGTTCCTTCAAGCGCGCCACCGGCATGCGACCGCGCGGCCAGGCGCAGCCCTGACGCGGGCCCTCGACCTCAGGGCGCGGGTACCGATCCGCTCTTGCCCACGCGCAGCCGGTACACCTTGCCCACGCCCACGGTCGCCACGTAGAGCATGTTCGCCTCGGCGCCGCGGCCGAAACCCACGTTCACCGGGCTCTCGCGGTTCGGCAGCACGAGCCGCGCCACGAGCTGGCCCGCGGGCGTGAGCACATAGAGGCCCGGCCCGCCGGGCGAGGATGGCAGCGCGAGATAGACGTTGCCCTCGGTGTCGGTGGCCATGCCGTCGACGCAGCCGGCCTTCTCGAGATCGAGCAGCACGCGCGGCGCACCGGGCTGGCCCGCGGCATCGAGCGCATAGGCCAGCAGGCCGCCCGAACCGGTGCGGTCGAGCGGGGCCGGGCCCTGCTCGCCGAGCGCGTTGCTGCCAGGGTCGCACAGGCCTGCATAGAGCGTGCGCCCGTCGGGCGAGAGCTCGACGCCGTTGACCTTGGCGTTGTCGCCGAGGATGCGGACGATGGGCCACAGGCCCTTGGCGCCGCTGCCCGCGGCCGGCGGGTCGAGCCGGTAGACGGCATGGATGCGCTGCTCGATGGTCTCGGGGCCGAACAGCCGCAGGTCGGAGAAATAGATGCGGCCCGCGCGGTCGATGGCCACGTCGTTGGGCGCATTGAGCTGCCGGTTGTCGTGGAAGTAGGCGACCACGCGGTACTCGCCGCTGCGCAGATCGGTGACCGACACACGACGACCGCCGAAGTCGGCGCCCTCGGCCGCCACCAGGCGGTCCTGCGCATCGATGGCCAGGCCCGCCGCCATGTTGCTGGGCTCGCGGAACACGCGCGGCCGCCCGCCCGGCGGAATCACCCAGATGCGGCCGCTCTGCACGCCCCTGGCATCGCTGCAGCCGACCGAGCGCGTGATCTCGGTGAAATAGACGCTGCCGTCCGAGGCGGTGGCGATGCCCTCCATCACGCCGCAGCCGCCCGCATGCACGGTGTCGAACGCGGTCGATGGAAAGAACTCCTGCTGGCGCGCGAGCGCCGCGTCCTGCAGGCCGCTCAGGCGAACGGGTGGCTGGGGTTGCGCGTGCGCAAAGGCGGACTGCAACAGCGCCAGTGCGATGCACAGCGGCGCCAGCAGGCGCAAGCGGAGGGTCCTGTCTCTCATGGTCTTCTTCTCCTTCGTGAATCCGGGTGCGGCCCTTCAGGCGTGGCGCCGCAGGAACGGCAGCACGTGTGCCAGCACCTCGTCGGGCGCCTCCTCGGCCATCAGGTGGCCGCAGTCGACGGTGCCGCCCTCCACGGTGTCGGCCCAGGTCTTCCAGACTTCGGCCGGGTCGGGCCGCGCGCTGTTCGACGCGCTCCACAGCACCTGCACCGGGCAGGCCAGGCGACGGCCGGCCGCGAGGTCCTCGCGGTCGTGCTGCAGGTCGATCGAGGCGGCGGCGCGGTAGTCCTCGAGCATCGCGTGGCGCACCGATTCCTTCGCGAAGGCGCGGTGGTACTCGGCCAGCGCCTCGGGCGTGATGGCGTCGACCTTCTGCACCATGTTGCGCAGGGTCCAGTCGAGGTAGTAGGCGGGATCGGCGCGCAGCATGCGCTCGGGCAGGTCGAAGGGCTGCGCGAACAGGTACCAGTGGAAGGCCTTGAGCCCGAAGGCCATGCCGGCGCGCTTCCACATCTCCTCGGTGGGAATCACGGTGAGCGAGACGAAGCAGCGCACGGCCTCGGGCGTGTCGAGCGCGAGCCGGTAGCCCACGCGCGCGCCGCGGTCGTGGGCCATGACGGCGAAGCGCTCGAAGCCCAGCGCGCGCATCAGCGCGAGCTGGTCGGCGGCCAGCGTGCGCTTGCAGTGGTTGAGGTGCAGCGGATCGCCGGCGGGCCCGGTGCTGTCGCCATAGCCGCGCAGGTCGGGCGCGACCACGGTGAAATGCCGTGCGAGCACGGGCGCGACGCGGTGCCAGGCCACGTGCGTCTGCGGGTAGCCATGCAACAGCAGCAAAGGCGGTCCACTGCCGCCGACTTCGACGTGGATCCGCGCATCGCCGAGTTCGATGTTGCGCGCCTCGAAACCAGGGAAGAAAGGCGCGCTCATCGCAGCACCTCGGCGAAGAAGTCGGCCATGGCCTCGAGCTGCTCGTCCATCATGTGGCGGCCGTGCACGATGCGCGCACCCATGGATTCGGCGAGCGCGAGCAGCGCGGTGGTGGGCGGCTCCATGATCACGTCGGCCACCGTCTGGCCCGCGCGGATCGCCGAGGGCGCGATCGGCAGCGGGTCGTCCGCGCGCATGCCGGCGGGCGTGGCGTTGACGAGCAGGTCGCGCGGGCTCTCGCCATCCCATGCGCCGGCGTTGCAGCCCGATGCACGCAACCGCGCGACGAGATCGGCACACTTCGCGTCGTCGGCATCGCGGATGTCGATGGAGGCGGCACCCGCGGCGGCGAGCGCGAAGGCGATCGCATTGCCCGCGCCACCGGCGCCCGCGAGGCCGACGCTGCGGCCCCGCACCTCGAAGCCGTTGCGCACCAGGCCCGCGAGAAAGCCGGCGCCATCGAGCAGTTCGCCCTGCCAGCCCTGGCCATGGCGGCGCAGCACGTTCACGGCGCGGGCCTCGCGCGCCGCACGCAGCAGTTCGATCGGCAGTGCCGCCACCTGCTGCTTGTGCGGCACGGTGACGACGATGCCCGCGAGGTTGCGCACCGCATGCAGGCTCTGCAGCAGCGGCGCCACGTCGTCGGCGCGCACATGCAGCGGCACCAGCACGGCGTTGAGGCCGCGCCGCTGCAGACGCTGCGTCAGCGGCAGCGGCGCCTTCACCTGCGCGATCGGGTCGCCGATGATGCCGAGCACGGCGGTGCTGCCGTCGAGCTTGAGGCCGTTCCAGTCGAGGGTGTTGTCAGGCATGGGCGAAGCCGTTTCGTTGCAGGAAGGAGGTGGTGGCGCGATAGGCGGCCGCGGCGCGCGCATGAGGATCCATCGTGGCCATGCGGATGGCGCTGGGTGCCTCGACCGACAGCAGTGCATCGCCGGCCAGGGAGGCGAGCAGCGCGGCCAGCGGCAGCGCGCCCTCGCCCGGAAACAGCCGGTGGGCCCGGCCTTCTTCGGCGGGCGAGAGGCCCGGGTGGCGCTGCGCGGGCGCGTCGTTGATCTGCATGAAGCCGTGGTCGATCCGCTCGGCATGCAGGTCCGACAGCTGGCAGCCGGCGCGGCAGAAGTGCAAGGCATCGACCACGATGCGCGCATCGGACGCTGGCACCGCGGCCACCAGCCGCTGTGCATCGGCCAGGCTGCGCGCGGCGGTGTAGACCATGAACTCGACGCCGAGCGACAGCCCATGCGGCCGCGCCCGTTCGGCCAGCGCGGCGATGCCGTCGGCGGCGCGCGCGAGATCGGCATCGTCGACATTGACCATGAGGCAGCGCGCGCCCAACGCCTGTGCCGATTCGAGCACGCCGGCCAGTGCCGCGGCGTCGAAGCCCGGCTTGATGCGCGCGATCTCGATGTCGTGCACCGCCATGCCCAGGTCGCTCAGCCGCGCCAGCGTCTCGCGCAGCATCGCGCCGCCCACGGCCATCGGGAATGGCGCCTCGCCGAGACGCGCGGGCAGCAAGCGGATGCCGACACCCGCGAAGCCCGCCGCATGCGCGGCCTCGACCAGCCGCGGCGGCGCCGCATCGAGCATGCCGAGATGGGCCAGTGCGAGCCGGAAGCTCATGCGGTCGCCTGCGCTTCCGTGGCCACCGGCGCGGTCTGCCGCAGCGGCACGCCCTGCGCCATCAACAGCGCCTGCAGCCGGCCCACGTCGACCTCGCGCGGCAGCACGCCCGCATCGGCCGCCAGCGCGGCCGCGGTGCCGGCCGCCTGGCCCGTGAGCCAGCATTGCGGGATCTCGCGCATGAAGCCGTGCGAGTTGGTGTCGCACGAGATGTGCTTGCCCGCGGCGAGCACGCCGTCGAGCCGCTCGGGCACCAGCGCGCCGTAGGGCACCGAGATGTTCGGGAACTTCGGCGAGGGACTGGGGCTGATGCCGATCTCGTCGGCCTCGACCGCGCCCGCGTCCCAGTCCGCGCGCCGCACGCTCTTCACGCCCGCGAGGCGCCGGCCATGCCGGGTGCCGATCTGCGGCGCCATCAGCATCGGCCAGGCCTGCTCGAAGCCCGGCGCATGCGCGCGGTAGAAGGCCAGGTGCTCGGCCATGCTGCGGCGCGACTCCCATTCGACCTGCGTCATCTCGTCGACGTCGAGCGCGCTGAAGCCCGACTTGCGCGGACCGAGGAAGGTGGCGACGTCGTCGCGCCAGGAGACGATGGGCTTCTCGAAGCTGCCCAGCGTCTCGCGCCCCTGCGCCAGCAGCGCCGAGTAGGCCTGCGGCTGGTGCGCGCGGAAGTCGAGCCAGCGCCGCATGTCGACGCCCGCGAACAACCACGAGGTGTTGATGCAGTGGTGGATGTCGTGCGCGTCGATGTCGGACGAGAAGGCCGCGCCCGCGGCGGCGTAGAGGTCGCCCTCGCCCGTGGTGTCGACCACCACGCGCGCGAGGATGGCGCGCCGGCCCTGCTTGCTCTCGAACACGGCGCCGGTCACGCGCCCGGCCTCGGCGATCGGCGCGACCATCCAGCCGTGCAGGATCAGGTCGACGCCGGCCTCGCGCACCATCTGGTGATACACGCCCTTGAGCATCTCGGGGTCGATGGTCGGCGAATGGGTGACCACGCCGTGGAAGGCCGCGGTGCGCAGCGACCAGTGCTCGGCCTTGGCGGCGTCGCGCGAACCCCAGTCCTCGCGCGGCGGGCCCGCGACGGCCTCGCGGCCCAGGCGGTCCATGAACTCGGCCGCCAGGCCCTGGATCACGTGCCGGCCCGACCAGTCGGTCATGCGGTCGATCCAGATCACGAGGCCACCGGTCGACAGGCCGCCCAGGTGGTTGTAGCGCTCGAGCAGCACCGTGCGCGCGCCGCTGCGCGCCGCGGCCACGGCCGCCGCCACGCCCGACGGG
Organism: Variovorax sp. PDC80; assembly: GCF_900115375.1. Taxonomy (NCBI): domain Bacteria; kingdom Pseudomonadati; phylum Pseudomonadota; class Betaproteobacteria; order Burkholderiales; family Comamonadaceae; genus Variovorax; species Variovorax sp. PDC80. The sequence continues at coordinate 77,545 of NZ_FOWG01000007.1, read as the reverse complement.
CCGCCGCCGAGCACCAGCACGTCGCAACGCTCGTGCACCGGCACCTGGCGCGCCGGTTCGGTGATGTGGCCGTGCGGCTGGCGCGTGCGGCGCTCGCCCTGGCGCGCATGCACGTCGGAGCGGAAAAAATGGCGTTCTTCGGGGGTCAGGGTTCCCATCGCGAGGCTTTCATTCAGGAAGAAGAAGCGGCCGGGGCCGCGAGATCGGTCAGCAGTTCGGTCAGCGCCGCGGGCGCGGTGACCATGGCGTCGTGCCCGGTGGCCAGCGTGCGCAGTTGCCAGCCGGCATCGGCGCGCACGCGCGCCTTGGTGGGTTCGAGCGTGGCGATCGGGTCGCCCGTGCACTCGATGCAGGTCTTGGGCAGGCCGTTGCCCAGCGGCGCCTTCAGCAGCAGCGGCTGCAGGTAGGTGCCCACGGGCTGCGGCGTGAGGTGGCGCGCGACCCAGGCGGCATCGGCCGGGTCCTTCACGCCGAAGGCCGAGGGCGGCAGCGCGGCGGCGGCGCCCACGCCGCCACCCGTCTCGCGGATGGCCTTCAGGCGCTGCTCGACCACGGCCGGCGGGAAGTCCGAGAACAGGCTCTTGCCGGGCTCGAGCAGCAAGGCATCGAGGTAGACGAGCTGGCGCAGCCTCTGCGGCACGCGGTCGGCCACGCCCGAGATCACGATGCCCGCGTAGCTGTGGCCCACCAGCACCACGCGCTCGAGTTCCTCGAACTGCAGCAGGTTGACGACGTCCTCCACGTGGGTGTCGAGATTGACCTGCGGCGAGATCAGGTGGCGCCGCTCGCCGAGGCCGGTGAGCGTGGGCGTGTACACCGCATGGCCGCGTTCGCGCAGCCGTGCCGCCACGCGCGACCAGCACCAGCCGCCATGCCAGGCGCCGTGCACGAGCACGAAGGTCGAGGGCTGTGCCGCGCGCGCCGGTTGCGCGAGGGCGGCCGATGCAAGGCTGGCACCGGCGATGCCGGCCGCGCCCGAGAGGAGGTGTCGGCGTTTCATGCGCGGCCCCTCATTCGCTGCGCACGCCGGTGCGCTGGATCACGCCGCCCCACATCGCCGTGTCCTGGGCGATGGTGCGCGTCAGCGCCTCTGGCGCGGTGCCCAGCGCCTGCCAGCCCTGGTCGAACAGCCGCTGCCGCACCTCGGGCGCCTTGAGGATGCGCGCGATCTCTTCCGACAGCCGCTGCACCACAGGCGCCGGCAGGCTCGCGGGGCCGAAGATCGCGTTCCACGAGGCCACGTCGAAGGACTGGCCGGCCGCCAGCGCCGACTGCAGCGGCGGCAGGTCCGCGAAGGCCGGGAACGGCGCGGCGGTGCTGACGCCATAGAGCCGCAGCCGCCCGTTGCGCGCCTGCGGCACGGCGATCGACGGGATCATGAACGACAGGTCGATCTGCTGCCCCATCAGCGCGGTCGCCACCTGCGGAAAGCCCGGAAACGGCACGTGCACCGCCTGGATGCCGCTCAGCGTCTTGAGCAGTTCCATCGCCAGGTGCGAGCCCGAGCCCGGCCCGACCGAGCCGTAGCTGAGCCGGTCGCCGCGCGAGCGGGCATGGGCCAGCAGGCCGCGCAGGTCGGTGGCGGGCATGTCGGTGCTACCGGCCAGCACGAAGGGGCTGCTGCCCACCAGCGAGATCGGCCGCAGGTCGCGCGCCACGTCGTAGGGCACGGCGGGGTTCAGCAGCTTGGCGGTGGTCAGCGGGCCGTTGCCAGTCAGGCCGATGGTGTGGCCATCGGTGGCCCGGGCCACCGCGGTCACGCCGATGGTGCCGGCGGCGCCGACCTTGTTCTCGACGATCACCGCCTGGCCCAGCACCTGCGCCAGCGGATCGGCGACGGTGCGCGCCAGGGCGTCGGGCGAGGAACCCGGCGGAAAGCCGACGACCAGCCGCACGGGCTTCTGCGGCCAGGGCGCCGCGGCCCGCGCCGGCCGCACCCAGGCGGGCACGACCGAGGCCGCGAGCGCGCCCTGCAGCAGGCGCCGCCGCGGCGGCGAGAAGGACGGGGGGTGATGCATGGATGCGGTCTCCTGTTCGGGCTCATGGGTCCCGTGAGGCTTCATTCTTGACCCGCGATCCAGCTTGGAACGTGATGTTTGATGATCGCTTCCATCACGTTTCGTGATTGAATCGAGGCCCCATGCCGACCCCGAACACCCCCGCCCCGCGCAGCCACACGGCCGACATCGACCTGCTGCGCGTGTTCGACACGCTGGTGCGCATCGGCAGCTTCACCACCGCGGCCAAGGCGCTGTCGCGCACGCAGTCGGCGGTCAGCATGCAGATGCGCCGACTCGAGGAGCAGCTGGGCGTGCAGCTGGTGGAGCGCGGCAGCCGCAAGCTGGTACCCACGGCCGAGGGCCTGCAGCTGCTGCCGCTGGCGCGCCAGATGCTGCGGCTCAACGACCAGCTGTTTCGCGACGTCGATGCGCAGGAGGTCTCGGGCAGCGTGCGCCTGGGCTCGATCGAGCACTACGCCACGCGCGTGCTGCCGGCGCTGATCGCCGAGTTCTGCCGGCTGCATCCGCGCATCCACGTCGAGCTGCAGCATGGCGTGTCGTCGCTGATGCACGCGGAGCTGGGCGCGCGCTACGACATGGTCATCGGCATCGGCCCGGTCGGCTCGGGCGAGGGACTGCCGCTGTCGAAGTCGCGCATCGTCTGGGCCGCCGCGCCGGGCTCGTCGACGCACCTGCAACGGCCGCTGCCGCTGGCGCTCAACCCCGAGGGCGCGATGCTGCGCGACTGGGCCACCCACGCGCTCGACCGCGCCGGCATCCCCTGGCGCATCGCCTACACCAGCACCACCGTCACCGGGCTCGAAGCGGCGGTGCGTGCCGGCATCGCGGTGGGCGTGTTCCGCGAGGCCACGATCTCCAAGCGGCTGCGCATCCTCGGCGCCAAGGAGGGCCTGCCCGCGCTGCCCGAGTCCGAGGCCTGGCTGGCCACGGCGCCGCTGCCGGGGCGCAAGGCGGCCGAGCTGCTCGAGGCGTTCCTGATCCACCGATTGCGCAAGTCGCAGCGCTGAACGGCGCGCGCGGCGCGCAGCCTCCCGTCCTTCCGGCCTGTCAGCGCCCGCCCCTCGGCCGGGGTTGAAACCCGCTGACTTCCCGCCGGCACCGCGCCCCTCTATATTTGCCGGCATTTCCGCCCGGCGAGGCGGCGGCTCGCCCACGAAAGGCACAGGCAATGATGGACGGTTCCGGCAACACGCAGCGAACGGACGACGAAGGAGAACACACGCATCTGGCCTTCCTCGAGGGCGGCGGCGAACTGGGCCGCCTGGTGCGCGACTTCCCCTGGGAGCGCACCTCGCTCGGGCCGATCGCTGCCTGGCCGCAGAGCCTGCGGACCGCGACCAGCCTGCTGCTGCGCTCGCCGGTGCCGATCGTGATGCTGTGGGGCGAGCCCGGCTTCATGATCTACAACGACGCCTATTCGGTGTTCGCAGGCGGCCGTCATCCGCAGCTGCTGGGCTCCGAGGTGCGCCAGGGCTGGCCCGAGGTGGCGGACTTCAACGACCACGTGATGAAGGTCGGCCTGGCCGGCGGCACCCTGGCCTTCAAGGACCAGGAGCTGGTGCTGCACCGCCACGGCAAGCCCGAGCCGGTGTGGATGAACCTCGACTACTCCCCGGTGCTCGACGAGAGCGGCCGCCCCGCCGGCGTGCTGGCGATCGTCATCGAGACCACCGAGCGCGTGCATGCCGAGGCCGCGCTGCGCGAGAGCGAAGCGCGCGCCAGCGGCGTGCTCGAGGGCATGGCCGAGGGCTTCGTGCTGGTCGACGCCGAGTACCGCGTGCTGGCCATCAATGCCGAGGGCATGCGGCTGGAGACGCGCTCGCGCGAGGAGATCCTCGGCCGCACCCTGTGGGACGCCTGGCCGGGCACGCTCGACAGCGCCTTCGGCCGGCTCTACCGCCAGGCGATGAGCGAGCGCCGGCGCGTCGAGATCGAGCACTTCTACACCTGGCCCAGCGGCCGCAGCGCCTGGATCGAGATGCGCGCCTATCCCTCGGGCGACGGGCTCGCGATCTTCTACCGCGACATCTCGGAGCGCAAATCGGTGGAGGAGCGCGAGCGCTTCCTGCTCAAGCTCAGCGACACGGTGCGCGACCTCGCCGACCCGGTGGCCGTGACCCGCGCCGCCGCCGAACTGCTGGGCCGCCATCTCGCGGTGGGACGCGCGGGTTATGGCGTGGTCGATGCCACGCAGAAGCACGTGACCGTGGCGCGCGACTGGAGCGCCGGCGCCATGCCCGGCCTCGCGGGCGAATCGCGCGTGCTCGACGGCTTCGGCCCCGAGGTGGTGGCCGAGCTCAAGGCCGGTCGCACGCTGGTCATCGCGGACTTCCGCGCCGATGCGCGCGCGGGCGGCGCGTATGCCGACACCTGGGAGAGCATCGGCACGCGCGCGCTGGTCGTGGTGCCGCTGCTGCGCGCGGGCGCGCTGCGGGCCGTCTTCTACCTGCACCAGGCCGCGCCCAGGACGTGGACACCGCACGAGATCGAGCTGGCCGAGCTGACCGCCGAGCGCACCTGGGACGCTGCCGAGCGCGCACGCATCGAGGCGCGGCTGCGCGACAGCCGCGACCGGCTCGCGATGGAGACGCAGACGCTGGAGATCATCAACGGCACCGGCGCGCAGATCGCCGCCGAGCTCGACCTGCAGAAGCTGGTGCAGCACGTGGTCGATGCCGGCGTGGAACTCACGGGCGCGAGCTTTGGCGCCTTCTTCTACAACGTGCTCGACGATGCCGGCGAGCGCTACATGCTCTATTCGCTCTCGGGCGCCGACCGCGCCGCCTTCGAGAACTTCGGCATGCCGCGCGCCACCGCGGTCTTCGCGCCCACCTTCCGCGGCGAGGGCGTGATCCGCTCGGACGACATCCTCGCGGATCCGCGCTATGCGCAGAACCCGCCGCACAAGGGCATGCCCAAGGGCCACCTGCCGGTGCGCAGCTACCTCGCCGTGCCCGTGGTCTCGCGCTCGGGCGAGGTCATCGGCGGGCTGTTCTTCGGCCATGTGCGCACCGGCATGTTCAGCGAGCGCTCGGAACGCGTGATGGTCGGCCTGGCCGCGCAGGCCGCGATCGCGATCGACAACGCGCGGCTGTTCGATGCCGTGCAGCATGCCAACACGCAGCTCGAGGAGCGCGTGAAGGCGCGCACCGCCGAGCTCGAGCTCGCGCACGAGCGGCTGCACCAGTCGCAGAAGATGGAGGCCGTGGGCCAGCTCACCGGCGGCATCGCGCACGACTTCAACAACATGCTGGCCGTGGTCATGGGCTCGCTCGAGCTGCTCAAGCGCCGCATGGGCGACAGCGATCCGCGCGCCCAGCGCTACACCGAATCGGCCATGGACGGCGCGCGCCGCGCCGCCGTGCTGACCCAGCGGCTGCTCGCCTTCTCGCGCCAGCAGCCGCTGCGGCCCGAGGCCATCGACGCCAACAAGCTGGTGGCCGGCATGTCCGACCTGCTGCGCCGCGCGCTCGGCGCCGAGGTGCAGCTCGAGACCGTGCTGGCCGGCGGCCTGTGGCGCGCGCACGCCGACCCGAACCAGCTCGAGAACGTCATCCTCAACCTCGCGGTGAATGCGCGCGACGCCATGCCCGAGGGCGGCCGCCTCACCATCGAGACCCAGAACGCCCACCTCGACGGCCACTACGCCAGCACCCACCTGGGCGTGCCCTCGGGGCAGTACGTGATGATCGCCGTGACCGACACCGGCATGGGCATGAGCGAGGAGGTCATCGCCAAGGCCTTCGACCCCTTCTTCACCACCAAGGGCGTCGGCAAAGGCACCGGCCTCGGCCTGAGCCAGGTCTACGGCTTCGTCAAGCAGACCGGCGGCCACGTGAAGATCTATTCGGAGGTGGGCCACGGCACCACCGTCAAGGTCTACCTGCCGCGCTTCGCCGGTGCCGGTGCGGAAGATCCCGATGCCGAGCGCGCCGATGAGGTGCCGCTCGGCGAGATGCAGGAGGTGGTGCTGGTGGTGGAGGACGAGCCGGCCGTGCGCCAGTTCAGCGTCGACGCGTTGACCGAGCTCGGCTACCGCGTGCTCGAGGCCGATGGCGCCGCCGCCGCCCTGCGCCAGCTCGAGGCCCATCCCGAGATCGCGCTGCTGTTCACCGACGTCGTCATGCCCGAGGTCAACGGCGCCAAGCTCGCCGAGGAAGTGCGCCGCCGCTGGCCCGCGGTGAAGATCCTGTTCACCACCGGCTACACGCGCAACGCGGTGGTGCACAACGGGGTGCTCGACGCGGGGGTGGAGCTGATCGGGAAGCCGTTCACGCTGGAGGCGTTGGCGGTGAAGGTGAGGGAGGTGCTGGAGGGGTGAGCCCACCGCCCTCCGCTTGCGTCAGCGCCTTGCCGACAGCTCCTCATCGCCCGGTGGCAGGAAGCAGAACGCCATGGGCGTGTCGTGCTCGTAGTTCAGCGGCACCCCATAGCAGTCCTCGGTGTGATCGATCTCGACGCCGATGCACAGGGGCACGTACGAGTCCGGATTCACGCTCGGAACATCGACGGGCGCGGCCTTGTTCTGGATGAAGAAGTAGCCGAGCTGCTCGGTCGACACCAGGCTCCAGAGCTGGCGGTCCCGTGCGGCGTCCTGGCGCGCCTGCATGATCAGCTTCGGAGCGACGCCAGTATCGCCGCCCGACAAGGTCATGACGAAGCCGGTTCCCATCGCCGTCTCCAGGTACCACCAACCTTTCTCGGTGGAGGGCACGAACTTCCAGAGCTGGTTCTTCACGCTCGGGTCCGTCATGGGTTTGCGGCTGTAGGCGATGACCTGCGCCCCGGACGCACTCGATGCGTCCTTGATGTCGAGCACGCGAACGATGTTGCCCTTGTGGCGGATGAAGAACTCCGTCTTCAGCGGATCGATGTGACTGGCCTTCTGCGCCGCCGTCTTCGCGGGCGCCGACGAAGAGCGGCCCACGGCCGGGCCTGACGCCACCACGTCCCGCTTCCAGTAGGCATCGATCAGCGCCAGCGCGCCCGTGATGTCCACGCTGTTCCCGTGGCGCTCCAGCAGCGAGAGCGCCTGCTCATTGGTCGAATTTTCGGGAATGAAGCACGGCAGCCTCGGATTGAGGTTCACGTAGCGGTCGCCCAGCAGCATCTTGGCGATGTTCGGCATGAGTTCCGTCGAAGTCCCGTTGAGACTCATGTCGAGCACCGGCGACGAGCCCTTCTGGTTCATGAGGAACGGCGTGATGTTGTCGAAGGGGTTGTCGTCGCCATTCATCCACTGCGTGGCGCCCCAGTCGTGGGTATCGCTTTGCAGCCAGTAGGGCATGTAGCCCGTTCCGATCGTGATCGCGGCGATCTGGTCGAGGGAATAGCCGTTGCGGACCGCGAGGGCGATCGCGGCAACCGTGGGGTCGTGATTGAAGAAGGCGCCATCGACATTGCCGTTCATCGAGCCGAGTTGTCCCGGCATGGCGCCGCTGGAAGTCGCCGCATGCGCGATCGGCGTCTCGGCATTTCCCTCGAGGCCATCCGCCTTGTCCCGCTCCGTGCCGAGCATGTTGGTGAACATCATCGGCTTCCAGGGAGTGGGCATCATCTTGCCGTCGTTCTGGTCCGGTTCGACGCCGCCGACGTTGAACGAGACGAGCAGCACGTCGTGCCGCGCATCGGCGATCGGTGTCGTTCCATGGAGCTTCTCCTGGCTGACCAGTACCTCGTCGATCGGGTAGGCGGGCTTTCTCGGATCGGGGTTCATGGCGTTGTAGAACCCCACCTCGTGTTTGAACAGATCGATCAGGTTCTCGGGCTGCTTGCCCGCCAGCAATTCGCTGCTGATGATCGCCCCCGTCGAGCAGCCCGCGAACATCTTCGTCAGGTCCAGCAACGCCGGATTGGCGTCGCACAAGCGCTGCAGGATGGTGGCCGACAGCAGGCCACGGATACCGCCGCCGACGAACGAGATGATGGTGTAGAAGCCAGTTTTGGTCGACATCGCGAATCTCCTTTGAGTTGACCCCAATTGGGGAATCGCAGTGTCGATTTCCGATATCGGATTTGCACCTTACTTTTTCTTGCAATCGCCTTTCGAATACCGCCGAATCGAGCTTCCAATGAGAACGAAGGTATAGCTACGGATTCCGGTGAAATTGCGTGCAATGCCCTCTCCAATTCATGCGCGAAGCCTATTTCTCCGTAATTCCGGATGTAAGAAATTTCTAATAGCCGCCACCCATCGAAGCCGTCTCGTTTCCGATCCTTTTCACCGGTCGGGTGGCTGCGCGCGAAGCGGTCCGGCCGCTCGCGCGCAGCGAATGGTCAGGCCGACGAGGGCGCTGCGCCAAGCAGAAACTCCGTCACCTCCTCAGAGAACACCCCGGGCCGCCCATCGATCAGCACCGTATCGGCACTCGCCGGATCGGGCAGCGCGGTCGGCATGCCGTGCGCAACCAGCGCCTCGGCGCAGCCGAGCCAGTCGCCGTCTTCGGTGGGCTGGTTGTACGAGGCCCATGACAGCGAGCCGATGGCGTTGTCGCCATAGCCATGCTTCTCGGTCCAGCTCGCGCCGTGCTCGAGCAGGAAGCGCGCGAGCGCGGCGTCGCCGCGGAACACGGCCTGGTTGAGGGCCGAGGCATCCCAGTCGCCGCCGCGCGCGGCGATCGGCCAGCCGCAGCGCACCATGGTGCGCACCGCATCGCCGCAGCCTTCCTGCGCCGCAAGCTCGGACAGCAGGCGAAGCTGCGACGCGGACAGCGTGTCGACGAGGCCGGGATGCGCGGCCTGCAGCGCGCGGGCCGCCTGCTCGTCGGCGCGCGCGCAGGCCGCGATGAAGGCCTCCTGCGGCGAGCCTTGCGCATCGACGCCGGCACCTGCCAGCAGGCGCGCGACCTCGACCAGCCCGAAGCGCAGCGCCAGCGTGCGCGCATCGATGCCCTCGCGCGTGCGCACCGACGCATCGGCCCCCGCGGCCAGCAGGGCTTCGATGTGGGCCGGCGAACGGCGGCGGCGGATCGCCCAGAGCAGCGGCGTGCCCCACTCGTGGGTCGTCGCGCTGCCGGCGCCCTCGTTGGCATCGCCGCCATGGGCGAGCAGCAGCTTCAGCGCCTCGACATCGTCGAGGTCGAGCACGCGGTAGAGCGCGTTGGTGCCGGTCACGCGCGCACCCGCCGCGAGCAACAGCGCGGTGCAGGCGCGGTCCTCGAGCGAGTGGTAGAGCGACTCGTTGTCGTCGGGATCGGCGCCGGCATCGAGCAGCAGCCGCGTGGTCTCGGGGTCGCGCTGCTGGCCGGCCGCACCGTACAGCGCGCTCAGCCGCTCGTCTTCGTTGGGCGTGTCCAGCGACGCGGGCGGCCAGCGGTTGCCGATGGACTGGTCGGCCTGCGCACCGGCCGCGAGCAGCAGGCGCACGCAGGCGCGCAGGCGCTCGCGGTACGCCGGCAATTGCAGGAAGGCCGAGTGCGTGACGGCCACCAGCGGCGGCAGCTTCAGCGGCCCGCCCGCGCGATGCACCCACGAGGGATCGCGCGCGATCGCGACACGCAGCGCGGCCTCGTCGCCGATGGCGCAGGCCAGCCAGGGATCGTCGCCCAACAGGTGCGGCGTTTCGGCGAGCAGCCGCTCGGCCACCGCGGGCCGCGCGCGGTGGGTGCCGCCGGCCACGTCGCCCGCATAGACCAGGCCGAGCCAATGCCGCAGTGCCTTCGCGGGATCGGCCACGGCCGCCTGGCGCGCGAGCACGAAGCCTTGCAGGTCGGGCCAGGAGACGAAGCCGTATTCGCGCGCGATGCACGACTGCGCGTCGTGCAATCGCAGGTCCATCGCGGCGATGGCCGCGTCGCTCCTTGCGGCCGCGGCCGGCAGGTGCGCGCGAAACTGCGCGATGGCCGCCGCGTCGCCCTGGCGGTAGGACGACAGCAGCGTCTTGGCTTGCTTCTTGAGATGGCCCAGGTCGGGCCGAGGGGGGATGCGCTTCACAGGAACCTCCGTGCATCGACGCCGAAGACCCGCAAATTCGGCTGCACAAAGGACTGCTGGTTGCTCAGCGTGCGAAGGCAAGTGGGTTCAACCCTTCCCGCGGGCCCGGGCGCGGCTTGCAACCGCGGGCCGGATGTTAGCGCATCGCTCAGGCTTCGATGCGCAGCCACGGCCAGCGCGTGCGGTACGAGGCCGCCTTGCGCTCGAACAGTTCGCGGTGCGGCACCAGCGGATTCATCGTGAGCACGCCCTCGTACAGCAGTTCCAGCCCGTTCGGCGCATAGAGCTCGCCGGGCCGCACGCCGACGCAGGTGGCGGGCACGAGGAAGCGGTCGATGCCGTCGCGCGCGCTGTGCAGCGCCTCGTAGCGCTCGCCGAAGTGCGACTCGTACCAGAGATGCACGCGCGCCTGGTTCGCCACCTCGACCTCGATGCCGAGGTCGCCGAGCAGCGCATCGGCGCGCGCCTGCACGCGCGCTTCGCCGGCCTGGCTCAGGTCTTCGGCATCGAAGTAGAACAGGTCGTAGTCCTTGATCCGCGACGCCGGCGCGTCGCCCGAGCGCAGGTTCCAGACGGTCTGGAACAGGCAGCCCGCGACCAGCCAGCCGTCGGGCAAGGCCAGCGCATCCCAGCGCTCGAGGATGGCGCGGTTGTTCGGGTTGCGGCGGATGTCGTCGAGGAAGCGGTCGTGCATGGAAACGGGGAATCGGCTGCGATCGGAAGCCCGGCATTCTGCGCCGCCCCCGCGCCCCGGATCCGCGCGCGATCTCAATAGCTCGCGCGCAAGGTCAGACGCACATTGCGCGGATCGCCATACACGCTGTAGAAGCGCGAAGGCAGCCGCGCGTAGTAGACGCGATCGAACAGGTTGTGCACGTCGAGCGTCAGCGACAGGTTCTTGTTGAAGCGGTAGCCGACCTGCGCATCGGCCACGGCATAGCCGCCCTGCACGGCCGCGCCGCGGTCGGTCTTGCTGACGGCGCGCACGCCCAGGCCCACATGCAGGCCCGCGACCGAAGGCTGCTGGAACTCGTAGCGCGTCCAGAGCTTGACGGTGTGCCTGGGCTCCTCGCTCGAGAAGGGCTTGCCGGCATTGCTCGGGTCGTCGGCGTAGCGCGTGTCGAGCCGGGTGTAGCCCGCGTAGAGGTCCCAGCCGCGCGCGAGGCGGCCCGAGACCTCGGCCTCCCAGCCCTGGCTGCGGACCTTGCCCTCGGCGACGAAGAAGCCGGGGTTGTCGGGGTCGGTGACGGCGCGGTTGCGGTCCTCGATGCGGAAGGCGGCCAGCGAGGCATTGAGGCGGCCGTCCATGAAGCTGCCCTTGGTGCCGATCTCGAACTGCCGGCCCACGCGCGGCAGCAAGGCGGCGTTGCCGACCGCGAGCTGGGTCTGCGGAATGAAGATGTCGCTGTAGCTACCGTAGACCGAGATGTCGGGCCGCAGCTCGTAGACCAGGCCGCCATAGGGCGAGAACTTGTGATTCACGCCGCCGGCGTCGCGCTTCCATGCGCCGGGCGTGGGCAGCAGCGTCTGGCTCTCGCTCTGGTAATGGCTCACGCGGCCGCCGAGCACCAGCGTGAGCGGGTCGGCGAGCCGCAGCCGCATCTGGCCGTAGAGGCCGCTCTGCTCGCTGCGCGTGTTGCTGCCGAAGCGGAACGGGATCGGCCGGTCGGGAACGTAGAGGTTGTAGATGTCGACCTGCGGGATGCCGACCGAGCCCGAGAGCGAGGTCTCGTCGCGCTTCGAGTGGTTGGCGCCGATCAGCAGGTCGTGCTTGCGGCCCCACAGCCTGAAGCTGCCCGCGAGGTTCAGGTCCAGCCCCTGCCAGGTGGTCTCGCCGCTCTGCGCCTGCAGCGTGTAGGCCGCGCGGTTGTCGAGGCGCACCAGGCCGTTGATGTAGCCGTAGCGCGAGTCGCCGTCGATGCTGCGCCGGATGTAGGCGGCCTTCGCGACCCAGTCGTCATCGAAGCGGTGCACGAACTCAGCGTAGACCTCCTTGGCGGTGCCCGAGCTGCCGCTCCAGTCGGTGCCGAAGAAGGTCTTGCGCGGCGCGTTGAGGAAGCTGCCGTTGGTGTAGGTGCCCGGGCCGTAGTCGACACCGCGGTCATGCTGCGGCTGCACGCTGCCCGACAGGCTCAGCGTCGAGCGCGGGCCGAGGTCGGCCTCGACGATCGCGTAGCCCAGCGTGTGACGGCTCGTGCCCTGGGTGCGGAAGCTGTCGCCGCCCTCGGAAGACAGCAGCGCGCGGCCGCGCACCGTGCCGGCTTCGTTGAGCGGGCGGCTGATGTCGATCTCGCCACGGTGCTGGTTCCAGGAGCCGGCCGACAGCAGGCCCGAGATCGCGGGCTCGGCCAGCGGCCGCTTGCGCACCAGGTTCACGGTGCCAGCCGGCGTGCCCGATCCCTGCAGCACGCCGGCGGGACCGCGGAACACCTCGACGCGGTCGTACATCGAGAGGTCGAACTGGCGCAGGTACTGGATGCCGTTGTTGAACGGCAGGCCGTCGTACTGCACTTCGGAGGCATAGCCGCGCGACTGGAAATAGGCCGTGCCGTCGCCGTAGGGAATGGCCGTGACGCCGACGGTCTGGCGCAGCGCGTCCTCGACCGTGGTCATGTTCTGGTCGTCCATCTGCTGGCGCGTGATGACCGAGACCGAGTTCGGCACGTCCTTCCACGGCGTGGGTGTCTTGCCGGCCACGGTCACGGCGCGGGCGGCATAGGAGCCGCTGCCTTCGGTGAGCGCGCTGCGCTCGCCGCGCGCGGTCACCACCACGGGGGCCAGGCCGCCGTCGCCCGATGCCGCGGCGCCATCGGCCACCGCCTTGCGCAGGCGGTAGTTGCCGGGCGCGACCGGCACCGCCTCGAGGCCGCTGCCGGCCAGCAGGCGCCGCAGGCCCTGCTCGATGCCCTGGCCGCCTTCCAGGCCGGGCGAGCGCAAGCCCTCGGTCAGCGCGGGATCGAAAGACAGCGTGATGCCGTTCGCGCTCGCGAAGCCGTAGAGCGCCTGGCTCAATGGCCCGGGCGCGATCGCCTGGTTGGCGGGCGCGTCGGCGGCCTGGGCGATGGCGGGCGGCAGCGCGGCGGCGAGCGCCGCGGCGAAGGCGATGGCGGTGAAGCGATGGCGCGAAGCGAAGGAGGAAGGCATGGCGGGTCCGGTCGGCAAGTCGGTGAAAAGGTGTTGCTTTCTGACTTGTCGAACGAGCGCCGAAAAAGGGACACGCAGCGCCACGATGCGTGCGCCGGCCGCTCTTAACCTGGTGCGCGCGCCCCGACCGTGACCCAGTAGCGCGTGCGCGTACGGACCTGCACCGGCAGCGTCTGCGCCAGGGTGGCGAGCACCTGGTCGGTGTCGGCGACCTGGAACACGCCCGAGATGCGCAGGTCCGCGACCTCGGGCGCGCAGTGCAGCACGCCGGGGCGGTAGCGCGAGAGCTCGGCGAGGAAGTCCTCGAGCCGTTGCCGGTCGGCCACCAGCGCGCCCTGCGACCAGGCATCGGCGCCGGCCGCGATGGCGCGCGGCGCGCTGGCGGCGTCGCGCGTGAAGTCGACCTCCTGGCCGCCACGCACGACGACGCGGCTAGCGTCGGTCGCGCGTGGCGCGATCTCGACCGCGTGCTCGAGCACCGCCACGCGCGTGCGCTCGTCGCCGCCACGCACCGTGAAGCGCGTGCCGAGCGCGCGCACCCGGCCTTGCGCGGTCTGCACGAAGAACGGCCGCGCGGGCAGCCCGGCGGCATGGCCGGTCTCGACCAGGATCCGGCCCGCGCGCAGCAGCACCAGCCGCTCGCGCTCGTCGAACACCACGTCGGCCGCGCTGCCGGTGTCGAGCAGCAGCCGGGTGCCGTCGGCCAGCACGAAGCCGCGCCGCTCGCCGACGGCCGTGCGGTACTCGGCCGCGAGTTCGACGCCCCAGGTGCGCCAGGCCAGCCAGGCGGCCGGCGCGCCGGTGGCCAGCAGCACCGTGGAGCGCAACAGCACGCGGCGGCGCAGGCGGCGCGCGCTCTCGAGCGTGGGCACGCCGAGTCCCGTCGGCACGCGGCCGAAGGTGCGCGCCAGTTCGTCGGCGGCCTGCCAGGCGCGCTCGTGCTCGGGCGCCTGCGCGCGCCAGGCATGCAGGGCGCGGTGCCCGGCCTCGTCCATCTCGCCGGCATGCAGCTTCACGAGCCAGTCCGCGGCCTGCAGCACCACCGGGTCGTCGCCGCGCGGGCGCGTGGGGTTCAAAGCATCGAGGCGATGCATTGGGCAAAACCCGCGCGCATGTCGCGCTTGACGGTGCGCACCGACACCTCGAGCCGCTGCGCGATCTCCTCGTAGCCCAGGCCCTCGAGCTGCGACAGCAGGAACACGGTGCGCGTGCGCGCGGGCAGCGCGTCGAGCATGGCGTCGATGCGATGCAGCGCCTCGATCACGAGCAGGCGGTCCTCGGGCGAGGGCGCCAGCGGCTCGGGCATGGCGGCCAGTTGCTCGACATAGGCCTGCTCGAGCGCGCGGCGGCGGAAGTGATCGACCAGCAGCCCGTGCGCGACGGTGCGCAGGTAGGCGCGCGGCTCGTGCAGCTGCTGCGCCTTCGAGGGCGCGGCAACCAGCGTGAGGAAGGTGTCATGCGCCAGGTCGGCCGCATGGTGGATGTCGCCGAGCTTCCTGCGCAGCAGGGCCTGGAGCCAGCCGTGGTGGTCGGCATAGAAGGCTTCGACGGCTTGCATTGGCGTGGCGCGCGGACCCATGGCGAGACTGTCTACACAAGAGAGGACGCTGGGCCCTACGATGCAAATGAGAACTATTATTATAAACAGACACCTGGCATCGGCGGCATCGAAGCACGCGCGAGCCCGCTCACTTCAGCAACGGAAAGCTCTGCGGCAACACCGCGAGCCAATGCCGCGCGGCCACCGACAGCCGCGTGGTGCGGCGGCGGATCAGCGAGATCCGGTGGCGGAAGCTCGCGAGGTCGGAGATCGCGATCCGCCGCATGCCCCACTGCTGCGCGATGTCGGCGGCGTAGCCCGGCACGATCAGGAAGCCGGCGCCCTGCCGCGCGAAGCCCAGGGCCGCCGTGAGCGAACCGACCTCGATGTGGTTCTCGAAGCGCAGCGGCGTGCGCGCGAAGATCTGGTCGAGCGTGCGGCGGATGCTGTAGGAATCGCGCAGCGAGATGTAGTTGTAGGGCAGCAGCTCCGCGGCCCGGATCGAACGCCGGCGCGCGAGCGGATGCGCGTCGTCGACGATGGCATACATCGCGTCCTCGATCGCCACGGTGGCCTCGAGGCCGCTGATCTCGGAATCCGTGGCGCAGAAGCCGATGTCCACCACGCCCGAACGCACGCGGTCCAGCGTCTCGTCGGTCGAGCATTCGTGGATCTCGAAGTCGATGCCCGGATAGCGCTGGCGGTAGCTCGCGATCGGCCCCGCGAGCAGGCCGTAGTGCATCAGCGGCGAGGCGGCCACGCTGACCTTGCCGCGCTCCAGCGTGATCAGCTCGGTGATGCTGCGCTTGGCGGTCGCCATGGTGGCCGTCACGTCCTGGGCGAACTCGAAGAACTCGCGCGCCGCGTCGTTGGGTACCACGGTGCGCGTGGTGCGCTCGAACAGGGTCATGCCGAGCTGGTTCTCGAGCTCGGCCACCATCTTGCTCGCCGCGGACTGCGAGATGTGCAGGCCGTTCGCCGCCACGGTGAAGCTGCCGGCCTCGTAGACGGCGAGGAAGACCTGCAACTGGCGAAAGGAGATATTCATTCCATCTTCTACTGAATGCAGTAGAAAAATTCCATTGTGGCATGGGACTTCGCCGCGCAAGATGCGCCGGCTCACACAGACCAGAGACATCCCATGCATCCCTCCGACACCCGTCCCCAATGCCATGTGGCCCGCACCGCCGAAGGCGTCGTCACGGTCCGTTTCGACAACGGCCGGCTGAACCTGCTGACCGGGGACGCCGCCCATATCTACGCCGACACGCTGCAGGAACTGGCCGCCGACGAGACCACGAAGCTGCTCGTGATCCGCGGCGGCGACAGCGCCTTCCTCGGCGGCGCCGACATCAAGTTCCTGAAGGACGCCTCCAGGCGCGACATCGATGCCTACATCCGCAGCGTGTGGCGGCTGTGCGAGACCATCCGCGACATCCCCTTCGCCACGATGTCGGTGATCTCGGGCTACTGCCTGGGCGCCGGCATGGAGGTGGCCGCCGTCTGCGACATCAAGCTGGCCGCGCGCGACGCCAGGTTCGGCATGCCCGAGGTCAAGCTCGGCGTGCCCTCGGTGATCCACGGCGCGATGCTGCCCGGCATGATCGGCGCCACGCGCACGCGCGACCTGCTGCTCAGCGGCCGCATCATCCCGGCCGCGCTGGCGCTCGACTGGGGCCTGATCACCGACGTCGCCGGCGACGACGGCCTCGATGCCGCCCTCGCGCACTGGCAGGCCGAGATCGAGGCCAACGGCCCGCTCGCGATGCGCATCCAGAAGAAGCTGATCCGCGACTGGGAGCGCATGCCGCTGCAGGAAGCCATCAACGTCGGCATCGCCGGCCTCGTGAGCGCCTACGACAGCGACGAGCCCAAGCGCTACATGGAAGCCTTCCTCGCGAACCGGAAGCGCCGCTGAGACGGCACCGGCGAGCCCACGAGACATCCAAGGAGACACCATGAAGTTCAAGCCCCTGCGCCGCGCCCTGTGCGCCCTGTTCGCGCTGCCCTTCGCCCTCGGCGCCGCGCATGCCGACGACTATCCCTCGCAACCGCTCACGCTGGTGGTGCCCTTCGCGGCCGGCGGCATGACCGACATCCTGGCCCGGCAATTCGCGAAGACGGTGCAGGAGAAGCTGCGGCAGACCGCCATCGTCGACAACAAGCCCGGTGCCGGCGGCGTGATCGGCGCGACCCGGGTCGCGCGCGCCAGACCCGACGGCTACACGCTGCTGATCACCACCACGGCGCACGTGGTGAACCCCTCGATCACGAAGAACCTGCCCTACGACACCGAGAAGGACTTCGCGCCCATCGCCATGCTGGCGCGCACACCCAACGTGCTGCTGGTGAACCCGTCGCTGCCGGTGACTACAGTGCCCGAGCTGCTGGACTATGCGCGCAAGAACAAGGGCGTCACCTACGGCTCCTCGGGCACGGGCGGCACCACGCACCTGTCGGGCGAGCTGCTCGCGAGCCGCACCGGCGCGCCGCTGATCCACGTGCCCTACAAGGGCACGGCGCTCGCGGTCAACGACCTGCTCGGCGGCCAGATCCAGGCCTCCTTCGTCGACGGCCTGAGCGCGCTGAAGTACGTGAAGGCCGGCAGCCTGCGCGCCATCGGCGTCTCGACGCGCGAACGCAATCCCACGCTGGCCGAGGTGCCGACCATCGCCGAGCAGGGCGTGCCCGGCTACGAGACCGAGATCTGGATCGGGCTCTACGCGCCCGCGGGCACGCCGCCGGCCATCCTCGAGAAGCTCAATGCGCTGGCGCTGCAATCGATGGGCGAGCCCGGCTTCCGCAAGACGCTCGACGAGCAGGCGACCACGCCGGGCACCATGGACGTGACCGCGACGCGGCGCTACGTAGCGAGCGAGATCCGCAAGTGGGGCGACATCGTCAAGAAAGCCGGCATCGAGGCCCAATGACGACCGCCGCGACGCGCAACGCCGGACTGCCGCTGTCCGGCATCCGGATCCTCGACCTCACCAGCGTCATCATGGGTCCGTTCGCGACCCAGATGCTGGCGGAGTACGGCGCCGACGTGGTCAAGCTCGAGCCGCCCGAGGGCGACATCATGCGCGAGATGGGCCCGCACCTCGAGCCGGGCATGGGGCCGGTCTACCTGAACCTCAACCGCGGCAAGCGCAGCGTCTGCCTGGACCTCAAGCAGCCCGCCTCGCGCGAAGTGATCGCGCGTGCCGCGCAGGCCAGCGACGTGTTCGTCACCAACATGCGCAAGAAGGCGCTCGCCAAACTGGGACTGGACTGGGACACCCTGCGCCGCCACAACCCGCGGCTGATCTACGTCTTCCTGGCCGGCTTCGCCGAGCACGGCCCCGACGCGGGCAAGCCGGCCTACGACGACCTGATCCAGGGCATGGTCGGACTGCCGGGCCTGGTGGCCCGCGCCGCGGACGGACGCCCGCGCTACCTGCCGCTCAACATCGCCGACAAGACGGTGGGCCTGTACGTGGTGCAGACGGTGCTCGCCGCGCTGCTGCAGCAGCGCCGGGCCGAGGAAGGTCAGTACATCGAGGTGCCGATGTACGAGACCATGGCCTCCTTCATGCTCAGCGACCACCTGGGCGCCGCCACCTTCGCGGCCAACGATGCCGCGCAGGCCGGCAACCCGCGCCTGCTGTCGGCCTACCGCCGGCCCTACCGGACGGTCGACGGCTGGATCTGCACCATCGTCTACACCGACCGCCACTGGGAGTCGTTCATGCGCCTCGTGGGCGACGGCGAACTCTGGGACCGCGATGCGCGCTTTCGCAGCATGGCGAACCGCACGAAGCACATCGATGCCGTGTATGCCTACGTGGAGAGCCGGCTCGCCACGCGCAGCACTGCAACCTGGCTGCAATTGCTGGCGGACGCGGACATTCCCGTGGCCGCCTGCCCCGAGCTCGGTGAACTGATCGATTCGCTGGAGAACACCGAGCGCGGCGTCGTGCATCGTTACCAGGATGCCGAAGGCCGCTGGTACCGGGGCCTGTCGCCGACCGTGCGATGGACGCGCACCCCGCTGGCCGCCGGCGCGATGGCGCCGCGCCTGGGCGAGCACACCGATGAGGTGTTGCGCGAGTGGATGGGCGTGGCGGCTCCTCTTTGAATTGGCGCGCGTCATCGCGCCAATTTACTGCGCCAATTCATTGCGCCATTGCAGCACGGCTGCGCGCAATTCACCGATCCGAATTGGCAACGCAGCTTCGCGAATGCCAAACCCTCATGGCGCCATGCAAAAAAATCGACCCGCGTCAGGGCCGATGCACGCCTGTACAGAGGGCCAGGGTAAGTAATCGGTAAGGAAGATTTCCAACACTGGTTTCGACATTGGCGATCGCGCCGATGTGCAGATCGGCCGCATCCGCGGACCGCAATAACACCTCATTGGAGACAGACCATGAACAAGCGCCAGGCAGCGTTGGCTTCGTCACGCCCATCGTTTTCGCATCCCTCTTCATCACGACCGCGGCGCCATGCGCTGGCCGCCGTCGCCGTGGCCGCGCTGCTGGCCACGGCCTGCGGCGGCGGCGGAGGTGGCGGCAGCGGCTTCCTGCCGATCGCGGGCGGCGGCGGCACGGGCGGTGGCGATGGCGGCAACAACGAGCCGCCCGTGAAGATCCAGGCGCTGAGCACGCTGCAGGGCAGCACCAAGGACGTCGCGATCGAGTTCCACGAGGGCACCAACATGGCGGCCGCGCCCTCGCCCGACGGCCAGCGCGTGGCCTTCACCGCGCAGGGCGTGCTGTGGGTGGTGCCGATCGCCGGCGGCAAGGCCACGCGCATCACGGGCTGGGACATGGAGCCGACCTCGCCCGTGTGGTCGCCCGACGGCAGCCGCATCGCGTTCCAGAACTACGACGCCGAAGGCAACTTCCACATCTGGACCGTGCGGCCCAATGGCGCGGACCTCACGCGCATCACCAGCGGCGCGTTCGACGACCGCGAGCCGGCCTGGACGCCCGATGGCCGCACGCTGGTCTTCGCCTCCGACCGCAGCCAGGACCGCCAGTACAAGATCTGGCAGGTGGAACTGGGCTCGCGCAAGTACTCGGCACTCACGCAGGGCGCGGGCACCGAGAGCAATCCGGTGGTCTCGCCCGACGGCACGCAGCTCGCATTCGTCAGCGCGCGGCGCATCTTCACGCAGCCGATGGGCAGCACCGAGGCACCGAAGCTGGTCGGCCCCGGCGTGCTGCCGGTGTGGCTGCCCGACGGCTCGGGCCTGGCCTACCAGGGCACGACCAAGTCGATCGTGGTCGCCGGCAAGGAGGTGGTGGCGCCCAACGAGGACATGTTCGCCTTCCCGCCGCGCTGGCTGCCCGGCGGGCGTTTCCTCTACACGGCCGACGGCAAGATCAAGATCCGCAACGCGGGCGGCGACGGCCTCGCTGAAGTGCCGTTCAGCGCCACGCTCGAGGTGCGGCGTCCGGTGTTCGCCAAGTCGCGCGAGCGCGGCTTCGGCGTGCTCGGCGACCAGCCGGTGCGCGGCATCAGCAGCCCGGTGATCTCGCCCGACGGCCGCCGCGTCGCCTTCGTCGCGCTCAACGACATCTGGGTGATGCCGATCGGCGGCACGCCCGTGCGCCTGACCAACGACAAGGACCGCGACGGCAATCCGCAGTTCACGCCCGACGGCAGCGCGGTCTACTTCTCGACCGAGAAGGGCAACGGCGGCGCGCTCGCGATCGACCGCATCGACATCGCGAGCCGCGCGCGCACGCGGCTCGGCGCGCAGACCGGCAAGTCGATGGTGATGCCGAAGATGTCGCCCGCGGGCGACCGCATCGCCTACACCACGGGCTCGGGCACGCTCGAGGTCTGGGACATCGCCTCGAAGACCGCGCAGAAGGTGGTCGAGGCGGTGGGCTCGCAGATCAGCACGCCGCAGTGGACGCCCGACGGCAAGAAAATCGTGGTGGTCGACAACGACTCGGTCAGCAGCCGCTCCTTCGAGGGCTACAACAAGCTGCGCGTGATCGACCTCGGCACGAAGAGCGGCACCTTCTACCCGGTGGGCGACGCGCCACGCCAGATCTCCGACCGCGAGGAAGGCGCGGCCGTGGTCTCGCCCGACGGCAGCAAGGTGGCCTTCGTGATGGACTCGGTGCTGCACGTGATGCCGCTGAAGGCCGACGGTTCGCCCGACGGCCCGGCCAAGGCCATCACCACCGAGGCCGCCGACCTGCCCTCGTGGGCCGGCGACTCGCGCACCTTGCTCTACAAGGCCGCCGACAAGCTCAAGACCATCGGCGCCGACGGCGCGGGCGCGACCGAGGTGCCCGTGAGCCTGATGTGGAAGCAGGCAGCGTCCCAGGGCACGACCGTGGTGCGCGCGGGCCAGCTGTGGAGCGGCAAGGACGGCCAGTTGCAGAACGACGTCGACATCGTCATCAAGGGCAACCGAATCACCGCGATCCAGCCGCACGACGAGGCGGTGGCCAAGGCCGCGGACAAGTACGTCGATGCCTCGGGCCTCACGGTGATGCCCGGCCTGTGGGATGCCCACTCGCATCCGCTGACGCTCTACCAGGGCGGCCAGTACGGCCAGGGCTCGGCCTCGATGCTGGCCTACGGCGTCACCTCGACCCAATCGGTCGGCGGTCCGCTGCACCAGAGCATCGAGATGCGCGAGGCGCTGGAGGCCGGCAACCTGCTGGGCCCGCGCCTGTTCGTCTCGCCGCCGCTGTGGGACGGCAACCGCATCACCTGGAGCTTCGCGCGCAGCGTGCGCACGCCCGAGGCGGCCGACCTCGAGATCGCGAAGGTGCGCACGCTCGGCGTGGACTACCTCAAGGCCTACATGCGCGCGCCGATCCCGCTGATGCACAAGATCGCGCAGGCGGCGCTCGACATCGGCATCCCGAGCGGCACGCACAACCTGTCGCCGGGCGCGGCCTCGGGCCTGGCCGAGACCACGCACCTCTCGGCACCGCAGCGCCTGGGCTATGGCTGGTCGCGCTCGGCCGGCGGCACCACCTACCAGGACGCCTACGACCTGCACGGCAAGGGCGACTTCCGGCTGATCCACACCGCCCTGTTCGCCTATCCCTTCGTCGGCGCGGACCTGACCGGCGGCGACCGCTTCGAGCTGCTGACCTCGCCGAACTTCCTCGATGTGCTGCGCAGCAACCCGCAGCCGCCGACCGAGGCGGCGGTGGCCAGCGCGCGGCTGCAGGAGGACCAGGTGAGCAAGCTGCGCACGGCCGGCGCCATGATCGCCATCGGCACCGACTCGCCGCTCGTGCCGCCGGGCATCGCGCTGCACAACAACATGCGCGCCGCCGCGCTGACCAACTCGAACCTGCAGGTGCTGCAGGACGTGACGGTCAATGCCGCGCGCATGAGCCTGGTCGACAAGGACCTGGGCACGGTGGAAGTGGGCAAGCTGGCCGACCTGGCCATCGTGCGCGGCAACCCGCTGCAGGACCTGAAGGCCGCGGCCGACGTGCGCTACGTGGTGAAGAACGGCGTGAGCTACTCGCTCGCGGAGATCCTCGCGCCGTTCCGCACCCCGGCCGCGCTGGCCGAGCGGCGCAAGACGGTGCTGGCCTACCAGCGCCTGTGCCGGACCGCTCCGCACGAATGCGGCGAGGTCGCCAGCGGCTATGGGCATGACCACCACCACCATTGAGGTGGAACGCGGCCGGAGGGCGGGGCCGCGGCCCCGCGCTTCAGCCGCGGCGCAGCACCATGCCCGCGTGCGCGTCCATCAGCACGCCGTGCGCGACGGCCACGCGGCCGTTGACCAGCACGGCGTCGATGCCGGCGGGCGCGGCCAGCGGATCGTCGTAGCTCGCGCGGTCGGCGATGCGCGCGGCATCGAAGACCACGAGGTCGGCCGCGCAGCTCGCCGCGATGCGGCCGCGGCCCGCGAGGCCGAAGCGCGCGGCCGGCAGGCCGGTCATCTTGTGCACCGCGGTCTCGAGCGCGAACAGCTTGAGGTCACGTGCATAGTGGCCCAGCACGCGCGGAAAGGCGCCCCACAACCGCGGGTGCGGCTGCACGTCGTTCGGCAGGCCGTCCGATCCGACCATGGTGCCGGGCGCCGCGAGGATGCGCTGCACATCGGCCTCGTCCATCGAGAAGTAGACCGCGCCGGCCGGGCAGAGGCGCTGCGCGGCCTGCTCGAGGCCCAGGCCCATCTCGGCGGCGATGTCCGCGAGCTCGCGCCCGGTGTACTGCGGCATCGGCTCGGACCAGGTGATGCGCACGCGCGCCGACTGGCTCACGCGCGCGGGAATCAGCAGGGTGGAAGAAGCGGCATAGGGGTAGCAGTCGATGCACACCGGCTGCCCCTTTGCGGCCCGCGCGAGCAGGCGCAGCGTGGACGCGGAACGCCCGTGGTTCGACAGGCCCGTGAGCTTGTGGTGCGAGATCACGAGCGGCACGCCAAGCGCACGGCCCACGCCGAGGGCCTCGTGCAGCGCTTCGTCGATCGCATCGGACTCGTCGCGGATGTGCATCGCGATCAGGCCGCCGTGCGCGCGCAGCGGCGCGCCCACCGCCGTCATCTCGTGCGCCGTGGCGGCGCGTGCCGGTGCATAGAAGACGCCGGTCGACAGGCCGATCGCGCCCGCCTCGAGCGCCTCCTCGACCTCGCGCGCCATGGCCGCGGTCTCGGCGGGCGTGGCGGCGCGATCCAGGTCCTGCACATGCTGCGCGCGCAGCGTGGTGTGGCCGACCAGGAACGCGGCATTGGTCGCGGGACCGATCTCGCGCACCGCATCGAGGTAGTCGCCGAAGCGCGCAAAGCGGCGGTCGTCGCGCCCGATGAATTCGCGCAGCGGCGGCGGCACCCGCTCGAAGGGAATGCGCAGCGGCGCCAGGCTCCAGCCGCAGTTGCCGGCCACCACGGTGGTCACGCCCTGCATCAGCTTCGGATGGCGGTCGGCGGGCGGCTCGAGCAGCAGCCGGTCGTCGTGCGCATGCGCATCGATGAAGCCCGGCGCGACGATGCGGCCACGGGCATCGATGCGCCGGTGCGCGGGCACGGCGCGCAGGTCGCCCAGGCGCTCGATCACGCCATCGCGCACGCCCACGTCCTGCCGCACGCGCGGCGCCGCGCTGCCATCGATGACGTCGCCGCCCTCGATGACCAGGTCGAGCGGCTGCATCAGTCGACGCGGGCGTTCGCGCGCCGGATCACCGCGGCCCACACCGGCGTCTCGCGCCGCGCCAGCTCGAACAGCCGCTCGGGCGGCCCGCTCGCGGTCTCGAGCGACAGCCGCGCGAGCCGCTCGCGCACCTCGGCGTCGTTCATCATCGCGTTGAACTCGGCATTGAGCCGCGCCACCACCTCGGCGGGCGTGCCCGCCGGCACCACCACGCCGCCCCAGGCCACGCTTTCGTATCCCGGCACGCCGGCCTCCTGCACCGTCGGCAGCGCCGGAAAGAGCGGCGAGCGATGAGCCCCCGTGACCGCCAGCGCGCGCACCCGGCCCGAGGCGATGAAGGGGCTGATCGACGACAGGTTGTCGAACATCACGTCGACCCCGCCGCCGATCAGGTCCTGGATCGCCGCCAGGCTGCCGCGGTAGGGCACGTGGAGCATGAAGGTGCCCGTCATGCTCTTGAACAGCTCGCCGCCCAGGTGGCTGGTGGTGCCGTTGCCGGCCGAGGCCAGGGTCAGCTTGCCGGGATGCGCGCGCAGGTGGGCCACCAGTTCCGCCACGGTCTTCACCGGCAGCTCGTTGCGCACCACCAGCGCGTTCTGCACGAAGCCGGTCATCGCGACCGGCGCGAGCTGGCGGTCGGGGTCGTAGGGCAGCCTCGCGTAAAGCGACTTGTTGATCGCGAGCGTGCCCACGTTGGCATAGCCGATCGTGTAGCCGTCGGGCGCCGCGCGCGCCACCTCGGAGATGCCGACGATGCCGCCCGCGCCCGGCCGGTTCTCGATCACCACCGCCTGCCCGAGCCCCTTGGCCAGCGCCGCGCCCATCACGCGGCACAGCAGGTCGGGCGCGCCACCCGCGCCGCCGGGCACGACGAAGCGCAGCGGCCGCTCGGGGTAAGCGGCGGCGCGCGCGATGCGCCAAGAACCGGCCGCCAGCGCGGCCGCCGACAGCAGCGCGCGGCGCCGGCCGCGATCGATCCCGGTCTCCAACATGGCTTGCATCCTTCCAGAAAGCACGATGCCCGAGGATCGACGCCCACGGCGAGCGCCACAATCGAAAATAACTCCTGCTCGCATGCAAAAAGCTGATGCCGCTTCGCCTCCCCTCCACCATCGCGCTGCAATGCCTGGAAGCCAGTGAAAGGCTGGGCAGCTTCACGCGCGCCGCCAAGGCGCTCAATCTCACGCAGGGCGCCATCAGCCGCCAAGTCATCGGCCTCGAGCAGCGGCTCGGCGCGCAACTGCTGGAGCGCCGGCGCGAATCGCTGGTGGCCACGCCCGCGGGGCAAGCCTACCTGGCCGAGGTCCGGCCCCTGCTGCTGCGGCTCGAGCGCGCCACCACCGACATCGCGCTGCACCAGGGCCGCGGCGGCCGCCTGCAGCTCTCCGCCCCTTCCTCGTTCTGCAACTACTGGCTCGCGCCGCGGCTGTCGGGTTTCGTGAACGCGCATCCGCACATCACGCTCGACCTCTCGACCTATCTCGGGCCGGTCGATTTCACCGCGAGCCGGATCGACGCGGCCATCATGGTGGTGGGCGCGCCGGTGCCGGGCCTGCATGCGGTTCCCGTCCTCGACCTGACCGTGCGGCCCTATGCCAGTCCTGGCCTGGCGGCGCGCTGGAGCGGCGACGATTTCGCCACCGTGTTGCGGCAGGCGCCGCCCGAACTCACGCTGATCCACAACAGCTCGCTGCCCGGTGCGTGGGCTCTGTGGCTGCGGCAGGCTGCGGGCGCCGACGAGATACTGCCCGAGCTGCATGCCGGGCCGAGCTATGACCTGTTGTCGATGTCGCTGCATGCGGCCATCGCGGGCATCGGGGTGGCGCTGCTGCCGGCCTTCATGGTTCGTGCGGCGCTCGATGCGGGGCAGTTGGTGCCGCTGTCGGACATCGAGTCGGCGACGGGGCGGTCGTATCAGCTGTGCTATCCGGAGCACAGTGCGAGCTTGCCGGCGCTTGCGCAGTTCAGTGAGTGGCTTTTGGAGGTGAGGAATGACGCTGGGCTTGCGAATGCGGGTGAACGAACGTGAGATCGGGAGACGCCGAAGATCACCAACCGGCTTCATGGCATCAATCGTTCGATTGCAAGTAGCGTCCCGGTGTCTGTCCAAGCACTTTTCGAAACATGACCACGAAGTTGCTCGCATTCTGGTAGCCGAGGCCATCCGCGACATCCTGGACCGTCGCCCCCTTGGCCATCCATTGCAGGGCCAACAGAATATGAAGCTGCCTGCGCCAGCGTCCGAAACTCATGCCGGTTTCTCGGGACACCAGGCGTGAGAGGGTGCGTGGACCGATATCCATTCGGTGCGCCCAGGACACGATGCTCCCGGGATCGGATGGATTCGCCATGATCCACTCGACCAGTTTGCGAAGTCGCTTGTCCGTCGGCAGAGGAAGATGAACCCGACCGGGCTGCGCCAAGGCCATTTCGTCGAGCAGGAGCGTCGTCACCCTCGATGCCATGCCTCCCTCCTCGTAACGCATGGGCAATGCCGCTGACCGGATCACCAACTCACGCAGCAGCGGTGTCGTCGACAAGGTGCAGCAGTCTCGCGGCAACTCGCCGCCCACCGCGGGATCGACGTAGACGACATAGCACTCGACCGTGCCGGCCACCTCCATTCGATGCTCCACACCGCCGGGTACCCAGATGGCGCTTCCAGGTGGCACAAGCCACAAGCCGCCGGCGACCTCGCAGGTGAGCACGCCGCGCATCCAAAGCAGGAACTGGCCTTTTCGATGGTGGTGGAAGTTCGCTTCCTTGCGGCTGTCGACCCGATGCGAGTCGTCCTCGGCTGCTGCCGCCGACATGTCCACGCCCGTGGCTCCGATCGTGATCACCGGTCGTGGAACGAGGTCGGGATCCTCCCAATCGACTGAAGAAGCATCGTTGAAAACAGGCATCGGGGAACTCTGAAGGGCGCTAGACCCGAGTGGCAAGAATTCAATAGATCATGGCATGTCGGATCCTTGTGGCCAGGTGACGGTCCACATAACGTGCTGGTTGTTATCGCAACCAAGAGAACAGTCACCATGAACCCGAGGAAGAAAATCTTGATATGTGGCGGCGGGATCGCCGGTCCGGCGTGTGCCTGGTGGCTGAGCCAGCACGGTTTCTCCGTGGTCGTCGTCGAAAAGGCCGGTGGGTTCAGGGATGGTGGGCAGAACGTGGACGTGAAGGGTGCCGGACAGCAGGTCATCGAGCGCATGGGCTTGACGGCGCAGATCGAGGCTCGCAACACGCAGGAGTGCGGGCAGAAGTGGCTGGACGAGGCCGGCAAGGTGGTGGCTGTCTTTCCCAAAGGGGGCTTCGGCAGCTTGACCAGCGATTTCGAAATCCTCCGCGGCGACTTCGCACGTGTTCTTTTCGATGCAACCCGCGGCGCCTGCGACTACCGCTTCGGCACATACGTCAGCGCCATCGAAGAAATTGGAGATGGTGCGCGGGTGACCTTCGTCGATGGCTCGACGGAGGTGTTCGAGCTGGTGATCTGCGCGGACGGACTGAGCTCGTCGACAAGGGATCTGGTCCTCGCGCAGGAGACGCGATTGCGCTATCTCGGCGCCTACATGGCGTTCTTCAAGATTCCCCGGCGTCCGGAAGACGATCTGTGGGCCTGCTCCGTCAACGGTGTCGGCGGAACAATGATCAACCTCAGGCCTGGAGGGCCGACGCAGACCACGGTGCTGCTCACCTTTCCGGTCGGTGCGCCGGACTCGCAAAGGCCGTCGTCGCGGTCTCGGCGGGACATGCTTCGCGCAGCTCTGGAAGGCCGAGGCACCGTCGCCGATCGCATCGTCGATGAGCTGGACACGGTACAGGACTTCTACTTTGGGCCGATGAGCCAGGTACAAGCTTCGGTCTGGTCGAAAGGCCGGCTGGTCTTGCTGGGCGACGCGGCGCATTGCCCAACGCCGTTCACGGGCAAGGGCACGGCCCTGGCGCTCGTTGGAGCCTACGTCCTGGCTGGGGAGATCAAGCAACGCTCGACCCACGCCGAAGCCTTCCATACCTATGAACGCATCCTTCGACCGTACGCCGAGCGTTCACAGCGGGAGTTGAGCCCTCGGCTCATTCGACTGATGCACGTGAAGACGCCGTTCGGGATCGCCATCGCTCGCATCTTGCAACGGTTCTTCGGCAGCGCGCGGATCCAGGCGCTGTTGAAGCCGAGCGCTGCGGCGCAGGCACGAAAGGTCGAAGAGGACTTTGCGCTTCCGGTCTATTGACTAGTCACACCGGAGTTTCGAGCCTTCGCCCCGGAATGGAAAGACATCTTTTGGGCGAGCGGACAGGTCGCGGGACCAGAAGGCCTCAAGACCATCATCCGCGGCCTTGCACAGGCGTCCCCGGAATTGAAGATCAGCCTCTACGACATGATGCAGGAGCCCGGCGAGATCGGTTCCGTTCGGAGATGAGCGGGACGCATCATGGCTCCATCTTCGGAGTCGCGGCGACCGGGAAGCACGTGAGCTTCCGCCTGCACGAGTTCCATGCAATCAAGGACGGTCGCGTGACTACCACCTGGCACATGGAAGACTGGTTCGGCCTATTTCTTCAACCGGCTCTTGACGTATCACGACCCCATTCCGCGTACGTGGACGATGTGCGCTGCGGCGGCTGTGCGAAACGCGTTCTGCCCCGCGGCATCGTAGCGAGCAGCAACTTGATTCCCATCGAGATCCTCGATTGGAAATAGCCTCGCATCGAGCAGAAGATCGCCAATAGTGCAGGGGTCAAACCCGGATAGAAACGCCTCTCCCGAAGCGGACACCGAACTTGCAAGCCTGCGAAGCGATTCGTCGACAGGGTAATCTGGACGAAAAATGGCTTCATCAACATAAGTGAAGACCAATTCGCTTCCCGCAGGCGCACATGTGGCGATCGACCGAAGGCTGCTGAGGTTTGCTTCCCGAGTCAGATACATCGTCACGCCCAACCAGGAGAAAAAAGTGAGGCGGTCGGCTTGAAAAGAGGATCGAGCCAGAGCGGTCCCCAATGCGTCCATGGACAAGTCAGCTTCAACGAACTCCACCGAACGGGGAAGGGTAACGCCACATGCTTCCAAACGTGCGCGCTTCAGGCGCTGTGTCGCGGGATGATCCACTTCTATGACGGTTATGCCCTCCGCCCATGCCGGACGACGGCAGATGAAGCTATCGAACCCGGCGCCGATGATGACGTATTGAAGAACGCCGCGCGCAACCGCGCGCTTGAGTACGTCTTCCGTGTATCGGGAACGAAGGATCACGTCCGCATAGGCAGCATTAGTTCGAAGACCAAGATCGAGAGCTTCATTGCCGGCTTCGACTTCCACCGAGATACGTGTCCCCATGCGATCAATTACGCGCTGTCGCAAGGCTGCTTTTGCCGACGCCGGAACAAGGCGGTCTCCCCACGTATCGTTAAAAAGTGGCGCAGGGTCGACGCGCGAATGAACTGCTCGCATGAGCGAGGTGGCAAGCGAAGTACGGCTGGCAATCAATGGACTCAACGGATTCTCCAAGGCTGGAAGACATGCAGATAGACGCAAGCACCCTTGCGTTTCATGGGCTGGTGTCTGTGAAGGAGATCGGGCCGCTATCCCGAACCGGGGTTCAGGTGGGAAAGGGCAGCCGAACATCGGGATCGTCTGATGAGAGACGTTCACGCCCGAATGACCATGTTCCAATCCCGTATTTTTTAGCGTTGGTCAAGGAGTGTTGCGGTCCAACTTCGATCACAGGCAGCGCGAGTTTCGATGACGCCAATAACTGTGTAAAGTGCATTGTTTGAACAGCATATCTGCATGAAACGAATTCATGGATTTGAATCTACTCGCAGCATTGGACGCATTGCTAAGTACACAGAGCGTCAATGGCGCTGCTGAAAGGATGCATTTGAGCGCGCCGGCGATGAGTCACACACTGGCAAGAATTCGGGTTGCACTGGACGATCCGATCCTCGTTCGCGCCGGCCGGAAGCTGGTACCGACGCCGCGTGCCAGCGCGATGCGCGAATCGGTAAGGCGGCTTGTGGCAGAGGCCAAGGACCTGATGCGGCCTGGGAGCGGTGTGCCATTGGCCGAGATCGAGCGAGAGTTCACGATTCGGGCTCCGGAGGGCATGGGAATCGTCTACGGCGCGGCCTTGCTCGAAGCAATGCACAAGAGCATGCCACTCATCAGGCTTCGTTTTGTCCCCGAGAGTGAGAGCGATGCATCAGCTCTACGCGACGGGCGCATCGATCTAGATGTAGGGGTGCTCATCGACCGCGGGCCTGAGATTCAAACATCCTTGCTCTACGAACAGCACGTCGTCGGCGTCGTCAAGGCTGGCCACCCCTTGCTGTCGTCGCGTATGACACCGAAGAAGTTCGCATCGCACAAGCATGTAGCCATCGCCCAACGCGGGCGCGTATCAGAATCGATTGACGTCGTCCTTGAAGAGGCAGGTTTCGCCCGTCATCCCATCCTGACCGTACCGAGTGCGTACGGTGCGCTACTGGCCACGGCGCGATCAACAATGATTGCTTGCGTGCCCGAGCCATTGGCTCGCACCGTAGTGAAGGCACTAGGGCTTGAGATCTTTAAGCTACCTGTCGTCGTACCATCGGAAAAGGTCGTACAGGCGTGGCATCCAAGGGATGATGCGGATCCTGCTCATCGCTGCTTACGGCAATGCGTTGCCTCCGTCTCCAATGAGGTGACGTTTGGCCCGCTTACTCGTCGTTCTCTGGCCGCGCACCGCGCGCTTCTGACTTGAAGAACTTTACAACCAAGCTCTGTTTCCAGTTGACTTAGCCGGAAGAGGAGCCTGACAGTGACCAACCTCGCCGCCCTTCACGGATCGACCATCGCTTTCGACCTCGACGGAACCCTTGTCGAATCGGCTCCCGACCTGATCGGTGCCGTGAACGCGGTCCTGATCCCGGAGGGCTTCAAGCCCTTGGCCTACGACCAGGCGCGGCCCTTCATCAGTCGCGGCGCCCGTTGGCCGCTGCAGTGGGGTCTTGCCGAGGCCGGTGCGGAGGATCCGTCTGCCCGCGCGGCTGCACTGTTTGGTCGATTCATCAGCCACTACGGCGCTCATGTTGCAGATGAGAGCCGTCCGTTTCCGGGCGTGATCGACGCCCTGAAGACCTTGAAGGCAGCTGGCGCCAAGCTTGTCGTCTGCACGAACAAGCCCACCGATCTGTCGCGCAGCTTGTTGACCAAGCTCGACATGGTGGGATTGTTCGACGGCGTGGTGGGGATGGATGCCGTCTCCGCGATGAAGCCCAACGCGGCCCACTTGATCGAAGCTGTGGCGGCAGTGCGCGGCGATCTCGCTCGCACCGTCATGGTCGGCGACGCGGACGCCGATGCCGGCGCCGCCCGAGCGGCCGGGACACCGTTGATTCTTGTCGACTTCGGCTACACCGAAATTCCGGCGGCCGAACTCGCGCCAGATACCTTGCTGCATCATTTCGACGACTTGGTGGACGCCTGCGCCGGCCTGCTCAATGGGGTGCGTCCTACCAGTTCGCGTTGCAAAGCAACGTCTTAGCTCGACTGGCGCGCCCACCGAGGCGCCGAGGCCGCGCGATGGACAAGACCCGGCACGGTCCGCCGCACAAGCGACCATCGAATCGCGCTCCGAGCAAGCCAGCCAAGCCCGCGCTACATTCCGTGGTCATGCACAGAAAAATCAACGTGCTCTTCGTCTCCCGACGAAACACGCTGCGCAGCGTCATGGCGCAGGCCTGTCTCACCCACATCGCCGAGAAACGCTTCCACGCACGCTCCTGCGGTCAGCCTTTGCGCATTGGCGCAGCGGTGGATCCGGCGGCCGTGTCGGCGCTGCGCACCGCGGGTATTCCCTTACCCGAGATCAAGCCGCGTGGCTGGAACGAGTTCGTGCCCGCGCGCGGCTTCGAGGCCGAGTTCGTGATCGCGCTCGATGCCGACATCGACCGCCTGCAGCCGGCCTGGCCCGGCCAGCCCCATACCGCGCTGTGGGCCTATCCCGATACGGCCGCCATCGCCGATCCCGAGGAGGCGGCGCACAAGGCGCTGCAGACGCTCTATTCGATGCGGCGGCGGCTCGAGCTGCTGGCCAGCCTGCCGCTGTACGGCTCCGACCGCGAGTCGGTGCGCGCCGACATCCGCGATCTCGGCTACATGGCTTGAGCCGGGTCGACTACAGCCTGAACGACTTCGCCATCTCCACCACCGCCTGCCTGTCGAAGGCATTGACCTCGTCGATCAGCTCGTTGGTGAACAGCCGGTTCGGGTCGCCGAGTTCGTCGGCCAGCTTCGGGTTCTTGCTGCCGTCCACGGCCATCTCGATGTTGGACTTCCACTCGGCCAGCGACGAGGCACCGATGCGCTGATCGGGATCGTCGGGCCGGCGCATCCAGCTGTTGCGACGGTCCTTGAGGATGAAGGCCAGCTCCTTGCGCGCCTCGTCCTCGCTGCGCCCCTTGGGCCGGCTCTCGGGATACACGGCCCAGTGCAGGTCGATGCCGGCCTCGAGGTTGTGGTGCGCGAACAGGGTGGACTTGGCCATGCCGCGGAACAGGCCCACCAGGGCCTTGCGCTCCTTCATCAACAGCTCGCGCGGCACGCACAGCCAGCCCGAGCCGAACTGCGCGAACTTCGGCGTGAGCGGCACATAGCGCAGCTTCGTCCCGACGAGCTCGACGCGCGCGGCCGCGGTGTCGAAGGCCACCATCGCATCGACGCGGTCGTTGTCGATCGCCGCGCCGGCCGGCGCGCCGTCGCCGATGGCGATGTACTCGCACCGGTCGTCCTTCAGGCCCAGCTCGGCCAGCATGGTGCGGGTGACGACGATGCCGGTGTCGCCCTGGCTGCGCACGCCGATGCGCTTGCCCGCGAGGTCGGCCACCGAGCGGATCGGGCTGCCGGGCTTGACAACGACGACGTTGGCATTGCGCGGCAGCCACTTGTAGACGCTCACGAGGTCGAGCCCCGGGTCCTTGGCCATCGCGGGCAGCAGGATGCCGGGCACGGCCGGGCCGTAGTCGACGTGGCCGGCGCGCAGGCTCTGCAGCGCCTGCGTCATGCTCGACATGTTGACGTACTCGACGTCCACGCCCTCGGGCTTGTAGAAGTTCAGCCGCGGATGCTGGCCCGCGGTCACGAAGCACTGCTGCGGATCGTTGACGCCAGCGGTGTTCGCCACCTTCATCACGCGCAGCTTCTGCGCCAGCGCCGGCAGGCTGCCCGTCAATCCCAGGGCGCCGAGGCCCAGGCCGAAATCGCGTCGTGTCCACATGGTTCGCTCCTCACCGGCGTCGCGCCGGACGTTTAGAGATGGCAAGAGAAAAAGGGGAAGGAAGGGATCAGACGTTGACCGTGCGCTGCGAGGCATCGGCCGGCATCCAGTGCAGCACGCGCTGCTGCACGCGGCGCAGGGCACTGGTCAGCGCGATGCCGATCACCGAGAGCACGACGCAGACGGCGAAGCTGCCGCCGCTGTCGGCCTGGGCTTCCATCTGCAGGATCAGCACGCCGAGCCCGGCCTGGGCACCGACGAACTCGCCCACCACGGCGCCGACCACGCTGAAGGCCGCGGCCATGTTGAGGCCCGCGAAGATGTAGGGCAGCGCGCTCGGGAACTTGGCCTTGCGGAAGATCTGCCACGGCGTGGCCGACAGCGAGCGCAGCAGGTCGATGCGGTCCGGGTCCACGGCCTTGAAGCCCGCGATGCTGGTCACCAGCACCGGGAAGAAGGTCAAGAGGCAGATGATCATCACCTTGGAGCTGATGCCGAAGCCCAGCCAGACCACGATGATCGGCGCCACCGCCACCTTGGGCACACTCTGCAGCGCGGCCACGTAGGGCTCGAGCAGGCGCTCGAGCCGCGGCATCTGCGAGACCACGATGCCGATCGCGAGACCGATGCCGCCGCCGACGAAGAAGCCCAGCAGGATCTCGGCCAGCGTGATGCCGCCGTGGTACCAGAAGCCGTCCTTCGCGAACGGCCCGGTGGCGAGGCCGCGCCACAGCGCGATCGCGATGTCGCTGACCGGCGGCACCAGGTGCCTGGGCACCTTGAACAACCGCACGGCCCCTTCCCACGAACCGAGCAGCGTGATCAGCAGGAGGATCGACTGCACGCGCGGCGAGGCCAGCGGGTTGATGCGGCGCGCTCGCGGCGGCTTCGCCTTTAGCGGTGCGGCCTCGGAACTCAACAGGGCGGTGGTCATGGCGTCGGCCTTTCTGTCAATCGAAGGAGGCAGCATGCGAGAAGCGCTCGCGGATCGAGGCGGCCGCGGCCGCGAAGGCCGGATGCGACATCGCCTCCATGCCGCGCGGGCGCGGCAGGTCGATGGGCAGCACGCGCTCGAGCATGCCGGGGCGCGGCGACATCACGAAACAGCGGTCGCCGAGGAACACGGCCTCGGGAATGGAGTGCGTGATCAGCACCACGGTCTTGCCGCTCTCCATCCAGATGCGCTGCAGCTCGAGGTTCATGCGCTCGCGCGTCATCGCGTCGAGCGCGCCGAAGGGCTCGTCCATCAGCAGGATCTTGGGGTCGTGCAGCAGCGCCCGCGCGATGGAAGCGCGCTGCTGCATGCCGCCGCTGAGCTGGCGCGGCAGCTTGTGCTCGAAGCCCTCGAGCCGCACCATCGCGAGCAGCTGCATCGCGCGCTCGCGCGCCTTCGCCTTGTCGAGGCCCAGCACCTCGGCCGGCAGCATCACGTTCTCGAGGATGCTGCGCCAGGGCAGCAGGATCGAGCTCTGGAACACCACGCCCACGTCGCGCCGCGTGCCGCGGATCGGCTGGCCGTCGAGCAGCACGGTGCCGACCTCGTAGTCGAGCAGGCCGGCCAGGATGCGCAGCAGCGTGCTCTTGCCGCAGCCGCTCGGTCCGACGATGGTGACGAAGGAGCCCTGGCGGATGCCGAAGTCGATCTGCTTCAGTGCGAGCACGCCCTCGCTGCCGCCGCCGAAGGTCTTCGACAGGCCCTCGACGCGGATGTAGTCCTCCTTGCCGGCGGGCGCCGCGGAGGCGATCTCGGGTTCCAGGACGGCATTCATGCGTGGACTCCTTCGGGGTTCAGGAAACGGACCATGTGGCGCGCGAGCACTTCGGGCGCCTGCATCGCGGTCACATGGCCGATGGCCGGCAGCAGCACGGCATCGGCGCCGCGGATGCGGCCGGCCATCGCGAGCGTCACGGTCGGCGGCACCACGCGGTCGAGCTCGCCGGCGAGCACCAGGGTCGGCGCGACGATGTCGGCCACGCCCTGCGGCAAGGTGGTGGCGACGGTTGCCATGCGCCGCGCCGAGCGCGCGGTCTCGGGTCGCGCGGCCGCGAACACGCGGCGCAGCTCGGGGCGCTGCGCGAGAAAGGCCTCGGGAAAGAACCAGCTCGCGAGTTCCTCGGCCGTGCCCGGCAGGCCGCGGCGCAGCTCGGCCAGGCGGCGTGCATCGGGGCACAGCTCCTCGTAGGGGCGCGGCAGCGGCCAGGTGCTGCCGAGCACGAGCCGGTCGACCGCGCGCGGATGCAGCAGCGCCAGCGCCTGCGCCACGCGGCCGCCGAAAGAGGAGCCGAACACATGCGCGCGCTTGAGGCCCAGCGCCTTCACGAGCTGCTGCGCATCGTTCGCGAGGTCCGCGAGCGTAGCCGCGCGCTCGGGCGCCTCGGTCTCGCCACAGTCGCGCTGGTCGTAGGCGATCACGGTGAACTGCTTCGCCAGATGCGGCACCAGCGCGGCGAACATCTGTCGCGAGGCTTCCGCGCCATGCATCAGCAACAGCGCCGGGCCCTGGCCCGCGCGGTCGAAGGCGATGCGGACCTCGCCGGCCTGCACGAACTCGGTCATGCCGCGTCCTCCCACGGTTCTTCCTCGCGGTCCAGCCAGAAGGTCATCTCGATCTTCAGTCCGCGCGGGTCGTGCAGAAAGAGCTGGTGGATGTCCCAGCCCGGGATCGGCGCCTCGGCGAAGGACACGTCGAGCGCGCGCAGGTGGGCGCGCATCTCGCGCAGCCCGTGGGCACGGAACGAGATGTGGTCGACATGGCCCGTGGGCGGTTGCGGCGGCGCATCGGCCGTCGCGAGGTGGGCGAACAGGTGCACGATGGGCTGGCCCTCGGCATAGAGCCAGGCGCCCGGCGCGGGAATCTCGGGCCGCGCCCCGGCTTCCAGGCGCAGCACGCGCGTGTAGAAATCCAGCAGCGGCGGTAGTTCCGCGGGCGTGCAGCGGATCGTGAAGTGGTGCAGTGCGGTGACGGGCATGGCTTCAGTCCAGCAGCTTCGACAGCACGGCCGACAGCTCGGCGGCCGGGTCCGTCGGCGTCCACGGCATGCGGAAGGCGACGTGGCCGTCGGGCCGTACCAGCACCGCGCCGTGCTGGCCCAGCAGCAGGCCATCCTTCTCGTGCGCGTCCTCGAGCTGGCGCGCCTGCACCACGCGGCCGTTGCGGCCCGACACCTGGCGCGCTGCCTCCATCCAGGCATCGGCGCGCGGGCC
Source organism: Variovorax sp. PDC80 (assembly GCF_900115375.1). Lineage (NCBI taxonomy): Bacteria > Pseudomonadati > Pseudomonadota > Betaproteobacteria > Burkholderiales > Comamonadaceae > Variovorax > Variovorax sp. PDC80. The sequence goes on along the minus strand of NZ_FOWG01000007.1, from coordinate 41,318 downwards.
GGCCACGAGCACGAACTCGCGGTCGAACCAGTCGAGCGTGGTGTGGCGCCGCGCGAGGTCCAGCCACAGGTGCGGAAAGCGCATGCCGGGCTTGTCGGCCGGCTCGTACCAGCGCGCGCGCATCACGTGGCGGCCGGTACCGTCGGGGATCACGGCGCCGTCCTCGTAGCAGAAGCCGAGCGACTGGCCGATGCTGTGGATGTGGTTGTCGCTGTCGCGGATCCAGAACTCGATGCGCTCGCGGTTGCCCGAGCGCAACGCCTCGTCGCAATGGTTGAAGCGCATCGCGTTGTGCAGGCTGAAGTCGGCGTTCGATTCGGCGATCGGCCGGCGCTCGCTCTCGTAGCTGTCGAGCAGCCGCGCGCTGGCGCGGCCGCTCAGCACGAAGGCCAGCTTCCAGGCCAGGTTGTGCGCGTCCTGGATGCCGGAGTTCATGCCATAGCCGCCATTGGGCGGAAAGCGGTGCGCCGAATCGCCGACCAGCAGCACGCGGCCGCGCCGGAAGTTCGCTGCCACCTGGCGGCTCATGCGCCACACCGAGCGGTTGATGACCTTCACCTCGAGGTTGGGCACGCCCGAGACGGTGCGCGCGAGCTGCACCACCTCGGCGTCGCTGCGCGCGCCGGTGCGCTCGTCGGTCTCGCGGCCCACCGGCAGCAGGTTGAGCCAGCGGTCCTTTCCGTTGGTGTTGAGCACGGTGGTGATCGGGTATGGCGAGTCTTTGGCGTAGACGCGCCAGCCGGCGCAGGTGGCCGAGTCGCGCACCTGCGAGAGATCGGCCTGCCAGAACTCGTTGGCCATCACGGCCAGCGTGGCCGGCCCGCGCATCTCGATGTCGGCCTGGCGCCGCACCGAACTCGCGGCGCCGTCGGCCGCGATCAGGTACCGGGCCTGCCAGGTCAGCGTCTCGCCGGTGTCGAGCCGGCGGCCGGTCACGGCGATGCCGTCAGCGCTCTCGGCGTAGTGCAGGAACTCGTGGCCGAACAGGAAGCGGCCGACCTCGCTCTTTCGGGCATGGGCGAGCAGCTCCTGCTCCACCGTGTCCTGCGACTGGATGATCTTCCAGCACGGCGAATGGCCCAGGTTCGGCTCGGGGTTGGTGCGGCCCCATTCGTGGCCGGTCATCGATTCGCAGAAGGCGAAGAAGTCGGCGCCGTCGGGCAGCGCATGGCGCTTCATCAGGCCGTCGATGCCCCACTGGCGAAAGATCTCCATCGTGCGCGTGTAGGTGCCGCGCGCCTTCGGATGGTCGGTGGTGGTCGGGCTGCGCTCGAGCAGCACGAAGTCGACGCCGAAGCGCTGCAGCAGGATCGCCATCGACAGGCCCACGGGGCCACCACCGATGATCACGACGAGGTTCTTGGATTGCATGGTCAGGCCTTCAGGGGGAGAGCGGGGAAATCGATCGGCACCGCGTCGGCGGCGAAGCGGTAGGCGAGGCCGGGCGCGACCGGCACCCAGCGCGCGGCGGCCAGCGCCAGCAGGCGGATGCCGAGCACCTCCTCGGGCTGCCAGCGCTCGCGGATGCCGAACACGTTGAAGGTGGCGAAGCACAGCGCGCCTTGCAGCAGCGGCACGTTGACCACGCTGCACAGGCCCGCCGGCCGCATCTGCTCGAAGTCGTCGAAGTGGCGCGCCAGCACCTGCGCGCCCTCGCCCACGAACACGCGGCCCTGGCGGAACAGGCGGTCGGTCCAGCGCGTGTGCGTCTTGCGCTTGGCGCCATTGACCGGGTAGCGGTGCGCCTCCGACGAATAGAAGCGGCGCAGCCGGATCTCGCCGGCCGGGTCGTCCTCGGTCGTCACGTTCTGCTGGATGCTGAAGATGCTGCCGGGCACGAGCTCGCGCCGGCAGCGATCGATCCGGCGCAGCGCCTCGTCGGCATCGCGCGCTGCGTCGAGCGCGTCGAGGAGATCGGCCAAGGTGGCCATGAGCGTCGTGGCGGTGGCTGCGGGCATGGAGAAAAGTCTAGGCCTCGCGATTCACCAAAGTGGACTAAATTCTGATCGGGCGATAACCTGACGGTTATGGCCTCCCCGACCGCCCGCGACCCCGCCGCCGACCTGCAGCACGCGCTGCTCTCGCGCCTCAAGCTGCGCCAGCTCTCGCTGCTGCAGGCCATCGACCGGCACCGCACGCTGGGGCGCGTGGCGACCGAGATGCGGCTGAGCCAGCCCGCGATCACCAAGGCGCTCCGCGAAACCGAGGACATCTTCGGCAACCGCCTGTTCGAGCGCAGCAGCCGTGGCCTGGTGCCGACCGCGGCCGGCGAGGCGGTGCTGCACTACGCGCGACGCTGGCTCGCCGAGCTCGAGGCCACCACGCGCGTGCTGACCTCGCTCGAGGCGGGCCGCGGCGGCCGGCTGCGCCTGGGCCTCACGCAGCAGGTGCCGCAGCAGCTGCTGTCGGCCGCGCTCGCGCACCTGCTCGACCGCACGCCGCGCATGGCGGTGATGACGCGCGAGGGCACGACTGACGAACTGGTGGCCGGCCTGCTCGCGCGCGAGCTCGACTGCGCGATCGGCCGTTCGTACGATGGCGACGCCACCGGCCTGGTGCAGGAAGCGATCCACCAGCAGAAGCCCTGCCTGGTGGTGTCGGCCAAGAGCGCGAAGCGGCTCTCGCGCGGGCCGCTCGACTGGGCCCGGCTCGCGCAGCTCGACTGGATCCTGCCGCCGCCGAACACACCGATGCGCCGCACCTACAACGCGATCTTCGTCGGCGCCGGCGTGCAGCCGCCGGTGCCGATGCTCGAGACCACCGCCATCCGCAGCATGGAGACGGTGCTGCGCACCGAGCCCAATGCCATCGCCATCCTCGCGCGCGACGTGGTGGCCGAGATGGAACAGGCCGGCCACTGGGCCGCGCTGCCCTATCGGCTGAGCTGGAACCTGCCGCCGGTGAGCTTCTTCACGCTGAAGGAACTGGAAGGGCAGCCGATGGTGCAGTCGCTGCGCGCGGTGGTGGTGGAGACGGCGCGCAAGATGCAGCGCAAGGCGGGCTGAAACATCCCCTCCCTATAATTTCCGCTCCCTCTCCCGCGCCACGGATCAGCCGCCGCCACATCTCAGCCAAGACGGGAGTTCCCTGTTTCCACACCGGCTGAGGTGTACCGTGCTCGAGCGCTACCACAGAGAATTGCTGCGCTATTTCACCCGCAAGGCCGGCGATGGCGACACCGCCGCCGACCTCGTGCAGGAAGCCTATGCGCGCGTGCTCGGCCACCAGGACGCGGGCGGCCTGGTGCTCGAACCGCGCGCGCTGCTCTACCAGACCGGCCGCAACCTGCTCGCCACCCAGGCCGCGCGCCGCGCCGCCGAGCTGCGCATGCTCGACACGCTGGCGCTGGTCGCGCCCGACAGCGCGCCCTCGGTGGAACGCCACGTGGCGGCCCGGCAGCAGCTGCAGCGGCTGGTCGCGCTGCTCGAGGCCATGCCACGCAAGCGCCGCCATGCCTTCCTGCTCGTTCGCATCCACGGCCTCAGCTATGCGCAGACCGCGGCCCACATGGAGATCAGCGAGAAGGCGGTCGAGCACCACATGACGCGCGCCCTGCTCGACTGCGCGGGCTACGGCGGGGGAACGGACTGACCATGGCCGCGCGCGCACAGCCCCTGCTCGGCGCCGACGAACGGCGCGCGCCGCGCGCGCTGGTCGAGCATGCGCTGACGCTGATCGGTCGCATCCATCGCGGCAGCCCCGAGGCCGCCGACGCCGCGCAGGCCGAGCTGAGCCGCTGGCGCGCGCTGTCGCCCGCCAACGCCGACGCCGCGGCGACCGCGCACCGCATCTGGAACGCGGTCGACGACGGCGCGCTGCGCGGCCAGTTGCCGATGCCGCCGAGCGCCGCGCAGGAACGGCGCGCGCGGCGCCGCACGATCGGCCTGCTGGGCGTGGCCGGCCTGGCGGCGCTGGCCGGTGCCGGCGGGCGCTGGTACTGGCAGCAGCCGGTCTACGAGGCGATGCCGAGCACCGGCCAGGCGCAGACCCTGGCCCATGCGCTGCCCGACGGCAGCACGCTCGACCTCGCAGCCAACACGGCGCTGCATGTCCTGCTCTACCGCGATCGCCGCACGGTGCACCTGGCGCGCGGCGAGGCGCGCTTCGCGGTCGCGCGCGATGCCGAGCGCCCCTTCACCGTGAGCACCGACTGGGGCCGCGTGCGCGTGCTCGGCACGGTGTTCACGGTGTCGGTGCGCGAGGGCCGCATGCGCCTCGCGGTGGCCGAGGGCCGGGTCGCGGTCTGGGCGGCCGGGCAGGACGAGGCGGCCGCCCCCAGCACCGTGCTGCAGGCCGGCGAGGCCATCGAGGCCGATGCGCGCGGGCTGGGCCCGCGCAGCAGCGTCGACGTCGGCGAGGTGGCCGACTGGCGGCAGGGCTGGCTGGTCTTCCGCAACACGCGCCTGCCCGAGGCCGTGGCGCGCTGGAACGACTACCTGCGCCAGCCGCTGCAGCTGGCCGACGACCCCGCGCTGCGCGAGCTGCGCGTGACCGGCAGCTACCGGCTGCGCGATCCGCAGGCCTTCGTGGGCGCGCTGCCGGTGATGCTGCCGGTGCGCACGCAGCGCCTGGCCGACGGCACCACGCGGATCGTGGGCCACGCCGCCGGCACGGCGCGGCGGCCCTGAAAAAAAGTTTTGATTATTTTTGGGGGGTACGCGGCGTCTCGCTGGTCTTCTGTAGCAAACCAGCTCCAGGACCTTCGTACATGAACCAGCAGACCCCGCGGCGCCCCCGCATCGACTCCCTCCAGGCCGCGGCCCTCGCCTGCGCCATCGCCTCGGCGCTGCTCGCGATGGGCGGCCCCGTGCACGCGCAGGGCGTGCCGGCAGCACCGTCCGCCACCTTGCAGCTCGCGCTGCCGGCCCAGCCGCTGGCCCAGAGCCTGGGCGTGCTGTCGCGCCAGTACGGCATCGCCATCGGCGGCGAGAGCTCGCTGCTCGAGGGCCGCACCGCGCCCGCGGTGCGCGGCGCCGTCACGCTGCAGCAGGCGCTCGAGCGCGTGCTCGCGGGCAGCGGCCTGGGCTACGTGCGCAACGGCGACGCGGCCTTCACCGTGGTGCGCGCCTCGGCCGGCGACACCGGCGCGCTGCCGCCGATCGTGGTCACGGCAGGCACCGAGGAGACCGCCACCGGCCATGTTCCCGGCTACATCGCGCGGCGCGCCACGGCCGGCAGCAAGACCGACACGCCGATCATCGAGACGCCGCAATCGATCTCGGTCGTCACCGCCGACTTCATCGAGGCCACGGGCGCCACCCGGCTCAAGGAATCGCTGGCCTACACGCCGGGCATCAACGTCTCGCCCTGGGGCGCCGACTCGCGCTTCGACTGGACCATCCTGCGCGGCTTCGACGCGCAGGCGCCCGGCTATTACCTCGACGGCCTGCAGCTGCGCAACAACAACGGCTGGGCGATCTGGCAGACCGAGAGCTACGGCACCGAGCGCGTGGAAGTGCTGCGCGGCCCGAGCTCGGTGCTCTACGGCCAGAACGGCCCGGGCGGCATGATCAACGTGGTCAGCAAGCGCCCCACCGCGCAGCCGCTGCGCGAGCTGCAGCTGCAGTTCGGCGACAACGCGCGACGCCAGATCGCGGGCGATTTCTCGGGCCCGCTCGATGCCGAAGGCAAGCTGCTCTACCGCCTCACGGGCCTGCTGCGCGATGCCAGCCTGCCGGCCAGCGGCCTGCCGAACGACCGCAGCTTCATCGCGCCCTCGCTGACCTGGAAGCCGTCGGGCGACACCTCGCTGACCCTGCTGTCGCACTACCTGCGCATCCGCGACGGCAGTTCGTACGGCAGCTTTCCCGAGGTCGGCACCTTGCTGCCCAACCCCAACGGCCAGTTCTCGCGCAAGACCTACGTCGGCGACCCGAACTTCGACCGCTTCAACCAGGACCAGTGGATGGTCGGCTACCTGCTCGAGCATCGCCTGAACGACACGCTGAGCTTTCGCCAGAACGCGCGCTACGGCTCGATCAAGGTCGACTACGGGCAGGTCTACAACCAGCCCAGCTTCGTCACCGTGGATGCCGACAACCCGGACAGCCCCGCCAACTACCGCGTGCTGAGCCGCTTCCCGTTCGCGAGCAAGGAGGCCGCGCGCATCGCCTCGATCGACAACCAGCTGCAGGCGAAGCTGCACTGGGGCGACTGGCAGCACACGCTGCTGGTCGGCCTCGACTACCAGCGCTCGCGCAACGACCAGCGCACCTCCAACAGCGGCACCGTGAGCGACATCGACGGCTACCTGCCGGTGAGCACCGGCCTCACCACCACCGCCGACCCGTGGTTCGATGCCCGCACCACGCTGTCGCAGACCGGCTTCTACCTGCAGGACCAGATCAAGTGGGGCGACTGGGTGGCCACGCTGGGCGGCCGCTACGACAGCGCGCGCGCCGTGTCGTTCAGCCACATCGACGGCTCGACCACGCGCATCGACGACCACAAGTTCACCAGCCGCGCGGGCCTGGTCTACCTGCATCCGAGCGGCTGGGCGCCCTACTTCAGCTATTCGGAGTCGTTCTCGCCCACGGTCACGGTCGACCCGCAGACCAACCAGCCGCTGAAGCCCGAGACCGGCCGCCAGTACGAGGTGGGCGTGCGCTACCAGCCGGTGGGCCGCAAGGACAAGTACAGCGCCGCCGTGTTCGACCTGCGGCGCCAGAACTACATCACCTACGACGCCGACTACACGCCGCGCCAGACCGGCGAGATCCTGGTGCGCGGCCTCGAGCTCGAGGCCTCGTTCGAGCCGCTGCCGCGCATGAACGTGACGGCCGCCTACACCTACACGCCCAAGGCCGAGGTCACGGCCAGCAGCACGCCCAGCGAGATCGGCAAGCAGATGCAGGCGGTGTCGCGCAACCAGCTCTCGGTGTGGGCCGACTACCGCTTCGCCAACGGCGTGAAGCTCGGCCTGGGCGCGCGCTTCATGGGCTCGAACCGCGGCTACCAGCAGAGCACGCCGGTGCCCGTGCCCTCGTACACCGTGTTCGACGCGCTGCTGGGCTACGACTTCGAACGCTGGAGCCTCGCGCTGAACCTGCGCAACCTCGGCAACCGCAACTACGTCGCGAACTGCAGCTCGGGCAGCTGCTACTACGGCGAGCCGCGCAAGGTGCTGGCGACGGCGACGTATCGCTGGTAGGCCCGTGCGGGTGCGGCGCTACTTGAGCTTGATGCCCGTCTCCTGCACCACGCGCGTCCAGTAGGCCCGGTCGGCCTGCACGCGCTGCTCGAGCTCCTGCGGCGTTCCGCCCTCGGCGATCAGGCCGAGCTGCACGTAGCGCTCGCGCACCTCGGGCACGGCGAAGGCCTTGCGGACCTCGCGCGCCACCTCGTCGCGCACCGCCTGCGGCGTGCCCAGCGGCGCGAACAGGCCGACCCACGAATCGCGGTCGAGCCCCGCGATGCCCAGCTGCGTGAAGCTGGGAACGCCGGGCAGCAGCATCGAGCCGCCGGGCGTGGTGATCGCGAGGATCCTGGTCTTGCCGGTCTGCTGCGCCTTCTTCGCGCCCGAGGCGCTGAGGAAGGCGCTCTGGATGTGCCCGCCGAGCAGCTCGGTGAGGTTGGGCCCCTCGCCCGCGAAGGGAATGTGCGTGATGTCGATGCGGCTCTCGCGCTTGAGCAGCTCGCCGTAGAAGTGGGTGCTGGTGCCCTCGCCGCTGGAGCCGAAGCTCACGGCGCCCGGGCGCCGCTGCGCCAGCGCGATGTACTGCGCCATGCTGTCGACGCCCGTGCCGGTGTGCACCAGCAGCGCGACCGGCGTCGTGAAGATGGTGACCACGGGCACGAGGTCGCGCGCCAGCAGGAAGGAGCCATCGCCGCCGCGCGTCAGCTCGTCGCTGATGGTCGAGTTGGTGGCGGCCACGAAGTTGTAGCTGTGCGGACTCTTGGCCACCAGCGCGAGGCCCAGCCGGCCCGAGGCGCCGGCCCGGTTGTCCACGATGACGGGCTGGCCCCAGGCGGCACCGAGCCGCTCGGCCAGCACCCGGATCGCGCCGTCGGTGGCGCCGCCCGCCGGGTACGGCACGACGAGGCGCACGGGGTGTTCCGGGTAGGGGGCGGCCCAGGCCGCGGTGCCGGCGCACAGCGCGGCCAGCAGCCCTCCGAGCAGCGCCCGCAGGCGCGCGAGTGATTTCATGTCCTGTCTCCGTTCGTTCTCGTGAGGGGGTCAGATCACGCCGTCGGCGCGCAACTGCGCGAGCGTGTCGTCGGGCAGGCCGAGCAGCTCGCGGTACACCTGCGCGTTGTCCTGCCCGAGCGCCGCGCCCGCGTGGCGCGGCACGCTCGGGCTGCCGGCGAAGCGCGGCACCACCGCCGGCATCTGGAGGCTGCCGAAGTCGCGGTCGGGCACCGGCACGATCGAGCGCCGCGCGCGCACCTGCGGATCGCTCACCACCTGGTCGATGCCGTAGATCGGCGCCAGCGTGCCGCCGGCCTGCGCGAAGGCGGCCAGCACCTCCTCGAGATCGCGCGCCGCGCACCAGTCGATGAAGATGCGGTTGAGCTCCTGCTCGTGCACCACGCGGCTGGCGTTGTCGGCGAAGCGCGGGTCGTCGATCAGCTCGGGCCGGCCGATGGCGCAGCAGTTGTTCGCGAACATCGAGTTGATCGATCCCGCCATCGACACCCAGCGGTCGTCGCGCGTGCGGTAGACGGCCGAGGGCGCCGAATAGGGGCTGCGGTTGCCGCTGCGCGTGGGCACGGTGCCGAGCTGTTCGTAGACGCCGGGCATGAAGTCCAGCAGCCGCGTGATGCACTCGGTCAGCGACAGGTCGATCTCCTCGCCCGGCAGCGAGGGGTCGCGCGCGCGCGGCCACAGCGCGGTCAGGATGCCGATGGCGCCGAACAGCCCGCCGATCGAGTCGCCGAGCGGCACGCCCGCATGCATCGGCTCGCCGTCCGCGTGGCCGGTGACCGTGGTCAGCCCGCCCATGGCCTCGAAGATGCGCGCGAAGCCGGGGCGCTCCGAATAGGGCCCGGTCTGGCCGAAGCCGGTGACGCGCAGGATCACGAGGTTCGGCTTCAGCGCCCACAGCACCTCCTTGCCCAGGCCCCAGCGGTCGAGCGTGCCGGGGCGGAAGTTCTCGATCAGCACGTCGAACTGCGGCAGCAGCTGCTTGAAGAGCGCGAGCCCCTGGGGCCGGCGCAGGTCGAGCGTGCCGAAGCGCTTGCCGCGTTGCGCCGCCTTCCACCAGATGCTCTTGCCGTCCTTGAAGGGCGGGAAGGCGCGCATGCCGTCGCCCTTGCCGGGCAGCTCGAGCTTGAGCACGTCGGCGCCGTAGTCCGCCAGCAGGGTGGCGGCGAAGGGGCCGGCCAGCACGGTCGCGATGTCGAGCACCCGCAGGCCCGCGAGCGGGCCGCTCCCGGTGTGGTTCTCGGCGCTCATCGGGGCACCAGCTGGCGGGCGATGATCTCCTTCATCACCTCGTTGGCGCCGCCGTAGATCTTCTGGCCGCGCGAATCGACGAACATGCGCCCGATCGGGTACTCGCGCATGAAGCCGTAGCCGCCGAACAGCTGCAGGCAGCGGTCGATGGTCTCGCACTCCTTCTGCGTGCCCCACCACTTCGCCATCGCGGCGGTGGCCGCATCGAGCCGCCCCTCCTGCTGCCAGCCGATGCACTGGTCGACGAACAGCCGCGCCAGCGTGGCCTCGGTCTTCATCTCGGCCAGCTCGAAGCGCGTGTTCTGCAGCTTGAACAGCGGCTGCCCGAAGGCCCGGCGCTGGTGCACGTGCGCCAGCGTGAGCTCGAGCGCGCGCTCCATGTTGCAGACGGCCCGGATGCCGATCAGCATGCGCTCGTAGGGCAGCTGCGACATCATCTGCGCGAAGCCCTGCCCCTCGGCCGTGCCCAGCAGGCTCGACACCGGCACCCGCACCTGGTCGAAGAACAGCTCCACCGTGTCCTGCGCCTTCAGGCCGATCTTGTCGAGCGGCGCGCCGCGGCGAAAGCCCGCGAGATCGCGCGTCTCGACCATCAGCAGCGACACGCCCTTCGCGCCCAGCGCCGTGTCGGTCTTCACCGCCAGCATCACCAGGTCGGCATGGTGGCCGTTGGTGTTGAAGGTCTTCGAGCCGTCGATCACGTAGTGGTCGCCATCGCGCCGCGCCCGCGTGCGGATGCCCTGCAGGTCCGAGCCTGCGCCGGGCTCGGACATGCCGATCGAGGCCACGATGTCGCCGCTGGCCATGCCCGGCAGCCAGCGCCGCTTCTGCGCCTCGCTGCCGTAGTGGTGCAGGTAGTGGCCCACGATGTAGTGCGGGCCGAAGCCCGGGCCGAAGCCGCACGCGGCGCTGGTCTCCACCAGCGCGGCCAGGTGCGCGTAGTCGCCATCGCCGCCGCCGTAGCCGGAGGGCAGGTCGGCCAGCAGGAAGCCCATCTCCCCCAGCCGCTTCCACACGCCGCGGTCGATGTGGCCCTGGGCCTCCCAGCGTTCCACGTGGGGAATCAGCTCGGCCGTCCAGAAGCGGCGCGCGGTTTCCTGGAACTGCTCGACCTCGGGCGTTCGCCAGGGCGATCGGTATTCGTCCATCAGCACGGTATGTCTCCTTCGTGTTTTTCGTCCGGCGCCGCGTCAGGCGCCGTACTTGCCCAGCACCGACACGCTGCACACGTTCTGCCAGGGGAAGCCGCCCAGGTTGTGGATCACGCCGAGCGACGGGTCGTCGCTGCGCTGGCGGGCGCCGGCGCGGCCCTGCATCTGCAGGTACATCTCGTAGGCCATGCGCAGGCCCGTCGCGCCGATCGGATGGCCGAAGCACTTGAGGCCGCCGTCGATCTGGCAAGGCATGGTGCCATCGGCGTCGTAGAAGCCGTCGAGCACGTCGTGCGAGGCGCGGCCCTCGGGCGAGATGTGCATGTCCTCCATGGTCACCAGCTCGGTGATGGAGAAGCAGTCGTGCACCTCGAGCAGGTCGATCTGCTCGCGCGGGCGGCGGATGCCGGCTTCCTCGTAGGCGCGCGCCGAGGCCACGCGCGTGGTCTGGAAGTAGCTGCCGTCCCAGTCGTCGAACGAGGCCTCGCTGCCGCTGGAGACCGCGAGCTGCAGCGCCTTCAGCGCCACCAGGTCCTTCTTGCCCAGGCCGCGCGCGATGTCGGGCGTGGTCAGGATGGCGCAGGCCGCGCCGTCGGACACGCCGCAGCAGTCGTACAGGCCCAGCGGCTCGGCGATCATCGGCGAGTGGATGACGTCGTCCATGGTGATCGGGTTGCGCAGGTGGGCCTTGGGATTGCGGCCCGCGTTGGCATGGCTCTTCACCGACACGTGGGCGATCGCGCGCTTGAGGTCCTTCGCGTCGATGCGGTGCTTGGCGCGGTAGGCGCTGGCCAGCTGCGCGAACGAGCCGGGCGCGCTGATGTTGGGCCACACCATGTCGTTGAACGGGCCGCGCGGGCGCTGCGGCAGGCCGCCGTAGCCGGTGTCCTTGAGCTTCTCGATGCCGAAGGCCAGCGCGAAGTCGCAGGCGCCCGACGCCACCGCATAGGCCGCGCCGCGCAGTGCCTCCGAGCCCGAGGCGCAGAAGTTCTCCACGCGCGACACCGGGATGTTCGGCAGCCTCAAGGTCACGCCCAGCGGCACGCCGCCGCTGCCCAGGTGCTGGGTCTCGATGCCCATGCCGAGCCAGGCGGCCTGCAGCTGCTCCTTGCCGATGCCCGCGTCGGCCAGGCATTCGGTGAAGGCCTCCACCGCGAGGTTCTCGGCGCTGCAGTCCCAGCGCTCGCCGAAGCGCGAGCAGCCCATGCCGAGGATGACGACCTTGTCACGAATTCCCGTTGCCATGCGTGTTCTCCTGCGGACCTGCGACGGCCGCCTTCCAGAAATAGCGGACGTAGCCGCGGGCGGTGTCGACGGCCTTGATGCGGAAGCTCATGCGCATCGGCAGGCCGACGGCGAGCTGCTGCTCGTCCACGTCGGTGAAATCCATCATCAGCCGGCCTCCGCCCTCGAACTGCACCATGCCGTAGCAGGCCGGCGGGCTCGGCGAATAGGCCAGCCGGTCGGCGGTGTAGGTCATGACGCGCGCCGGCGTGTCGGCGAACGGCAGGTCCTGCTGGGTGCCGGTGGCGCCACAGGCCGGGTTGACGCAGATGTCGGTGCGCGGCCACTGCGCGGTGCCGCAGGCGCCGCAGCGGCCGCCGACGAAGCCGTGCACCGTCTTGCGGTGGCGGTACTCCACGCTCAGCGGCGTGAGCTTGTCGTTCTCGGCGCGCATGCCGCGCTCCAGCGGCAGCAGGTCGTTGAAGACCAGGAACTTCATGTAGTTGTGCTCGGCGCTGCCGCGCGCCAGCCAGCCCTGCGCGCCGGTGCGCGGCGACCGCGCGCGCAGCGCCTCGGTGGTGCGCAGCACCAGCACGTCCACGCCCTGGCCGAAGGCCACCAGCACCAGCACCTGGCCCGGTGCCGCCTCGCCCAGCGCATGCGCGAGCATCAGCAGCGGATGGGCCGCGCCGGCGTTGCCGACGCTCGCGGCGAGCGTGTCGTGCAGGCGCTCGGGGGCGATGCCCGCGAGCCTGGCCAGGCGCTGCGGCACGCCCTTGTGCGGCAGCGCGATGCACAGCCGGTCGACCTGCGCCGCGGTCAGCCCGGCCTGCGCGAGCGCATCCGCGATGGCCGGCGGCACCTGCCGCAGATGGCCTTCCTCGCGGATCCAGCGCTCCTCCCAGTAGGTGTCGGTGGCGGCGCCGGCACCGCGGTAGTGGTCGGCCATGTCGACCGTGCGGCTCACCAGGGCGAGCGGCTGCGCGATGACCTCGCCGTCGCCGACCAGCACCGCCGCGGCCGCATCGCCGTACAGCAGTTCCTGCGCGCTGGCCACCTTGGCCTTGCGCCGGTCGCTCGCGACCACCAGGGTGCGGCGGCCCGCGCCGCCGCGCAGGGCCTGCATCAGCGCCGAGGTGGCGCCGCGCTGCGAACCGGTGACGTCGATCGCGCCGACCTCCTCGCCGAGGTTCAGCGCCTGCGCGACGATGCTCGCGTTCAGGCGGCTCGCATAGGGCAGCGAGGTCGAGGCCAGCTGCAGGTCGTCGACCTTCGCCGCATCGAGCGCACCGAGGCAGTCGCGCGCGGCCTCCACCGCCATCGTGACCGCGTCCTCGTCGAAGTTGCACATGGCGCGTTCGCCCGCGCGGTGCGCCGCCAGCGATCCGTCGAACCAGGCGTTGGCGCGCACCACGGCCTCGCGCTGCAGGCGCAGCCGCGGAACGTAGGCACCGAAGGCCACGATGCCGTTCATCGCGGGCCTCCCGCGGCAGCGTCGATCACGGCCAGGCCATTGTTCAGCACCATGACCTGGCGCTCGAGCGCGGTCGCGCGAAAACGCACCTCGCCCTGCGAGCCCCAGATCTCGACGCGAATCGTCTCGCCCGGATACACCGGCGAGGTGAAGCGCGTGTCGATGCGCCGCAGCCGCTGCGGCACGTAGCCGCACAGCGTGCGCAGCAGCGCATGGCAGGCGATGCCGTAGGTGCACAGGCCGTGCAGGATCGGCCGCTCGAAACCGCCGATGCGCGCCACCTCGGGATCGGCATGCAGCGGATTCAGGTCGCCCGAGAGCCGGTACAGCAGCGCCTGCGAGGGCGAGGTCGGCAGGTCGCACACATGGTCGGGCGGCGTGTCGGGCACCTTGGCGGCCGTGGGCGAGGGGCCGCTCGCGCCGCCGAAGCCACCGTTGCCGCGCGCCATCACGGCCTGCTCCACCGTGGCCAGCAATTCCCCGTCGCTGTCCTCGAGCGTGCGCTCGACGAAGAACAGCGCCCCCACCTCGGGCCCCTTGTCGAGGATCGCCTTGACGCGCGTGCGCCCGATCACGGTGGCGGCCGGCGCGAGCGGCCGGTGCAGTTGCACCGACTGGCTGGCATGCAGCACCTTGCGCCAGTCGATGCCGGTGTCGGGCTCCTTCATCCAGAAGCCCGGGTAGCCGAGCACGGCGGCCTGGGTCGGCACGGCCTGCTGCCGTTCCTCGTAGACGAAAGGCAGCTCGCGCGCATCGAGCGGGTCGCGGCCGAAGCCCAGGCCCAGCGCGTAGAGGATCGAGTCCTTGGCGGTATAGCTCTGCGCCACCGGCGCGAAGCGGCGCTGCAGCAGCTTGTCGGGATCGAAGGCCATCGCGCGACTCACACCGGCGTCCATGCGAAGGCCTCGCGCGCGCTTTCCATCGGCACCAGACTCGATTGCATCGCGGGCATGGCGTGCTCGGCGATGCTCTCGACGGTCCAGCCCTCCGAGCGGTGCACGGTGCGCAGCGGCCGCGGCTGGCTGAACAGCATGATCTCGTTCTTGCGCACGCCGAAGATCTGGCCGCTCACCGCCGCGGCGAGGTCCGACAGCAGGTACACGACCATCGGCGCGATCTTGTCGGCCGTCATCTGCTTGAAGCGCTCGAGCCGGCGCTTCTGCTCCTCGGTCTCCGCGGGCAGGGTGCCGATCAGGCGGCTCCAGGCCCAGGGCGAGACGCAGTTGGAGCGCACGTGGCAGCGCGCCATCTCGAGCGCGATCGAGCGCGAGATGCCGACGATGCCGAGCTTGGCGGCCGAGTAGTTGGCCTGGCCGATGTTGCCGACCAGCCCCGCGGCCGAGGTCATGTGCACGTAGGCGCCCGACTGCTGCTCGCGGAACAGCATCGCGGCCGCGCGGCTCACGTGGTAGGTGCCCTGCAGGTGCACGTCGATCACCTGCTGCCAGTCGAGCGTGCTCATCTTGTGGAACATGCGGTCGCGCAGGATGCCCGCGTTGTTGACCACGCCGTCGAGCCGGCCGAAGTTGTCGATCGCGGCCTGCACCATGCGTGCCGCGGCGTCGGCATTCGACACGCTGTCGCCGTTGGCCACCGCCTTGCCGCCCTCGGCGCGGATCAGGTTCACCACCTCCGAGGCGGGATCGATCGTGCCCTCGCCTTCGCCGTCGGACGCGCCGCCGAGGTCGTTGACCACCACGCTCGCACCCTGCCGCGCCGCCAGCAGCGCGATCTCGCGTCCCACGCCCCGGCCCGCGCCGGTCACGAGCACGACCTTTCCTTCCAGAACTCCTGCCATTTCGTCTCCTGTGAATGTTCGATCCGGTTCAACAACGAACGGGATGCGTTCAATGTAGGCAGCGAGGCCGCGCGGCGTACCCACGCGATGCGGATGGCAGCTATGCAGGTTTGGCGAAGGCCGGCCAGCGCCCGCGCGCGACCTCGCCCTCGGCGCGCAGCGCGAAGCAGCTGTCGAGCAGCGGCGGCCGCGTGCGCGCCGCGCCTTCGGGGTCGCTCAGCAGGCGCGCGCGGCGCCGCTGCTCGAACACCGGGAACAGCGTCTGGAACGCGGTGGTGGCCACGGGACCGAGCAGCTCGGTCAGGTGCGTGCAGCCGGCCGCGCCGCCGAAGCGCTCCTTCACGCGCGAGGTGAAGCCGGGCCCGATCGAGAGGCCGACCAGCGCCTCGTAGGACGCTCCGATGTCCATGCACTCGACATTGGGCGCATGCTCGGTCCAGGCACGCGCCGCGACGATGCACAGGCCCTCGTCCACCGTGAGGCACAGGCCCATGCGGTGCATGAAGCGGCCCGCGGGCAGGCGCACGCGGCCGTCGTCGTGGTGCATCGGATGGGTCTTGACGTCGCTCATGCGCGCCTCGATGTCCCACAGGCCGTCGTCGCGCTCGTAGCCCTGGCAGAGCACTTCGCGCGTGTGGAGCAGGCGCCGCGCGGGCGAGGAGATGGAGGCGTCGGAAGTCGTCATCGCGCATGCGACGCGAACCGCCGCTCTAGGGTAAATACCCGGACTCTAGAACCCGCGAAGCGGTGCCGCAGCCCTGCACCGCGCATGCCTGCTATGTGAAAATTGCAGGCCGCAAGTCCTGCTGCCGGGAGGAGACAGAAAGTGAAGTTGCTGGTTCGCGCGGCCGACGATCTGAAGATCGAAAACGTCTCGGCCTTCGTCGCCACGGCCGAATCGGGCAGCTTCTCGCAAGCCGCCCTGCTGCGCGGATGCTCGCAGTCCATGCTGAGCCGGCGCGTGCTCGAGCTCGAGGAGCTGGTGGGCGGCCGGCTCTTCAACCGCACCGGCCGCGGCGTGCTGCTGACCGAGCTCGGCTCCTCGTTGCTGCCCGTGGCGCACGGCCTGCTCGACGGCGCCACCGGCTTCCTCGAGCTCGCCTCCTCCACCAACGAACAGCCCTCGGGCACGGTCGAGATCGCGCTGCCGCGCTGGGCCGCCGAAGGGCCGGTGTCGACGCTGGTGAACCACATCACCGAGCAGTTCCCGAAGATCCGGCTGGTGATCCACGAGAGCTACAGCCGCGACGTGATGGACCGGCTGGCCGCCGGCAAGCTCGACGTGGGCGTGTTCAACAGCTGCCATGCCGAGCCGCCCGCGCAGGCTCAGCTGCTGTTCTCCTCCGACCTGGTGCTGCTGGGCCGCCGCGACTCGCCGCTGATGCGCCAGCCCACGCTGCCGCTGTCGGCGCTCAGCGGCATTCCGCTCGTCATACCGCCGACGCCGAACCCGGTCGAGGCCGTGGTGCGCGAAATGGCCAAGGGCATGGATCTCGACCTGCGCGCCGACCTCGAGATCAACTCGGGCGCGATGATCCGCGACGTGGTGCGCCACAGCGGGCGCTACGCCATCATCCAGGTGCACCGCGTGGTCGACTACCTGTCGAAGGACGAGCGCGACCTCGCCAGCGCGCGCATCGTGAGCCCCGCGCTGACGCTGCACACCTTCTGCGCCACCGGCGCCAAGCACCGCATCAACCGCGCGAGCCTCGCGGTCGAGCGCTGCGTGGTGTCGGTGCTGCGCGACCACCACGAGCGCGTGCTGCGGCTGCTGCAGGCGCGCGAGACGCAGCCGGCCTGAGTACGCCCGGCGCGGCCCGGTGCCCGGATCGCGCATAGCTGATTGCCCCATTCCGCATGGCTTGCGCGGGGTCCTGTCGCTATCGTGGAACGCGACAAGAACCACAGGAGACAAGACCATGCCCAACGCCAGGATCGCGTGGATCGCGGCCGCCTTCGCCTGCGCCTCGCTGCTGACGGCGACGCCGCCGGCCCGCGCGCAGGCCGCCGACTATCCGTCGCGGCCGATCCGCTTCATCGTGCCCATCGGTCCCGGCAGCAGCGGCGACACCATGACCCGCACCTTCGCCGAGCACTTCCGCGAGGTCGCGGGCCAGCCCGCGGTGGTGGAGAACAAGCCCGGCGCCGACCTCACGCTCGGCACGCAGGCCGCGCTGAGCGCGCCGGCCGACGGCTACACGGTGGTGCTGGTGAGTCCGAGCGCGACCGTGATCAATCCGCTGTTCGTGAAGAACCTGCCCTACCGCCCCGAGGACCTGCTGCCGGTGCTCAACATGACGCGCCACGTGGCCGTGCTCATCACCTCGCCCGACTCGCGCTACAAGAGCCTGGCCGACGTGGTCGCCGCCGCGCGGCGCGACAAGGGCGGCGTCAGCCTCGGCACCTACGGCAACACCTACCGCCTGGGCGCGCTCGACCTCGGCCAGCGCGCCGGCATCGCGTTCAACCACGTGCCCTACAAGGGCGCCTCGCAGGCGGTGACCGACGTGGTCGGCGGCGCGGTCGACCTCGCGCTGATGGACATCGCGGGCGCCGCGCCGCTGGTGAACGCGGGCAAGGTGCGTGCGCTGGCCGTGGCGGGCGCCACGCGCCATCCGCTGCTGCCCGCGGTGGCCACGGTGCAAGAGGCCGGCTATCCGGGCTACACGCTCTACACCTTCATCGGCTTCGCGATCCATGCCAAGACGCCGGCGCCGGTGGCGCGCAAGCTCGAGGAGATGATGCGCAAGGTGATGGCCGACCCGGCCGTGCGCGCGCAGCTCGCGCAGCAGAGCGGCGGCGAGGTGGTGGGCACCGGCCGCAAGGAATTCACGCAGCTGATCGCCGACGAGGCGGTGCGCTACCGCGAACTCGCGAAGCTGGTCGGCGATGAGATCCGCTGACACCCCCGAGGGCGCGGCGCCCCTGGAGCGCACGCTGCGCGAATCGTGCCTGCGCGTGCGCGACGGCATCGCCGAGCTCTCGCACCAGCGGCCCGCGGTGCGCAACGTGATGTCGCTCGAACTGCGCGCCGACTACATCGAGGTGCTCGAGCTGGTCGAGCGCACGCCCGCAGTGCGCGTGCTGATCCTCACCGGCTCGGGCGGCAGCTTCTGCGCCGGCGGCGACGTGAAGGCCATGCTGTCGCGCGCCAGCGAACCCGGCGTGGCGGCCGCCACGCGCCAGCGCCTGCTGGCGGTGCACCGCGGCTGGCTCGACCGGCTACGCTCGCTCGACGTGCCGGTGATCGCGGCGGTCGACGGCGCCGCCTACGGCGCGGGCCTGTCGCTGTCGCTGATGGCCGACTTCGTGCTCGCCTCCACGCGCGCCGATTTCTGCTGCGCCTTCGCGCGCATCGGCGCGGTGCCCGACTTCGGCGCCTTCTACATGCTGCCGCGGCTGCTCGGCCTGGCGCGCGCGAAGGAGCTCGCGATGACGGCGCGCCGCTTCGGCGCCGAGGAGGCCCGGGCCATGGGCATGGTGCACGCGGTGCATGCGCCGGAAGACCTGCTGCCCGCAGCGCATGCGCTGGCCGCGCGGCTGGCACGGGGTCCGCGCGAGGCACTCGGCATGATCAAGAGCTCGCTCAACCGCAGCTTCGATGTCGACTACCAGACCATGGGCGAGATCGAGGCGCACCAGCAGGCGGTGGCGCTGACCACGGCCTTCCATGCCGAGGCCGCGGCGCGCTTCGCGAACCGCCAGCCACCGCTCTACGACTGGGGCTGAGCGGGCGCGGCGCCCATCACGCCCATCACGCCCGCACGGCGCCAGGCCTCGATGCGCGCCGGCGCGAGCCAGCCTTCGAGGCCGTCGTCGCTCGGCGCTTGCGGCGCGGTGGGCCGGCCCGAGGGCGTGCGGCTGAAGCGCGGCGCCGGTGCCGGTTGCGTCACGCCCTCGATCTCGACGAAGCTGCCGCGCGCCTGCAGGTGCGGATGCGCGGGCGCCTCGCCGAAGGACAGCACCGGCGCGAAGCAGACGTCGCTGCCCTCGAGCAGCTCGCACCAGGCCTGGCGCGTGCGCGTGCGAAAGGCCGCGGCGAAGACGCCGCGCGCGCGCGGCCAGTCGCGCGGATCGAGCTGCGTGCCGACGGCCTCGGGCGCGATGCCCAGCCGCTGCAGCAGCTCGGCATGGAAGCGCGCCTCGATCGGGCCGATCGAGATCCACAGGCCGTCGGCGCATTCGTAGACCTCGTAGAAGGGCGCGCCCGAATCGAGCACGTTGCTGCCGCGCTCGTCGCGCCACTGGCCGGCCGCGCGCATGCCGAAGAAGGCCGTGGCCATGTGAGACACGCCGTCGACCACCGCGGCATCGACCACCTGGCCGCGACCGGAACTCCGCGCCTCGATGATGCCGGCCAGCACGCCCATCGCCAGATAGAGCGCGCCGCCGCCGAAGTCGCCGACCACCGCCAGCGGGATCGACGGGGGCTGGTCCTTGCGGCCGATGGCATGCAGCACGCCGGTCAGCGCGATGTAGTTGAGGTCGTGCCCCGCGGCCTGCGCCAGCGGCCCGTCCTGGCCCCAGCCCGTGATGCGGCCGTAGACCAGGCGCGGGTTGCGCGCCAGGCAGGCCTCGGGCCCGAGGCCCAGCCGTTCGGTGACGCCGGGGCGGAAGCCCTCGATCAGCGCATCGGCGCCTTCGATCAGCTCGAGCACCAGCGCCACCGCCTCGGGGTTCTTGAGATCGAGCGCGATCGAGCGGCGGTTGCGCATCAGCAGGTTGTATTGCAGCGGCCGCTTCACGCCGAGGTCGGCCGGCGTCTGCCGATCGATGCGCAGCACCTCGGCGCCCATGTCGGCGAGCAGCATCGCGCCCATCGGGCCCGGGCCGATGCCCGCGAGTTCGATCACCTTCACGCCGGCGAGCGGACCCTGGCGGGTCGGGGGAGAAGTCGGTTCGGTCATTCGCGCTTTCGGGTCGTTGGATGGTTCAGTCGTGCACCGCTGCCGCCAGCCGCAGCCGGACGGCATCGAGCAAGCCCTCGGGCCGTGCCAGCACGGCTTCGCCGAGCAGGCGCGCGCACTGCGCCTCGGTGCCCGGTGCCTGGCGCCATTCGTGCAGGCGCCGCGTGTAGAAGCCCAGCACATGCTCCTCGGTGATGCCGATGGCGCCGAACACGGCATGCGCGATGGCCGCGACACCGCGCGCGGCCTCGCAGGCGCGCAGCTTGGCGACGGCGGCCAGCAACGCATCGGGCTGCCAGCCCTCGGCACTGCAGCCCAGGCGCGCGGCCAGCGTGGCCGAATGCGCCTGCTCGGCCAGCACCGCGAGCTCCTGCTGGATGGCCTGGAACTGCGCGATCGGGCGGCCGAACTGCCGGCGGTCCTGCGCATAGGCCGTGGTGAGTTCCAGCACGCGCGCCATCGCGCCCGCCATGCCCGCGGCATGCAGCGCATTGCACAGCGCCGTGGCATCGGCATCGCCCCTCTCGAAGCGCGCCACGGCGAGCGCGGGCGTGTCCCAGTGCAGGGTGGCCGAAACCAGCGGGCGCCAGGCACCGGGCTGCATCACGGCGCGTTCGCGCGGCAGCAGCAGCCAGTGGTCTTGCCAGCCGACCAGCACCCATTGCGCCAGCGCACCGCCGGGCACGTCGCGGCAGACGATGGCATCGCCTTCGTGCGCCGCCGCCGGTGCGATGACGATCGGCCCGTCGTCGCCCGCTTCGCGCTGGCCGGCCGCGGCCAGCAGGGCGCGCGCCACGGCGGTCTCGGCGAACGGCAGCGCGAGCCCCGCGCGGCCCGCGGCGAAGGCCGGCGCGAACAGCTCGCGCAGCGACAGGCCCGCGCCGCCCCGCGCCTCGGGCAGCAGTGCGTCGGTGAAGCCGAGGCCGTCGATGGCCCGCCACAGCGCCTCGGCGGAAGCCCCCGCCTCGATGGCGCGCAGCGTGTCGTCGGTGCACAGGTCGGCCAGCGGACGCTCGAAGTCGTCGAGCAGCATGTCGTCGTTCATCTCGTTCTCCTCCTACCGAACGCCCAGGCCGCGCGCGATGATGCCGCGCATGATCTGGCGCGTGCCGCCGCGCAGCGAGAAGCTCGGCGCCAGTTGCGTCACATAGGCCAGCGTCTGCCGCAACCCATCGGAGGGCGCGGGATGCCCGGGCGCATCGAAGGCCTCCTCGATCCAGCCCGGCAGGGCCTGCTCGAACTCGGTGCCCAGGTCTTTCACGAGCGCGGCCTCGAAGGCCGGATCGAGGCCCTGCCCCAGCTGCCGCGCCACGCTCAGCGACATCGCGCGCAGCACCGCCATGCGTCCGGCGATGCGCCCGGCCACGGCCAGCGCGCCGTCCGGCACCCTCGGCGCGCGGCGCAGCTCCGCCAGCCAGGCCTCGGCCAGCACCAGGCTCGAATGGATGCGCTCGGGTCCGCTGCGTTCGAAGGCCAGCTCGGCCGTCACCTGCTGCCAGCCCGCGCCTTCCTCGCCGACCAGCGCATCGGCCGGCAGCTCGACGTCCTCGAACAGCACCTCGCAGAAATGGCCATCGCCGCTGAGGTCGCGGATCGGCCGCACCGTGATGCCCGGCAGCGAGAGGTCGATCAGCAGCTGCGACAGGCCCCGGTGCCGGTCCTCGGGCGCGCCCGAGGTTCGCACCAGCGCGCACAGGTAGTGGGCCCGGTGCGCATTGGTCGTCCAGATCTTGCGCCCGTTCAGGCGCCAGCCGCCACCAGCCGTGGGCACCGCGCGCGAACGCACGCCCGCGAGGTCGGAGCCGGTGTCGGGCTCGCTCATGCCGATGCTCATGAAGAGCTCGCCGCGCACGATGCGCGGAATGAAGAAGGCGCGCTGCGCGGGCGTGCCGTAGCGCAGGATCAGCGGCGCGGTCTGGCGGTCGGCGATCCAGTGGGCCGAGACCGGCGCGCCGGCCGCGAGCAGTTCCTCGAGCAGCACGAAGCGCGCGAAGCTGCTGCGCCCGCCGCCGCCATAGGCCGTCGGCAGCGTGAGGCCGATCCAGCCGCGCGCGCCGAGGGCACGGCTGAAGTCGGCATCGAAGCCCATCCACGAGCGCGCGCGCACGGCATCGGGCACGCCCTGCAGCGCCGAGCGCAGGAAGTCGCGCACCGGGGCGCGCAGCGCCTCGTCCTCGGCCGGGATCGCGGCGAGCGCGAAGGATTGCAACGGGTTCATCGGGACGCCCTCCTCGAGATGGCATGGGGTTTTGCCCCGCTGCGCGGAGCGCGCGCGGTCGACATAATCGGCGGGCTGCCGCCATCACCGAGACATTCACATCCATGGAGCTTCGCCAGCTGCGGCAGGTCCTCGTCCTGTCCGAAACGCTCAACTTCCATCGCGCGGCCGAACGGCTGCACATGGCGCAACCGCCGCTGTCGACATCGATCAAGAAGCTCGAGGAAGAGCTCGGCGTGCTGCTGTTCGAGCGCCTGTCGACCGGGCTGCAGCTCACGCCCGCGGGCGAGGCCGTGCTGCAGAACGCCAAGCGCGCGCTGTTCTATGCCGACGAGATCCGCCGCGCCGCGCGCGAAGGCATGGCCGGCGAGCAGGGGCTGCTGCGCATCGGCTTCGTCGGCTCGGCCACCTACTCGCTGATGCCGCAGATCGTTCGCGGCTTCCATCGCCAGTACCCGCGCGTCGACCTGGTGATCGAGGAATCGACCACCACCGAGCTGCTGCGCCGCATCGAGGACCATTCGCTCGACATCGCGCTGGTGCGCCACCCGGTGCTGTCGCCCACCACCGCGCTGCTCACGGTGCTGCAGCTCGATCACCTGGTGCTCGCGGTGAGCGCCGACTCGGCGCTCGCGCAGCGCGGCAAGGTCGCCATCGCCGATCTCGCGGCCGAGCCCTTCATCGCCTACTCGCGCACCCTCGTTCCCGCCATGCACGTGCTGACGATGCAGGTGTTCCAGGATGCCGGCGTGCGGCCGCGCATCGCGCAGGAGGCGGTGCAGGTCCAGACCATCCTCGGCCTGGTGGAGAGCGGGCTCGGCGTGGCGCTGGTGCCGGCCGTGGTGCAGCGCTACGCCAGCAACGGCGTGCGCCTGCTGCCGCTGACCGACATGCCCTCGAAGTACACCGTGGGCATCGCGATGGCGACGCTGGCCGACGCGCTCACGCCGGCCGCGCGCAATTTCATTGCGGTCGCGCATGCTGCCGTCCAGCCGCTGGCTCAATCTTCGTAGCCGATGTTGGCGCTGCGCACGACGCGCCGGGCGCGTTCGATCTCGGCACGCTGGAACTCGGCGAAGGGCTGCGGCGCGCCGTAGAACACGGTGCCGCCCTGCGCCGCGATGAAGGCCTTGGCGTCGTCGCCCTCCATCAGTTCCTTGATCGCCTGCGACATGCGCGCGAGCACCGGCGGCGGCACGTTGGCCGGGAAGAACACCCCGGTCCAGGCATAGGACTCGTAGCCGGCGGTGCCGCTCTCGCTCACGGTCGGCACCTCGGGCAGTTCCTTGATGCGTTCGCCGGCCGCGACCGCGAGCGCGCGCACCCGGCCGCCGCGCACCAGCGGCATCACGGCGCTGACCTCGGCCATCGTGTAGTCGATGTTGCCGCCGGCCAGGTCGGTCATGGCGGCCGAGGTGCCCCTGTAGGGCACGGCCGTGGCCTTGATCTGGTTGCGTTCGTGCAGCAGTTCGAGCGCGACCCGGTAGGTGGCGGTGCCGCTGCCGAAGTTGAGCTTGCCCGGTGCCTGGCGCGCCGCGGCCACCAGGTCCTGCAGGGTCTTGAAGGGCGAATTGGCCGGCACCACCAGCACCATCGGGAAGCGTGCGATGCGCGCGAGCGGCTGGAAGTCCTTCACCGCGTCGTAGGGCAATTGCCGGAACACGGCCACGTTGGTCACCATCGGCGAGTTGCTGGCCACGAACAGGGTGTAGCCGTCGGGCGGCGAGGCCGCCACGGCGCGCGCGGCGATGAAGCTGTCGGCACCGGGGCGGTTGTCGACCAGGAAGGGCTGGCCGAACTTCTCGCTCAGGTGCCGCGCGAGAAAGCGCGCGGTGGTGTCGGCGCCGCTGCCCGGCGGCAGCGAGACGATCAGCTTCACGGGCTTGTCGGGATAGTCGGCCGCGGCCAGGGTGGCGGCGCAGCCGAGCAGCAGCGCCAGCAGCCAGCGCGGGAGGAAGCGGGGGATGGTCATGTCTCGAAGTCCTTGTCGTTGTTGTCGCGGGTATCAGGGGCATGGTGCCCGTGTTCACTCGGGCTCGATGCGCGCGGCCTGCACGGCCCCGGCCCAGCGCTGCAGTTCCGCGCGCAGGTAGCTGCCGAACTGGGCCGGCGTGGAGGCCTGCAGCAGCACGCCCTGCGGTTCGAACTGGCCGCGCAGCGCCGGATCGGCCACCGCGCGGTTGACCGCCTCGTTGAGCGCCTGCACGACGGCCGGCGGCGTGCCCGTCGGCACCAGCAGGCCATGCCAGGTCGGTGCATCGAAGCCCGGGATCAGCGATTCGCCGAGCGCGGGCACGCCCGGCAGCACCGCCACGCGCGACTTGCCGGCCACCGCCAGCGCGCGCACCCGGCCATCGCGGATGAAGGGCAGTGACGAGTTCACGGCATCGAGCAGGAACTGCGTCTGCCCGCTCATCAGATCGGCCATGGCCGGCGCCGTGCCCTTGTAGGGCACGTGCACCGCGTCGAGCTGCAGCGCCTGCAGGAACAGCGCCACGCCCAGGTGCGTGACATTGCCCTGCCCGCCCGAGCCGTAGCTGAGCCGCCCCGGGTTGGCGCGCATGTAGCGCACGAACTCCTCGACGTTGCCGACCGGCAGCTTCGGGCTGGCCATCAGCACGGTCGGGATCAGCGCCGGCAGCGCCACGGGAACGAGGTCGCGCAAGGTGTCGTAGGGCAGGCGCCGGTGCAGCGCGGGGCTGATCGCCAGGCCCGAGGAGTGATAGAGCACGGTGTAGCCGTCGGGTGCCGAGCGCGCGACGAACTCGGTCGCGATGTTGCCGCTGGCGCCGGTGCGGTTGTCGACCACCACCGGCTGCCCGAGCAGCTGCGCCAGCCGAAAGCCGATGGCGCGCGCCACCACGTCGGTGGGCCCGCCGGCCGCATAGGGCAGCACGAGCCGGATCGGCTTCTGCGGCCAGGCGTTGGGCTCGCCGGCCGCGCGCGCGGCCTGCATCAGCGGCGAGATGGCGAGCGCGCCAGCGGTGTGCAGCAGGTGGCGTCGTTGCATGGGCATGGTCATTTCCCCGGTTCGATGGATGCGGATGCGGATGCGCGCGCGGCGGAACGGGCCTCGGCCGCCGCGACGAAGGCGTCGAGCGCGGACTCGTGCGCCGCCGTGTGATGGGCCAGGGCCTGGAAGCCGGCCGACATCTCGAGCACGGTGTCGAGCCGCGACTGCTGCGCCTCGCGCAGCAGCCGTTTGGTCATGCGCAAGGCATGCGGCGGGTTGGCGGCGATGCGGCGCGCGAGCCCGAGCGCCGTGGGCAGCAGCGCCTCGGGCTCGACCACCTCGGACACCAGCCCCCATTGCAGCGCCTGCGCGGCATCGATGGCCTCGCCGGTGAAGGCCATCTCGCAGGCGCGCGACATGCCGATGGCGCGCGGCAGCAGCCAGGCGCCACCATCGCCCGGGATCAGGCCGAGCTTGACGAAGCTCTCGGCGAACACGGCATGGCGCGACGCGATGCGGATGTCGCACATGCAGGCCAGGTCGTTGCCCGCGCCATGGGCCGGGCCGTTGACGGCGGCGATGGTCGGCACCTCGAGATTGCACAGCGCCAGCGGCAGGCGCTGGATGCCGTCGCGGTAGGCATAGCGGCTGTGCGCCGGCTCGCCGAGGCCGCTGCCCACGCTGTCGCGCAGGGTCTTCAGGTTGCCGCCCGAAGAGAAGGCAGGGCCCGCACCGGTCAGCACCAGCACGCGCACCGACAGGTCGCGGTTCACGGCCTCGCACAGCGCGAGCAGGGCCTCGATGGCATCGGGGTCGGACAGCGCGTTGCGCGTCTGCGGTCGGTTCATGGTCACGATGGCGATCGCGCCCTCGCGTTCGACCTGGAGGAAGTCCTGCATCTCAGTCCTTCCCGCCGTCGCGCATGCGCATCATGCGCAGCGGCGTGTAGCTCAATACGGCCTTGCCGTGCTGGTTGTGCACGACGTTGCGCGTGCGCACCAGGCCGCGGCCGGACTTGGAGGTGGCCCGCTGCTCTATCACCTCGCATTCGACATGAATGGTGTCGCCCACGAAGGTCGGCGCCGCGATGTCGAGTTCGGCATGCAGGAACGCGAGCCCCGTGCCCTGCATCGACGGCGTGATCAGGCCCTCGGCGAAGGCGTAGACCAGCGCGCCCGGCACCACCCGGCCCGGGATCGCCATGTGCGTGCGGTCGCTGGTGTCGGTGAACAGTTCCTCGTGGAGCCAGCTCAGGTTGATGAAGCTCACGAGGTCGGCCTCGGTCACGGTGCGCGCGCGCGAGCGGAAGCGCGTGCCGAGGGGCAGGTCGTCGAAATGAAAGCCGGTGTTCAGCTGGATCAAGGAGGCACTCCGTTCGGATCAGTACGAGGATCAGTACGATTTGGGCAGGCCGAGCACCTTCTCGGCGATGAAGCACAGGATCAGCTGCGGGCTGATCGGCGCGATGCGCGGGATCAGCGATTCGCGCAGGTAGCGTTCGACGTGGTATTCCTTCGCGTAGCCATAGCCGCCGTGCGTCATCACCGCGGTCTCGCAGGCCTTGTAGCCGGCCTCGGCCGCCAGGTACTTGGCGGCGTTGGCCTCGGCGCCGCAGGGCTCGCCGCGGTCGAAACGCTCGGCCGCATGGAACACCATGAGGTTGGCCGCCTCCAGCGCCATCCAGCACTGGGCCAGCGGATGCTGGATCGCCTGGTTCTGGCCGATGGGCCGGTCGAACACGATGCGCTCGCGCGCGTACTGCGTGGCGCGCGCCAGCGCCGCGCGGCCCAGCCCCACCGCTTCGGCGCCGACCAGGATGCGTTCGGCATTCATGCCGTGCAGGATGTAGTGGAAGCCGCGGCCCTCCTCGCCGATGCGGTCCTCCACCGGCACCCGCAGCCCGTCGATGAAGACCTGGTTGGTGTCCACCGCCTTGCGGCCCATCTTGTCGATCTCGCGGGTCTCGACGCAGGCGCGGTCGATGGTGGTGTAGAACAGGCTCAGGCCCTCGCTGCGGCTCTTGACCTGCTCGAGCGGCGTGGTGCGCGCCAGCAGCAGCATCTTCTCGACGCTGCTCGCGGTGGAGATGAAGGTCTTGGTGCCGTGCACGCGGTAGTGGTCGCCCTCGCGCTGCGCGCGCGTCTTCAGCTGCGTGGTGTTGAGCCCGGTGTCGGGCTCGGTCACCGCGAAGCAGGCGCGCTCCTCGCCCGCGATCAGCGGCGGCAGCATGCGCTGCTTCTGCGCCTCGGTGCCGAAGGCGACCACCGGGTTCAGCCCGAAGATGTTCATGTGCACGGCCGAGGCGCCGCTCATGCCCGCGCCCGACTCCGCGATCGCCTGCATCATCACCGCGGCCTCCGCGATGCCCAGGCCCGAGCCGCCGTAGGCCTGCGGAATGCAGATGCCCAGCCAGCCTTCCTGCGCGAGCGCGCGGTGCAGCTCGACGGGGAAGCCACCCACGCGGTCCTTCTCGAGCCAGTAGTCGGCATCGAAGCGCGCGCAGGTCCTGAGGATCGCCTCGCGGATCTCGCGATGCCCGGGGGAGAGTTCCAGCGCCATGGCTCAGCCCGCTTCGGTGCAGGTTTCGGCCGGCAGCAGGGTCGCGCCCTGCGCCGCCATCGCCGCGATCTGCGCCGCGCTGTAGCCGGCCTCGGCCAGCACCTCGGCGCTGTGCTCGCCGAGCCGCGGCGCGTGACGCGACACCGAAGGCGGCGAGCCCGACCAGCGCGTCGGGATCGCCATCGAGCGCATGCGCCCCTCGCTCGGGTGTTCCACCGTCTCGAAGAAACCCACGGCCGCCAGGTGCGGGTCGTCCATCAGCGATTCCAGCGTGTGCATCGGCATCACCGGGATGTCGGCGGCCTCGAGCAGCGCCGTCCATTCGGCCGAGGTGCGCGTGCGCATCGCCTCGCCCACGAGCTGGTAGAGCTCGCCGATGTGCTCGGTGCGCGCACCGATCGAGCTGAAGCGCGGGTCGTCCTCCATCGCCTGCGCGCGGCCGATCAGGCCGAAGAAGGTCTTCCACTGCTTGTCGTTGTAGATCAGCACGCACAGGTGGCCGTCGCGCGTGGCGTAGGGCCGGCGCTGCTCGTTGAGCAGGCGTGCGTAGCCGGCCGGGCCCAGCGGCGGCTCGAAGGTCTGACCGCCCATGTGGTCGCCGAGCACGAACTGCGCCATGGTCTCGAACATCGGCACGTCGATGGCCTGCCCGCGGCCCGTGCGCTCGCGGTGGAACAGCCCGGCCGACACCGCGTTGGCGGCGCTCATGCCGACGATGCGGTCGACCATTGCGCTCGGCACGTAGCGCGGCACCGGCGCGCCCGCGCGCACGCCCAGCGTGGGGATCGCCACCGCGCCCTGGATCAGGTCGTCGTAGGCCGGCTTGGCCGCATAGGGCCCGTCCTGCCCGTAGCCGTACACGCCCACGTACAGGATCCGCGGGTTGACCGCCGCGACCTCGGCATGGCCGAGCCCGAGCCGCGCCATGGCCTGCGGCCGCACGTTGTAGATCAGCACGTCGGCCTCGGCCGCGAGCCGCAGCAGCGCCTCGCGGCCGGCGGGCTGCTTGAGGTCGAGCACCACGCTGCGCTTGCTGCGGTTGGCATGCAGGAAGATGCCGCCCATGCCGGCATGGCGCGCGGGGCCGATGCCGCGCACCGTGTCGCCGCCGGGCGGCTCGATCTTGATCACGTCCGCGCCGAGGTCGCCGAGGATCTGGGTCGCGTACGGCCCCATCAGCACCGACGTCATGTCGACGATGCGCACCCCCTCGAGCGGGCCGCTCATCGGCCGGCCTCCGGGGCGGTTCGTTCATCGGTGCGCAAGGAAGCGCGGGTGCGCGCAGGCGCCGGGCTGGTCTCCATGGAATCCCCTTTTCGTCGTTGGGACGATGCTAGGGAGATGGAGGGCGGGCGTGAAATACCGTGTCTGTGTCGGGCGATACGTTCGGTGTATCGGGTTGCGCGGGATGCGAAGCCACGTTTCCCGGCACGGCTGGCTCTTCCGTCGCCAGCCTCTGGCGCATG
This sequence comes from Variovorax sp. PDC80, assembly GCF_900115375.1. NCBI lineage: Bacteria > Pseudomonadati > Pseudomonadota > Betaproteobacteria > Burkholderiales > Comamonadaceae > Variovorax > Variovorax sp. PDC80. Next base: position 12,174 of record NZ_FOWG01000007.1, on the reverse strand, counting down.
CGCCAGTTCCACGAGGCCTGCACGACACCGGAGTTTCTCGCACAGCTTGTGCGAGAAAGCGAGCGCCCAACACAACGTCCTCGTGGCACCAGGGCATCGACGACCGCGGCGCCAAGCGCGCTGAGCGGCGTCGCGATAGGTGTGGGCAGCAGGCTCTACCTGTGCGGCCGGCGGCGCACACGCAGGCCGCTCAGCCGAGCACCCAGACCACGAACGCCGCATCCGCCACCGCGAACGCCAGGTCGACGAAGAAGATCAGCCGCATCGGCCCGCGCAGCACCACCCAGCTGCCGGGCCGGCCGCGGCGATGCTGGCCCACCATGTGGGCATTGACCGCGAACTGCCCCGCATGCACCAGCGCGAGCACGGCGGCCATCGACGCGCGTTGCGCCGGCGTCTCGAACAGGCCGTGTCCCGCCAGCAGCACGAGGCAGAACACCAGCCAGGCCAGGTTCATCGCGCCGAGAAAACGCACGGCGCCGGCGATCGCGGGCAGCAGCGACGATGCACGGTCCGTCTTCGCCACGAGCAGCCGCGCGGCGCGCAGCGAGTCGAGGCAGAAGAAGCGCGCGCGCAGCGAGTCGAGGCAGAAGAAGCGCGCGCCCAGCGCGAACCAGGCGGCATTGAGCAGCAGAAGACCTGTCCAGACCGTGGATTGCACCGCAACGTCTTTGAGCTTGTTCGCGAAGCCGCGACTTTAGGTCAATAATGTTGACATGACAAATCAACCCGCATCGACCCCTTCCTCGCCCGCCAAGGGCCTCGACGTCCTGCAAGCCATGATGGACGGGCGCATCGAGCGCTCGGGCATCGCCCACACCATGCCGATGCAGCTCTCGGCGATCGAGGCCGGCAAGGTCAGCATGCGCGTCACGCCCGACGAGCGGCATCTCAATCCCGCGGGCATGGTGCACGGCGGTTTCGCGGCCACCTGCCTCGACGGCGCCGCGGCGCTCGCGCTGTATTCGTCGCTCGACGCAGGCACGGCCTATTCCACCGTCGACCTCAGCGTGAAGTACCTGCGGCCGCTGGCGCCGAACACGGAGTACTTGGCCAGCGCCACGCTGGTCGAGCGCACGCGCTCGCTGGGCATCTGCAATGCCGAGCTGCGCGGTGCGGACGGCAAGCTGCATGCGATGGCCTCGGCCACGCTGATGGTGAAGGGCTGAACGCGACGGCCAGGCGGCACGACACGCCCCGCGATCCATCGGAATTCACGATGCAATCGCATCGAAGACTCGCGCGTTCGCCGCGCGAGGTCCGCTGTAAGCTGGACCTGGCCGATGGGAGAGATCCCATCGCTTCGAACCGCCATCGCGTGTCAAGGAACCCAGTGCCATGCCGTCCGCCTCCCACCGCCGCCGCTTCCTGGTCGGTCTGACTTCACTGCTCGCCGGCGCTGCCGGCAACGGCTTCGCCGCCGACGCCTCCGCGCCCCTCAAGCTGATCGTGCCCACGCCGCCCGGCTCCGCGGCCGATGCGCTGGCACGCGCGTTGTCGGTGTCACTGGGGCGCCAGAGCGGCCGTGGCGTCGTCGTCGAGAACATCGCCGGCGCGGGCTCGCTGGTCGGCACGCAGCAGCTCGCGCGCGCGCCGAAGGACGGACTGGTGCTCGGCGTCGTCAGCTCCAACCACACGATCATTCCCGGCATCTTCAAGAACGCTCCTTTCGATGCGATCGCCGACTTCGAGCCGATCACGATGATCGGCAGCCTGCCCATGATGCTGGTCGCGTCGAGGAACGTCGAAGCATCGACGGCGGCGGAGCTGGTGAAGCTCGCGAAATCCCGCTCCACGACCCTGGCGGAGGGGCTGGTGACCGGCAGCGTGTACCAGATCGCCAGCGAGGTCTTCAAGGAACAGGCGGGCATCGCCACCAATCGCATCTTCTACAAGGGCTCGGCACAGATCACGAACGACCTGCTCGCCGGCATCCTGGACATCGCGTTCGTCTCCGCGCAGGGCGCGGCGCCGCACATCGCCGCGGGCAAGCTCAAGGCCATCGCGGTGAACACGCCCACGCGCACGGAGATCGCACCGCAGGTGCCGACGCTCGCGGAAAGCGGGTTTCCGAAGTTCGATGTCGATGCCTGGCTCGCGATCGTCAGCCCCGCTGGCATTCCGGCGGACAGCGCGGCGGCGCGGCGCCGGGAGATCGAAGCCGCGCTGGCACAGCCCGAGATGAAGAAGGCGCTGCAGATGCAGGGGATTCAGCTGCGGCGCATGACGCCCGCGCAGATGGTCGATTTCATGAAGGCCGAGGTGGTCCGCAACGAGCAGGTGATCCAGCGCGTTGGCGTCAAGGTCGACTGAGGACGTGCACGCGCGGACTCGCGTTCGCTGCCACCGCAACAGCATCCGGCGAGGCGGAGCGCAGCCTTCGAGACGCGCGCTCGAACACGCGCAGCACGATCGGGTCGGCCTCGTCGCGGCGGCGCACGACGTGGAGCTCCAGCGCGTGAGGCGCGGCCTCGATGTCCAGGCGCCGCAGGACGCCACGTGCCAGGTCCTCGCCCACCAGATGCTCGGGCAGCATGCCGATGCCGGCCCCCGCCCGAACGATGTCGATGATCGCCTGCACGTGGTTGCAGGCATTGATGCCCGAGGGGGGCAGGCCGGCCTCGCGCAGCATGCCGGCCGTCAACAGATGGTGGTGCGAGGGACGCGGCAAGGCCCAGATCGGGCCATCGTGCAGCGACACCCGGTCCTGCCTTGCGGCGAAGTAGGTGGCGCTCGCCATCCAGGCCAGCCCGGTCCGGCCGATCGGCTGAGCGACCAGTTCCTGCGCATCGAGGGGGCCGCTGACGATGCCCATGTCGAGCACGCCATCGGCGATCTTCTGTCGCAGCGCCGCGCCGGCATCGACGATCAGGTCCCAGTTCAGATGCGGCATGTCCGCGGCGACGTCGTGCACGAAGCCGAACACGCGCGGCGCCGCGGCCATCTCGTCGAGGCCGAGCCGCACGGTGCCGGTCGCGTAGGCCTCGTCGGTCACCGACAGCAGCACGCCGTTCACCTGTTGCAGCAAGGGCTCGCAGCGCCGCACCAGGTCCCGGCCTCGCAGCGTGAGCAGCATGCGACGGCCTTCCTTCTGGAAGACGCGTGTCTTCAGCCGCGCTTCCAGCTCACGCACACGGCTCGAGATGCCCGACTGGGTAGTGTTCAGGCGTTCCGCCGCGGCCGCGAACGAGCCGAGCCGGTCGATCCAGAACAGCGTCTCGAGGTGGTGCAGGCCGAGGCGAAACATGGCCGCGCTCCCTCAGGGCCGCGTGCGCGTGGCCGGGGACAGCTTCTTCCACGTCAGCGCCCCGGGATCGGAGGGGAACATTCCCTTCGCGTGCGCGATCACGACATCGGTTTCGGGCTGCTCGGTCAGCGGCTCGAAGTCCGCGCGGAAGTGGTGCGAACTCTTGACGACGACGATCTTCATCGCCTCCGGTGCGATGTCGACCATGCGAAAGAGCTCGCGATCCTGCGTGCCGATGCGCCCGCTGGAGACCACGATGAGCACGCCCTCGATCTCCAGGCAGGCGGTGGGACCGAGCACGGCCTGGAACCCGGTCATCTTCGGGCCCTTGAAGGTGACGGCGCCATCGGAAAGCGAACGGACCTCGAACCTGCCCTGCAGCGGCGGCTCGCTCTGGCCGATGGGCGTGGCCAGCGACTCCCCGAGGGGGCAGTCGATCGTCTGGCCGATGCCGGCACGATGCGCCAGCATTGCCGCCGCGGGGTCGTAGAGCACGCCCAGCGCCACCCGGCCCGGAAAGCGGCGCCCCGCGCCGGCCGCGAGCAGCGCATGCAGCATCCCGGTGGTGGACGCGGTGCCGCCGACGCCGGGGTTGTCCTGCAGGTCCGCGACCACCACGGTGCGCGGGCTCCGGTCGGCGCGCTGCAAGGCGGCATCCACGGCCTCCTTGGCGTCCAGTGCCTTCAACCGCCACTGGCCGGGCTCGCCGACATGCGCATGGAGCAGGCCCACGGCCTCGCGCGCGCGCTCGCCATGGGACCAGACGGTCGGCCCGCATTCCTCGAAGTCCGAGGCCGGGAAAGCCATGCAGAAGCTGGAGACCGTGCCCAGCCGCCGGTCGATGTCCTCGAGCAGTTCATAGCAGCCTCGGGCGGGTTCGGCCGAAGTGCTTTGCATGCTCACCGAGATGAGGAAGGGAAGGCGTTCGCAATGCCAAGGCTCGCGCCCGCCATGGCGCGTCAATCGATCGAGCAGATCGGCCGCACGCTCGCCCGTCTTCACATAGTCGATGTGCGGATAGGTGCGGAACGCCACCAGCGCATCGGCATGCGCGAGCATCGCGCGGGTGACATTGGCATGCAGGTCCAGGCTCGCCACGAGCGGCACGTTCTTGCCGACGGCCTGTCGGATGCGCGCGAGCAATTCGCCCTCGGCATCGTCGAACGACTCGCTCATGGCGGCGCCATGCAGCTCGAGGTAGATGGCGTCGTATGCGAGCGTCTTCACGTCGCGCAGGATGGTGTCGCAGATGCGCTCGAAGGCATCGTCGGTGATGTATGACGAGGGAACGGCGCCAGCCCACAGGCTCGGAACCAGCGTCCAGCCATGGCGCTTCGCGACGCTGGCAAAGCCGCTGGCGGAGACGTCCACCTTCGAGATCATCTCCAGCATCGCGTCGCCGCGCGTGGGTTTCGGAAAGCTCTCGCCACGCTCGAAGGCGGCCCAATCGGCGCGGTTCGAGGCAAAGGTGTTCGTCTCGTGCTTGAACCCGGCCACCAGTACGCGCATATCGACTCCACATCAGTTTTGTTGAGGCAATTCTTTGCGTCGAGCCAGCAACCAGCAACGGATTTATAGTGCTCCTGCCTCAATGAAACTAATGAGCCCTGGCACCACGCCCTCGCTGTCCCCCTCGCTGCTGGCGTGGCTGCGCTGCTTCGACGCAGCCGCGCGCTGTTGCAGCTTCACCAAGGCGGCCGCGGAACTGCACGTCTCGCAGGGCGCAGTGAGCCAGCAGGTCAAGCGACTGGAGGACCGGCTCGGACACGTGCTGCTGCTGCGCACGCCCGCGGGACTGGCGCTGACGCCGCAGGGGGAGCAGCTCTACGCGGCAACGCGCGAGTCGTTCCGCAACCTGGCGAGCACCGTGCACCGGTTGCAGCTCGCGCATGTGGGCGAGCCGGTCAACATCAGCTGCTCGCCGTCGCTCGCCATGTTGTGGCTCACGCTGCGGCTGGGCAGCCTCTACCGCGCCAATCCGGACATGGCGTTCCGGGTGGTCGGAGAGTCCGACCGCGTCGATCCCTCGCGCATGTCGCGCGAAGGCATCGCCGCGGCGGTGCGGCTGGGTGCCGCGGGCAGCGAGGATGCGAAAGCGGTCGACCTGCTCGACGAATGGCTGGTGCCGGTCGCCGCGCCGAGCTTCATGCAGGCCCATCCCGAGTTGCGCAAGGCGAGCAAGCTCAAGGGCTCTCAGCTGCTGCATGCCGCGGACCCGGGGGAAGGCGGCGAGCCGACGGAGGAGTGGGCGCAGTGGCTCGGCGCCGTGGGCGTGGACCTGGCGCCCTCGGCGCTGCGGCAGGGGACGCAGTTCAACCTGTCGCTGTTGGCGGTGCAGGCGGCACTGGGAGGCCAAGGCATCGCCATGGGGCGGCTGGCGCTCGTGCTGCACTACCTCACGTCGGGACGGCTGGTGCTCGCGTTCCGCCAGCGGGTGCTTTCCAATGCGACGTACCGCTTCATCGGCAGCCCTTCCCATCCCGCCACGCCGACCGTGCTGGCATGGCTACTCGACGAGGCGGCGCGTTTTCGCCAGCAGCGCGATGCCTACTTCGGGAGTGCGGGCATCTCGGCGGCCTAGATCTGCCGCGCCAGCTCGAGCATGACCGTGCGCCAGGCCTGGCGCTCGCTTTCGCCGACCGACTTCAGCGCGCGCTCCATCGCCGCCGCCTCGTGCGCGGAAGCCTGGCGCTCGATGCGCGCGCCCTCGCGCGTGAGCCGCAACAGCTTGCTGCGATGCTCGTGCGGGCTGCGCTCGGCCAGCACCAGTCCCTGTTCCTGCAGATGCTTGAGCGGCCGATGCATCGCCTGCTTCGACACGCCCAGCAGCGCGATCAGCTGGCCGACCGCGATGCCGTCGGTGCGCGCGATCGCATAGAGCATGCGGTGATGGACGCGCGACAGGCCATGGCCGGCCAGGAACAGATCGGCTTTCGCGACCAGGCCGCGGAACGCGAAATGCATCAGCAGCAGCGCGCCGTCGTCGGCGCGTGCTTCCTTGAGGCCGGCTTGCGCCACCTGCAGCAGATCGAAGATGTTCTCGGGGCGGGGGGCTGCCATGGGCTGGGCGATCGGAACGAAGAGACGACGGCCCGCCAGTCTAACGACGCCTCACTCGCGCAACACCAGCCGCTCGAGCTTCGGATCGGCCGCGATCTCCGCCTCGGTGAACGGCGGCGTCACGAGCTGCTTGCGCGAGAACAGTGGCAGCTGGTCGTCGTGGTGCGGCGAAGCCGGATCGGTGGACTGGCCGGCCGCCATCATCAGCCTGGCCACCAGCCGGCCGTGGTCCCAGGTCACGAGGTGCACGTAGGAGGTGCCCGCAATGATGTCGCCGAAGCCCTCGCGACCGAGCGGCGCGCCGTCGAGCGCGTTGAGCACGCCCTGCTCGCCCGAACCGCCGTGCAGCGGCACGCGGCCTTGCGGCGTGGGGCGCGCGAGCATGTCGCCCCAGCGCTCGTCGCCGCGTAGGCCCAGCCCGGCGAGCGCCTGCACCGTGTCGCCCACCGCGGCGACGATGGCCGCGCTCACGGCCGGCGCGGTGGAGACCGGCCGCACGCGGTAGGGCCGCGCGCTGTCGTAGGGCTCGGCGTAGAGGCCCGGCACCGATGCGAGCCGCGGACCCAGCTCATGGAACAGCAGCGCGCCGCGGCTGTCCACGTCGTGACGCCGGTCCCAGGCCGAGAGGATGGCGCAGCCCGCCTGCACCTGCGCATCGCCCTTCGCGCCCGCGCAGGCCGCGAGCACCGCGTCGAGCGTGGTTTCCGCCAGGTAGTTGCGGTTGTCGAACACCATGCCGAGCGCCTCGGCGCTGTCAATGCGGCCGTCGCGCAGGCCCTCCTGGATCTGGCGCTGCGACATCAGCGTGCGCATGCCGGGCGGTGCCTTCGGGCTGCCGAGCAGCAGCGAATAGCCGTCGAGCTGCTGCCCCATCAGCGACAGGCTGTAGCTGTCGTTCGCGTTCTGCACGATGCCGCGCGTGGCGAGCGCGGGAATGCGGCTCGCGGGCGCGAGCTTCGGCCGGCCCTGCGCATCGCGCACGGCGCAGGCGCCGCGACGGCCATCGAGCGCGACCGGCACCGTCATGTCGTCGGGCGGCGCCACGGTGGCACAGCCGCGCAGCGCCGTATCGTCGATGTCCAGCAGCGGGCCCGACTCGATGTACATCGCGCGGCCCTGGCTGTCGCCCGCGATCAGGTGGGCGGTGATGCCGCGGTTGCTGGCCACCGCCTGCTCGAAGCCCGCGATGTCGCGCGCCTTCGCGACCGCGAGCATCTGGTCGAGCGCGCGCGCATTCGCGATGCTGGGGTCGGTGATCGCATACCAGCCCGCGGCGCGGTCGCCATCGGCCGGCAGCCGGTACAGCGGCCCGAGGTGCGACACGGGCAGCTCGTGCTGCTGCGTGGCCACGCTGCCATCGGCCTGGCGCACGCGCAGCGCCACGCGCTTCGTGCTCAGTTCGCGGCGCTGGCCGTCGACCGTGTACGAGGGCTTGTCGCCGGCGCGCACGTCGAGCGCGATCAGCAATGGATAGGTCACGGTCGACGGCGCCTCGATGCTCCACGCCAGGTGCTGCGTGAAGCCCGAGAGCGGCAGCGGCAGGCCGAGGAAGTCGGCGCCCATCACGTCGATCTCGCCGGGGATGCTCAGGTGCATCTGGTGCATCAGCAGCCAATGGCCCTGCCACAGCGTGTGCGGGTTCGCGACCATGATCGATGCACCGGTGCCCGTGGCCTCGGCGCCGAAAGCCCAGGCATTGCTCGCCATGCGCTGCGCGGGCGGACGGTCTTCGGCGGCCCTGGCGACGGCGGGCGCGCCCAGCTGGTCCCAGGTCGAGCCCGCGGCATAGGGCGCCACGGCCAGCGCCTTCCACAGCGAGTTGACCTGCATGGTGGCACGCACCACGTCGCTGGCCCGCATCTGCGGCGGCGCCGCGCCCTGGCAGGCGGTGGTGGCGGCCTCGGCGCCGAGGTCGCGCAGCCGGCGGTTGAAACCGGCCGCATAGCCCTCGGCGAGGCCGCGCGCATCGGCCGAGAGATCGCGCCATGCGGCATCGACCTCCTCGTCGGACAGTTGCACGCGGTAGAACAGGTCGCTGTTCAAGTTCGAGGTCTGCAGGAACGCGACCAGCGATGCCCCGTCGGGCCCGAAGCGTTCCGACCGCTCGCCGCGCAGCGTGACCACGCGGTCGGCCAGCAGGCACAGATGGTCGCGCGCCACCGCATAACCGTAGCCATAGCCGAGCCCCGCGTAGTCGGCGGCCTTCACGTGCGGCAGGCCGTACTGCGTCCAGCGAACCTCCGCGCTGTACTTGTCCGGCGTTGCGGGAGGATTGCCGCCAACGGGGCCGGGCAGAAAGCCACCGCCGCCCCCGTCGCCGCCGCAGGCCGCGATCGCGCCTGCCACCACCGCACCGCACGCCAGCGCGCGCAGCAGCGTCGCCTTCACCGCGCGCCTCCACCGGCGCCGGCGCCGTGGCTCTTGCGCGCGATCACCTGCATCTCGACCCAGGCCTTGGGCACCGCGATGCCGGCCAGCATCGCGGTGCCGGTGGGCTTGGTCGGCAGCACTTCGGACAACGTGCGCACCACCGCGCCCAGATGCTCGGCGCCCGCGATGATCAAGGTGTAGTTGACGATCTGGTCGAGCCGTCCGCCGCAGGCCGCGAGGTAGCGCTCGATGTTGCGCATCATCAGCCGGGTCTGGTCCTCGGCGCTCTCGGCGAGCTGCTGCGTGTCGTAGTCCATGCCGATGGTGCCCGAGACGAAGATCCAGTCGTCGTCGAACAGCGCGCGGCTGTACGGTGCATTGACGAAGGGCAGCGGGAACTCGGCGGTCTGCATGCGGTGTCTCTCTTTCTGGCGATGAATGAACGGAGGGAAGGAAAAAATCAGGTGCGCAGCATCTCGCGCACGATGGCGCGCGCATGGATCTCGGTCGCATCGAAGATCGGCGCGCGGCAGCGCAGCCAGGGCCTGGCGTAGCTCAGTTCGGAGCAGCCCAGCACCACGCCCTCGGCGCCGCGCGCCACCAGCGCGTTGCACAAGGTCGAGACCATCAGGCCCTCGTCGCGACCGGCCTCGCCGCGCGCCAGCGGCCCGAAGATCGCGGCATCGAGGGTGCGGCGCTGGGCCGCGTCGGGCAGCACCAGTTCGAAGCCCGCGCCCTCGCCGAGCAGGCGGCCGAAGAAGGGCGCGTCGAGCGCGAAGCTGGTGGCCAGCACGCCCAGGCGGCGCAGGCCCGGTCGCTCGGCGGCGACGGCATCGCCGGTCTCGCGTGCCACGTGCACCAGCGGCACGCCGGCCGCGGCCTTCACCTCGTCGGCCGCGAAGTGGCCGGTGTTCGCGAGGATCGCGATCAGCTCGGCGCCCGCGGCGCGCGCCTGCCGCGCGGCCGTCTCCATCTGCGCGCGCGCATCGGCCGGCCGACCCGCCGCCATGGCCGCATGGATGCAGGCGAAGTCCAGGCTCACGATCACGCAGCGCGCCGAGTGCAGGCCGCCGAGTTCGCGCTGCACGCCTTCATTGAGCAGCTTGTAGTAGCCGAGCGTGGAGGGCCACGCGACGCCTCCGATCAGGCCCGCGACTTTCATGATGGGAAGGCCCTCAGTCGAGCTTGAAGCCGAGCCGGCGGATCACCGGCGCATAGCGCGCCAGGTCGGCGTCGATGCGCGTCGCGAGCGCCTGCGGCCCGGTCTGGGCCGCGGGCTCGAAGCCGAACACCAGCAGCTTCTCGACCACATCGGGCTGGTGCAGCGCCCAGTCCACGCCTTCGCTCACGCGCGCCACGATCTCGGGCGGCAGGCCCCTGGGCCCGACGATGCCGAACCAGACCGAGAAGTCCACGCCCTTGTAGCCCAGCTCCTCGAGCGTGGGCACCTCGGGCTGGCCCGAGAAGCGCCGCGACGACGCGAAGGCCAGGATCTTCGCGCGGCCCGCCTTCGCGAACTGCACATAGGGCGCGATGCCGTCGAAGGCCGCGTCGATGTCGCCCGCGACCGTGGCCTGCGCGACTTCGGCGCTGCCCTTGTAGGGCACGCGCGTGCTCTGGATGCCGGCGCTGCGGTTGAACTCCTCGAGCGCCATCTGTGACAGGATCGCCGCCGCGCCGATGTTGACCTTGCCGGGCTCGGCCCGGGCGCGCTTCACGAGCTCGTGCACGTCGGCCACCGCGCCCGGCACGCCGGCGCGCACGATCACCGCGTTGGGCGAGGTGATCGCGAGTGCCACCGGCGCGAAGTCCTTGCGCGGGTCGTAGGGCAGGCGGTTGTAGAGCGAGGGGTTGAGCACGAAGGTCTGGTCGATCGACCACAGCAGCGTGTAGCCGTCGGGCTGGGCCTTCATCAGCTCCTGCGCGCCGATCAGCGTGTTGCCGCCGGGCTTGTTGTCGACCACGATCTGCTGGCCGAGCCGCTCCTGCAACTTCGCTGCGATGAGCCGCGCCGTCACATCGGCGCCGCCACCCGCCACGAAGGGCACCACCAGCCGGATCGGCCGCGCGGGCCAGGCGGCCTGGGCCGCCGACAACGCCGGCAGCACCAGTGCCAGGGAGGCCGCCGCAAGCCCCAGAAACCGGCAGACACGTCGCACATTCATACCTAAACTCCGCGCTCCATCAAAGTGTTGCAACGCTAACGCCGCAGGGCAGGGTTTTCTATGCCGATCCGCTCGCAGACTGTGCCGATCCCGTCGCTGCTCCCGGCCATGCCCCCGGGCGCGCTGCCCGAGGACGACTTCAACGCGGCCCTGGTCCGGCTGCCGGTCGAAAGACCGCTCGCGCTCGCGGGCCTGCACGACGGCGCGAGCCGCGAGGTGCGCTGGCCGCGCGACGGCGGCCGCATCCTGCGGCTGCGCACCACGCCCTGGGAAGGCGCGAGCGCGCTGTACTTCGACTTCCGCCTCAACGACGACCTGCACGTGCAACTGCCGCCCGGCGACGAGCTGCTGGTCACCTTCTTCCTGGCCGGCCACGTCACGGGCCAGATCGGCAGCGCGCAGGGCCGCGCGCTCGATTTCCGCGTCGACCGCGCGCTGCTGCGCACGCCCAACCGCGACGGCGGCTACCTGATCCACATCCCGGGCGCCTGCCGCAACAACTTCGTGCAGTTCCGGCTGCGCCGCGCGCTGCTGCCGCGCTGGCTGCAGGCGCTGGGCGTGCAACTGCCGGCGCGGCAAATGGCCGAACTCGTGGACCGCGACGACGGCCGCGTGCTGTGCAACGCGGCGCTCACGCCGCGCGTGCGCGACTGCCTCGCGCGCATCCGCGACGAGCCCGCCGATCAGCCGGCCTTCGTGCCGCTGTTCCATGCGCGCGCGACCGAACTGCTGACCTGCGTGCTGCTCGACCTTCACCAGTTGCTGCGCCCCGCGCGCTCGGGCGCCGAGGAAGGCGCCGACGACGCCGAGGCCACGGTGCGCCGACTGCGCGCGCTGGTCGGCGAGGCGCCGGCACGCGCCTGGTCGGTCGACGAGCTCGCGCAGCGCGTCGGCCTGCGCACGGCGCGGCTCCAGGCACAGGTGCGCGCGGCTTCGGGGCTGTCAGTGCATGGCCTGCTGGTCGACGAGCGGCTCGCGCTCGCGGCACGGCTACTGCGCGACACGCAACTCGGCGTGCAGGCGGTGGCGGCCGAAGCTGGGTGGGAGTGCCACGGCCGCTTCAGCGCGGCGTTCCGGCGCCAGCATGGCATGGCGCCGCGCGACTACCGGCTGCGGCATGCGCCAACGGCCGACGCGGCGCCGCGCAGGCACTGAACGCTTTCAAGCGCGCCGACGGGAGACCCACATCGGGTGATGGCCTCACGCGATCGAACGCGACTCGCGCCTGTTCGCTCTCAGAGGGTGTATTTGAAATGATCTACGCGGCCAGCCTAGTAGCGAGGATACGTGCTTCAGCGAGCCAGACCCAAGCGACAGGTGCCCAATTGGAGC